>JBBEBH010000072.1:0-50507 GCA_040882445.1 Ferruginibacter sp. | reverse complement strand
TGATAGTAGGGATAACCACCAGCACTGGCGAAAGATTTGTAGCCTTCTGTAATATCGTACCTTTTCTTAGAGGCAGTATAAATTAATTCAATTACAATAAATATGCAGCAATTAAAAACAAAGAGAGGTTGATGTTGTTGGTTAAAACACCAAACAACGGTGTCAAAATAAAGTATTATATATTTTAGTTTAGTGCCTCTAGCCTAAAATGTAAACAACCTTATGTTAATACCTAATCTGCATCAACTATCATATTCTACCGTTTCGTTTTTAAACGCATTAAAGTAATAAAAAACCCCGGTTCATATAAAATGGACCGGGGCTTTTTTTATAGGCACAAACAGTTAATAGCCTGCGTTCTGAACTAAGTTTTTATTTACGTCAGTTTCTCTTCTTGGAATTGGTAAAACTAATTTTGCATCATTCCATAATAATGCACCAAAAGGAGTCTGTAGGCGCTTTGCTTCAATTAAAGCATGCCCTTCAAACGCTAACTCAAAAGAGCGCTCTTTAGTAATATCTGCCAAAGAAACAGCTACTAAAGAAGCTAAACCCACTCTAGTACGAATTCTATTGATATCATCCAAAGGTGTAGCACCAGTGGAAGTACCTAAACGTTGATTACATTCTGCACGTGTAAGAAACATTTCAGCCAAACGGATAATAGCTACATCTCCAAAACGATCTAAATGTTTATTAGTATAGTAATTACCACCACTTAGGGTGAAATATCCTTTTCTGAAGTCGCCAGTTTCGTACGTATTAATATGAGCAAGTTTGATTTTGCAATCACTTCTACCGGCAGTACCTGCTATACCAACGTTTCTTCCAAAATAAGTATTCTGAGAATTTGTACCGTCTTGCGCAGTTACTTTTAAAGAGAATAAATATTCTCCGGGAGTTCCGCCAGCGTTATTAATAAACGTAAACCAGTTGCTACCAAAATTAGCAGCTAAGTTTTTTCCGCTGCCAGTAATTACTCTGTTAGCAGCATCTCTAGCAGCAGGATAATCTTTTACCATTAAATGCACACGGCTCAACTGAGCAGCTGCGCCCCATTTGGTTACAAAGTTCCCATTAGAATTAGGCAACAAGGTTTCGGCTTTAGTTAAATCTGCAATTACCTGATCATATACTGCTTTTGCTGTAGCTCTGGCTGGGTAATTAGCTGTAGTAACATTACCAGTTGGTGTTAACACCAAGGGTACACCAGGGTTAGTAGCATAATCTCCGTCTCCAACAGCCTTCGCATACAATCTTACCAATTCAAAATACATAGAAGCTCTAAGCATCAATGCTTCACCTTCTACCGAATTTTTTTTGGCGGTTGAAGAAGTTACTTTGGAAACTGCAGATAAAACATTGTTACAACGGTTAATGGTGTTGTAACAAGCAGCCCAGGTACCGGTTGCAAATGAATTGTCGGAAACCATTTGGGTTTGATATGCATCCGATAAACCTGCAAATGTTCCGGTGAAGTTGATGTTGGTTGAATTACCAATTAAGTCGTTCAGTACCATTATATCGCCCCCATAAGCTGCTGCACTTTGTGCACCATCATAAGCACCAATTAATGTTACCAATACATCTCCTTCTGTATTTAATGCAAGGTTATCAGCTATACTTGCTGTTGGAACTACATCCAATCTTTTTTCGCAACTTACCAGGGTAATGGTACCTATAAGCAATGCTGCTTTAAAGTAATTACTCATGTGGTTGATTAATATTTTCATGATAGTTAGTATTAATTAATTAAAAACCTACGTTCAAACCAAATAAAATAGTTCTTGGTTGAGGTGATGTATAAAAATCGTTTCCTTTTGCAATGTTTGAATCAAATGAATCGGCATTAACTTCTGGATCCCAATAGGTGTAATTGGTAAACGTTAACAAGTTTTGAGCCGACACATAGAATCTTAAACGCTCGATTTTAAACTTAGACAATTGCTTTGCTTTAAAAGTATAGCCCAAAGAAACTGTTCTTAAACGAATATAAGAACCGTCTATAATGTAACGGCTACTTGCCTGAGAACCATTCACTCTATACAAACGTACCTGAGGAATATCGGTGATATCACCAGGCTTCTGCCATCTTCTTAACTGATCTGCGGTATTATTATCTTCATACAACATACTAGCAGATGAGTATCTACCCATACCATAAATATTGTTCTCATTGCCTAATACTCCATTTAAGAAAATAGTAGCATCAAATGCTTTGTAAGAAAAATTATTGGTAAACCCTAAGATATAATCTGGGTTTGGATCTCCTACAACAATTCTTTGAGCTTGAGAATAAACACTAGTAGTTCCTTTATTTAAAGAACCATCTGCATTTTTGGTATTTAAGTAAAACAAGGCATTACCATTTGCTGGATCAACACCGGCAAACTGTGGCGTGTAAAACGCCCCCACAGCATACCCTTCTTCTACTCTATTCATATTACTTATACCACCTTCAATAATTTGCCCTTGTATATCAGTTACTTTACCAATATTGCGAGCAATGTTGAAACTGGTATTCCACTTAAATGCACCAATTAAGTTTTGGGTATTTAAAACAAATTCAAAACCACTGTTTTCTAATTTACCCACATTTCTAATTTGGCTATTGAAACCAGTTGTTGCAGGAATATTTACATTCAACAATAATCCATCCGTCTTTTTAATGTAGTAATCAATTTCACCGCTGATTCTGTTTTTTAAGATACCAAAGTCAACACCAATATCAAATTGTTTGGTGGTTTCCCATTTCAAATCATCGTTTCTAAGTTGAGATGGACGTTGACCTGCTGCACCAGCATAACCCGCGTCTCCTGAAAAAAGACCCAACTGAGGAAAATTCCCTATTTCAGCATTACCTACTATACCGTAGCTAGCACGTAACTTTAAGAAACTGATGATTTTACTGTCTTGTAAGAACTTTTCATTGCTCATGATCCATCCAGCAGAAACAGCTGGGAAGAAACCTGATCTTGAATTTTTACCAAATCGAGACGACTGATCTATACGTGCACTGGCGGCAACAATATATTTTTCATTGAATGAATAGTTAGCTCTTAAGAAATAAGATAAGAATCTAAAATCAGTTTGAGAAGAACTACCACTTGAGATAGTTGCTGCACTTGCAATTTTTTGATATGAATCAGATGGAAATGCAGTACCTTCTGTAAAGTTATACTTTGCTTGAGACTGCTGATATTGGGTACCTAAAGTAGCACTAATATTGTGCTTTTTTATAACAGTGCTATAATTTAAGTATGATTGAGTATTGTAATTAGTTACAAACGCACCTCTATTGGTACCTAGGCCTCTAATGGCTCTTGTTTGGTTTCTTACCGTTTGTGTTTGAAAATATCCTTCCTCATTTTGACTTAAGTAATCCATACCAAACTCAGTTTGGAATGTTAATCCTTTTGCTAAATATGCTTTAAGATAAACATTACCAAATGTTCTGTAAACTTCTTGGGTATACTTTGCATAATCCACTGTTAAAATTGGATTGTAGTACAATGGAATATTTACATCTCCAGGAGGTGTACCTGAAGGTAAACCAGTATTAGGATCGGTAAATGGATTCATTGGCATCAATGCAATTGCTTGTAAAGGATTAGAAAATGCGTTATCATCTGGTAATCGTCTGTTATAAGTTCTAGAAAGACTTAAAGAAACCCCCATATCTAACCAATCATTTACTTTCTGATCAATATTTAATCTACCCGTTGTTCTTTGCAATTCGTTACCAACCATAGTTCCTGTTTGATCTAAGTGTTGGAAAGAAGAGAAAAACTTGGTTTTATCTGTACCACCTCTAACTTGTAAATCAGCTTGTCTATAAGGCGCTTTTTGAAAAACAGCATCCTGCCAGTCGTAGGACTTTTTAGGGTCTTTAGACCACTCCCCATAACTATAGTAATCCATCACATCACGTTTTACATAGGTAGTCCAGCTGTCTGGGTCATTTATAGGAGTACCATCTAAATCATCGCGATATTTTGCACCTTCTAAAATTAAAGTGGCATATTCTTCAGAATTCAACATTTGCAAACGCTTTGTTGCTTCTGCAGAACCCGTTTGATAGTTAAAAGTAACCTGAGTTTTACCCGCACGTCCTTTTTTAGTAGTAATCAAAATAACACCATTAGCAGCACGAGAACCAAAAATAGCTCCGGCAGATGCGTCTTTTAAAACTTCAATAGACTCAATATCGTTCGGGTTAAGATCTACCAATGGGTTGGTAGCACCACCATAAGAACTTTGACTATTTGAAGTCATTGGGATACCATCTAATACATATAATGGCTGGCTATTGGCACTAATTGAAGAGTTACCTCTTACACGCACTGTTACAGCCTGGCCCAACTTACCAGATTGGCTATTTACAAATACACCTGCAGCTTTTCCTTGAAGAGCAGCATCCACACTTGGAGTGGGCATGTATTCAATGTCTTTCCCTTTTACACGAGCAATGTTACCGGTAACTTCTCTTTTAATTTGAGCACCACCAAAACCTGTAACAATTACTTCACTGAGATTAGACACAGTAGAATTCAATGCAACGTCAACAGAAGTACCTCTAACAGGTGCTTCTACATCATTGTATCCTACATACGAGAATACCAATGTTTTTACACTTGAAGTTACTCTGATACTGTAAGTACCATCGTCGCCCGTTACCGAAGCAACAGCAGTTCCTTTGGCTTTAACTGTAACACCAACTAATGGTGCACCATTATTACCGTCAGTAACCTTACCCGACACAGTTGTTTGAGCTTGTGCCCCCACAACAAAGAAGAGAGCAAATAGCCCTACTAGCAGTTTTTTTCTCATAATTATTTTTTTTGTTTACACCAATCTTAGATTGATAAAAGCTAAATTAACAAAAATTTCATTTGTAAAGAAATTGTTAAAGTTTTTTTTTAAATTTTGTTTAAATGTTGAATGGCAACCACCCCTTTAAAGCTTAGTTCATAGGACAAGATCGGTTGAAATGCTAAAAAATTACCAACAAACGTTTTGTGAATAGATTTTAATATTCGTTAATTTTTTTATTTATATATCATTGTTAATTAATATTATTTAAGGAAAAATCACTAATAAAATGGAACCCTTCATATAAATCGTTTTACGGTTTTATCTATTTGGGTCATTTAATGGGTTAGCCAGTTATAGGGTTAACATCAATGCTACCCCTAATGCGTTTTAAAAATTCCTTATTTATCTGTTTAGGAGTAAAACTAAAATGAAGGCCAAGCAACCACTCCATTCCTTTGCTTACTAGAAGCAACGAATAACAGCTGCTACCTTATTTGTAAAGTGTGAAGTAAAAACATCCTCTATAATTTAATAGCCCAATAAATCATCAATGGCTTCGTTCAATCTGCTGTAAGCCATATAATTTTTTTCTAACTCTATATTGAAAGGAATGGGTGTATCTAGGCTGGCGCAACGTTTTACAGGTGCATCTAAGAGGTGAAAGCAATGCTCTGCCACCCATGCTGCAATTTCACCCCCAATTCCTCCACTGAGATTATCTTCGTGAAGGATTAATAGTTTTCCTGTTCTGCCAACTGCTTCACTAATAGCAGTATAATCTAATGGCAGTAAAGTTCTGAGATCCAATATATCTAGCGAAACTTCCTGATGGTTTTTAGCATACTCTAAAGCCCAATGTACCCCGGCACCGTAGGTGATCACAGAAATATCATCTCCTGCTTGCACATGACGAGCCTTGCCAATGGGCGTTTCATAATATTCATCGGGCACCAATCCTGTTACACTTCTGTACAGTGCTTTGTGTTCGAAAAACAATACCGGATTAGGATCGTTGATGGCTGCAATCAGCAACCCTTTGGCGTCTTCCGGAGTTGATGGATACAGTACTTTTAAGCCTGGCGTATGCACAAACCAAGCTTCGTTGCTCTGGCTATGAAAGGGTCCCGCCCCTACACCTCCTCCAGTAGGCATCCTGATCACCACATCGGCGTTTTGCCCCCACCGATAGTGGATTTTTGCGAGGTTATTGATGATTTGGTTAAAGCCCACAGTAACAAAATCTGCAAACTGCATTTCCATCATAGCTTTGTATCGCTCTAAACTCAGACCCAGCGCAGCACCCACAATTGCACTTTCACACAACGGCGTATTGCGTACCCTTTCTTTACCAAACTTTTCAAGAAATCCTTCAGTTACTTTAAAGGCACCACCGTATTCGGCTATATCTTGGCCCATCAAAATAAAATTGGGATATTTTTCCATCGACTGGTAAAGTGCATCCGAAATAGCGTGGATGAATTTTTTTTCTGTTTTAGCAGCACCTGTACTTATCTGAATGTAATCTATTAGGCGGGGCGCGTATACATCTGCTATTTCTTCTTGGGTATTGGGCAAAATAGCATCGGCCTCAAAAGCAATTTTTAATTCAGATTCTATATAGTTTTTATGCTCTGCTTTTATAACAGCCACTTCATCTGGTTGCATTATTTTTTTGTTGAGTAGCCATGCTTCATAATTACTGATGGGATCTTTTTGCTGCCACTCTTCAAACAAATGCGATGGCACATATTTTACGCCACTGGCTTCTTCGTGCCCGCGCATGCGAAAGGTGATGCACTCTATGAGGTAAGGCCGTTGGTTTTTGATACAATAATCACGAACACCTTTAATGGTATCATACACGGTTAAAATATTATTGCCATCAATTTGCACAGCTTCCATACCATAGCCAGCAGCTTTATCAACCAAACTATTGCACCGGTACTGTTCACTTACTGGTGTGCTCAATCCATACCCATTATTTTCAATCACAAAAATAACGGGCAAATCCCACACCGAGGCAGTGTTGAGTGCTTCGTGAAAATCACCTTCGCTAGTGCCACCATCACCACTAAATGCAACGGCTACTTTATTTTCTTTGCGGAGTTTGTGTGCCAATGCGATGCCGTCTGCAATGGCCAGTTGTGGACCAAGGTGAGAGATCATTCCACAGATGTGGTGTTCGGCACTTCCAAAATGAAAACTTCTTTCGCGGCCTTTGCTGTAGCCTTCTTTATTGCCCTGCCATTGCATAAATAATTTATTCAATGGCATATTTCTTCCGGTAAATACTGCTAGGTTGCGGTGCAGGGGCAATATCCACTCATCTGCATCAAGTGCAGCAACAACGCCGGCAGAAATTGCTTCTTGGCCAATGCCACTAAACCATTTGCTGATTTTTCCTTGGCGCAGCAGTACCAACATTTTTTCTTCGATCATTCTGGGCAGCAGAATCGATTTGTATAATTCTCTGAGTTGATCAGACGACAAGTTGCGTTGTAAAAATTGCATGCTGCAATTTCAACTTTATATTTTAAAGAAACAATCACAACTTATTCTTTTTTACTGAGCAGCGATTGGGCAAAGGAAGAAACGAGTGTCAACAGCAAACTAAATAAGAGTGCCCACCAAAAGCCATCTATTTTTACCCCATCCAATAACTTATCTGCTAGTAAAATAATCAATGCGTTGATGACAAATAAAAAAAACCCCAAGGTGATCAACGTAAGGGGGAAGGTGAGTATCACTAATATGGGTTTGAGGAATGTATTGAGAAGTGCCAGTACAAATGACAATATCAATGCAGTAGTGAATTCGGGAATGTGCACGCCTGTTAACACAGTTGACAAACCATAGGCTGCAAGGGCGGTAATGAAAAGCCGGATCAGAATATTCATGATTGGTTAAAATAAGGAGGTTAAATAATATTAAAGTGTATTAAAGATAACCGATTTTAATGTAGGCGATGAGGTTAGCCTTACGCTTTAACTTTCTTATATTAAAATGGATTAATACACTACCAGCTCATAAAAGGCATCAGGCTGCAAGTATTTATTGGCCAATTCCATCATTTCTGTGGCATTGGTTTCTTTAATAGCTTGTACCGATTGGTAAAAATAATCTTCGGGCAAATTGTTAAGAATCATATTTTTCCATTTGGCCATGATGTGAAAAGGACCGTCTAAATCGCCGAGAATACTTCCCATCATATAATTTTGAACCAATAATAATTCTTCATCATCTACGGGCTCTGTTCTCAATAACTCCATTTCTTTGTACACTTCTGCTATGGTGGCTTCGCAAACATCTTTGCCAGCTTCTGTGCTCACCATCCAAGCAGATTCTTGCAAATGATTTTGAATAAAACTGTGAATGCCATACGTGTAACCTTTTTCTTCGCGGATATTACTCATCAGTCTGCTTCCAAAAAAGCCGCCAAATAAGTTGTTCAATACTATTACTTTTTTAAAATCAGGATGGTGTCTGTTGGGAAAATTTTGTGCAAGCCTTATTGCCCCTTGCACTGCATTTTCATCATTTACAATCCTAAATTTTTTTTGCTCAACCGGTATAATTGGTATAATAGAATTCAACATGCTGGGCTTTGTGAGCGGCAGATCGCCAAAAAATTGGTTCAATGCGGTTTGCAAATTGGAGGGCAATTTGCCCGACACAAAAATGGCGCATTGCCCATGTTGGTAATACTTACTATAAAACGTTTTTAGCTCTTCTATTTGTAACGCATCTATATCGGCTTCATGGGTATATTTACCATAAGGATGTTGCTCCCCGTACACATAACTGTCTATCAAACGACTCGCAACAAATTCTGGTTTTTGTAAGTTTACACTGAGTCGTTGCTTGCTGTTTTGTTTATAGATATCTAATTCTAACTCTGGGAATACTGAGCTAGTAAGTATTTCATGAATTACTGGCAATAGTACATCTAGGTGTTTGGTGAGGGTGTGCAGCGCAATAACGGCTGTTTCATTGTAACAGGTTCGGCTTAGGTGTGCGCCGTAGTATTCAAACGATTCATTGATTTGAAAAGCAGTTTTGGTAGTGGTGCCCGCTTTTAGCATAAAATTGGCAGCGGCGGCTATGCCTTGCCGTTGTTCGTACCAGTTGCCTGCATAAAACACCATTTCTAATTGCATTACTTCTTGCGCTCCGGCATCTATGGTGTAAACAGGCACACCATTATTTAGGGTAAAATGTTCGTATGGTTTGAGATGGAGTTTAAAATTGACTGCATCCACGATGGGTGGCGCCTGCTTTCGTATATTCATTGAAACAATTAATTTGTAGATAAATAATGCATCGTACTGCAGTTGTTTTCATCAAAGATGATCCTGCTCAGTTCAACAATACTTTCTGCGGTAACTGCACGATATTTGTCAAGCTCTGTATTTATCAGGTCGGCGTCGCCCAGTAATTCATACATGGCAATGCTGCTGGCCCTGTTCATTACACTCATGTCTTCAAAAGCCATGGCAATTTCAGTTTTGTTTTTTACTTTTTCAAGTTCAGCTACAGATATCCCTCCTTCCTGCAATTTCTTCAACTCTATATTTATGGCGGCTTCTGCCTGTTTGATATCAACGCCTTTCACCAGCTTTCCTTCAATTACGATGATGCCTGCATCTGTGCTGCCCATTTGAAAACATTCGATGTTACTAAACAACTGTTGTTCTTTCAACAAACTTTGAAACAAACGAGACGATCCCCCACCACCCAAAATATCTGAAATAAGATCGGCGGTATAATACCGATCATCTGTTCTAGGGTATATATGCCAGCATTTGTACAAGGCATCTAGGGGTACATTGGCTTTTACTTCTAAAAAACGAGGTGCAGTTTGGGTGGGCTCCACTGGCAGGTTTCTGTTATATTTTTCGCCAGACGGAATATCACCAAACCATTTTTCACTCAACGCTTTTATTTGTTGTAATGCTACATTTCCGGCCACCACCAAAATGGCATTGGAGGGATTGTAGTGTTTATGGAAAAATGCTTTTACCTCATCTAGTGTAACATCTTCAATGTGTTTCAGCTCTTTGCCGATCGTCATCCAGCGGTAAGGATGTGAGGTGTACACCAGCTCTCTCAGTTTGTGCCAAACATCGCCGTAAGGTTTGTTGATGTAATGTTCTTTAAACTCCTCGCTCACTACTTTTCGCTGCACTTCCAAACTTTTTTTGCTAAAAGCAAGACTCAACATTCGGTCGCTTTCTAGCCAAAAAGCTGATTCAATATTTTCGGCTGGGAGTTGACAATAATAGTTGGTAAGGTCATTTGTGGTAAAAGCGTTGTTTTCGCCCCCAGCCAATTGCAAGGGTTCGTCGTACACGGGAATATGTAGGCTTCCACCAAACATCAAGTGTTCGAATAAATGGGCAAAACCTGTTTTGGCGGGATCTTCATCTTTTGCACCAACGTCATAAATAACATTCAACACCGCCATCGGTGTACTCTTGTCTTCGTGTACCAACACTTTTAGACCATTATCTAAAACAAACCTATCAAACTGAATCATGAAGCAAAATTAAGCGAAGCAAAATATAGCTGATCAAAATATTTTATGAATAGCCATTACAAAATGCTTTTTGTGTAAATAACCAGCCTTAGTAATACTGCATTTCGCCTCACTATCACAATCAATCGCTGGTTGGGCACCAGCAACTTATTTTTATATTGTTGAATATTATTGCTCAAATTATTACCCACGCTAAATATTTCGTCGCCTACTTTAAACCCAGCTTTATCGGCCGGAGAAGCAGGTATCACATCTTCTACCTTTATGTTACCATCAATAAAATAGATACCTAAGCCCGTGTAAGCATAATCGAATGGCTCGTTAAAATGCCCGTTGGGCAATAAGTGTATCTCTCTTTGCGAGTAGTTCACCGTCATATTAAATTTTCGTAACAACTCATTTCCAATCAATCCCCCTGTAAACGGGTACGCTGTAACATTGAAGTCATCTTTGTACAAATAGGTAGGCACGTTTTTAAACTTATAAGGACCAATCTTCAGTTGTTTAATCACCGTGAGCCTCATCTGCACCCTACCCACCATCCCCTCTGCTTGGGTGAGGAGGGGTTTTCTTTTTTTAAGTAGGATATTGCTGTCAGAAACATAACGTTCACTCATCAAGAAACAGAGGCCCGCACCTGTATCAAAATAAAAGTTATTGAAAAATTGCTTACGATCTTTAATTTCCAAATATTGAATAGGAATTGCATTAAAAGCTGGTTTGAGCAAATGTCCCCCCTCCGGATATATCATCGAGCCAGGCTTATAAACGCTTATTTGTAGACTATCAAAATTGATGTGCACAATGTATCTGCTGAAAAAACTATACCCTATAATTCCATCAATTTTTTCTCCATATACGCTGGTCAACACTTCATAATTGTTGATGTGAAAATTGAGTCGGGGTACATCTAGTCCGGGAAAATGCAGGGTTTTATTGAATACGAAATGAACCTTTCTTTTGCCTCCGATACCAGAGATGGTGGTATCGGTAGGTGTAGTGGGTATGCCCAGATCCACACAGCTAGTGCTGTCTAATGAGATGCCACCGCTTCCTGTGTCTAAAATTAAATTGAGACTGTCTGCTAAATTTTCGAATTTAGCCCTGATCACTATTACCCCTCCACTAAATTGTTTAAAAGAGAAACTGGTTAAAAGTTGAGCGGGTTGAGTGGGGGCAGATATTTGCGTTTTGGCGGCTAAATGGAGCACCATGAAGAAAAGTAACAATCTTGCTCGCAGAATAGTATAGAAATTTACAACCGAATGGATGTAATTTTGTTGTTTATTGTACCAATGGCAGCAATTATACATTATTTAAAAACATTCCTGATTTATAAATGAACTTACAAGAATTATTAAAGAAAGCACTGGCATTTGAATTCCTATCTGTAGAAGAAGGCGTTTTTTTATTTGAAAACGCTGCACTGTCAAATTTGATGTACGTTGCAGACGAACTCAGAAAAATACAAGTGCCACATGGCAAAGTTACCTGGCAGATCGATAGAAATGTAAATACCACCAATGTTTGTATTGCTAATTGCAAGTTCTGCAATTTCTACCGTATTCCTGGCCACGCCGAAGCCTATATTACCGATATTGAAACTTACAAACAAAAAATTGAAGAAACCATTAAATATGGTGGCGATCAGTTATTGTTGCAGGGCGGGCATCATCCAGAACTTGGACTTTCTTTTTATGTAAAACTATTTAAAGAGCTCAAAAGCCTTTATCCCAATATTAAGTTGCACACATTGGGGCCTCCAGAAATTGCTCATATTACGAAATTGGAAAAAAGCACGCACCGAGAAGTGTTGTTAGCATTGAAAGAGGCGGGCATGAACAGTTTACCGGGCGCAGGCGCAGAGATATTAACCGACCGAGTAAGAAGATTGATTAGCAAGGGAAAATGTGGGGCACAAGAATGGCTAGATATCATGCATGAAGCGCACAAACTGCATATTACCAGCAGTGCCACAATGATGTTTGGGCATGTAGAAACCATCACAGAGCGCTTTGAACACCTGGCTAAAATTAGAGAAGTGCAAAGCCGTAAACCAGCAGATGCTAACGGGTTTTTGGCATTTATACCTTGGACATTTCAGGATGTAGATACATTACTAACACGCATTAGGGGAGTTCACAACCTAACCACGCCGGAAGAATACTTGCGCATGATTGCTATGAGTCGTATAATGCTACCCAATGTAAAAAACATACAGGCCAGTTGGCTCACTGTAGGCAAGCAGGTGGCACAACTTAGTTTGAAGGGAGGCGCCAATGATTTTGGCAGCATTATGATTGAAGAAAACGTGGTAAGTGCTGCGGGTGCGCCACACCGGTTTACGAGTAAAACCATACAAGAAGCCATTACAGATGCGGGCTTTGAGCCGCAGCTGCGTGGTCAGCAGTATGAGTGGAGAGCATTGCCCGAAATGGTGGAACAGGTAATTGATTATTAATGAGTCTTCATAAATTTTAGCTTGCACTTTTTAAACCAACCATACTTTGAAATTTTAAAACAAAACAAATACAAATGAAAAAACTATTCACATTTTCGATGCTATTAGGCGGATTCGCCTTCACATCAGGTACCGCAGTTGCACAAGAAAAAAAAGCACCCGCTAGTCCGAGAGTAACCGTTAGCCAAGTAATTGCTTCGGGAGCTGAAGTTAGCATTGCTTTCGGACAGCCGTCTGTAAAAGGCAGAACTATAGGAAAAGATCTAGAGCCAAAAATCGGGGTTATATGGCGCGCTGGAGCCAATGAATCAACCGTGTTTGAAATTAATAAAGCAGTAAAAGTGAACGAGAAAGATTTACCAGCAGGTAAATACTCTTTTTTTATAATTAGCGGTGAAGAAGAATGGACATTGATTTTAAACAAAACCGCACAACAGTGGGGAGCTTATGATTACAAAGAAGCAGACGATGCCATGCGTTTCATGGCCACTCCCAAAAAAGCAACTACCTTTTCTGAAAAGCTAACATATAGCATCGATAAAAATGGTGTTGTAACAATGAATTGGGGAGAGTATGAACTGTCGTTTACCATTTCGTAAAAGAAGATTTTATTAAAAAGCGGTTTGAGTGACCGCTTTTTTAATGCCCCTATTTTAACCCATACTTTGCAGTTGGAAATCTATTATAGCTTTTAAACGCTCATTACGATTTTAACTGCTACATCTAGATTTAAGGAAGCACCCATTGCAAACAAACCGGCTTACTCAGTTTTAAGCGGTTACCCGTATCCGTTAGCATCCCTGTTGTAGTGTTTCTTTCAAACACTACTATTTCATCACTGTTTTGATTGGCCACCAGTAGATATTTACCTTTGGGATGAATGCTGAAGTTGCTGGGCGTGAGTCCAAGTACCGAATCAACTGCCATTTTAGTTAATAGCCCATTGGAACGATTAATAGAAAATGTGGCGATGCTGTTAGATTCGCCTCTGTTGCTAGCGTATAAAAATTTTGCATCAGGCGAAACATGAATATCGGCACTACCTGCAAAACGTTTAAAAGAATCTGGTACCGATGAAATTTGTTGTGCGAGTTCCAATGTTCCTTTTTTAGGAGAAAACCGATAAGCTGCAATTGTACCAGTAAGTTCTTGTATGAGGTAAAGGTATTTTCCCGATGGGCTAAAACTAACATGCCTTGGCCCGCTGCCTGGCACACTCTTAACAAAGGGTTGTGCCCCAGCCGTTACCGTGCCTTTCTTACTATTAAATTGATATACCATTAATTTATCGGTTCCAAGATCTGGCACCAACAACCAACGATTGTTTTTACTCAATACGGTTGCGTGCACATGCGGTTCGTTTTGCCGCGCTTTGTTTACACTGCTCCCTTTGTGTTGAATGGTAATGGTAGCCGTATCAATTTTTCCTGTTACCGGGTTTACTGGTAATACCGAAAAATTACCAGAACTGTAATTCCCGGTAAAAATCCATTGGCCTGTTTGGTCGATGCTAATAAAACAAGGGTTATTGCCCATGGTTTTTTGTTGATTCATCAAAAGGAGATGGCCTGTAGAACGATCGAATGCGTAACTACTCACTTTGCCTTTGGGTAAAGCATTGGCAGCATCTTCGTTAACCACATAGAGCATTTTTTTATTGGGCGCAACGGCTAAAAAAGAAGGATTAGATGCTTGGGCAGAATCTATCAAGGTAAGTTTACCGTTGGTTCTGTTAAAGGAGGCTACATACACTCCATAACTCCCTGCATTGGTGTAAGTGCCAATGAAGAGATAATCTATTTTTTGTTGCGCTTTTGCTTCCAAACAAATCATCAACATAAAGCCAAGTAGAATTTTTTTCATACCATGAAAATAAAATGTTTTGTTCATCTGCATAAAAAAGTTTTGCCAACAGCGAAACCTATATTGAAGAAAACAACAAAATGCAAAAGAAATAAATTGATCAAATCAACAAAGACATAGAAACGATCTTCATTTGAATTGTTGATGCTTTTAGAGTTCGCACGCCATGGGGGTTTTCATATTTGCCCGCAAATAAGCGGATGAGTACATTGACTGATTAAAAATGATCATCGTTGATACGGCTAGGTTTTACATTATTAGCCGGAAGACTACCATTAGGATTGTGTATTTTTTTCATATTCCTGAGTCGTACTTATTATAAAATGACTATATTATTATTTGATATTTTCGGAAGAAATTCAACGGATGCTTACCATCAACTCTACCATAGTTTGAGGGCTCAATTAAGTTAGTAAGTGGGAGGTGTTTAATTAGAAGGTGCTCTGGAATGGGGCAATGTAGAAGAAGTGTTTGATACAGTAATGCGCAGAAAAAGTAGATTCCTTGTTTAAAAAACAACTAAACAAGGCGGTTATATGCGATAATAAAGACAAGGATAAGGCGTTTAAGTTCATTATCAAACAAAAAATCACAAAAAATTTCTTTCCAATATTTTTTTTAGATAGGAAGGGTAAAAACAAGCTAATACTGTACATTTGCGCACTGTATTAATAGGGAGATAAAATGCTGTTGCCAGTTCTACTGAATTGGTATGCTGATATTTACAACCCAATCATTTAACCTTTCATTAACCGAGGGCGCGGCTATTTTTGCCGCACAAGAATACATTATGAGAAAATTATTTGTGATGATCCTGGCATTTACCGCAACCCTATCTACCCTTGCGCAGCAAACGCCAGCAACAAGTTTGGAACCCATCCCTAAAAAGAAGAAAGAGTATGACCTTAGTAAACGTGCAGCAGATCATTTTATGTTTCAAATTGGGTTCAACAGCTGGCTAGGTGCGCCAGATAGTATTGCCAATAAAATAAGTGGATTACAAAGAAGCGCCAACGTGTACATCATGCTTGATAGGCCATTCAAAGGTAATCAACAGCTCAGTATCGCTGCAGGCATTGGGATAGGCATGAGCAATATTTATTTTGAAAAAATGAATGTAGATATCGGATCTACCAATCCGGTTTTACCATTTATAAATACAGATTCGACCAACAATTACAAAAAATACAAAGTAACTACCGCATTTCTGGAAGCGCCGCTAGAACTCCGTTATACCAAAAACCCCTCAATGCCTAATAAAACATTAAAGGCAGCGGTGGGTATAAAATTTGGAACACTTCTCAATGCACATACGAAGGGTAAAAACTTACGAAACAGTTCTGGTAATAGCATCAACACAAGAACAGACAAAGTGCTTTCTAAAAACTACTTCAACTCTACCCGCCTAGCAGCTACAGCCAGAGTAGGATATGGCAACTTTACTTTATTTGGAGCGTATGGCCTTACTGGTATTTTTAAAGATGGGGTGGCAGCAAATATGAATAGCTTACAAATAGGATTAACCATCAGTGGTTTATAGCCTTATGCATCATTTTACTTTATTTATGATCCTTCAGTTATGGAGGATTTTTTTTGCCCGTTGTAATCAACTAATTTTGCGGCTCACTCAACATTGGTACAACACCGGCATCAAACAACATGAGCGACGAAATAAAACACGAATGCGGCTTAGCCTTCATTCGTTTGAGGAAACCATTCAGTTATTATCAACAAAAGTATCAATCGGTTTTGTATGGCCTCAATAAGCTGTACCTTCTGATGGAAAAACAACACAACCGCGGACAAGACGGAGCGGGGGTGGCTGCAGTTAAATTAAATACAGAACCAGGATATCCCTTTTTGTACCGATTACGTAGCAATGCTAACCAACCCATTGCAGATTTATTTTCAAAAATCGGAGCAGAAATTGTTGAAGTAGAAAAGCAACAGCCCGATATCAGAAATCATCCGGGTTTGATGAAAGGCCACTTGGGCATCATGGGCGAAATATTAATAGGTCACCTGCGTTATGGAACACAAGGCAAAAACAACTTAGAATACTGTCACCCATTCATCAAAAAAAATATCATCCCAGCAAGAAATCTGGCATTGGCAGGCAACTTTAACCTGGTAAATACAGAAGAATTATTTGGGCTCATCAATATTGCACCAGGCGAATTTCAAAGCCAAAGCGATTTAGCAGCGATGATGGAAGTCATTCACCATTTTTTAGTAAAAGCAGACGAACTCACACCCGGAGCAATTGATATTGCTGCTGTTTTGAGAAAAGCGGTGCCGCTGTTTGATGGCGGATTCCATTTTGGTGGTATGACGGGAAGTGGCGATTCTTTTTTAATGAGAGATGCTCACGGCATTAGACCTGCCTATTATTATGTTAACGATGAAGTAGTGGTGGGTGCTAGCGAAAGAGCCGCCATTCGTACTGCCTTCAACCTTGAAGAAAATGAAGTTCAGGAATTGATGCCTGGTTGCGCTTTATTGGTTAACCCCGATGGCCTCGTTAGGATAGAACAAATTGTAGAACCTCAGGAAAGAAAAGCCTGTAGTTTTGAAAGAATCTATTTTAGTAGGGGAAGCGATGAAAAAATTTATAGAGAAAGAATTGCGCTGGGACATAACCTTAGTAGTACCATCTTAAAAAACATCGACTACGACTTAAAAAACACTATTTTTTCTTTTATTCCCAATACTGCCGAAACTGCTTTTTATGGTCTCATTAAAGGTGCCGAAGATTATCTCAACAAAATCAAAATAGAACGCATCTTGAGTTGGGGAAAAGAATATGATGAAGCAAAATTATCGGAGATGGTAAACCGAAGGGTGCGCATCGAAAAAATTGCTATCAAAGATGTTAAGCTGCGTACATTTATTACACAAGACAGTAGCCGCAATGAAATGGTACAACATGTGTACGATATCACTTACGGTACCGTAAATAAAGACATAGATACATTGGTTGTAATAGATGATAGTATTGTAAGAGGAACCACATTGAGAGAAAGTATTGTTCGCATGCTCAGCAGACTCAGGCCAAAACGTATCGTCATTGTATCATCTGCTCCGCAAATCCGTTATCCAGATTGTTATGGAATTGATATGAGTAAGATGGGTGATTTTATTGCATTTAAAGCTGCTGTAGCATTACTGAAAGAAACCAATCAAGAAAGCTTGCTAGATGACTTACTTGCCAAGTGTAAAGAACTGCAACGTAACAACTTGTTACACACAGAAAATTTGGTACGTCAAGTGTACAAGCCTTTTTCGCTGGAACAGATTTCGGCAAAAATTGCGCAACTCATCACGCCAGACGATATACAAATACCGGTAGATGTAATTTACCAAACAATTGAATCTTTACACGTAGCTTGTCCGGGAAACAAAGGCGACTGGTACTTTACAGGTAACTATCCTACCCCCGGTGGTAATAAAGTTTGCAACAAAGCATTCATGAATTATGTTGAAGGAAAAAATGTAAGAGGTTACTAAATATTCCATTTCAAAAACAAAAGCGGGAACAGCGCAAAAAAATTATCATGCTCGAAATTTTTACAGTTGCCGGTCTTGCAACATTCGAAGTATATGCCGCAATACCGGCAGGTTTTGCATTTGAACTTCACCCTCTCACTATTTTTGGCGCCAGTACATTGGGTGGACTGTTTGGTGTTTTTGTAGCTGCATTTCTGGGCGATAGAATAAGGGTGTTTTTTTATCGATTCAAAAAATCATCGCCAGCCAAACCAAAAAAAACGAACGGATTAGCTTACCGTATTTGGAATAAATACGGCATTATTGGACTGGGTTTTTTGGGCACCATGACGGTGGGTGCACCCATCAGTTTAGCCGTAGGTGTTAGCTTAAACGCACCTCTGAGAAAACTAATTACTTGGTGTTGTATAGGTGTGTTGGTAAGGTGTGCAGCATTTACAGCAATTGGCCACTTCGGCTTAAAAATATTTGAATAAGCTTTGTTGTCACCATACTGTGATTTAAATTTTTAGCAACCCTATTTTTGCCATTCCGTTCATTGGCTTGTTGTCCCAAAACAATTCAAAATCTTCTAGTCCGGCCGTTTCATAACTTTCCATCACTTCTTTTAAAGTTAACGTACGAGGCTGATCAATGCTCATGTTTTCAAGCATGGGTAATAACCATTCGGCATGTGAGCGCAATATTTGAATGTTGTAGCTACGCGTTTTGGTGGTAAAATTCAATGTGGCCATTTCTCTTTGCATTCCTTTTTTAGATTGGGTAAAAAATTCAACGTGGGGCTTTTTGCCCAACCATACTATTTTGCTATTGGGCTTGGCAGAAGGTAGCTCATCATCATTCAATGCATTTTCTATGAACTGTGGATCAACCGTTGTTTTAGGAATTTTGAATTCGAACCATTTGTGCAATGGTTCTTCCAAACCAATATGGTGCATATAATTGAACAGCGATTTTTTTAATCCGTACCCAAAAGCATCATGGTCTGCGCCTGTGGGGTCGTGGTGCACAATATCGTTGTTGGCAAATGTGCCGATAACATCCGTATCTTTTATGACTTTGTATTTCTCAGGGTTTAATCCTACCGAACTGTGAGCCGTCATGGCAAACTGGTGCCAGAAAGCTGATTGCAAAACACCGGCTTTAAAGAGTTGTCGTACCATATCTAAGGAGTCGATAGTTTCCTGTGCAGTTTGTGTGGGAAATCCGTACATCAAGTATGCATGTACCATAATGCCGGCTTCGGTAAAATGTTTGTTCACTCTCGCTACCTGTGCTACAGTGATGCCTTTTTGTATGAGCTCCAACAATCGATCGGAAGCTACTTCCAAACCACCGCTCACTGCAATGCAGCCTGCCTCTTTTAAGAGCATGCAAAGATCTCTTGTAAAACTTTTTTCAAACCTAATATTGGCCCACCAACTCACCACTAGTTTTCTTCTGATAATTTCTAACGACACAGCGCGCATCAATGCTGGTGGGGCTGCTTCATCTACAAAGTGAAAACCATTTTCGCCTGTTTGCGCCACCAGTTCTTCCATCCTATCACAGATGAGTGAGGCTGAAACGGGTTCGTACAATTGAATGTAGTCTAAAGAAATATCGCAGAAAGTACATTTGCCCCAATAACAACCATGAGCCATGGTAAGTTTGTTCCACCTGCCATCGCTCCATAGGCGGTGCATGGGATTGGCTACTTCGATGGCTGAAATATATTGATCGAGCAAAAAATCGCTGTAATCTGGCGTGCCCACTTCGCCTTGCTTGTAATCCTTCACCGCTTTGTTATTTTTGTAAACCACCTTACCGTTTTCTAGTAAAAAAGTTCTTTTAAGGTCGTTTACTGTTTTGTGCCCATCGATGTATCCGATCAAATTTTCGAGTGGAGCTTCTCCATCATCCAACGTAATAAAATCATAAAATTCAAATACTCTTGGATCCGACAATGACCGTAATTCCGTATTAGCAAAACCACCTCCCATCAACACTTTTACGTGGGGATACTGTTGTTTTATAAATTGTGCACACCGCAACGATGTATACAAATTTCCTGGGAAGGGAACAGAGATCGCCAACATTTCTGGTTTAATTTCTTCAACCTTTTTTTGTAAAATATTGATCAAAATTTCATCTATGTAAGTATAGGGTTGTTGAAGAGATGCATACAATTCGTTGAAACTATTAGCGCTTCTGCCCAGCCGTTCTGCGTACCTGCTAAACCCGAAATGTTCATCCACAGTTTCCATAATCAGATCGCTCAAATCTTCGAGGTACATGGTGGCAATGTGTTTGGCTTTGTCTTGCACACCCATACTCCCAAATGCCCATTCCATGTCGTCTAATTGAGCAAAGCGACTGGCCTCGGGTAGTAAATTTCGCTTGCAAATAAAATGGGCGAGTGTTGGTTTTTTACCTTGTAAAAAAGCAATGACTTCGTAGATGGTTTGCAGATAATCGTTTTGCAGCAACATCATTCTGGCTGCATTAGGGGATAGTTCTTTTGGGTTGTTTTCAATAGTTTTAAACAAGTAACGAAGCCCCTCTTTGCTAAACAAAGCAAGGGTAGTTTCTAGGCCTAAGTCGGCCTGAAAAGAAACAATGTTTCGTGTATTTAAAAACCCTTTGATGTATGCCGTGGCGGGATACGGCGTGTTGAGTTGCGTAAATGGAGGTGTAATTAAAAATAACTTTGTGCTCAATCTGATTTCTTTTACTGCAAAAATATCTTTAATTATTTAGAACTGTTTAGCCTTATCATTGAAACTTTGCGGTGAATTGAATATCATTAGTGTGCATGCCTCAGAATCTTTATAAATAATGAATGATGTATAAACATCTAGCACTCATTTAACCCATATCCTACACTTAAAAATTATAATGAGGGTTTCAAACCCAATACAGATGAGTGTTTGAGGTTTTTCTTTGGCCGAAGAAATAGTGAACTATTTTGAGATCAAAAAATATTCTGAAATGCTTAGCTGTGCAGCGTTTGAAAGCCGTAATAGATTTCCAACTGTAGGATATGGGTTAAATGAGTGCATCAGTATAAAAGGAATAAAAAAAATTATACAAAAAAGAGATGTAAAGTAAATTGCGCGCGCTGAGGTTTATTAATAATATTTCTCTTTAAAAGTGCCAACTGTTTTTGGCCTCTTAGTATAACTAAAAGATTTTAACAGTGCAACCTGTCCCCAAAAAAGGGTTTTGGCAAGGCCAATATTTTATAACTGTTGAGTTAATGATAACCAATAACAGTATATAGCATCCCCTTCATCTATTTTTTAAAAAGTATTTTTATTCTTCTGTTCTTGCGCTGGCCGCATCTATGATGTTTCCAAAAAACAGCGCATTCATCAGTAACTTTGTGCCCCCTAACCAAAAGCCACGCATGTTTGGGTTGTCGGCAATGTTAATCACCCTTCCTGCTCCCAATGTATTTACAATGACTGCTGCGCTATTTTTTACCACTGCTGCATTTTCCTTGCTGATGTAACCACTTTGTAAAGGACTGGCCCCATACTGAAATGGTGAAGCGTAAGGATTTTTGCTTTTTTCTAAAAATACTTTGTTGCCTTTAAACATAGATACAGTGTTTTGGTTGTACCCATATGCCAACGGATGTGTAAGATCTACCTCTGCGCCAAAAATGGCGCCGTTCATTTGTTGCGCGCCTTCTATTTGTTCTCTTTGTACATAAGAAATACTTGCTGAACTATCTGCAGGATTTTTGGCTCTTTTAACAGTAACGGTGCTTATACCGTTTTGCGAAGCCCATACCACAGCATCCTCTTCTAAAATTAAAACGCCGCCTGCTTGTACCCATGCTTTTAGTTTTTCTTTATTCATTTCACCGTAATTGCCAGACACCATGATAATGCAATTGTATTTAGAAATATCGGCGCGGTTAAAGGCTGCTGCGTCTAAATGCGAAGCAGGAATATTCATACGTTGATCGAGCAAATGCCACACTTCGCCTGCATCCAAAGCAGATACGCCAGAACCTACGATCATGGCTACGGCGGGTTGTTTGAGAGAAATGTATTTACTGCTTCCCAAATCGCTACCGGTAGCAGCAGCGCCTGTTTGCATAGCGTAAAATTTTAATCCGTTTGCTTGCGAAGTGTTTTGTAAAATAGTGTGCAAGGCATCGGGTGTTACAGATTGCATTTTAACCGGAATTAAAATAGAACCATAATCGAATATTTTATTTTCGCCTGAAGCGGTTGTTATACTTGTTTTGTTGGTAGCTACCTTGGTGATTAACCCTTTTTGTTGTAATTCATACAAAGCCTTGGGTGCATAAAATTCATCCCATTCCATCACGTACGCATAGTCAGATTTTCCACCTGTTACTTCGCCTCTCAAAGCTGGTGCTGTGCTTAACAAGTTCCCTGAATTGATGGATGCGCTTTGTTTGTAGGGTATGCCATAAGCCAACGGCATCGTCCAACTAGAGATATCGTAAAATAGGCTATCCGTAAACGTTAGTTGTTTGTTGAATATAGCTTTTATTAATACCTGTTGTGGTTGGTTAAGTGCTACGGTGTACGTAGACCCTTTGTCAAACTCCGCATCTGTAGCTCCGGTGTATTCTTTTACTTCTATGCCGTGGCGCATCAGCATTTCTATAAACAGGGCTGTTTTGGCACGATCATTTTTATCGCCAAAAACATATCCGCCAATGGCGTTGACCGATTGTTTGTAAAAATCTCTTTGAAAGGAAAGAAAAGAAGTTCTTAATGCCAATGCTCCTTCGAGCGTAGACAGGGCGGTTACAAACTGATTTTTGATGGTAGCAGGAAAACGAAGAATGCCATTGGTAGTTTCCTGCGCATGTCCCCTGCTCGAAGCTTGTTCAAACAAAATACCAACCGCACCATTAATATCGGGGAAAGTAGAGCCTTTGCCATAGTAAAAATCATCATAGTTTTCTTTGGTAAAATATAATGAACCAATTTTATCTAACTGTTTAGCATGATAGCGTGCAAGCTTCTCCGTTAGTTCGATGTTAGTAGCAGGAGTGAGTGGGTTAACTCTTGATGGAACGCCGGGTTGAAAAAAGAAACTGGCGTTGCTTCCCTGCTCGTGATGATCGGTTAATATATTGGGTTTCCATTTATGGTACACGCTAATTCGGTTCCTACTTTCGGGGTGTACCCCTGGAAGCCAGTCGCGGTTTAAATCGAACCAATAATGATTAAAACGCCCACCTGGCCACACTTCATTGAACTCTCTGCTGGATGGGTCTGTTACGAGATTTTTGCTTTTGTGCTGGTTGGCCCATGTAGAAAAACGTTGCAATCCATCCGGATTAAATGAAGGGTCAAACAAAATCACTGTATTGCTAAGGAGCTCTTCTATATCGGCTCCTTGTGCAGCAGCCAAATGATAAGCCGTTAACAATGCAGCATTGCTTCCGCTGGGTTCATTGCCATGTATAGAATGGCCGATGTACACAACGATGGGCATTTTGCTGATGTTTGCGTTGGCAGATTTAATAGGATCTGATAATTGTAAATGTTCTTGGCGAATTTGCTCCAGTCTGCTGTGATTTTCTTTAGAACTAATGATGAGTAATACTTGCGGACGTTGCTCATAAGTATATCCCATGGTTTCTATTTTAACCCTGTCGGGTGCCGCGTTTGCAATGGCCTGCATGTAGTTGATAAGCCTATCGTGCGTAATATGCCATTCGCCTACTTCATGATGAATAATGCTGGCGGGGGTGGGTATAGCAGTATTGTATTGTACACCTTCTGGAAGATAGTAGCTCAGCTGTTGCGCTTGGGCAGAAAATAACAAAGTGGTAAAGCAATGTATCAGGAAAATTTTTCTCATACTCTAAATTAAATAGATTGACTTTAATAAATAAATATTTATGTGTTGTTCGGCACTTTTGGCGTGTTTTGAGCAACTTTTAGGGTTCTAAACATTTATAGACGGCCCTCTGGGAAATGGCTAATTGCGTGAATCTCATTCTTTTTATTTTTTTGATAGCAAACCTATCCAGCTATACATTGATTGAGAAATATTTTTAACTCAGCTGTTGCAGTTAAAATCGTAATGAGGGTTTCAAACGCAATACAGATAAGTGTTTCAAATTTTTTTGGCCGAAGAAATAGTGAAGTATTTTGAGATCAAAAAATGTTCTGAAATGCTTAGCTGTGCAGCCCTTGGAAGCCGTAATAGATTTTCATCTGCAAAATATAGGTTTAATAGGCGTGCATCATATTCATCTGAATTAAGGTGTATTTGTTAATATAAAGGGATAACTTTTTATTTATAAAATTGCTGTTACACTGGCATCATAATTGAAAATAACCTGTAAAACACGAATATG
This sequence comes from Ferruginibacter sp., assembly GCA_040882445.1. GTDB lineage: Bacteria > Bacteroidota > Bacteroidia > Chitinophagales > Chitinophagaceae > Ferruginibacter. The sequence goes on along the minus strand of JBBEBH010000072.1, from coordinate 25,985 downwards.
AAAATTACCACTGAAACCATTTTGGGCATAGCCGCCCTCACTGCCTTAGGCATAGCTTTAATAGTAGGCTTTAAAAAATCTAAAAAAGTAAACCTCTATCAGATTGCAGACGAGGGCTATGAAACTGCACATGATATTTTATACCCTAAACAAATCGGTAGAGAAAAAAAGCTGCGTTATGGTCCGGTATTACCAGCGTAATATATTCACGTTTTTTACTGAAATATTTCATTTAACAACCCTGCGAGCCTTATTCCTCCTTTAAGCATCTGCTCTTCTGCTATGGCTATGTATTTAAAATTGTACTCATACCCTAATTTTTCATCTGGCACTTTTACGTCGGCATAAATTTTTTCGGCAATCAGATAAGAATCATAGAACCAGAAAGATGGGCGCTGTTGTTGAAGATTTTGGCGTTGCGCTTTCGAAGCAAAGTTGATGGCTTTAGCATATTCTGTGTAACTCAGTTTTTGAGAGCTGATCAATGCATCGTCCCAAACCTGGTGTAGGTTTTTAGGTTCGTTGAACCACAATACTTTGATCTTGTTTCCTCCCAAATCTTCTGGGCGTCCCACGTGTAGAGGCTGATGTACATCTCCCACCAGGTGAATGAGCATGCGGAGGTATAAAATTTTATCTGTTTGTGGCAGTTCTTTTTGCTTTAATTGGTTGGTTAAAAAAATAATTTTAGTGTAAGCATTCACGGCCGTATCTGCTTCTAGCAATTGAATCACTTGCTGCTCATTTTTACCAGAAACGATGTTGATATAATGCCAGTTCGACAAATAATTATAGGCAGGATCTGATTTTATGAAATCGGCCCAGTTACTACTCATCGCCACAGATTCGTTTCCTACAATGGCAGCAATAGCTTTTCTTGCTTTCTTGGTAAGGTATTGGTCAGCAATTTCACCCACAATACGATGCCCTAACATTCCCCAGCCCATAGATTGCAAAGGCAGGTACAGAACAATTAGCAGCGTGCATAAACGAGTAAACAGTAATTTTTTCATATTTATTTTTATTTTTAGTAACCCTTTTCATCAATCGACCGTGTAATACTTACAAATTGCCAAACAATCGGCATCAAATAACTATACAACACGCAATTTCATTTAAAATATTAAGAAGACAATCAGTTGTCTTACTTTGAACTCGGTTTTTTATAGGATATTGGATTTCAAATGAGGCTGGATTTTTATCCTGGCCTTTTTTATGCCCACTAGTAAGTGGTAGTCATATCTTCATCAATACAAATAATAAAATCGGCCTTGCCTTTATTTTCTACAAGCAGCTTTTTAAGATCGGGTTGCAATACGGTAGAAATAGTAGCCTGTTTCAATTGAGGTTGTTGCTGCTTTAGGTACCAGCCTATCCCTTCGTAATTATCAGAATGGTAAGAGCCATTGTAGTGGATAAACAAGGATCCTGGTGTATGATATTTCAATATAAAATGTGCCATGGTGGCATCTTTGATGGCCTGTGCTTTTGGGAAGTTGCTTGCATTGGCATGACCGGGCATCATATCCAGCATATTTTTATAGCCTGGTAGTGTTGAGTCGAACGCAATAGGCAATGGTGCTATCCAAGCTTTTTCTATTGCAGATAATGTATCCAATACGCCGAATCCTGCACGAGATACCATCGAGGCATATTTACGGGGAACGTTGGTAGCTGCAAATTTCAATTGTTTGGCTTTTGCATAGTTCACCAATGGCGCATAATCGGTTTTATAATTGTTCCAAAGCCGGGCGCTGCTGTCTAATCCTTTAGCAGAAATTTTTCCGAGTAGGTAAGCATCCAATGCGGGCTGGTTATCTTGCTCAAACATTTCTGCACCCAATACCAATGAGAGGGTTTCGCCTAACTCTTTGGTGATTTCTAATTGTAGCCAATGCACAATGGGGTTATTGTGAAACTCCCCAAACAACAACACATCTGACTGTTTCAGCGTTTGCATCATTTTTTTATGCGACACTTTTTTCCCTTTCGCATTAAAAACAACATAGGCGGGTTTTACTTGTGCAAAGGCCACGGACATGAAGGTTATCATTCCAAACAACAGTACATATTTTTTCATTTTGATTGAGTTGATTTTTTAAAACTGATGCCTGGCACTTCTGTAATAAGTGTTTCGCCATACACCGCTGCCGGAGTTTGATAACCGGTTTTAAAATTGCCTGACAATACTTTTTTGATGATGATCAAAGCCGCATGTGCAGTGATGGTATAGCCTTCGGGGCCACAAAGCGCTGCGGTAACAGTATCGCCAGAAGCGTTGCTGGCTTTGCCCCAAACCATTCCGATGGCTTTTGCTCTTTGTTCGTTAGAGGGACCTGCTGGAAGCGATTTTATTTTTTTCTTAAGCTGGTTTCGTACCCAAGATGTGCGCAGCAACCAATTAAAAGCTACTTGTAATTTCAGCAAATAATATACTTTTTTAGAGATGCCCGTATAAGTTTTAATATTCGGAACGCCAGTTGTAAAATGTGCTGTTGATACATCTCCCCATGGGATATTCATTACAAACATTTCTTTGGCAGATTTACCTTCGCCTCTGTAAAATGGCACTACCATTCCCTCTGCGCCCAGTGCAGATTTTATAATTTTCCCTTCACTTCTGATGGCCCCACCCTCACCAATTTTGCTGGCCATAGTCATAGCTGTGCCATGCGATAAGCCACCACCCAATGTAGCAAATGCTAATTGCAAATGTGTCATATCTGGCAAGTTGTGCTGAAGGTGCAATGCCAAGCAGTCTGTGGGCACCACATCGAAACCTACGCCTGGCATCAACATAATACCAGCATTTTTAGCGGCCAGATCTACCTTTTTTATTTTTTCAAAAACAGAAATATCTCCGTTGATATCTAAGTAATGGGTGTTGGTTTTAAGGCAAGCTTGTACCATAGCATCGGCCGTATGGCTAAAGGGCCCAGCTGCGTGAAGCACCACGGTCATATCTTTAAGTGTTTCCAGCAACAAGGCTTCCTCTTCGAGTGCAAATATTTTATAAGGCAAGTTTATTTCAGTAGCCATGGCTTTAATTTCTTCCTCTTTTCTACCCGCCAACAAGAGTTGAATGTTATAAGCTGATGCTAAATGGGCAATCAAGCGGCCAGTATAACCATTGGCTCCGTACAATAAAACATTTGCTTTCATCGGTTTTTTTATTTGTATAATAATTGAGCGTACAATTTAGCAAAAATTATAGAGTAGGGTAAGTTATTATTGCTGTACACAACAAACAAAAGGAGCATTCCCTTGCTGAATACCAAAAAGCTGGGTACTTTTACTTTAAGGTAAATAGTCACCAACCACCTCATCATGAAAACATTGTATATAGTGAGGCATGCAAAAAGTAGTTGGGGAGATTTTACTCTTCCCGATTTTGAACGACCTCTCAACGATAGAGGTAAAAAAGATGCCCCTATCATGGCGCAATTTCTGAAAGATAGAAAATTGACTATCGATGTTTTTATCAGCAGCCCCGCCAAAAGGGCTTTAAAAACTTGTGAAATTTTTTGCAAAACATTTGAACGAGATACGGCCAATATATTGCTGATAGATGAAATGTATCATGCCCCTTCTTCCGTATTTTTTGAACAGATTAAAAAAATAAATCCTGCATATAATTCTGCCGCCATTTTTTCGCACAACCCCGGCATTACAAATTTTGTTAACGAGTTAAACCTTGGCGTAAAAGTAAATAATATGCCTACCTGCGCTATATTTTCATTTCAAATTAACAGTGATGATTGGTTAGACATTTCATCTGCCAAAAAAACTTTTTTATTTTTTAAATACCCCAAATCAATCTCTAAATGAAAGCATCTCTAGCTATGCTGAACCTTATATTGAACATAGTATTTTTTTCTGCCTCTGCCCAATTGCCTGGGTATATAGTAACTCATTCCGGCGATACCCTCAATGGCAACATCGTATACAAACACAACCAATTTTTTGTACACAATGTATTTGGAAAACAAGATACCATCCCTTCAAAAAAATAATGTACATACAATACAAGAAACACCAGGGCAGGGTGTATTATGGCAGTTTGTACAGATTCGACAATGACATCAATCCCATTCGTGAAAAAGCAGATGATAGTAAAATTGACACTTTTCTATTCTTAAAAACCGTGTTTACCAACCAAAATATGACCTTGTTTGAAGCCATCGATCTATATAAAAGGATTTATTATTTCGTAGAAAAAAAGGGAAACAGCATTCCTACTCAAATGATGGTGAGCTACCGGATCATCACAGTTACCAATGCCTCTGTTGCTAATTTGAATGCCAATGTGAAGCACATTCAGATAAAAACCTATATCGCTCAATTAAAAAATATGATGAGCGATTGTAAAAACGTAGAATATTACAACTGGGATAATATGGACTAAAGAAGCTATAGTTTTAAATCGGTGATTAAATGGTACGCAAAGTGCAAATAAAGTTTACAAGATTTTTTCAAAATAAACGGCTGTTTCTATGGGGTTGTGATAGTAGGCGGGTATTTCTTTAAAGCCATTCTTCAAATATATATCCATGGCGGGTTTCATGGTATTGAGTGTATCTAACTTAATTTTTTGATAACCGCAATCCCGGGCCAATTGGAATGCTTTTTCTAACATAGCCGTTCCGATGCCCTTTTGTTGCTGATGGGGTTGCACGTACATCCGTTTGAGCTCGGCTGTACTTTTATCAATTTTTCTAATTCCTACACATCCAATGTACTTCCCATCTATTTCGCACAATACAATACCTCCATTAGGGGGCCCATACATTTTTTTGAGGGTTCTAACCTCTTCTTCAAACCCTTGAAAACAAAGGTCGATGCCCAACCATGTTGCATACTCCTGAAATAGTTGTGCAGCAGCGGCATATTGTTCATCGGTTGTGATAGTCAGCAATTGTGTCATTTTTTTTAGTTTTATTGCTAAGATAAACCCCGGTAAAAATACAGATGGCCGCTACAATTTTAGTAATGGTTATATTTTCGCCCAGAAAAACAACGGCTATGGCAGCGGCAAAAAATGGCTGCGAATAAATATAGGTTCCAGCAATAGAAGCCCCCAGTATTTTGATTCCATACACATTAAAAATATAAGCTAAAAAAGTACCAGTGAAAACCACCAACGTCATATTTAACCAAGCAGTAGTTGTGAAGGTACTCCACTCAACAGCTTTGTACTCTTCCCAGCAAAAAGGTAGCATCATAAAAAAGCCCGTCGTAAAAATAAAACGCATCACCATGATGGGGTTGTAGCGGAGCATCATGGGTTTTACCAGTATAAAATAAATGGTATAGGCAATGGCATTTGAAATAATCAATATGTCGCCCAATAAAACATCGGGAGCGAAACCCGTTTTTTCTTTCGCCGTTACCAACACCACCGCTCCAAAGATACCGAGTACCAATCCTGCCATTTTATATACATGTAATTTTTCCTTTAAGATCCATGCGGCAAAGATGGTAATCAGGATCGGTGTAGTGAGCATGAGTAAAACACCGTGTATAGAATAGGTGAGCGACAAGCCCTTTACAAACAACAGTTGGTTAATGGCCACCCCTGAGAGTGCGCAGAGTGCAAGCCTACCAAAGTCTTTTTTTTCGAATCGCGATTTTTCTGGTTTAAACAAAAACAACACCCACAGCAAAATGGCTGTGACGCCTACCCTCACAATGTTGATAGCAAATGGTTTAGCAAACCCTTCGTTGATAAGGTATTTGATGGAAGTAAAATTGATCGCAAAAAAAACATTGGTTCCTAATAAGGCCAGATGTGCTTTGGTGGTTGGTTTCAATAACTGTTTGTGTTTTGGTAAAGTTCGTATTTGTGTAACAAAAAAACCGTCTTTAAAAAAAGACGGTTGTAATACTAAGTAACCAAACTAAATATGATTGATTTGAAACGTCTTAAGCGCTCCTATTTTCTTCGATTTTTGCTCTGATTTTTGCTTCGATCTCACCAGCTAATTCAGGGTTATCGTGCAATAGTTGTTTAACGGATTCGCGACCTTGACCAAGTTTATCGTTGTTGTAGCTGAACCATGAACCACTTTTTTGAACGATACCGAGTTCTACACCCATGTCTATAATCTCGCCTGTTTTAGAGATGCCTTCTCCATATATGATATCAAACTCAGCTTGGCGAAATGGTGGTGCCACTTTGTTTTTCACCACTTTTACTTTGATGTGGTTACCAATCACTTCGTCGCCATCTTTAATTTGTGCTTGTCTGCGAATATCCAATCTTACAGAAGCATAAAACTTTAAGGCATTACCACCTGTGGTGGTTTCCGGATTTCCGAACATCACACCAATTTTTTCTCTGAGCTGGTTAATAAAAATACAGCAGCTATTTGTTTTAGAGATCGTGGCGGTTAGTTTACGAAGGGCTTGGCTCATCAATCTTGCCTGTAGCCCCATTTTACTGTCACCCATTTCGCCTTCTAATTCTCCTTTGGGCACTAATGCCGCTACAGAGTCGATGACCACTACATCTAAAGCACCGGATAAAATTAACCTGTCTGCAATTTCCAATGCCTGCTCTCCATAATCTGGTTGAGAGATCAAGAGATTGTCTATATCTACCCCTAATTTTTGTGCATAGTTGCTATCGAAGGCATGTTCCGCATCTATAAAGGCACACATACCCCCCTTTTTTTGCGCTTCGGCAATTACGTGAATAGCCAGGGTTGTTTTACCTGAAGATTCAGGACCATAAATTTCAACCACTCTTCCTTTGGGTAAACCTCCAATGCCTAAGGCCACATCTAATCCAATAGATCCTGTAGAAATCACTTCTTGTTCTGTAACTCCCTTGTCGCTCATCATCATTACCGACCCTTTACCAAAATCCTTATCAATTTTATCCATCGTAAGTTTTAAGGCTTTTAATTTTTCTGCGTTGCTCATGTTTTAAAGTTTAATTGATGTATCTGAATTTGCGTTATAAAATTAATCGGAAACAAATGTAAAACATCTATTTGATATTTCACTAATAATTTTAGTATTTTTTTTGACAATTTTTTTAGTTTTTTAAAAATGGGCAAAAAAAACCCGTCCCGAAGAATCGGAACAGGGTGTGTTCAAGCATGAGAAATAAAAATGTTTTCTTAAGATTTCAGTCAACGGATGTGCAAACGGGCAACGTGCTTAATTAATCATACAAATTGAACTACATTTTTTCATATAAAAAATACCCCAAATAGGTAGGTTTTGAAGTACCCGCCATATCAAGTTTCACTAAAATAAAAAAGCAGCGATTTGATTCGCTGCTTTTTATGAATTACAAATTATCAAATTTGTATATTGGGTCAATTTCTGAATCGGCTACCAATTCGCATACAGGTTTAATCAAACCATCTTTGAGTCCATATACCCAACCATGCAGGTGAGGTAAATGGCCGTTTTTCCATGCATTTTGAATGATGGTTGTTTTAGCGAGGCTCAATACCTGTTCCCTTACATTGATCTCTACCATGCGATCAAATTTGTGGTTGTCGTCTGCAATTTCGTCTAGCTCTTTTTTATTCATACGGATCACATCTTTGATTTCTTTGAGCCAGTTGTCTATCAGCCCAAAACTTTTGTTGCTCATGGCTGCTTTTACACCACCGCAGCCATAGTGTCCGCAAACGATAACGTGTTTAACTTTTAATACTTCAACTGCATATTGCAATACACTCAATAAGTTAAGGTCGGTGTTAACTACTAGGTTAGCAATATTGCGGTGAATAAACATTTCACCTGGCTGGGTATTGGTAATTTGGTTGGGTGGTACACGGCTATCGCTGCAACCTATCCACAAAAACTCTGGCGCCTGCTGGTCCTGCAATCTTTTAAAAAATTCAGGGTCTGCTATTTGTTGTTCTGCGGCCCAAGCTTTGTTTTCTAACAATAATTTTTCGTACGACTTCATTGAAATGTGGTTTAAATTTTTTTTAAATTAATTAATGTGCGGTGTCTCCTTCACTTGCCTGGCTAGTAGATGTTTTAATTTTGGAGGAATCATTGTAGATCGTACTCTTAATTTCTACCTGAATGTCTTTTAAGTGGGCATGTTTATTGAATTCACTGATGGTATCTAAGATGTCCTTATCAATAAATTCGGCACTGGTCATATCAATAATCACCAAAGTGCCTTTTTCTAGGTTTTCGAGTGCTGCTTTTAAAATGGGCTTGCTAAAAAAGGAAACGTCTTTACGCATCCTGATCAAGGTGCTACCAACTTTTTTTTCAACGTAAATGGCTGACCTAAAGTTACTTCTAATAATGTAAAAAATACCGATAGCGATTCCAATGAGAACCCCTTTGAGCAAATCGGTAAAAACGATAGCCAAAACAGTTATCATAAAAGGCATAAACTGTTCCCAACCTTTTTTATAATAGTCTTTAAATAACGAAATCTTGGCCAGCTTGTATCCTGTAAAAATCAGGATGGCTGCTAATGCCGCCTTGGGTATAAGGTTGAGTACATTAGGTATAAACATTACGCATACCAATATGAGGATACCATGAAAAATAGTGCTCATTTTAGTTTTGGCTCCTGCATTTAAATTGGCACTGCTTCTTACAATTACACTGGTGAGTGGCAAACCACCTAACATTCCGCTTACAATATTGCCCGATCCTTGGGCTACTAACTCTCTGTTAGTGGGGGTCACTCTTTTATAAGGGTCTAACTTATCTACCGCTTCAACACCCAGTAAAGTTTCTAAAGTAGCAACCAACGCAAGCGTAATAGCGGTAACCCAAACATCAACATTGGTGATGAATGCCCAATTTGGAAACTTGAAAAAGGACAGGAACTCACTGGCTGAGTTGGCAACAGGAATGTTTACTAAGTGCGTGCTGTCGAGTTTCAAAGTGCCCTCGTTTTGCAAAAAGCGTTGAAAGAGCACACCTACAACCACTACTAGCAGTGGGCCGCTGACGAGTTGAAATATTTTTTTACTTTTGATCCACTTACTTTCGTACAATATCAAAATGGCAATGCCTACCAGTCCAATAATCACGGCCATTAGGGTTGGGTCTTTAAAAGCATTCATTACTGCCGTAAAGGTATTTTCACCACCACCCTGTTGGAAACTTTCATCGCCTTCATAATCCTTTTCGTATCCCAACAAATAAGGAATTTGTTTTAAAATGAGGATGATACCAATGGCTGCCAACATTCCCTTGATCACAGAATTGGGTACATAATCGCCAATAACGCCCATCTTAAATACCCCCATCAAAACCTGAAAAATGCCAGCCAATACTACGGCCAGAAAAAACGCTTCCACTGCAGGTAGTTTCAACACCGCAGCGGCAACGATGGCAGTGAGTCCGGCTGCAGGACCACTCACGCTTAGGTTGCTTCCACTCAATAAACCAATAACAATACCTCCCACTACACCCCCAATAATGCCACTGAATTCATTTAATCCACTGGCCACCGCAATACCCAAGCAAAGCGGAATGGCAATTAAAAAAACCACTAGGGAAGACGGAAGGTCGGACCCTACGCTTTTAAAATATTTTTTCATTTTTTACACTATTAAATCAATGAAACTCTCCATTGGTCATACTACAATTATTGAAACAAACACCAAAAATGAAAGCACTAAAGTTAAGATGAAGTAGAGATATACAGGCGAAACGCCCTACTTGCAACAGCCAGATGAGTAATGGGTTACAGCAACTTGGGGGGAGGAGATATGAGTTCATAATGAACAATCTGCAGCTTTTCTGCATCTACAATTCTAAGGTACAATAACGAGGTGAGCCAAGCGAAGTTGTTGTGAGTATGTTTTTCGTGTAGATACTCTTCTTGAATGGATGGAACCTGATTTGATTTGGAATGTTCTTCTTCTGGATTGGGCAGATTCTTTTCTTGCGAACAGTCATTTGTAGAGCTTCTTTTCTCTGTTTGCAAGCCGGCCTTGTACACAAAAAAATTGGCGCCTGTTAAAGGAAATAAACCCAAATACATAATTGCCACCGCCACTATTTTAGTGCCCGAAATAATATACCTCGCTTTTTTTGTTTTCATTTTCATCAGTGATCGCAAATATAACAACTCTGCCAATAAAAATGTTGGCGCCTTAATAATTTAATAGGTTTCTACTACTAATTAAATGTTAAGCCCACCACACACGCTGATGGTTTGACCAGTTACATAACTACCCATATCAGAAGCTAAGAACAAAGCCATGTTGGCAATATCTTCAGCAGTAGCGAACCTTCCCAATGGAATTTTTGCTTTGTACTTATCTGCCGCTTCGCCTTCCTTTAAATAGTTGGTCATATCAGATTCAACAAAACCAGGTGCGATGGCATTACAACGAATATTTCTGCTACCTAGCTCCTTTGCTACAGATTTTGTAAATCCAATCACGCCAGCTTTACTGGCTGCGTAACTACTTTGGCCAGCATTGCCCATTTCGCCAACTATAGAACTCATGTTGATGATACAACCAGATCTTGCTTTCATCATGGGCTTGATCACTTGTTTGGTCATATAAAAAACGCCATTCAGATTTACTTTGATTACCTCTTCAAACTGTTCTACACTCATCCTAAGCAGCAGATTATCTTTTGAAATACCTGCATTGTTTACACAAATATCTACTGTACCAAAAGTGGCGATCACATCATTTGCAAATGCTTCACAAGCGGCAGAATCGCCGACATTACTCTGGTAGGCTTTTGCTTTTACGCCCATGGCGGTTAACCTTGCTTGTAGCGTGGTTGCTCTTTCGGCACTGCTATCACTAATATAAGTGAATGCAACATTGGCACCATGTTCGGCAAACTTCAATGCAATGGCTTCTCCAATGCCGCGGGCAGCTCCCGTAACGATGGCGGTTTTACCTTCTAATAATTTCATATACTTCTTTTATTTTAAAACATTTTTAAAAACTAGCTTCAACAACCTGCCAATTGGTTCTGCAATAATAATCATTTAGAGAAAAATACCTAACGCACCTATCTCACCAGAGCTTCTGCTGCAATCATCAAATTGATCTCTTCTACAAATTTTCTTTCGTTGCACAAACGCGGTACTTTGTGTTGCCCACCTAGTTTGCCCTTACTTTTAAGCCATTTTGCAAAACTTCCTTTAGGTAAAGATTTTACAACTGGCATTCTGAGCGCTATATCTTTGTGTCGTTTGGCTTCATAATCGCTATTGGCATTTTTTAAAGCAGCATCCAATTCTTTTGTAAAAACATTTATATCTGTTGGCGCTTTATCAAACTCGATGAGCCACTCATGGGTACCATTATTATTATCTGAAAAATACATCGGTGCAGCGGTGTAATCACTTACCACAGCCCCTGTTTTTTGCGAAGCCATGGCAATAGCCTGATCGCTATTATCAATAATTACTTCTTCTCCGAATGCATTCATATAATGCTTCAATCTGCCAGAAACTACAATTCTGTATGGGTTTCGGGAAGTAAAACGAACGGTGTCACCCACCAAATAACGCCACAAACCACCATTAGTGGTGATGATGATGGCATAATTTTTATTTAACTGCACTTCGTGAAGGCCAACCGTTTTGGGCGCTGGTTTACCATATTCTTCTACTGGCATGAACTCGTAAAAAATACCATGTTCTGTAAACAAGGTCATGCCATCATCTGCTGGTTTTTCCTGCGCAGCAAAAAACCCTTCGCTGGCATTGTACACTTCGAGGTAGTTGATGGGCGCTCCGATAATTTTTTCGAATTGCTCCCGGTATGGTACAAATGAAACACCTCCGGTGATGTACAATTCTAAACTAGGCCACACTTCTTTAATGGTGCTAACTTTCTTAATTTCAAGAATTCTTTTGAGTAAGATGATTGTCCACGTAGGAACTCCCGCCAGCGAGGTTACGTTTTCGTTGGCTGTAGCTTCTGCAATTTGTTCTATTTTGTTTTCCCATTCATCTAAGAGGGCGATACTGAGTTCTGGCGTGCGCAACCATTGACCCCAAAATGGCGAATTTTGCATGAGTACTGCACTCAAATCACCGTATTGTATTTCTCCATTTCCTTTGTTGATCTGGTGCGAACCACCTACTACTAAGGCCTTACCAGTCAGCAGATCACTGCCGGGAAAGTGGTTGTAATAATTGGTGAGTACATCCTTATTGGCTTTAAAATGATTATTTTGCAGGCTTTCTTCACTCATCGGAATAAACTTGCTTTTATCACTCGTGGTACCGCTACTTTTGGCAAACCAGGATACAGGTGTATTCCACAAAATATTTTCTTCTCCATCCATCATCCGCATAATGTATGATCGTATATCGTTGTACTCATGTATAGGAACATTGGCTTTAAAATTTTTGATGGTAAATAGTTTGTTGAAGCGGTATTTTCGGCCAAACTCCGTGTACTGTGCCTCTGTAACCAAGTGCTGTAATACTTCCCGCTGAGCTGCCACCGGATGATTTATCCAATTTTTAATGCGCCAGAAACGCATACGGACTAGTTTTGATATAGCGGAAGACAACAACTTCATGGTTGGAAAGATAAAAAAAATACACTGATTAACAGGATATCTAACAATATTAAAACAAGGCGACTACCTTGTTAGGGATTTTACTGTTCAGAAGCGGCTTCCTGGTGCAGGTAGTCTTTGCGTTTCAACTCAAAATTGCGACCCAGATACAGGCGCCTTACCTGTTCATCACCTGCTAATTCTTCCGCAGTACCATGTTTAAAAATTTTGCCGTCAATAAGCAGGTAAGCTCTGTCGCAAATAGATAGGGTTTCGTTTACGTTATGATCTGTAATAAGAATGCCAATGTTTTGGAATTTTAATTTGGCAACGATTGTTTGAATATCTTCAACAGCAATAGGATCTACTCCGGCAAAGGGTTCGTCTAACAATATAAACTTAGGATCTACCGCCAGTGCCCTGGCTATTTCTGTTCTTCTTCTTTCGCCGCCACTAAGGGTATCGCCGTTGTTTTTGCGAACATGCTGCAACCTAAACTCTTTCAACAGCGATTCTAACTTCGCTTTCTGTTCTTCTTTTTTCAACTTGGTCATTTCTAGCACCGCCATAATGTTGTCTTCTACACTGAGCTTACGAAATACGCTAGCTTCTTGAGGTAGATAACCAATACCCATCTGTGCTCTTTTGTACATCGGAAGTTTGGTGATGTTGATGTCGTTGAGATATACTTCGCCTTCATCGGGTTTTACCAACCCCACTACTTGGTAAAAAGAAGTGGTTTTTCCAGCACCGTTCGGACCAAGCAGGCCAACAATTTCGCCCTGACTAACATCAAAAGATACATTGTTCACTACCGTGCGACTGCCGTAAATTTTTACCAGATTTTTTGTTTGTATGGTTAGGCTCAAAACGGTTTATTTTTTACAAAAATAGGTGAACTTCTCTAAGGTTGCAGTTTTGAAACAGTAGATTAAGATAACTTTGTGCAGCCCAAGCCGACCCCTGCTTAAAGTTTTAAGCACTTTTTTTTTATTTTGGGTAATAAATATGAATATTTACTGTTTTAAACACACAATTCAATAACTAAACACCAGCAAGATGAAAAAAACGAACCTTCTTCTTTTATTTGTATGGATATTTTCCGCTGTTAGTGCCCAGCAAGTGGTTACTGTAAATGACCGAATGGTGGGTGAAGAAAAAAAATCGAAAGCCCCTGGCAAAAATATTTTCAAAATAAACCTGGCTGCCATAGCATTTAAGAATTATACCGTTCAGTACGAACGTAAAATTGCCCGTAAAATGACGCTGGCAGCCACTTTTAGGTATATGCCCACAGGTAGTATTCCCTTCAAAAACATCATTAATCAATATGCTGATAATCCTGAATTGGAAACACAACTCAACAACCTCCAAATAGGCAATAGGTCGTTTATGCCCGAATGGCGTTTTTATGTGGGCAAAAAGGGTGCTTTCCGCGGATTTTATGTTGCCCCATTTGCCAGCATTGCCCGTTATGAAACCAATTTGTTGTTAGAATACGAAGATCGAGGCGTTACTGAAACCATTCCTATGAGCGGAACAGTGAATACCCTTTGTGGCGGATTACTGTTGGGTGCGCAATGGAAATTGAGCAAAGCAGTTTACCTCGATTGGTGGATCATTGGTCCTAGTTTTGGCAAGTCTGATGGTGCTATTAGCGGGCAAAAAACTTTGTCGCCAGAAGATCAGCAGGCAATCCGTGATGTATTGGATGGCCTCGACATTCCGCTAACCGATTTTACTTATGATGTGAACAATAATGGCGCTTCGGTGTTTTTCAAAGGCCCATGGGCGGGAATAAGAGCTGGATTGTGTATTGGTATCCGTTTTTAATACCATTTCAATGCTACATTTTTAGCTGTTTTATGTTTACTTGATTATGTTTACAAATAATATTTTAATTCATGAAAGTTATCGATCAAATCCATCAGGCAACTAAACCCCTGATTTCATTTGAAATTTTGCCTCCCTTGAAAGGAAAAGGCATTCAATCTTTGTATAACCACATGGATCCTTTGATGGAATTTAATCCGGCATTCATTAATGTTACTTACCATAGAAGTGAGCATGTGTTTAAAAAGAAGCTAGATGGTACTTTCGAAAAAGTAGTGGTAAGAAAACGTCCTGGTACAGAATCGATCTGCGCTGCCATCATGAATAAATACAACGTAGATACGGTTCCGCATCTTATCTGTGGCGGGTTTGGCATCAATGAAACCGAAGACGCCCTAATTAATCTCAATTACCTTGGCATCGACAATGTGTTGGTGTTAAGAGGGGATGCTGCTAAAAACGAAGCTAGTTTTGAGCCAGAGCCGGGGGGGCATAAATACGCTATCGACCTATTAAAGCAGGTCACCAACCTCAACGAAGGGGTTTACCTTGAAGAGGAATTAAAGAATACATCTAAAACAAAATTCTGCATCGGCGTGGCCGGTTATCCCGAAAAACATTTTGAAGCCCCCAATATGGATACCGACTTGCAGTACCTAAAGCAAAAGGTAGATGCAGGAGCTGATTATATTGTAACCCAAATGTTTTTCGACAACGCCAAATACTATGCTTTTGTAAATGCCTGCCGAAAAATTGGTATCAGTGTTCCCATCATTCCGGGATTAAAACCCATCTATACTAAAAAACAACTCACTGTTTTACCCAAAGTATTTCATATAGACCTTCCCACTGCTTTAAGCAATGAAGTGGCAAAATGTAAAAACGACGAAGAAGTAGAAAAAGTAGGTGCTGCCTGGCTGTTAGAACAAAGTAAAGATTTACAAAAGTCGGGGGTGCCAGTATTGCATTATTATACCCTTGGGCGCCCCGGTTTGATTTGTGATGTGGTGAAGGAGTTGGTGTAGGGGTTAATGATTAGAAAATAATGGTAGTAGGCTCTGCTTACTATACTAACTATATAGATACAAAAGCCTGCCGATTTACTGGCAGGCTTTTAAATATTACAAAGGCAATTTTTAGTACATCTCCTTTATCATCGCTTCCTTCACTTTAACAGGATATTTTTTTCTGAGTTCCTCTATCCAGTTTTTTTCCAACACTTGTTGGTATTCGTTAATCACCAAACCCCTAGCTTCATCAAAAGACCTTTGCTGGTTGGGTGGATATACATTTACATACATCACAAAGGTAGATGTGCCATCGATATTAGAAGTAATGGCACTAAAATTTCCTTTTTTGGGAGTACTCGCAAAATTGGCACCAATAATTTGAGCAATCTCGTAACGGCCGCTATCAGCCTGCATTACAGCAGATTGATCTGCTGCCAATGCTCTCCAGTTTTTCCCTTTTTTTAAGGCAATGATGGCTTCTTCAGCTACTTTAGGGGCATTGCAATTAAAAATCAATACATCTGCACTTTCTGCCCACCTAAACTTGGAGGCATTGTATTGGTAATATTCTTTCAATCCTGCGCTATCGCTAATAGCCTTACCCCATACATTGCGCTCCATGATTTCGAACAACATATTGCCTTCTTTGAATTCCTGCATCTGAAAATCAAAATCTTGGTTATAAGACTCCAAGTTTTTTTTGTAATAATTGAGGGCAGTTATTTCTACAAACTTATTCCACAGTTGAGAATTAGTTTCCCCTTTGTATTCCGACAAATTGGTTTTATACTGTTGCACAAATGCCAACCAATCGCTGCCTTTCACCAATTCATTTTTTACTTTCAATACATTTTTATTACTGATGGGATAAACCAAGGTTTGCTTCAGTGCCGTATTGGTGATTGCGCTATCTGCATAACGCGATAAATCTGCAGGCTTCACTTCTTTTAATTCTTTCACGTCTACTTTTTCGATGAGGTCCCTAGTAAATTTTTCCTTTTCTGTATTCACTCTTTCATCTCTCATTAGTTTTTGTTTGAGGTCGAACAGATAAGCTTCATCAGCTATTTCCGGCGTTGGTGTGAAACCCATTCTTTTAACGATATGGTATCCAAAAGAGGTAAGAAATGGTTGTGAAATATCTCCGTCTTTTTTTAAGTTGAATACCTGCGATTCAAACTCATTCGTAAAAGTTCCGGTACCAAACTCAGGCATCTCTCCTCCGTTTAAGTAGGTTAATTTATCATCGCTATAAGTTTTTGCCACCTCTGCAAAAGGCACTACGCTGTTGATTTTGCCCATTGCTTCGTTGGCTCTACTTTGTGCAGCAGCTTTTCTGGCTTCATCTGCATCTGGCGATATAGCAATAAGTACCTGCGCTATTCGCCATCGGCCGGCGCTGGGTCGTACTTCTAATAACTTAAATAAGTGCCAAGCCGTTTTACTTCTATAAGGTGCACTTACTTCGTTTTTGTTTAACCCGTACACAATGTTTTCGTACTGATAAGGAAGGGTGAAGGCAGTGATAAAACCAAGATCTCTTTGCTTAATGATACTCGGGCCCGCTTTGGCAATGATTTCGTTGTAATCCGTATTGCCTTTTTTAAGTTGGATGTGCAATTCTTTGGCAACAGCCCATGCTTGCTGGGTATCGGCTACTGAGGCATCAACTGCAACGGGAATAGAAAAGTGCAGCACCCTACGATCTGTTTTTACCCGGCTAAATGTTTCTTGCAGCAGTTGATCGATGACTTTTTCATCGTTCAGGTAATTTTCCATGATCTGTTCTCTGAAATTGCTGATGTCGTATTGTATTTGAGGTAAAGTATCAATGCCCAGTTCGGCAGCGGCCTTCACTTTCAATTTAAAATTGCTGTAAAGATATATGTACTCCCTTACTGCTTTTTCCGTGTTGTCAGCAGGAGTTTTGTTTTTATTGTAGGCTTTTAAAAATTCCTGTTTACTGATGTTATTGGTGCCATAAGTGATGAAAGTTTGCGCACTGGCAGTGTAGTTAGCTGTTGCAATTGCCACTATCAGGTAATACTTTTTCATAAATGTTTGTCTTTTTTGAAAGGGTTCGTTTATTTTCCTTGACTGTCATTTAGTTTTACAAAAAGAAAATCGTTCATCTGTTCCAAGGTAAGTTTTTTGGCTAGTATGCGCTTTTCTTTATCTAATAAATACAAGGTTGGTGTTTGTGTGATATCGTATAATTGTTTAAACGAAGGGCGCTGTGCATCTGCATCATCTTTCACCATTTTTATGGTGTGATGCACGTTTGTCCAATCTGCTAACTGATGTTTGTTGATGAATATCTTCCATGCTTCTGTGTCATATTCCGTCATCACTGCATAAATTTTGATCTTTTTTTGTTTCCAGATGGCCCTGTAAAAGGAATCCAATCTGGGAATTTCTTCTTTACAATGTCCACAATTAGGATCCCAAAAAGCTACAATCGTATAATCTGCTGTTATGTTATAGAGCGGTGTTACTTTATTTGCCGTGTCTAACAGTTCTAAGTTGGCAGCAGGTTCGCCCACCAGATTGCTCATTAGCATGTATGCTCTGTTGGTAATGGCATCCATTTGCTTTTCGTTGAGCCAACTACTAACGCCTTTGCTATGGTATTTATTGAAAAGGTGCACAAAAATGGCATCTTGTCCCATGTATTTGGGGTTAATGTATTCGTCTGTAAGCCAATTGAGCAGGTATTTGTACATTTCCGGGCTGCTGCGGGCCAATAGTAGTTTATAATCTACATCCTTGATGATGCTATCTGGTGCTTGTGGCATTACATCGCGGTAATAACGCTCTAATTTGGTTTTAAAAAATGGCGTTCGTACTACACAATCATCCATAAAGCTGATGCCATCCCAATAATGTGATTTGTAAAACTGATAATTATCGATAGAGTCTTGTTTTGTTACTGGCGCTTTGGTTGGCAATGGCGACTCTCGCATTGCATTTAAAATAATGGCCATCATAGAGGTTGGTTTATCCAGTATGATAGAAGCCCGGTAAGCGTTTAATTCGTTGTTGTAACGGCTGTAGTTTTGCTCATGCAAGGAAGAGTCGGCAGCCGTTTTAGCATTCATGTAGGCTTGCCGCTCTTCGTTGAGCAGTTTTCCTTTGGAAGCCACATATTGTTGGTATTCAAAAAACAGGTCATGTTCTTTGGAGCCCGTTACTTTCATTTTTAAAATATTGTTGCTATCTGCTTCAATATTCAGCACCTGTTCTTCTCCAATTAAAAAATCTGCGGTAAGTTTTTTTCCTGGGAAAACAACAGCGTAAATACCAGAAGGAAGTTTTTTATTTCCCTGGAAAATAGCTACCCCTTTGTTGTTCACTGCTGCAGAATCATCTACATTTAAACTGCTCCCCAAATAATGGGTGAGATAAGCAATGCCCGATGAGTAATTGCTTTGCAGGGTTACCTTATAGGTTTGGGCATTAGTAAACACGAAGCCCGTGATGAATAAGTAAAGAAGTGTCGTTTTTTTCATAATAAGTCAAAATCTCAACAAATGTATTTAAAAAGCTGCGTATCCCGCAAAGCCTTAACAAAGCGCTAAGATTTTGAACAACGGTAAGTTTATCACACACAAATGGGGGCATAACCATTAATTTTGCAAGGTGAAAAAAAAGAACAAGAGAATAGAATTGGCAGATGTAGCCGTTACAGATTACGCAGCAGAGGGAAAAGCATTGGCGAGGGTAGATGGCAAAGTAATCTTCATTAGTGGTGCCGTACCGGGAGATACAGTGGATCTGGTGCTCACTAAAAACAAAAAAGACTGGGCAGAAGCAAGGGTTACAAATGTAAAAGCATATTCAACCCACAGGGTGGAGCCTTTTTGTCAGCATTTTGGAGTGTGTGGGGGTTGCAAATGGCAAATGTTACCTTACGAAAAACAGCTTCAATACAAACAGCAGGAGGCCGAACAAAACCTTCGCCGCATCGGAAAAGTGACCGATGCATTCTTTTTGCCGATTGCTGGCGCCGATGAAACCGTTTTTTACCGCAACAAACTGGAGTTTACTTTTAGCAACAAAAAATATCTGCTACCCGGCGAAATGCCCGTTTTAGCAGATCCAGATGACAAGGAAGCGGAAGCTGCTGCTTTCGAAACACTGCGGGGTGCTGGGGCGCTGGGTTTTCATGTTCCCCGCATTTTTGATAAGATCATAGATATCCAGGAGTGTTTTTTGATGAATGGGGTAAACAACCGCATCCGCAATACCATTCGAACTTTTGCTAAAGAACAAGGCTATTCTTACTACGATATCCGCCAACATACCGGCTGGCTTCGCAACATCATCATACGCCTTTGCAATACTGGTGAACTAATGGTAAATCTTTGCATCAATCATGAAGCGGAATCTGACCTAAAGGCTTTGCTCGATCACTTGCTACTAACCGTACCAGAAATTACTACCTTGTTGTATACCATCAATTCAAAGTGGAACGATAGTATTTATGATTTGAGTCCCCAGGTATATTTCGGCAAAGGGTATGTGATTGAAAAGTTAGAAAACATTGAATTCATCGTCAGCCCAAAATCATTTTTTCAAACCAATACCAAGCAGGCAGAAAAACTATACGGCATCACCCGCGATTTTGCCGGTCTCACTGGCAATGAGATTGTGTACGATTTGTATTGCGGCACAGGTAGTATTGGTATTTTTATAAGCAAGGGCGCCAAAAAAATTATTGGGGTAGAAGTTATCGAAGAAGCCATTGAAGACGCCAAAAAAAATGCGGCTCGAAACAATATTGATCATGCGTTGTTTTTTACTGGAGACGTGACCAAGATCTGTGACGATGCCTTTTTTAACACCCATGGCAGGCCTGATGTAATTATTACCGACCCACCGAGGGCAGGCATGCACGAAAAACTGGTGCTAAAGTTATTAGAAATGGAAGCGCCAAAAATTGTATATGTGAGTTGCAATACAGCTACGCAAGCAAGGGATATATTGTTACTAAGCGAAAAATACAACGTTGTAAAAGTACAACCCGTAGATATGTTTCCGCATACGCACCATATCGAAAGTGTGGCGTTACTCACTTTAAAATAAAATAATTATTTTAGTTCAACTTAAATTTTTATCATGGCTTTTAATAATGATGGCAATCGTTTTCAAAAATTTAGTCCGATAGTACTCAACCTGCTTATCATCAATGTACTTGTATTTTTAGTGCAAAAGATGTTTGACGGCCAAGAGGCAAAAATCACCAGCTTATTGGCATTGTGGCCATATCAGACAGAATTTTTTAAGCCCTACCAACTGGTATCACACATGTTTACGCATGGCAGTTTTACGCATATCCTTTTTAATATGTTTGCCCTATGGAGCTTTGGCTCGCTTCTGGAAAGAGTGTGGGGGCCTAAAAAATTCCTTATATTTTATCTAGTTTGCGGATTAGCGGCAGCCGTTGCGCAGTTGTTTTTATCCGATGCGCCGGCCATTGGTGCTTCGGGTGCGGTGATGGGTTTGTTGGGTGCATATGCCTACCTGTTTCCCAATACAGAACTGCTTATTTTTCCAATACCGTTTCCCATTAAAGCCAAATGGGCCATCGTGGGAATTGCCGCCATTGATATTTTTGGGGGAGTGTACCCAACAGGAAGTCAAATTGCACATTTTGCGCATTTGGGTGGTCTGGCCATGGGGTTAATTTTGGTGATCATCTGGAACAAAGGCAATAAAAAAACGTTCTATTAAACGTAGGCGGGAAATTATCTCTCCAACAATTGTAATTTTATACCTTCATTTCAAATTGTAGAGTAATCATGGGAGAGGCAGATAGATACGGAGAGTTTAAAAAACCAAAAAGAAGCCGTTTGTTGCTGGGGCAAGAAAACAATGCTTTGGTGGCTTTGTTTGCCATCAATATTGCCATTTTTCTAATCCTCACTTTTATCAATCTATCCTTTGTGATTGCAGACAAACAGAGAAATAGTTTTAACTCCGTTGTATTACAATGGTTTACCCTGCCCGCTGGTTTGGTACAACTAAGCGAAAGGCCTTGGACACTTTTTACTTATTATTTTTCAGAATTCGGGAATATCATACGCCTCATCAGCAACATGATCTGGTTATGGGCTTTTGGTTATTTGCTGCAGCAAATGGCGGGCAACGATAAAATTATTCCGGTTTATATATATGGAGGTGTAGTGGGCGGGTTATTTTACATCGCTATGCATTACATTCTGCCGCCTTTGAGCGTTCAGATAGGAACTGCGTCTTTATTGGGAGCCAATACTGGCGTATTGGCTGTGGCCATGGCCACTACTACTTTATCGCCCGACTACCGCTTTTTCAGGTTTATCAGAAACGGCATTCCGATTTGGGTATTGATGGGTCTTTATATTCTTATAGATTTTGCGGGCATCGCTTCTGAAAGTGCCGCTATCAGCCTTTCGCATTTGGGTGCGGTGTTAGCTGGTTATTTATTTGTAGTATTTTTGCGAAAGGGTAAAGATGGTAGCAAATGGATGAACAATTTTTACAGCTGGTTAATCAATCTGTTTAACCCCTATAAAAAACCATCCAAAGAAAAAATAAAAGAAACCGTTTTTTATAATACTGATGGAAGAAAACCGTTTAAAAAAACCAGCATCGTTACCCAGCAGCGGGTAGATGAAATTTTGGATAAAATCAGTCAGAAAGGGTATCATTTTTTAACAGAAGAAGAAAAAGGGATATTAAAGAAAGCGGCTGAAAAAGATGAACTTTAATTAACGTAAAAGCATTGAAACAAATTATCACTCACTAAATATAAACCATGAACAAATTAATTATTACAACGCTTTTGATAGGTGCCGCGGTGGGCTTTAGCAGTTGCGGCGGCAGCGATGCCCCTGTAAAAGATAACAGCATTATGCCTGGTAAAGACAGTAGTGTAAAAGCGATGGTGCCAGCTATAAACACCATGCCTATCCCCGCAAATGGTGCAGTAGATATTGCTCCCAATGGTGCCAGAACGGTTCCCACCAATCAGCCTGCCGCAGTTTCTACAGGCGCTGGTATGAACCCAGAGCATGGTTTACCAGGTCACAGATGCGATATTTCAGTAGGTGCGCCGCTAAATAGTGCGCCAGGCAATACCACCGCACCACAAGTGCAAACCGCACCAGCACCAGCGCCTGTGATGACGCCGCCTCCCACACCTGCGCCTGTGATGAACATTCCCGGAGCCGTGGGTAAAGTAAACCCTCCTCACGGTCAACCAGGTCATGATTGTGCCGTTGCTGTAGGTGCTCCATTAAAGAATTAATTTTTTCTACAAAAAAGATAAAAAAAGGCTAAAGGCATTTTACCGATAGCCTTTTTTTATTAGCTGATTATTTACCATAAACTTTTTATACTTTCTTTAACCCCATATTTTGCAGCTAAAATCGTAATGAGGGTTTCAGGTTATTTTTAGACCGAAGAAATAGTGAACTTTTTTGATATCAAAAAATGATCTGAAATGCTTAGCTGTGCAGCGTTTGGAAGCCGTAATAGATTTCCAACTGCAAAACATCTGTTAAAAAGTAGCCGTTATTTAATGATCATTTTCAACATACCTTTAGCCTATGGCCCAGGCAGTTAGACGTTACACAAAAAGATTCATTATTTTTTGCAATATCATTGTTGCCATCTTGTTTTTACTGGGCGCTTATGGCTATTGGTTTAACCCGGTAAAATATTGGTTTATGGGGTTGCTCACCCTCGGCAATTTTTATTTATTACTAGTACTCCTTGGTTTCTTTTTTTTCTGGTTGTTGGCAAAACCCAAAATGGTATTCATCAGTTTAGTAGCCATTGTATGTGCATGGAGCCCATTAAAGCAGCTTGTAAAACTGAGGATCAGCAATGGCTTCGAGCTAAAAAAAGAAAAATCACAGCTCCGGGTGATGAGCTGGAACATCGAACATTTTGAAATTGCGTCACATAAAAAACATCCGGAAAAAAAACAGCAAATGCTGCAATTGGTGAATACCTATCACCCCGACGTAGCTTGTTTTCAAGAGATGGTGGGCAACGAAAACAATCCCGAAGCCATCAACTACCTTCCCAATATAGCGGCTACGCTCCAAATGCCTTATTATTTTTACACTTATAACCCCAAGCTGAGTTTTGATAATAATCACCAGTTTGGCATCATCATCTTTTCTAAACATCCTTTTATAAAAAAAGAGATGGTCAGCAGAAATCCCAACAACTATAATTCCATTTTTCAATATGTAGATATTGCCACTAGCAGAGATACCGTTCGCATTTTTAACCTTCACTTACAATCGCTCCGATTCAGCGATGAAGACCTTCGATACTTGGATGAACCTAGCATTGACAATGAAAACAATTTCAAAAAAAGCCGTAATATTCTCTCTAAATTTAGAATAGGATTTGCCAAAAGGCGAGAACAAAGTATGCACGTGAAAGAAGAAATGAATAAAAGTCCATATCCACTCATCGTTTGTGGCGATTTCAACGATGTGCCTAATAGTTTTGCTTACCAGCATATTGGCAAAGGCCTGCAAAACGGATTTGCAGAAGCCGGTAATGGTATTGGCCGCACCTATTCACATATTGCCCCTACGTTGAGGATCGATAATATTTTTGCTGACAAACGATTCGCGATTCACCAGTTTACCCGTGATGGAAAAAGAATCAGCGATCACTTTCCGATAGTGGCAGATCTTGAATTAAAATAATCTGTAACTTACAGTCATGTTTATAAAATATCTTTTTACCGCCTGTTGTTGTTGCTAACAAAACGATGATTCTGCATTTGACAGGCCATTCTCTCCGATCAAAAATTTATAGTTAATTTTGTCCAGCTTTAAAACACTGTTTCTGCCCCATCAGCGGGGTTGATTCCAAAGCAGTTTAAACAAAAGAACATGTCGTTAAAAATTTACAACTCTTACAGCCGCCAAAAAGAGATGTTTCAATCTATTACGCCAGGCCATGTAGGCATGTATGTGTGCGGACCAACCGTAAGCGGCGAAAGTCACCTCGGACATGCGCGCCCGTATATTACGTTTGATGTGGTGAACCGATACCTCTCTTATTTAGGCAACAAAGTGAGGTATGTTAGAAACATCACCGATGCCGGCCATTTTGAAGAAGAGGGCCGAGCAGCAGAAGACAAGATCTCAAAAAAAGCAATACTCGAAAAATTAGAGCCGATGGAGCTGGTGCAGAAATACAGCAATCTGTTTCATTGGGCCATGCAGCAATTCAATTGCGTAGAACCCAGTATTGAGCCTACTGCTACCGGTCATATCGTAGAGCAGATCAACATGATCGAAAAAATCATCGACCAAGGTTATGCTTATGTAGTAAATGGATCTGTATATTTCGACGTAAAAAAATATGCGGCAAATTATGATTATGGCAAGCTGAGTGGCAGGGTGATCGAAGACTTATTAGAAACCACTCGCGAACTAGATGGACAGGAAGAAAAAAGAGATCGTGCCGATTTCGCCCTTTGGAAAAATGCGGCGCCCGAACACATTATGCGCTGGAAAAGCCCTTGGGGTGATGGTTTCCCAGGATGGCACATTGAATGTTCTGCCATGGCTACCAAATATCTGGGTACTTTCTTTGATATTCATGGCGGCGGAATGGACCTTTTATTTCCGCACCACGAAAGTGAGATTGCACAAAGCACGATCTGCAATCATCAGAACCCCGTGCGGTATTGGATGCACAACAATATGATTACCATCAATGGAAAAAAGATGGGGAAGAGTTACAATAATGTTATTAAATTAACAGAGTTGTTTAGCGGTGAGCACCCCTTGCTCAGTCAGCCCTTTCACCCCATGACCATTCGATTTTTTATTCTGCAAAGTCATTACCGCAGTCCGCTCGATTTTAGCAATGATGCATTGGTGGCTAGCGAAAAGGCATTTAAAAGATTGTGGGAGGCTTATGAAGTATTGCAAAAATTACCGGAAAGCAACCAGCAGGAAGGGAACAATGCAGAACTCGATAATAATATCCATACATGGCTCAACGAGCTCACTGAATTTATGAACGACGATTTTAGTACGGCCAAAGTGTTGGCTAATTTGTTTGAAATGGCACCAGTTATTAATTCCTTCAAAGATGGGCTTATTCCGCAACACGCCATCAAAGGCGAAACGTTACAGAAAATGAAAACGCTGTTTAAACTTTTTATGGAAGATATACTAGGATTGCAGCAAGTGAATAATGCCGACAACGAAATATTTGGATCTGTGATTCAATTACTCATCGAGATCCGCAAGGAAGCAAAAGGCAAAAAGGATTTTGTTACTTCTGATAAAATCAGAAACCAACTAGCGAGTTTGGGTATTCAGCTAAAGGATGAAAAAAATGGAGAAATGAGTTGGTCGGCGATATAACATCACTATTAAAATTACATCTTAAGAAAAGCAGATTGACGAAATAATAGTTTTCTACATGCAGATTACAAAAAATGGAGCCCCTACCAAACTGATGCCTATAAATTTTTGTGGCCATGGAATGATGGGGCAATCACACTATAAAACTGTAACGCTATTTTAACCTAGGTACAATAATTATTTTATACAATCTCGATACAGCTAACAATTTCTTCTAAGTATTGTTGATCGATGGTATCGAAGGCATTAAGGTTGGTGCTATCTA
>JBBEBH010000071.1:0-51686 GCA_040882445.1 Ferruginibacter sp. | reverse complement strand
TTGTTCGTGATAAAATCATGGGGAGGCCAACCAAGGATATCGATATTGTGTGTATTGGTGATGGTATTTTATTGGCTCAAAAAGTAGCTGCAAATTTTTATCCGACGCCATCAGTAAATGTTTTTAAAAATTTTGGTACAGCACAAATCAAAACCGTAGATGCCGAAATTGAATTTGTTGGCGCAAGAAAAGAGAGTTACCGTTCCGAAAGTCGAAAGCCTGCTGTAATTCCAGGTACACTCAAAGACGATCAAAACAGAAGAGATTTTACCATCAATGCCATGGCTATCAGCCTCAACAAAGAAAATTACGGGCAATTGATTGATCCCTTCGGAGGGATGAATGATATTGAAGCCAAAATTATTAAAACACCCTTAGAACCTGGCAAAACTTTTAGCGACGATCCTCTAAGGATGATGCGTGGCATAAGGTTTGCAGCTCAGTTACATTTTAATATAGCGCCCGAAACCTTACAATCGATAATGCTCAATGCCCACCGTATCGGTATCATTAGCAAAGAAAGAATAACAGATGAACTCAACAAAATTTTGATGTGTAAAAAACCTTCTATAGGTTTTGATCTGTTGTATAAATCGGGATTGCTTCAATTGATATTTCCTCAAATGGTGGCACTGGCTGGTGCAGAATACATAGATGGAAAAGGACATAAAGATAATTTTTATCATACGCTACAAGTAGTAGATAATATTTCCGAGTACACAAATGATCTTTGGTTGCGCTGGGCTGCGGTGTTGCACGATATTGCCAAACCTGCTACCAAAAAATTTGAAGTCGGTCATGGGTTTACATTTCATGGGCATGAAGTAGTAGGAGGCCGAATGGTACCCAAAATTTTTGGTCAGCTAAAATTACCGCAAAACGAAAAAATGTTGTTTGTTAAAAAAATGGTGGAGCTGCACCTGCGGCCAATTAGTTTAACTAAAGAAAGCATCTCAGATTCAGCAATACGAAGATTGTTGTTTGATGCCGGCGAAGATGTAGAATCGCTGATGATATTGTGCAAGGCAGACATCACTAGTAAGAATAAATTAAAAGTAAAACGATTTATCCAAAATTTTGAAATGGTGCAGGAGCGCTGCGCAGTTGTAGAGGCTAGTGATCATATCAGAAACTGGCAACCACCCATAACAGGAGAATTGATTATGCAGACCTTCAATCTACACCCCTCAAAACCCGTTGGATTGATTAAAGACGCCATTCGAAATGCTATTTTGGATGGGGCTATTCCCAATGAATATAATGCTGCTTTTGCATTTATGCTTCAAAAGGCAAAGGAATTGGGCATAGGCAGTAAATAATTTATACAATAAAATAGGTACAAACCACAGTATAGTAAAAGAGTAAAAAATTGTATAAGCTGTAACGCTTAAAACCATGGCTGATCAAACGCTGTTGAGTAATCAAAATAAAACGCTTAAATTTGTATATGGCTATTTTAAAATTTAGGATTTATTGGGAAGAAGATGAAAGTATTTACAGAGATGTGGCGATACTACATACCAACACTTTCTTTGATTTACACAACTCAATATTAAAAAGTTTTGAGTTCGACAATAAGCACAAGGCTACTTTTTACCGCAGTAACGACAACTGGCAATTCGGACGTGAAATCTCTTTAGAGGCCTACTACAAAAACTACAAAGTGGCGCCACTCATCATGAGTGAAACACCTCTGTCTAGCGAGATCAAGGATCCTAATCAAAAGTTTGTGTACGAATATGATTTTAATAAGAATTGGCATTTTATGGTAGAACTTATTAATGTTGACAAAGAAGAAAACAAAAAAATTACATATCCGGTATGTGTGCGTATGGAAGGAATTGCGCCATCACAATACGGTACTAAAGGCCTTATAGATAAGCGTTTGGCTGAAATGGAAGAAAAATACGATTTACAACCAGAAGCACTCAAAGATGGTTTTAGCGAGGAAAATGAAGAAGGCGAAGTAGAATCGGAAGCTGATGATTTTACAGAAGATAACAATGATGGCAACGACGGGTTTTAACAAATGGTTTCTCAGCTTTCCTTTATTTTATATAAATAGTTTTAACAGTTCTCAATATGAGAACTGTTTTGTTTTAAAACATTCTTCACAAATGTTTTTTTATGCAAAAAATGTGTATCATCTTAGTTGGTCCAACTGCAGTTGGTAAAACAGCTATGGCCATTAAACTAGCACAACATTTTAATACCGCCATCATATCTGCAGACAGCCGTCAGTGTTACAACGAATTGAGTATTGGGGTAGCAAAACCTAGCGAAAAAGAAATGCAAGGGATTCCTCATTATTTCATCAATTCACATTCGGTAAAAGATGCTTTTTCTGCAGCAGACTTTGAAGCGTATGCCATGAAAAAAGTGCAGCAGTTATTCGTAACAAAAGATCTGGTGATATTGGTAGGTGGAACAGGTTTATACATCAAAGCATTTATAGAAGGTCTTGATCAGATACCACCTATATCTGCTTTGGTTCAAGAAAAGGTAATGACTGCTTACAATGAAGGTGGTTTGTTTTGGTTACAAGAGCAAGTGCGGCAAGATGATCCAGTATTTTTTGAAACGGGTGAAATACAAAATCCACAACGAATGTTAAGGGCATTAGAAGTTAAGTGGACCACCGGAAAATCTATTACAGAATTTAAAACGCATCAAAAAAAAGAACGCCCGTTTAGGGTATTACAATTTGGATTAGAATTACCCCGAGCACTATTATACAATCGTATAAATGATCGTGTAATTCAAATGATCAACGAGGGGTTGGTAGATGAAGTTTGCAACTTAATTCCTTACCGCTCCCTGAATGCTCTTCAAACAGTGGGTTATAGAGAATTGTTTGATTATTTTGATGGAATCATTTCACTAAACAGAGCCATCGAATTAATAAAACAACATACCCGGAATTATGCAAAACGCCAAATGACTTGGTTTAAAAAAGATACATCTATAAATTGGATAGATGCATCAGATGAAGGAAACGCTTTTCAAGCTATCATTCAACAAGTGTTGTAATGAAGGGGTTTTTCATTCTTCATTTTAGTACTAAACCTACTATAATAAGAGCCGCTGTTTTCGCAGCGGCTCTTTATTACAAAGTATCCTTTAACTTCTTTAAAATTTAAATCCTATAGTTGCCATTACATTGCCCAAGTTTTGGCGCATAGCAGCAAATGTATTTGCTCTATCTTCTAGTCTGTAAGGGAAGTGAGCGTCGTTGCTAAATTGATGCACATAAGTGAGGTCTACAAACACACCTTTATGACGATACCCTAATCCGCCGCTCAATAAAGCACGATTGGCTTTAAAACCTGCGTCATCGTATGGATTGGTGTAATATGCAAAGCCTAATCGCGCCATGATGATGTTGAACTTTACTTCTCCTCCCACTCTAAAATTAAACGCACCCTTATAAATATCTTTTACCACATTGTTGAGAGATTTGTAATAATCTTTATCACTCTCTGTTACATTTTCACTTTCTTGTGCACTTGCAAATCGGCCACTTTGGTGATTTATATATTCAATATCTGCTGTTATAAAACCTTTTTGCTTTTTCACATTTTCAATTTCTCTAAATACATACGAACCGCTTAGGATGGCTCTCCAAGCAGATCTTTGCTGGTATTCTGCACTACCTGGTTGCCCGTTTGTAAATAAATTGGAGGATGCTGTAAAGGTCTCTGGATTGCCCGTTGGCGATTCTAGGTTGGTGGTAAGGTTAGTTGTGCGCTGATCTGTTAATAAAAAAACAGAAGGTGTATGCACTGCCAGGCCAATCCTAATATAATCTTGTGGACGATAAATGATACCTAGCTTCACATTTAAACCAACGCCTTGCGTTTTAAAATTATCTGAATAAGTGGAGGAAGAAAACCCATTCTTATTGTTGTTGCTGGTATCCGATTCCGTAAAGTTGCTGTTGCTTTTGTAATTAAGAATGGGAATCCCAAGGGTACCACCAAAAAACCATTTATCACCTTTATTGTAAGCACCTGCAATGGCCAATTCGTAGATGCCTCCGCTGGTAGTTTTAATCATTTCCTGGCGTAAAGCTTGTCCAGCATCTAAAATACCTTCTGGGGCTCCTCTTACTTGTTTGGTATTGCCAACTGTAACTGTATCTATTAAATAGGTTTGCAAACCTAAGGCAGAAGTATAAGGAAGGGCAGATTGTGTATTCAATACTTGATTGATGCTTAGGCCACTTTTGGCAAACTCTTCTGCAAATTGCTCACTGAATGAACTGAAATTGTTTAAGCCATTGTAACGAATCACATTGTTGAAGTTGGCCGTTTGTGATATAGCAAAGCTAATGGCATAACTGTTGCGAGAGTTGTGTTTGTCTGGTGAGCCAATTACAACACCAGATGGCCCAAAGGCAAAACTATTTCCTTTCGATTTGGTGCTAGTGCCCCTGAAATCAGCCTTTAAATGATTGAAAAAAATTGCTGGTGAGAAAACAATCTCTCTGGTTTTATAAAAACCTAAACCCGCAGGATTTACGTAAGTGGCAGAAATATCACCCCCCAACGAGCCCATGGCACCGCCTATTGCAAGCGTTCTGGCAGATCCGTTTTGCGGATACCAACTTAATCTTATTGCGTCTTCAGGAACCTGCGCAAAAACAGTTGTAGCAGGGCATAACATGAAAATTAGTAGATATTTTTTCATCTTAATAAGTTTGATGGTCAGTAGAATGTTTTTAAAATGCCGGTTACTGTTTACAATAACCGGCATTAGAATATGATTAGTTACCTCCTCTTGATGGTCTGGAGACAGGGCTACCAGATCCAGAGCTTCCACCTGATGAAGAACTACTACTTCTACCGCTATTGTTAGATGGCGAATAGGTTCTGTTATTATTATTAGGCTCGTAAGTTCTAGTATTGTTATTGTTATTGTTATTATTGTTAGAAGGGGTAGAAGGTGTAATGATTCTTCTTATAAATGAACTATTGTTGTTGGTATTGTTATAAGACCCACGAGTTTTTACCCACTGTGTTTGTCCAGATTTTGGATCAGACACTATCAATGTACTGTTGTTGTAACTGCCTAAATTGGTCATTCGCGGTGTATTGTTTTTCGGGTTAGTAATTACATAACCAGGTAAAAATACCGGTCTGTTGTAATAGTATGGATTGTAATAATATCCATAATTGTAACCATACAGATAAGGCGAATAACGATAATCAAAATCATCATTCATGTTCCTCCACCGCCAATCCCTAGATGACATGCGTATTTCACGATCTTCGTAACGATCAGAAGCATCTTCGTATTGGTCGCGGTTTTCTTTTTGCTCATTTCTTTGATCAATAGCACGAACCGGAGAATAGTATACATCATCTGGTGTTTGTCCACTACGGTAAGTAGTACTACAACTAATAGTAGTGCCGATGAGGAGGGCTGCGAGTAAAATTTTAATGTTCATGGTATTAAGATTAAATAATTAATAAATAAAGTTACCTTTTTTTATTGGGATATCTTGATAATGTAAAGTTGTAAAACAATTTGTTACAAGATATTTAAAGCATAATTTTTTCTGTTAAATATCTCTTAAATAGCTTTTGTACAAAAAAATATTTTTTAGTTGTATAAAGCTGCATGGCTCAAATAAATTTTAAAAATCTAAATCATAAGAGTTTCACCCTTCATTTGTTTTCCCAAAACTACCTATATGCTCAAATACGGTCAAAACTGCTACATTAACTGTTATTTAAACTTACACTTTGGTAAAGGGGAAGAAGTTGTTACTTTTGTTTGCCCTCTAAAAGGAATGTTAGGGCAAAATAATTTTATCATTCAATTTTTAAAATACCCATTAGGGGTTCGGTTATGAGCAAAGAAATAACATCAAGGGCAGCGGATTATTCCCAATGGTACAACGATCTGGTGATTAAAGGTGGTTTGGCAGATTATTCTGCTGTTCGTGGTTGTATGGTCATCAAACCTTATGGATATGCTCTTTGGGAGAACATGCGCGATCAATTGGATAAAAGATTCAAAGAAACGGGTCATGTGAATGCATACTTCCCGCTGTTTGTACCTAAAAGTTTATTTGAAGCAGAAGAAAAAAATGCAGAAGGATTTGCAAAAGAATGTGCAGTGGTTACTCATTATCGTTTGAAATCAGATCCGGATCATAAAGGCAAACTGATGGTAGACCCATCAGCCAAACTCGAAGAAGAATTGGTGGTAAGGCCAACCAGCGAAGCCATTATTTGGAATACTTACAAAGACTGGATTCAATCTTACAGAGATTTGCCGATTCTCATCAACCAATGGGCCAACGTAGTTCGCTGGGAAATGCGTACCCGTTTGTTTTTGCGTACCGCCGAATTTCTTTGGCAAGAAGGTCATACTGCACATGCAACCAAAGAAGAAGCCTTAGTAGAAACGGTGAAGATGCTGGATGTATATGCTGAGTTTGTAGAAGAGTATATGGCTTTGCCAGTAATTAAAGGAGTGAAAACTGTCAGCGAACGTTTTGCAGGGGCAGAAGATACTTATTGTATCGAAGCCCTGATGCAGGATGGCAAAGCGCTGCAAGCAGGAACTTCTCATTTTCTTGGACAAAACTTTGCGAAAGCATTTAATGTGCAATACCTCACCAAAGAAAACAAACAAGAATATGTATGGGCAACCAGTTGGGGGGTGAGTACGCGTTTGATAGGAGCGCTCATTATGGCACATAGTGATGATCAAGGATTAATGATGCCTCCAAAAATTGCTCCATTACAGGTAGTTATCATACCAATTTATAAAGGAGACGAAAGCAAAGTGGTGATTGATGCAAAAGCTACTGAAATCATGCTCGAACTTAAAGCTTTGGGCATTCGGGTAAAATACGACGACAATGACAATGCAAGACCAGGCTGGAAGTTTGCGGAACATGAGTTGAAAGGAGTGCCTGTACGAATTGCTTTGGGATTGAGAGATTTAGAAAACAATGTGGTAGAACTGGTGAGAAGAGATACCAAAGAAAAACAAACCATCAGTATGGATGGAATAGCTGGATTTGTAAAAAATTTGTTGGATGAAATTCAGCAATATATTTTTCAAAAGGCCTTAACCTATAGAAATGAAAATATACGGGAGGTAAATAATTGGGATGAATTTATACAATTGTTAGATGAAAAGGGAGGCTTTATATCTGCTCACTGGGATGGAACCGAAGCAACAGAAGAAAAGATAAAAGAACTCACGAAAGCTACCATCCGTTGCATACCGCTTCAAAACAAGCAGGAAGTAGGGGAGTGTATACTCACCAAACAACCCAGCACGCAAAGAGTACTTTTTGCCCGAGCCTATTAAAACTATTTTTTATTTTAAGCGCAGTTTTTAACTGCGTTTTTTTGTAATATCATTTTTTATTTTAATATTCGTGTATTACTAAAAAAACAAAGGGTAAATAATAGTTTCAAATAACTCTGAAACTAATACCAAATCAATACAGCTTAAAGATGTGATTTGTATCCACGAAGTACAATATCAAAATAATTAATATAATTTTTTAAAACAATTTCAATTTAACCAATGAGCAACTATAACCAAGATCAACTGACATCGCTAAATGTTCAATACGACTCAGATGCAAAAAACAGTTTATTTAATATGGGAAAGTGGGCTAGGTTTTTGAGCTGGTCTATTTTTATTTTTTCAATCCTGTTTGTATTTATTTTTATACTGTCTGCCACCGTTTTTAGAAATTCTTTAGGAGATGTAATACCATTCTTTAAAGAGATAGGAACAACACCTTATATAACTATTGGCTTAGGTATCATCGTTACTTTGTCGATTTTTTTATCGGCTTTTTATTTTTTATTTAATTTCTCAACCAAAATAAAACAGGGCTTACTTACAGAAGATACTCCTACTATCAATACAGGATTGAAGTCGTTGAAAATTTACTTCATCATTTCTACTGTTATTTCGGCTTTGGCATTGTTAATCAATTTTTTTAACATCATATTTTAATCATCTCATGAACGAGCAAACAAACAATTTAATTTCATTAGAAGCAGAAGTAACCGAAGATGCAAAACAGCAGTTGGATTCAATTGGTAAATGGTTAGTTTATAGTGCTGTTATTGGTTTTGCCAGTTTGGGATTGACTATCATTTCTACCTTAGTTAATAATAACCGGGAATCGCAATATGATGTAGCCGCTAATCTGTTTCAAACCATCATCATTATAGCTTTCTCTTTGTTGGTTAACATTACGCTTTACACCGCAGGTAACTATATCAAAAAAGGGATATTAACCGCTGATCAAGGCTTTTTTAATACAGGGCTAAGGAAATTAAATAATTACTTCAAGATATTGGGGATCTTACTAATTATTGTAATTTGTATTTTTCTTTTGGCTTTCGTTTTCGGAGGAATACTGAGTTTTTTGAAGTAAACTTTTAATTTATTCTTTTGTAGCCAGGTAATTGTAATCTTCCAGCAACTTTTCTAAAAAGTTGAGTGACGACAAATTACTTTCAATCTGAAGAACAGATTTTATTTTGTTTTCTATGCGGTATCTAAGGTCGTGGTTCTTGCTTTTTTTGGCTTGTGTAACTACTGATTTGATAGTGTTGATATCATTATCAGATAAGCGCATCACTTGCGGAAACATCACTTCATAATTTTTGTTGTCAATTTGCATAAATACCGTGTCGGTTACACTCATAGAAGAGCGTGTGTCAATTACTGCAGTACCTGCTGCTAAGTCACCCAATCGCTGACTTTTGTCTGTAACAGATATACAAATTACTACCCCGATGCCGAGCAATGCAGTTATGATGATATAAATGATGACTGCTTCGTTTGAGAAATAGATGTAACCGAATAAAAAAGGCCATTCAAAAAATTTTGTGATCCACCGGATGATGTATTGCCCTGCAGTAGCTTCACCACCCGACAAGCTAATCACTCGAATCCCCATCAACTTTTTGCCAACCGTTTGCCCGTTCATGGCTATTTCGGTGATCAGAGAATACAAAAGCATTGGAATAGAGATGATTAAAATATCAAGGCCTACATCACTTTCTCGAAATCTTCTAAAATCACTTCCATCGCTAAAAATAGCCTTCATCGCATATAAATAGGTGATCAATAACCCAAAATCTATGATATACGCCAATAGTCTTTTGTGAAAAGGGGCGATCTCAAACTGGAGGTCGATATTGAAGACGGTATTGATTTGAACAGATGCCATTATTTGCAATTTACTCATCTCACCACGGAAATAATACAAAACAATTTTTTTATTTTAAAAATAATCGGCAAATTGTTGTAACTTCTTAAAAAAGTATGGTTATACATTTTTTGAACTAAAAAGACAATTAAATGTTTTTCAAAGCAAAAGCAACCATTTAAATTTAATCACAATACATACAATAATCTGAAGCTACCAATCGGTAATTCGTTTGGTAGCAATTAGCACTATGAGAGAAGCGATGTTTATAAAAAAAAATGTAGAAAAGTGGAACAGCTATCAGCATGAAACTTCCACTAATCCTGATGAAACTGCAGAACGTTTTATCACGCTCATCGACGATCTGTCATACGCTAAAACATTTTATCCTAAAAGCCAAGTAACCCGTTGGATCAACGGATTGGCCGCTAGCATCTACCAACGTATTTACAGAAATAAAAAAGAAAAATTCAGCCGCCTCTTCGATTTTTGGAAATATGAGCTTCCGGCTACATTTACCAAATACCACCATATTTTATTGTTTACCAGTTTTATTTTTATACTTTTTGTATCCATTGGCGTTTGGGCATCTAACACAAATCCTGATTTCATAAGGGGGGTATTGGGCAACAATTATGTTGATATGACGGAACAAAATATTGCTAAAGGTGATCCGTTTGGGGTGTATAAAGATGAGAATCCGTTTACCATGTTTGTGCGCATTGCCTTCAATAACATTCGTGTGGCCTTCTTTACTTTTATAGGCGGTTTCTCCTTGGGATTTTTTACCCTGAACATATTATGGAGCAATGGCATTATGCTGGGCTGTTTTCAATATATGTTTTTTGCTAACGGATTGGGTTTACCCTCAGTACTGGTAATATGGATCCATGGCACTATCGAAATTTCTTCTATCATCATTGCGGGTACAGCTGGGTTTATCTTAGCAAATGGGATACTGTTTCCAGGAACTTATAAACGCATAGAATCTTTCAAAAGAGGTGCTAAAGATGCTGCCAAAGTAATGATCTGCTTGATTCCTTTTTTTATAGCTGCATCTTTTCTCGAAAGTTATGTAACGCATCTGATGAGTCAGACCTACGATAAGGTAAATAATATAGGTCTTCCCATTTGGTTGAGTTTGTTGATACTCGCTTTATCATTATTATTGATCGTGTGGTATTTTGTGATATGGCCCATCCGGCTTTCTAAAAAAGGTAGGTTGCAAAAAAATAATGACATTGTAAACCGCATGTATAACCGCAGTGCTTAAATATTTCATCACCATATTGATGTTGTGCTGCCATTTCGGCTGGCTACAAGCTCAAGAAACTTCCGACTCTGTTTCAAATGAAATCATCGTTGCGCCTGGTGAGGCGTATTATGATGAACAAATAGAGGAGGATGATGAAAAAGTAGTCAACATCGATACTATCCTTGCCATTAGATATATTCAAATTTCTACCGATAGTATTCTCTTATGGAAAAATAAAAAAGAATTCAGGTACCTGTCTAATCTTGATTCTTTGCTACAAGCTGCACAGCAACAAAAACAAAGTATACAACAACCCAAAGATCCTAAAATGAGTATAAGCTCTGCAGACACCAGCTTTTTAAAGGGGTTGATGTGGATGTTGGCCATAACTTTTATTTTGTTCGTACTTTACCAGTTACTCCAAAATAAAGGTTTGTTTAAAGGAAACACACGCAAATTAAAAGTAGCAGAACTAGCTAAATCGGAGCAAGAAACTTTATTTGAAATTGATATAGATCAACTATTGAAGAAAGCCGAACAGCAGGCCGATTATCGGTTGGCTACTCGCTTTCAGTATATTAAAACACTGCAATTGATGAATGATAAACAATTGATCGAATTTGCTGCAGATAAATCAAACAGACAATACGTATATGAATTACCTGAGCAGAGGAGAAGTGAATTTTTTACACTGATCTTGAATTACGAATATATTTGGTTTGGCAATACATCTATTGATCATGAACTCTATAAAAAAATAACAACCTTACACAGCATTTTTAATTCACGCATGTAAAATTCTTGAAAAATATTTTATCATATTATATCGTAGGGTTCATATTGCTGGCGGGTATAGCATCCTGTTCTTCTAAAAAATCGGGCATTCCCGATTTAAGAGAACGGTATGGACTTTCTAATACCTTACCTTTTGGTGCATATACAGCACACCAGATATTACAAAATATTTATCCAGAACAAGTGATCAACTTATCTAATAAAAAGTTTGCTACTTTTTATAATGATATAGACGTTGATTCAGGTTCTTTGTACATCAATATCAGTAACAAATATTTACTTAGCGAAGAGGATGCTTCTGCTTTACTAAAGTATGTGCACAACGGTAACACCGCTTTTATTGCTGCAGAGGTTATCGATAGTAATTTTATGCTTCGTTTATCTACTAATATCACCTCTAACCCATGGTTAGAAAATATAGATGGTGCTTTATTTAAAAAAACATCCATCAGTTTACTCCCAGATGAACTTTCAACGAAAGATAGTTTCTCGTACTTTTACAAACCATTCAGCAACTATTTTTCTAATTCAGATGGTGATAAAAGTAGAATTACTGGATATGGAAAAAATGGCAACGCTAATTTTTTGGTCTTCTTTTGGGGGAAAGGTCGTTTGTACCTTCATTGTGAACCCAAGGCTTTTAGTAATTATTTTTTATTGACCGATAATAATTATTTGTACATGACACAGATCATGCAAATGATCGAAGAAAAACCTACTGGTATTTATTGGGATGAATATTACAATAAAATAAATTTTAACGATAATAACCAGAACGATGCCTCCGCCATTGGCGCTTTGCTCAAGCATATCCCATTAGCCAATGCTTTTTGGTTACTCGTTATTCTATTGTTATTGTATATACTGATCAATGGAAAAAGAAAACAAAGAGTAGTACCCATCATTAAGCCAATAGAAAATACTTCTGTTGCGTTTACAGCAGCAGTTGCAGGCCTTTATATGGCAGAGAACAACAACAAAAATATAGCCGATAAATTGATCACATATTTTAATGAATACATCCGAAACAGATATTTTTTACACATGTACGCTATAAACAATGATCAGGTTTCGTTGCTGAGTAGAAAATCGGGTGTTTCAGCTGAGCAAGTAAAAGCGTTATACGAACACATTCAGTTCATCAACAATAACAATGAAGTTAGTGACACAGCGTTGCTTACTTTAAACCAGCACATTCAAAATTTTTATAAAAAGAAACTCTAATGGAAGAACAATTATTTGAAGAAAACACAGCTGTAAAAGAACTCAATGAGAAGATGATGGAAATTAGGCAAGAGATTTCCAAAGTCATTGTTGGTCAACAACAAGTGGTAGATCTATTACTAACCGGATTGTTGTGCGATGGGCATCTCTTATTAGAGGGTGTACCTGGTGTGGCTAAAACGCTGGCTGCCAAACTCATTGCAAAAATAATTGATGTTAATTTTAGTCGTTTACAATTTACGCCAGACCTAATGCCTGGTGATGTAATTGGCACATCCGTGTTCAACCCTAAGGAAGCCAGTTTTTATTTTAAGGCAGGTCCAATTTTTAGCAATATTGTATTGATCGATGAGATCAATAGGGCACCTGCAAAAACCCAAGCAGCATTGTTTGAAGTGATGGAAGAAAGGCAGGTAACGGTAGATGGGTACACGCATCTAATGCAGTATCCATTTTTAGTGTTGGCTACTCAAAATCCTATTGAGCAAGAGGGCACTTATCGTTTGCCAGAGGCACAATTAGATCGTTTTCTTTTTAAAATAGAAATGGGTTATCCCGATTTAGCTGATGAAGTAAAGATTTTAGCCACACAACAAGGAAAAACACAAGCTGAATTATTACAAGATGTACACAAAGTATTGTCTGCAGAAAGTATTCAACATTATCGTTCGGTGGTGAAGCAGGTAACCATTGATCTTAAATTATTAGAATACATCGCCGCCATCGTTCATGAAACGCGCAACAACCCTTCACTTTATCTAGGTGCTTCTACTCGGGCTTCTCTGGCCATGCTCAAAGCTTCCAAGGCTACAGCCGCATTAAAGGGAAGAGGTTTTGTGATTCCGGAAGATGTGATAGAAATGGCTCCGCATGTATTGCGTCATAGAATTATGCTCACACCAGAAAAAGAAATGGAGGGTGTTACCACAGACGATTTAATTAAAGCAATTCTAAAATCATTGGTAGTACCCCGTTAATAACAGATAAAACAATGAATATTTTTAAAAAATATTTTGGTGATTTCTTTTTGAGTACAAGATTTTACTTGTTGGGTGGTGTATGTGCATTGATATTAGTTATCTCTTTTTTTGTTCCTGTTTTGTTTTTGCCAGCACGCGTGTTCTTATTGTTGTTTATTTTTATTACGCTAGTTGATTATTTTTTATTATTCTTTGTTTCAATCAATCTAAAGGCTTTTAGAACCGTTGCATCTAGGTTGAGTAACGGAGAAGAAAATTTAGTAGAGATTTATATTAGAAACAGCAACCGTTTTAAGCTACGGTTAACTATTATTGATGAATTGCCGATGCAATTGCAAGAAAGAAATTTCAGTATGAAACGTACTTTGTCGGGTGGCGAACACGCGGTGCTAAAGTATAGCATTCATCCAGTTGAGAGAGGTGCATACAATTTTGGTAACATCATTTTATTAATAAGCAGTGTTGCTTCGGTAGTAGTTAAAAAACAAAGTGTTGAAGCTGCTAAAGCTGTAAGTGTATATCCTTCATTTATGAGTTTGCGTAATCATCAAATTGTATCACAAACAGCCACTAACAACGAAACAGGCAATCAACGAAAACGTAAGATTGGTCAGAGTATGGAATTTGAGCAGATTAAGGATTATGTAACCGGCGATGATATTCGTACCATCAACTGGAAAGCCACAGCCCGAAAAGGATTGCTGATGGTAAACAATTATGTGGATGAAAAATCGCAACAAGTATTTTGTTTGGTAGATAAAGGCCGATTGATGAAAATGCCCTTCAAAGAAATGAGTTTATTAGATCATGCTATCAATGCAGTATTGGCACTCAGTAATGTTTGTTTACAAAAGCAAGATAAAATTGGATTGATCACTTTTTCTAACAAGCTGGCCACACTCATCCCTGCAGATAGAAAGTTAGTACAAAGAGAAAATATTTTACAAGCGTTATATAAAGAACAAACAGCCTTTTTAGAAAGTGATTATGAGATGCTTTACATGCAGATTCGTAACAAAATAAAACAAAGAAGTTTACTAATATTGTTTACCAATTTTGAATCTGTAAGTGGTTTAAGAAGACAGCTTCCTTATTTGAGAAGTATCGCTAAACATCATTTGCTGTTAGTCGTTTTTTTCGAAAATTCTGAACTCAATATACTTTCTCGTGAAGATGCCATCACTGTAGATGATATATATGTAAAAACCATCGCCGAGAAATTTGTGTTTGAAAAAAAATTGGTGGTAAAAGAATTGCAGAAATTCGGAATTCTTTCAATGCTTACCGCGCCTGAAAACCTCACTGTGAATAGTATTAATAAATACCTTGAAGTGAAAGCCCGTCAGGCTGTTTAATATATGCTATCTGTTTATCATTGTAAACAAATTTCTAACTGTTATAATACAGCTTCATTTTGGGATCTATTGTTTATTTTCGCAAAAAAGTATATTGGCAAACAAAGGATCTTACTTCGCAAAACACAAAGCTCAGATACATGGGTCAGATGAGGAGCGTGCTGCCAAACCCTCACAACCTCCGATAAGCCCCCAACACCGAGCAACTTTCGAAGAAGGAAAAGTGATATTCATTGACAAAGACCTACACTGGACTTCTTTTGATGCGGTAAGAAAAATACGCAATGCTATTAAAATTAAAAAAGTAGGCCATGCGGGCACGTTAGATCCACTTGCTACAGGATTGCTTATTATTTGTACTGGGAAGTTTACAAAAAAAATAAACGAATATATGGCTGCTGAAAAAGAGTATACCGGAAGTTTTACACTTGGTGCTACTACGCCTACTTATGATAAAGAAAGTGAGCCACAAAATTTTAAACCTTTTCAACACATTACAGCAAACAATTTGCAAGATATCACTACCCAATTTACAGGATCTATTTATCAAATGCCTCCTCTCTACTCTGCTATAAAAAAAGATGGGGTGGCTTTATATGAGCTAGCACGAAG
The DNA here is from genome assembly GCA_040882445.1 of Ferruginibacter sp. GTDB lineage: Bacteria > Bacteroidota > Bacteroidia > Chitinophagales > Chitinophagaceae > Ferruginibacter. Next base: position 36,263 of record JBBEBH010000071.1, on the reverse strand, counting down.
GGGAGTAGAAGTTGAGCTAAAGGCCAGGCCTGTAAGTATCATACATTTTGAAATAACGGGTATACAATTACCGCTCGTTTTATTTCGGGTTGTTTGTAGTACTGGTACCTATATCAGAAGTTTGGCCCATGATGTTGGCGAAGCCCTTGGTTGTGGCGCTTACTTAAGTTCGCTTCGCAGAACACGCATAGGCCATTTTAGTGTAGCCGATGCTGTTAGTATAGATACATTTATTGAATCGCTACAACAGTATACAACAAAGATAGAAGAATAGCTATCATGCTATTTTAAAAATTTAATCTACGGCCAATATTATAAACAGAAATATACCAATAACTAAAACGGATAACTAATTCCAATCGTAAAGTTGAAATTTTCATACCTCCATTTTACGTATTGATCATTATCACCTCGCGTAAATATTTTTTTAATAAAGTCATCAAATCCTATCTCTGGTGCCTTCCATCCATTATTTTCATAGGCTAGTTCTGGTCTTTTAAATCGAAAACCTAAATCAAACCTTAGCACTACATAATTAAAGTCGAGCCGGAAACCGGTTCCTGCCGACACACCGATATCTCTGTATAAATTTTTAAATTTAAATTGTGCACTATCTATAGAGCCGTCTAATTTGGTATTTCGAGTGTTCCATATATTTCCAACATCTACAAATACAGCTCCCCTTAATGTTAACAAATTTTTGATGATAGGAGCTATATCATATCGATATTCTCCATTGAATTCGAGCTGAATATCACCAGTACGATCGTTAAAAATATTTTCCTGAAAATTAGCTAATGGCTGACTGCTTCTTCCAATACCCCTGAGAGGCCAGCCGCGCATACTATTGCTGCCCCCTGCAAAAAATTGTTTAAAAAAGGGTAGTGCTGAATCTCCCAATATGGGAATACCGACCCCAGCAAAAGCTCGAAAAACTAAGGCAGTTTTTTTATAGCCAACTGTATATTTATACTCCCCTTCGAGTTTAATAAATTTATTTTTAATGTTTTCTAAAATTGGCAACAAACCCCAGGTGAGACCAGATTCTTCAGCATTGAATCTGATCAATCTTTCTTTTGATAAACTTTTTAAATGTTTCGGGTTTCGGTAAATATTGTTAAAACTGGCTCCCATGCCAAATACAAACGAGGTGTTGTATGAATATCTGAGAAAAGGGTTTTTGTCAATGATAGCTTGAAAACTATCTGTTTTATTGTATAAATAATTATATTCAATATTTAAGGGTTTTACGGTCCAGGTAGTATTGTTGATCACCGTATTATTTTTGCCTGGAAAGGTTACCCCAGCGTTTATTCCAATGGTTTGAAGGTTAAATAATCCAAGTCTATTGTAGAAAGAAACACTGGTATTGATAAATGATTCTCCTGCCTTATAAATGATTCCTCTTCTATTATTTTGATTATCATTTTTTTTATTTGCAGTTGAGCTAGAGTACTTTTTGAATATATTTCCGAAGATGTCTCTGGGGAAAACGATGTTGTTGCTGTATCCAATTTCATTGGAGTTAATCAGGCTGGTTTGCGAGCTCCTGTTGTTGTTGTTCAATTCTACCCCTGCTCTTAACCTATGTGTCATTCGGATGGCTTCTCTGCCTATGTTGCGATTTACCAAAGATAGATTTCCAGAAAACCCAATCAGATTACCGGCTAAAGTATTGTTAGTATTGCTACTAGCAGAATAGCTAGCTTCGAGAGCAGCTTCAAATCCTAATTTTTTTTCAGGGGCTAATTCTGCAATAATATCAACGAGATTAGTGTCTTTAAGCTCTCTTACAAAAAGGTTGGTCGACTGCCATACCCCCGTTTTTGAAAGATAATTCAAGGTTTGATTGAAGTCACTCTGCCGATATAGTTCACCAGGCCTAAAGCTGATGTTTCTTGATAAAAAGCTTGTTTTAAAGAGGGGCTCATGGTAGCGCAAAATAAAATTTTGGGTAGCCTTTTCGCTAATACTAATGGTATCATTTATATTGTCGTTTGGCCGATAATCTTGTAATATGTAAATTTTGTTTACCCTGTATTGTGAGAACCGCGAAATGTCCTCAGATCTGTTGATGATCATTGCCAGTCTGATTTCCGGAGAATCAATTTTTTGTTGTGCAATTCTCAAAAGTTCTAATTGCTCAAAAGGATCATCACTAGGGTTGGTAAGGGCTTCAATCGTTGTATCCCCAATTATCCTCAATTCTGATGAAGTTATTTTATAATAACCATTGTTGCGAAAGGTATCTACTAGTCTGGCAATTTCGCCCTGCACAGCTGCTTTGGTAACGGGATTGTTAGATACAAGTACGCTTTGTTTTTTGTAACGCATGGCAATCGCCTGCAAAGTTGTATCATAAAGTTGATACGTAAAAGTGTCTATCAACAATGCTTTGCCCGCTTCTATAGTATAATGTACTTTAACAATTTCATCTCCTCCTTTTGTTGTGGTGTCTGCTTTGAAAGTAACGGTAGAGTTGTAATATCCTAGGTGATACATGGAGGCTTTCATGTTTGCGGCTGATAAAACAGAGTAGCCTGTATCATAGGCTGGAGGTCTTTTAAGTATGTTGATAAAAAATATAGGACTCGAATATCGGAGTTTAGAGCTGTCATCAACTTGATTGGCGAGCCTGTCGAGCAGTGCTACCCGCTCTAATTTTGAAAAGTTCACTCCCTTTACTTCGTAACTATTTTTATACAGATAAGGCTTGTCTTTGGGCGCTTTTCTTGTAATATTGCAGGAGTAAAAAATAACAGTTAGCACAAGAACGGATGTAACCATACTTTTGAAACTGGTATTTTTCTGGTATACTAATCGCATAAATCTTGATCAATGTTGAGTAAATCCACCATCAAATATATTCAAAGTTTACAGCACAAAAAATTAAGAGATGAGGATGGCGTGTTTGTGGCAGAAGGACCCAAATTGGTTAAGGAGTTATTGGAAGGTAAAATATTTCGTTGTAAAGCCATGTATGCACTCGAATCATGGCTCAAAATTAAAAATGATTTGGATGCATTGATCGGTGAAGAACAGCTTTTCTCCATTAATGAAATAGAACTCGAGAAAATATCACAACTTTCAAAACCAAATGCGGTAGTGGCTGTATTTGAAAAGAAAATCGTTCACACTCAATTCTCACTCAACAACCACATTACTTTAGTGTTAGATGATATTCAAGATCCAGGTAATTTGGGCACCATCATTAGAATTGCAGATTGGTTTGGAGTTAAAAATATGGTGTGCAGTAAACACACCGCAGACATGTATAATAGTAAAGTGGTACAAAGTACCATGGCGAGTTTACAGAACGTAAACCTATTTTACACCGACTTATTACCCTGGGTCAAAAACAACCATACTATCCCTGTGCTAGTAGCAACCCTTGGTGGGAAAAATATGAAAGATATAGAACATTATAAAGAGGCCATCCTCATTATTGGAAATGAATCAAAGGGGGTAAGCGATGAACTGCTAAAAATGGCAACCGTTGCCATTACCATCCCTCGTATGGGTGCTGCAGAATCGCTGAATGCCGCTGTTGCAACAGGAATTATACTCTACGAACTAACGAAATAGGGTGGTAGTTTATGTATTATCTAAACTGTATGGCTTTTACAGGGTTCACTCTTTTTATTAGCAAGGTAGGAATAATGAGAGTGGCCATACTAATGAGCAGCGTACCAACGTTTACCAGTAGCACTTCTATCCAATTAATGCTAGCTTCCGCTTTGCTCATATAATAAGCTTCTTCGTTTAGTTTAATAAATCCTGTTTGTTGCTGAAGAAAGCAGATACCCAATCCAAGAATAGTGCCGGCCACCACACCAACTATAGCAATGCGCATGGTGTTATATAAAAATATTTTTTGAATGCCCCAATCGGTGCTGCCCAATGCTTTTAAGATACCCGTCATGCGAGTGCGCTCCAACACTAAAATGATTAAGCAAGTAATCAAATTTACGATGGCTACAATGAGCATGATGACTACGAGTATGTGTTCAATTTGTTTTTGCAAATTGAGCCAATCAAAAATATCGGGATAAATTTCTTTCATACTTCTGCTATACCATCCCATGGGCAGATTTTCGTAAATGGATTTGTTCAGCGTATCTGTTTGCTCATAATCTTTTAAAAAAACTTCATAACCGCCTATTTCGTTAGGCTGCCAGTTGTTGAGTCTTCGGATGAGTTGAATGTCGCCAATGGCAAAATGATGGTCAAATTTTTCGATACCTGTATTAAATGTACCCGCTACTGTTAATTTTCTAGCTCTGCGGGTACCATCTGAACTAAAGAAAAAAACAAGCATACTATCGCCAACGTTTATGCGCAGTTGCCGGGCAGTAAAGGAGCTGATGTTAATTTGATCACTGTACCCGGTATCATTGAAAGAAACCCATGCACCTTTTTGTAAAAATCGGGATAGTCTAGTAAAATCAAAACGGCTATCTACTCCTTTCAGTAATACACTCTCAATATCCGTTTCATATTTTAGGATAGCAGATTTGGTAGCATATTTTTCAACGTTACCAACACCAGGCAAGGATCGCAGATAATTTTCTACAGAATCATTTTGTGTGATAGGATATTCTTCAGCAGTATTTACTTTATCATCAAGGGTTTGTTGTACGCGGATATGACCCCAAAAACTGAAGACCTTATTACTGATTACTTGTTGAAAACCGTTTACAAAGCTCAGTGCTACTATCATCACTGCCACACTAAGAGTTGTGGCACCAATAGCAAGTGCAATAATAAATCTGCTAAATGTTTGTTGTTTTACTCCTGCAATGCGTTTTGCTATAAATAACGATACATTCAAAGGCATAATTTTTGGTATCTTTCAAAAGTAATTTAAAAGCTTCATTAAATGACGGCATTCAAACATAGTTTATGGTTTGTTTTTCTTTGCTACAGTTTTTCGGCTAAAGCACAAGAAGAGATTATTTATAAACCATACATCGGCACATTGCAGTTATATCAATATGGTTACCAACAAGGGTTGCCCATTTATACTATTGGGTCTGAAGATCGCATCCAGCTTGGTTTCGACGATTTGGAAGGTAGTTTAAAAAATTATTATTATACCTATGTGTTGTGCGATTACAATTGGCAGCCCGTAAACCTAAATCCTTTTGATTATATCAAAGGGTTTACTATCAATAGAATCAGCACTTACAGGTATTCTTCTATTGCATTTACAAGGTACACCCATTATCAAGCCATACTCCCCGATAAAAACGTGGCAACACCTACTCGTTCGGGTAATTATTTGTTAAAAGTTTTTTTAGATGGTGATACTGCCAAGGTTGTCTTTACCAGAAGAATGTATGTGCTTGATCCTAAAACCGGTATTGCTGCAGATGTTGTGCAACCCTTCACCCCGCAATTGTTTAACACACACCAGCGCATCAAATTTGCTGTAACACTTAAAGGTCTCAACGCTTTTAGTGCTGCACAACAAGTAAAAGCAGTGGTGATGCAAAATAACCGTTGGAGCAACACACAAAAAGATATTGTGCCTACCTATATACGCGGTAATAACTTAGAGTACAATGCTGAAAATATTGCCGTTTTTGAAGGTGGAAAAGAATGGCGTTGGTTAGATTTGCGCAGCTTTCGGCTCCAAAGCGACCGGGTAGAAACTGCGAATTATAAACAAGATCGAACCGATATTTTTCTGAAAGTAGATGCCGACAGAAGATCGCAACGATATGTATATTTTCCTGATTACAATGGCATGTACAACATTAGTACTTACGAGAGTATTAATCCGTTGTGGCAGGGCGATTATGCAACGGTATATTTTTATTGTGCCCCTCCAGAAGGTTTGCCTTATCCCAAAGCTGATATGTATTTATCTGCTGCATTTACCGGATATGCTAAAACCGATCAGTGGAAAATGAAATACAATTCCGAGAAAAGATTGTATGAGGTTAGCGCCTTTTTAAAGCAGGGATATTATAATTATGAATATGTTTTAAAAAATCAATTAGCCGAAAGAACTGAAACTCGCCTGGAAGGTAATTATTGGGAAACAGAAAATAGCTACACTATATTTTTGTATTACAAATCTTTTACAGACAGAAGCGATCAATTAATTGGTATAAGTCAGATCAACTCTCGCAGAGACCTCCCTGGATTCAGTTTTTAAAAGATGCTTAGGGGTACTACTTTTAAATGCAAAGAAAAAATGTTTTGCAAAAAGCTGTTAACATAAATTTAATCTAGTATTATCACTTATATTTGCAGCGGCAAGTCTTATACGACCAGCTCCTGTTGAACTCCCCCAGGATCGGAAGGTAGCAAGGGTAGATGGTTGAGCGGTGCGATGTAAGTAACTTGCCATTTTTTATGCCCCTACCTCATCATGAGTAAAAGGACTTAACTCAATAGGAGGGCAATTTTCTTTCAATGGCAATGCAGTTCTGTTATAGCAGCCCGTTGCGTTCTCTGCATATATACCCTAGTAAGGCTTAACATTTAAAAAGTATTTTCTTCTTCCTCTGACCCTTTACTTACTAAATAAAAACTTCTCATAACAAGGCTTAAATTTTATACATTTGTATTCATTTATTTAGCCATCATTAAAAAAATCCCACAGGGTGTTCGTGATATGAAATTTTTTATAGATACAGCAAATTTGGTGCAAATTAAAGAAGCCAACGAATTGGGTATTTTAGACGGCGTTACTACCAACCCATCTCTGATGGCGAAGGAAGGCATCAAAGGACAGGAAGCCGTTCTACAACATTACTTAACTATCTGCGAAATGGTTGATGGAGACATCAGCGCTGAAGTGATCTCAACCGATTTCGATGGTATGGTAGCTGAAGGGAAAAAATTAGCCGCATTGCACAAAAATATCGTGGTTAAAGTTCCCATGATTAAAGAAGGTATTAAAGCTATCAAATGGTTTACCGACAATGGTATTCGCACTAATTGCACCTTGGTATTTAGTGCAGGGCAAGCTATTTTAGCTGCAAAAGCAGGTGCTAGCTACGTTTCTCCATTTCTTGGGCGCATAGACGATAGCGGTTGGGATGGTATGGAACTGATTCACCAAATACGCCAAATCTATTCTATTCAAGGGTGTAAAACAGAGATATTGGCAGCATCTATTCGCAATCCACTACACATCATCAAATGCGCAGAAGCTGGTGCAGATGTTTGTACTTGCCCTTTGTCTTCTATTTTGGGATTGTTGAAGCATCCATTAACCGATCTTGGTTTGGCTCAGTTTCTGGAAGATGCCAAGAAATTCGCATAAAACTACATTCGTATATTAAAAATGCCTCACCTACGTGGGGCATTTTTTTATAAATTATTTTGGCAATAGTTTTTCCGGAATTTGATTGGCAGAAAAATTACCAGGTTTATTTTGTTGCATGTAACGGATAGCATAAGGTAGCATAGCTAATATCAAAATAAATTTTATCCAACTCATTGAAGTTAACAAATCGCCCAAAAAGAAAATTAATACGGCTAACAAACCAAAGGAAACCAACATGATAGTATTGTTAATATAATAACTCAAAGCTGGTTTACCGCTCACCAATTCTACGGAAGGATGATCAACAAATACAGCTTGAATGAGTGCTTTTACAAAGTCAGTATATGCTTTTCCGGTATTTTTGAAATTAGCAAATGAAATGAATTGAGTACTAGTAAACTCATCTTCCCCCATTACACTGCTAATTTTACAGGAATAATTATTTAGTCTGGCCCTGGTGGGGATATAAGATAATCGAATGCGAGCGATTTGATTCAACTGAATCGATTTAATTATTTGTTCCTCCGATTCAATTTTAAGTTGACCATCTTCTAGGGTCCAGGTTACTTCTTTCTCAAAAGCATGTTTTCGATTCTTGTAAGTGTGCATATTTTTTGTTTAATTTGAAATTCCCACTCTTTTGTGGGGATATTCATTTTTTTTAATTTCTCTCAGCATAAACAAGGCAAGGTCGCCGGCAGCAATTCTGTAATGATTCGGAGTAGGCGGCACATCTGCAGATGTATGAAACATACCCGTTGCAGCTTCATTTTTGATATCGGGCGAGCACACAAAAGTCCAGTTTAGCGACGATGCTTTTAAATATTCATATGCTTTCTTATGCTCTTGACCAACAGCATAATATTCAGCAGGATAATCTTCATCTTCTAACAACAATTTGCCATCGGCCCCCTCTAAAATACCGAGCCCACCCAAAGCTACGATTTTGTTTACCCCCGCTTTTTGCATTTGTTCTACAATATTTTTCATGCCAAGTGAACGCGATTTGTCGGTACCATCTACTGCACCGCCTATCACTGAAATAACCGCATCAACACCTTTAATGGCATGCAGTACTTCGCCTGCATCAAACAATACTCCCTGAAACAATGTTAATTGATCCTCCTCAGTAAAGCCAGCGCTAAATACGTTTCTACCAAAAGCTACTACTTTATCGCCATTGAGTAATGCCTGTTGTACTAATTCCTTTCCTACCATACCTGTAGCACCAAATATTGTAATTTTCATGGTGTTTATTTTATTTAAAACGAATAATTTGTGAATGGTTTTGTTGAATAAAACTGCGAAAAAACATGCCTGCTAAACTAAACCTTTTCGCTTTCAGATAAAAATAACCAGCGATCAACCAAAATCTTTTGTAATGTACAAAATCTTTTTTTGCAGTTTGAACATTCTAATTCATCTTTGCCCTGAAAATGACAAATTTTAATTTAAAAAATAACAATTGGTGGTGGCACAGTAAAAGTGAATGATGTGTCATGCCTATTTGTATTTATAAAACAATATTGAGCCCCGACACGAATGTCGGGGCTTTTTTAATTTCAGGAAATGAAACAAATCAAATTTTCTACCGGCTATCAACAAATACTGGCAGACGTTTATACACCCGTAGGCATTTATTTACGCCTCCGCGATAGATTTAGGGATACCATTCTGTTGGAGAGTACCGATTTTCATGCAAGCGAAAATAGCTATTCTATCATTGCAGTAAATGCCATTGCAGGAATTGAAATCAGAAATAAAGAACAGGGGGAATATAAACTGCCAGGAAGAAATACTGAAAAAGTAGACCTCAACAGTACTACTTCTTTGCTTCAACAAATGCAGTATTTTATGAATTGTTTTGAAGTAGATGGAACCGTTCCTTCGCCTGTTAATATTGCTCAGGGCATTTTTGGATACAGCAGTTATGATGCCGTGCAGTTGTTTGAAAATATTAAATTCGATGAAAAAAAATTAGCACCACAAGAGCTGTCAATTCCGTTGATGCGTTACAGACTTTACCAGTACGTGATCATCTTCAATCATTTTAAAGATCAGTTATTTATTTGCGAAAATAAATTCGATGGAATCGAAAGTAAGTTAGCAGATCTCATGAGCATCATCCGAAGCAAAGACGTGCCGGTGTTTCCGTTTTGTATTTCGGGCCATGAAAGCTCCCCAGTGAGCAATGAGGATTATTTAACCATGGTAAAGAAAGGCATCGAAGCTTGTCATCGAGGTGATGTTTTCCAGATTGTATTAAGTAGGCCCTTTTTACAAAGATTTATAGGCGATGATTTTAATGTGTACCGAGCACTGCGAAGCGTTAACCCAAGCCCGTATTTATTTTACTTCGATTATGGGGATTATAAATTAATGGGTTCTTCTCCAGAAAGTCAGGTCATCATACAAAATGGCAAAGCCATTGTGCATCCTATTGCAGGTACTTTTAAAAGAACTGGTGATGATGAAACAGACAAGGCCCTCGCAATAGCATTAGAGATTGATGCTAAAGAAACGGCAGAACACGTAATGTTAGTCGATCTTGCTCGCAACGACCTCAGCAGGGTTTGTAACGAAGTAACGGTAAGTAGTTTCAAAAAAGTACAATATTATTCTCACGTTATTCATTTGGTAAGTGAGGTGCAAGGTAAAGTACAGGATGGCAAAAATGCTTTTAGCATATTGGGAAGTACTTTCCCGGCTGGAACGTTGAGCGGTGCTCCAAAATACAAAGCTATGCAATTGATAGACGAACAAGAAAGTACTGCCCGTGGCTTTTATGGCGGTACCATTGGGTTCATGGGATTTGATGCAAGTTGCAATCATGCGATTATGATTCGCAGCTTTTTGAGTAAAAACAATACGCTTCTATATAGAGCAGGAGCTGGAGTGGTGGCGGCAAGTAAACCAGAAAATGAATTACAGGAAGTCAATAATAAATTGGGTGCATTAAAAAAAGCGATTGAATTAGCATCTTTGATTTAATTAAACAATGGGTATGAATATATTAGTTTTCGACAATTACGACTCTTTTACTTATAACCTGGTACACCTAGTAGAAAAGATTTTACACTACAGGGTTACGGTAGTGCGTAACGATGAAATAGCGTTAGAAAAAGTTAAAGACTACGATAAAATTATTTTATCTCCTGGTCCCGGTATTCCTTCAGAAGCCGCACTGTTGCTGCCTTTGATTAAAGAATATGCTTCCAATAAATCTATACTCGGTGTTTGTTTGGGACACCAGGCCATCGGAGAATCTTTTGGTGGATCGTTGATCAATCTTGATACGGTTTACCATGGGGTTGCAACGGATGTTAGCATTACGGTGCCTTCGGCAAAATTGTTCAAGGGGCTGCCTGCAAACATTTCTGTAGGTCGTTACCACAGTTGGATCATAGATGACAAAACGTTGCCAAAAGAACTTGAAATAACTGCACTCGATCACAACGGATACATCATGGCGATGCAACACAAAAATTATGATGTGATGGGGGTACAGTTTCATCCAGAAAGTGTTCTCACGCCTGTAGGAGAAACCATATTCAGAAACTGGTTGGATCAATAAATCACACACTGAATATTTCAATATTGATGAATGATATTTATCTCAGTCAAAAGAGACCTTAATAACATGAAAAAGATTTTACAACAATTATTCGAATACAAAACCCTCAGCAGAGAAGCTGCCGAAAAGGCGATGGTTAATATAGCCAACGGGATGTACTCCGATGCTGAAATCGCTTCCTTTATAACAGTGTACCTCATGCGCAGTATAACTATTGAGGAATTGCAAGGTTTTAAAGATGCGCTGCTTCAACTAGCTAGCCCTATCAACTTAGGAGATGAGCCTTTGATGGATATCGTAGGTACTGGTGGGGATGGTAAAAACACGTTTAATATTTCAACACTCAGCTGTTTTATAGTGGCAGGTACAGGCAACAAAGTTGCTAAACATGGTAACTACGGCGCAACTTCTGTGAGTGGTTCTTCGAATGTAATGGAACAATTGGGTTATCAATTTTCTAACAAAGAAGAACAATTACGAGATGAATTAAACAAGGCGAATATCTGTTTTTTACATGCGCCTTTGTTTCATCCCGCATTAAAAGTAGTGGCAGGTATTCGTAAAAGTTTGGCTGTTCGTACGTTCTTCAACATGCTGGGTCCAATGGTGAATCCAGCAAAACCAGCTTACCAGTTGGTAGGGGTGTACAATCTTGAAATGGCACGTATTTACAATTATATGTTGCAACAAGGCAATAGCCAATTTACTATCATTCACAGTTTAGATGGTTACGACGAAATTTCGCTTACAGGCGACACTAAGATCATTAATAACAAAGGAGAAAAAATGATGTCGGCAGAAGCGCTGGGAAAAAGAGTAGTGTTGGCTAGTGATATTTATGGCGGACATACTGTTGAAGAAGCTGCCTCTATTTTCACAAAAATAATTAAAGGAGAAGGTACATGGGCTCAGAATGCCGTAGTATTAGCCAACGCAGCTATGGGATTATACAGTACAGGTAAATACGACGCTTATGAAACTTGTTATCAAATGGCAGTAGAAAGTTTAGAGTCGGGTAAAGCCTATAAAAGTTTACAACAACTCATTTAAAAAGATGAATATATTAGATCAAATTATTGAAGTAAAGCACAAAGAAGTGGCTGCAGCATCAGAGGTTCATTCCGTTTCCGAACTCGAAAATTCAGCTCTTTTTAACAGAACTTGTTTCTCATTAAAAGCTAGTATTACCCAACCAGGGGCTTCAGGAATTATCGCAGAATTTAAAAGGAAATCGCCTTCTAAAGGGTTCATTCAGGAACATGCAGATGCGGCAACAATTACAGCCGATTACACAAATTTTGGCGCAAGTGGTATTTCTGTTTTAACAGATTTTACTTTTTTCGGTGGAACAACGGCCGATCTGGATGCAGCTAGGCTCAATGATATTCCCTTGTTGCGTAAAGATTTTATGATACATCCTTACCAAATAGTTGAGGCCAAGGCTATGGGGGCTGATGTAATTTTACTAATTGCAGCTTGCTTAACTGTAGATGAAGTAAAGAGTATGGCAGCCTTTGCACATTCAATCGGTTTGGAAGTATTGTTAGAAATACACGATGAAGCGGAGTTAAAACATATTTGTACCAATATAGATTTGGTAGGAGTCAATAACAGAAATTTAAAAACATTTGAAGTAGATATCAACCGATCTTTGAAGCTGGCCCAACAAATTCCTGCTCATATCATCAAAGTAGCAGAAAGTGGTATCAGCGATATGGATACGCTCCTGCGCCTTAAAGATGCAGGGTTTCAGGGTTTCTTGATGGGAGAAAATTTTATGAAAGCAACGGATCCAGGTTTGGCATTTAAAAATTTTATCAATCAGCTCCACCCTTCTTAATCAATGGTATTAGTTTAATTATATTCAAAATCGGGCCTTGCCCAAAAACAACACACAATGAACATCAAAGTTTGCGGTATTACTAGTTTAAAACAACTTCAACAACTCGATGGGTTAGAAGTAGATTATGCGGGATTAATCTTTCACAAAGAGTCGCCCCGTTATATGGGAGAAAAAATAAAAGGCGTCGAAATTAATAATTCAGATTTTGAATTAAAAAAAGTAGGAGTATTTGTAAACCCTGCGCTCATTGATGTGTTAGATGCTATTGATGCATACGGCTTAGATGTGATTCAATTGCATGGGCAAGAAACACCTGAAATGTGTGACGACCTTTCTTCTGAAGTAGAAGTAATCAAAGTGTTTTCTATCAACAACGACGTAAAAGATATTGATGCACTGGTAGCCCCCTACGATGCAGTTTGCGATTTTTATTTATTTGATACCAAAACCGATAGTGGGTTTGGAGGTACCGGACAAAAATTCGATTGGAAAATAATAGCAGCCAGTAAAATAGAAAAACCATTTTTTTTGAGTGGTGGTATCGGGCCCGATGATGCAGCACTCGTAAAGGCCTTTAAACATCCCGATTATTTCGGAGCCGACCTTAACAGTTTGTTCGAAAAAGAGCCTGGCGTAAAAGATATGGCACTGGTGTTGAAGTTCATACATGCATTAAAATAAAGATTATCCGTTTACATATCCGTTACCTTTTTTTAACAGAAAAATAAATAGTATGAATCAGTTTAAGAAGATAAAGAATATGGCTAATCCCAATGAATTTGGCTATTATGGGGAGTTTGGTGGTGCGTACATACCAGAAATGTTGTACCCCAATGTAGAAGAGCTAAAGTTGAGTTACCTAAAAATAATGGGTACAAAAAAGTTCAAAGTAGCCTACGAAAGTTTACTCCGCGATTTTGTGGGTAGGCCAACCGCTTTGTATTATTCGGTGAACCTTAGTAAAAAATACAAAACATCTATCTGGCTGAAAAGAGAAGACTTGTGTCATACTGGGGCACATAAAATCAACAACACTGTTGGGCAAGTGTTGGTAGCTCAGCAACTTGGTAAAAAGCGCATCATAGCAGAAACAGGAGCAGGTCAGCATGGCGTAGCAACCGCCACCGTATGTGCACTGATGGGATTGGAATGTATTGTATACATGGGTGAAAAAGATATCGAACGCCAAGCGCCAAATGTTGCTCGAATGAAAATGTTGGGTGCCACAGTAGTACCTGCAGTTAGCGGTAGTAAAACATTAAAAGATGCCACCAACGAGGCCATCCGAGATTGGATTAATAACCCTACAGATACCCATTACATCATTGGAAGTGTAGTTGGCCCACATCCTTATCCTGATATGGTGGCTAGATTCCAAAGTGTGGTTAGTAAAGAAATTAAAAAACAATTAAAAAAAGCCACTGGCCATGCGCTGCCACAATATGTGATTGCTTGTGTTGGTGGCGGTAGCAATGCGGCGGGCGCTTTTTATCATTTCATCAATGAGCCAAAAGTTAAACTAATAGCAGTAGAAGCTGCAGGGCATGGCATCAACAGTGGAATGTCGGCAGCCACCACACAACTAGGTAAAAGTGGCATATTACATGGAAGTAAAAGTTTACTAATGCAAACAGAAGATGGCCAAGTAGTAGAGCCACACAGCATTTCAGCGGGGTTAGATTATCCAGGTATAGGTCCTATGCATGCCAACCTGTATACAACCAAACGGGCTACTTTTATGAGCGCTACCGATGAAGAAGCATTGGCCGCAGCGATGGATCTTTCAAAAACAGAAGGTATTATTCCAGCTTTAGAAACCGCACACGCATTTGCGATACTCGATCAAATTTCATTTAAAAAATCAGACCAAGTGGTGATTTGTTTAAGTGGTCGCGGCGATAAAGATCTTTCTACCTACATGCAGTATCTATAAAAATAAAACGAAAATGAATAAACTAGATATTGTATTTGCGGCTAAGAAAAAGCGAATACTCAATATGTACTGTACCGCAGGTTTTCCAAAGCTACATAGTACTACGGAGGTATTGCTGGCATTGCAGGAAAGTGGTGCCGATATCATAGAACTTGGAATACCTTACAGCGATCCAATTGCCGATGGTCAAGTGATTCAGCAGAGTAATATGATTGCCCTCGAAAATGGAATCAGCATCGCTACCATTTTAACACAATTACAAGTAGTAAAAGAGCAACTCACCGTTCCCGTTATACTCATGGGATACTTAAACCCTGTGATGCAATATGGATTAGAAAAGTTTTGTGCAGCTGCTGCCAATGCTGGAGTAAGTGGTATTATTCTACCAGATTTACCTATGTACGAATACGAAATGTTTTACCAATCCATTTTTAAAAAGCACGGGTTACATCTCATATTTTTGATCAGTCCACAAACCAGCGAACAAAGAATGCAGATGGCAGACAAACTCAGTGGGGGCTTTTTATACGCCGTGTCTTCTGCAGCCACCACAGGAAAAGATACAAGCTTCGAAGCACAAGTACCATATTTTAAAAAAATTAAAAATAGTCAATTTCGCCTACCAGTATTAATTGGTTTTGGCATTAAAAGCAATGAGGATTTTGAAATGGCATCTCGCTATGCAGCAGGAGCCATCATTGGAAGCGCCTACATTAAAGCCATTGAACATACTTCCAACATCAGCCAAACTACTGCTAAATTTATCAAAGGAATAAAAAACCCCTAAAGCTTGTTAATAATTGTAAAAACTGTTATTTAAAACTGTAAACTCGTTAAATTGCAGTTTCAAATACTGATCATGAAAAAAGTAATATTTCTTCTTGCTTTGGCCCCAATGGTAGTTTGGGCTCAAACCGGCAATAACGCTGCTAATACTGAGGCACTGAAACCAGGAGTTGACAACGGCTTTGCCATTTATGGTAATTTGACCGGTTTTGATGAAAACACACCCGTAGCTTTATTAAATCCCAATACAGGCGCACCCGAAGCTAGTGGAAAGATCACTGCTGGTAAATTCACTATTACCGGAAAAATGCCTTTTCCAGATTACCGAGTATTGGTGGTTAACAATGAGCCCCCTTATTTACCCCTTTATTTAGATAATAGCAAAGTTAAAATAGAAGGTACAAAAAAAGATTTTGAAAAAGCCAGCATCACCGGTTCTGCTTCACACAATGAGTTCATGGCCTTTAATACCATCGCCAAACCATACGAAAAAATATTTATGCAACAGGAAGAAGCGGATCCTGCCACAGCAAAAAAAGGTGCCGCCGATTTACAGCAATTCATTGCTCAATATCCTACCTCGTATGTTACACCACTAGCCATTTATAGGGTGCATCAACTAACAAATGACGTAGTTGTATTAGAAACATCTTACAATAAACTTCCTGCTGATGTAAAAAAAGCATCTGTGGCAGTTTACCTAGCAACCATTATCAAAGACAATAAAAAATTTCCGGTTGGCCAACCCCTGGCCGATTTTTCTCAAGCCGATACTTCAGGTAAAATGATCAGTTTATCTTCATTGCGTGGAAAGTATGTGCTGGTCGATTTCTGGGCAAGTTGGTGCGGCCCATGTCGCCAAGAGAATCCAAACATCGTTGCTAATTTTAATAAGTATAAAAATAAAAATTTCACCATATTGGGTGTATCGCTCGACAAAAGCAAGGAGCCCT
The DNA here is from genome assembly GCA_040882445.1 of Ferruginibacter sp. Classification (GTDB taxonomy): domain Bacteria; phylum Bacteroidota; class Bacteroidia; order Chitinophagales; family Chitinophagaceae; genus Ferruginibacter. Next base: position 19,892 of record JBBEBH010000071.1, on the reverse strand, counting down.
GGTTGGAAGCCATTAAGGCAGATGGCCTAGCGTGGACACATGTAAGTGACCTCAAAGGTTGGAACAACGAAGTTTCTACTAAATTTGATATATTCAGTATTCCACAAAGTTTGTTGTTAGACCCACAGGGAAATGTGATTGCTAAAAATTTAAGAGGCCTAGCTTTAGAAGCGAAACTGGCAGAACTCATCAAATAAATATATTTTGAATTCATACAAAGGGATGCAGTTAAAATAGCATCCCTTTTTTATTTTCCCGAATATGGTGAATCCCTTTGTAAAGCTCTCTTGTATAACTGAACTGCATTTTCTAAACCCAGATAAAGTGCATCACAGATCAAAGCATGTCCTATTGATACTTCTAGCAATCCCATTATTTGATTGCTGAAATAAGGCAGGTTATGCAGATCCAAATCGTGCCCTGCATTGATGCCTAATTCTATTTCCTGTGCTTTTTTTGCAGCTACGATATAGGCTTTAATTGCTTGTTGATGGCGGCCTGCAGCGAATTCGGTCGCAAAATTTTCTGTGTATAATTCAATCCGGTCTGTACCAGTTGCTTTAGCAGCTTCCACCATTTCTACTATTGGATCTACAAAAATAGATACCCTGATGCCTTTATTTTTAAACACTGCAATGATATCTTTTAGATAGCTTGCATGTTCAACTGTATTCCATCCATGGTTACTGGTGAGTTGTTCCATTGCATCGGGAACCAACGTTACTTGCGTAGGTTCATTGGCAAGTACTAGCGCCACAAATTTATCTTCTGTAGGGTTGCCTTCGATATTAAATTCTGTTGTAATTACTTTTTTTAAATCATATACATCCTGGTATCTGATGTGTCGTTCGTCGGGTCTAGGATGCACCGTTATTCCATCTGCTCCAAACCGCTCTATATTAATGGCTGCCTGCACAATATCGGGATTATGATGACCCCTGGCATTTCTGAGTGTTGCTATTTTATTAATGTTTACTGAAAGCTTTGTCATGCTGTAAAATTTACTGTAAAGGTAACATTGTAAACCATTAATAGTTTGCTTGTGTAAGTGGAGAGCCCCTATGGGTTGGGCATGGCATTGTTGTTAACCCACAGCTAAAAATAATAATGTCTGTTTATATCCTTGAGTTTACTATAAGTATAACTCCGATTCACTCACCGAAGAATTTCTGCCACTATCTGGCACCTAAAGTAAGTTGCCTTTTGCGTGTATGGGTAATAGTGAGGGCTAAAAAACTACTTGCTTAAATTTCTTTATACAATTAAATATTTTAACTAGCAAATAACGTAAATCCTACCTCAGCAAAACTCATCAACAAAATACTTTGGGAAGTGTGCGGCTAACGGTAACATAATTGGCAAAAATTAATTCTTTGGTTAAAGTTTTTAATGCAACAGTTTAATTACGCGTAGTCAATTTTACAACCCTGCCAATTCTCTAATTACCACCGATGCTACTACAGCACCGAAGGTGGCGGGCAAATAGGAGATGGTGCCATAGGCAGATTTTTTATAGTTTTTTCCATCTGTGAGCATCAAGCTTTCTTTAATGGGTTCTTCGGGCGAGAATACTACTTTGAACCCTTTGTAAATACCTTCTTTTTTTAGCATTTTTCTAATTTGCTGGGCAAAGGGACAGTTGTAGGTTTTTGAAATATCTACTACTTGCAATTTGGTAGGATCTAGTTTGGCGCCAGCCCCCATACTACTCACTAAAGGAATTTTACTATTGATCGCCAATTTAATAAAAGTGAGTTTTGGGGTTATACTATCGATAGCATCTATTATAAAATCTGGCTGCATTAACATTAATTTTTCTACCATTTCAGGTTCTACAAATTCCTGTATCACAGAAAGCTCCAGTTCAGGATTAATAGCTTTTAATCTATTAGCCATAATGATAGCCTTTGATTCACCATGATTAGTAGCTAGTGCGGGCAATTGACGATTGCGGTTAGTACTATCTACTACATCGCCATCTATAATGGTCATTTTGCCAATTCCTGCTCTACAAATAAATTCTGCGGCAAACGAACCCACACCACCCATGCCTACAATCATCACATGTTTACGCGTGAGCTCCCATACTTTTTCTTCACCAATGAGTAAACTTGTTCTGCCTAGCCAGGTTATATCTTTCATTCAACTGAGATTTTAAAAACGTAGAATGTGTTTTTTGTAGTTGCAAAATGGATGTTTTGGCGGTAAAGCTATTTTTCATCCATCAAATAATAAGATACATTTATTTAAAAATTGTGGGAAGAAAATCCTATAAAGTAGGTTCTTTATTTAATTCTATGCAAATATGCCTTCTCGTTCAGCCTCACAATACCCTAGGCGGTATTAAATTTCTTTCCAATTCAATATATTCTAACCCAAAAAAATAGGCTGTTTAAAAACAGCCTATTTCAATATAGATTTTTTTATTTTATGATTTTCCGGTATTTCTCAATTTGCTGTGATTTTTACTATACAAGAAGTAAATAACCAATCCTACAGCCATCCATCCAAAAGCTACTGTAAGCGTTTGAAAGTCTAATGCAAAAATCATAGCTAGGCAGATCAATGCACCCAATACAGAAACAACAGGAGCAAAGGGTGTTCGGAATGGACGTTCAATTTCTGGCGACTTTACCCTTAATACCCAAACGCCGATGCTTACTAAAACGAAGGCAAACAATGTTCCAAAAGAGGTTAAGTCACCAGCAACATGCCCAGGCACGAATGCTGCAAATAAGCCTACAAATACAAACAAGATCCAGTTTGACTTGTGAGGGGTTTTGTATTTTGGATGCAACACACCAAATACTTTTGGTATCAATCCATCGTTACTCATGGTATAAAATATACGACTTTGACCCATTAACATTACTAGAATAACTGAAGTGAAACCAGCAAGAATTGCAATCGTAACTGCTTTAGCTAACCAGCCATAACCGATCATATAAGTAGAGATAGCATAGGCCACAGAAGCTTCTCGACCTTTTTCAGGATCAACAAAATCTTTCCAGTTGGCAACGCCTGTTAATACGTGTCCGAATAAAATGTACAACACCGTACAAACTGCTAACGAGCCAAGGATACCGATCGGCATATCTCTTTTTGGATTTTTAGCTTCCTGGGCAGCAGTACTTACTGCATCAAAACCAATGAAGGCAAAAAACACGATGGCAGCTCCACCCAATACGCCACCCCAGCCATGTTTAAACACACCTGAATAGTCGGCAATTACTTTACCAGCTTTGTCTATAACAGGAGGTTCTCCCTCAGGAATCATATAAGGAGTATGGTTGGCAGGCTCGATGAACTGCCAGCCTATTGCTATGAATAATAAAACAATGGCAACTTTTACGAAAACGATAATAGTGTTCACAAATGCGCTCTCAGATGAACCTTTGATGAGCAACAGAGTTACAAGTAATAGAACGATTAATGCGGGTGCGTTCAAATAACCTTGGTGTAAAATGCCTGCTGAATCTGTAAAACTTTCAAAAGGGGAATGGCACCATTCATACGGGATAGCTCCTCCAAAAAGCTTATTGAGGTACTCACTCCACGCAATAGAGACCGTTGCTGCCCCTAGGGCATATTCCATCACAAGTGCCCAACCAATAATCCAAGCAACAATTTCTCCCAACGTAACATAGCTATAAGCGTATGCACTTCCGGCAATGGGGATCATAGCAGCAAATTCAGCATAACAAAGTCCGGCAAAAGCACAACCTACTGCCGCAATAATAAAAGAGATGGTAACTGCGGGTCCTGCTGCCTGACCAGCAGCCGCTGCAGTTCTAACAAACAAACCGGCACCTATAATTGCACCGATTCCAAGCGCAACCAGATTACCTGCGCCTAATGTACGTTTCAGTCCAGACTCCCCGTCTTCGGCATGTGCGAGCATTTGTGAGAGCGACTTTTTAGCGAATAAACTCATACAGTTATTTAGTTGGTGAAATAAAAATAGATTGGCAAAGTAAGCAATAAATTAATAAAATGATGACCATCCTCATAATTTCACCATAAATAGTAACCACATTGTTCTAAATCACTTAACTAATGAAAATAAGGTTTAATAAATAATACTAAAAATGTATGCTACCTATTAGCGTAATGATTTTCATTGAAAAATAAATGGTTTATTTGCAAATGGAATTATTAGAAATCAGTTTAAGGGATTTAGTAAATCCCGAGTTTTATATCGTCAACGGAGGCCTTTGGCTTTTCTTGTTCATCGTATTTGCAGAAACGGGATTGTTTGCGGGTTTTTTTCTTCCAGGCGACTCTCTTTTATTTGTGGCAGGTATTTATAGCAACGAGCTTATTACAAAAGGTCTTGGCGTTAATATTGGTAGCGATGTGGTACATCTAATTTTGCTGAGTGTTTTGGTGGTGATTGCCGGCGTATTTGGCAATAGTGTAGGATACTGGTTTGGTAGAAAAAGCGGACCCGCTTTGTATAACCGAAAAGATAGCTTTTTCTTCAAGAAAAAATACCTTGAGCAAGCCCATCAATTTTATGAAAAAAACGGGGCTCTTACCATAGTGATCGCTAGATTCTTACCAATTATACGCACATTTGCGCCAATTGTAGCAGGAATCGTTCAAATGGATAGAAAAAAGTTCATGTACTATAACATTGTTGGTTGTATTGCTTGGGCAATAACCATGTTGTTTGCAGGTCATTATCTACATAAAATTATTCTCGAAAAATTTAATTTCGATTTAAAAGAACATCTCGAAATCATAGTGTTGGGAATTGTATTTGTAACCACAGCTCCTGTTATTTATAAACTGTTTTTCAATAAAAAAGCTAGCGATAAATAAACCTTCATGCTTATGAATGCTAAACAACCCACTGATTCTATTTTTAACATTGCTGTATTAGTAGCAGCCCTGGGGTATTTTGTAGACATCTATGATCTCTTGCTGTTCAATATCGTAAGGGTAAAAAGTTTAGCCGACCTAGGCTTATCGGATGAATTGATTAAAACCGAGGGAGAATTCATCATCAGCGTTCAAATGATTGGGCTATTAATAGGTGGCATTGTATGGGGAATTTTCGGTGATAAAAAAGGAAGATTAAGTGTTCTATTTGGTTCCATTATCATTTATAGCGTTGCTAATATTGTGAACGGATTTGTTCAAACAACCAATCAATATGCACTGGTACGTTTTATTGCAGGCATCGGACTGGCCGGTGAATTAGGTGCAGGTATTACATTAGTAAGCGAACTTGCTTCCAAAGAGAAAAGAGGATTAAGTACCTCGCTAGTAGCTGGTGTTGGATTAACGGGCGCTGTAGCTGCATTTTTTATTTCTCAATATTTTCATTGGCGCACCTGTTACATCATTGGAGGCGCATTAGGTTTTTGCTTGTTGTTGTTGCGGATATCCGTTGTAGAAAGTGGCATGTACAATCAAGTAAAAGAAATGAGCGCAGTGTCGAGAGGAAATTTTTTGATGTTTTTTAATAATACCAAACGATTAAAAAAATATGTATTAGCCATATTAATCGGCTTACCCACTTGGTATGTAATAGGGGTACTAGTAGCATTCTCTAATAATTTTGCTAAAGAATTCGGCATTACTGATAAAATAAATCCTGGTGAATCTACGATGTATGCTTACGTGGCCATTTCGATTGGAGATATTTTGATTGGTTTTGTTAGTCACTGGCTCAAAAGCCGCAAAAAAGCATTGCTTATTTTTTACATATTCACGCTCATTGCCATCGTAATTTATTTTAATCAAGGAGCAGGATCCTCAACCCGTATGTATGCTATTTGTGCCGCCCTAGGTTTTGGAACGGGGTTTTGGGCAATTTTTGTAACCATGGCAGCCGAACAATTTGGAACAAATTTGAGGGCAACAGCTGCTACCACCATCCCCAATATGGTGAGGGGAGCTTTACCACTGATATTGATTCTATTCAACTGGATTCAAGGTTTTACTAGTTATGCAAACGCTGGACTCATAACAGGATTAGTGATCATGGTCATTAGTTTTATAGCGGCGCTGTTAACAGAGGAAACTTTTGGTAAAGACCTCGATTATCTTGAGCAGTAAGTAAACACAACAATCTTATTGCATTGTTCTAAATGTTAATGTAATGGGAAATGTAATATTGTTCATTCTATTGCTGCAAAATAGTTTGATTTTTGTAATTAAATGTTGCTTGTTGTTATGCAATTCTTACTACCATTTCTTTTTCTATTTTTATTTTCAGAAGTAAATGCGCAACTGAAAACTAATATTTATTGGACACAACAAACTAGTTATCTTGAAACGGAGGTTATTTACTACGGACAACACAGGCATTTGTTGTGGAAAGATTTTCTTGGAAAACCACCAGCCGAATCACCTGCAGCAGCCATTACGGCCTCTGGTTTTGGGTACAAAGCAGATATCAAAAGAGTAGAAAACGAAGGTCAGCTGAATGTGGCCGTATATTGTTTTTTTAATAAGCTCAAATCATGGGTGAAAACCGATAAAAACACTACCTACATTCTCAACCACGAGCAGCATCATTTTGATATCAGTTTTATTGCAGCCAATATTTTTATGAACAAATTAAAAACCGCCAGTTTTACATTTGATAATTACAATACCACTCTTTCTACTTTGTATACCGAAAGTATGCATTACATGAACAAGCTGCAGAAGGATTATGATGGGCAAACTAAAAATGGCCAGCTCCGCGAAGAACAGACTAAATGGGATACAAACTTAACAGAACGGTTACAAGAATTTATAAAGTAACCACTAGTACAGGAATGTTGAGTTCGTGTCTTACTGCATCTACAGTAGTTCCATAAATAAAATCTTTAAGTCCACTATGACCGTGTGCACCCAACACCAGCATATCTGCTTTATTATCTTTCACTATTCTAACAATTTCCTTTACCCTGTTTTTATATCCAATTTCTCCTGTTGCATCGTACCCCTGCGCTTTTATCTGACTTACATACAAATCGAGTTGTTCTTTATCTTTTCTACTTTCATAATCATCGGTTTCGTCTCCATAAATTTTAGCACCTGCACTCTCTACAATATGAAGTATTAAATAAGCTGTTTTCGGGTGTCCCTGACCGATAGCATAGGAAATCAGTTTTGTATTATCTGAACTAAAATCCAAAGCAATGGCAATACGCTCGAAAACAGGTTTTTGGATAACACCAATTTCAACCCTTTCATCGTGCATTAAAATTGAATGCACTTTTTCAGATTTTTTAAAGTAGGGGTGAAGCAAAATATACAGCAAGAGCGCACCAAAAAATAGTATAGCGATGCCTATCAAAAATTTTGGCATTAGGTCTTCACTGTTAAAGATGGGGGTAAACTCATTGAAAAGCATTTTCAAGTTTAGGAATACCAATACCGATGCAATGGTCCAGGCTCCAATTTTAGTGATAGGATTAATGACGAATTTACCCATCGTTTTTTTATCGCTTACAAATTGAATCAAAGGAATCACTGCATATCCTAACTGAAGACTCAACACTACCTGGCTCATAATAAGCAAAGCATCTACTCTGTTTTCACCATAAATACCAATCACCAGCAATGCGGGGATAATGGCAATGAGTCGGGTGATTAATCTGCGTAGCACAGGGTTTAGTCGTAAACTCAGGTATCCTTCCATAACAATTTGTCCAGACAATGTTCCAGTGATGGTACTGCTTTGTCCGGCAGCTATTAAAGCTACTGCAAATAGGATAGGAGCCGTATTGCCTAAAAATCCTGGCAGCAATCGGTGAGCTTCTTTTATTTCACCCACATCTGCATTGCCGGTTTTATGAAACACGGTGGCTGCTAAAATCAGGATAGCTGCGTTTACTAAAAACGCAATATTGAGTGCAACGGTGGTATCTATTCTATTAAACTTTAACGCCTGTTTAATTCCCTCATCTGTTTTATTAATTTTTCTTGTTTGCACCAGAGCCGAATGAAGATAAAGGTTGTGAGGCATCACGGTAGCACCAATGATGCCGATGCCAATAAACAATGCTTCATCATTGGCAATGGTTGGTATAAATCCGCTGGCTACTTCAGCGGCAGATGGAGCCGCCCAAATGATCTGTATCAAAAAACAAATAGCAATAATGGCAACCAAGGTGATGATGAATGCTTCCATTTTGCGTATGCCTAACTTTTGTAGGTATAGCAATAAGAAGGTATCCAATACGGTAATGGTAACGCCCCAAAATAGAGGTAATCCGGTGAGCAACTGAATACCGATAGCCATTCCTAAAACTTCAGCTAGGTCTGTAGCAGCAATAGCGATTTCTGCCAATATCCATAAAATAAAATTGATGGGCTTCGGATAGGCCTCTCTGTTAGCCTGTGCAAGATCGCGTCCGCGAACAATACCTAGTCTGGCCGACAATCCCTGCAACAGCAATGCCATTAAATTGCTCATGAGCAAAACCCATATCAACGAATAACCAAATTTGCTTCCTCCCGCAATATCGGTGGCCCAATTACCAGGATCCATATAACCAACACTCACCAAATAGGCAGGCCCCAAAAAGGAAAATATTTTTCTCCATCCTTTCGGTTTCTGTGAAGTATCTACACTCTCATGCACCTCACTCAACGATGCTTCGGCGGTTCTTTTTTTATTGTTCATATTGCTATAGAAATAGGTTAATGTTGTATTTATTTTTAAAAAATAATAGAATAGAGGAATATTATTTTAGTCGTCTATTAAATAAAGTTAGACTAATCTAATAATAAAAATACAAACAATTGACTACAAACACATTCTCTTTTTTTAGATTCTTTATTTTAATCAAATAAAAGGAGGATAAGTGGTTGTTAATTTTAGCTTAATGTGTAAAAATTAAACAGGTCTAATTTTTTCCATTAATTTTGCAAACCAAACTAAAAATGTAAAAATGAATTTCAGGCAGTTTCAGGTTCCTTACGAGGTGGATCATATTTATAATAAAAGAGTTACTTATTTTTCGATGGAATTTGCGGTGCATCAACCGCTTAAAATATACAGTGGTGGCTTAGGTTATTTGAGCGGATCTCACCTCCGCAGTGCTTATGAACTTCGCCAAAATATGGTGGGAGTTGGCATCTTATGGAAGTATGGATATTACGATCAGGCAAGAAACCAAGACCAAACGCTTCAGGTACAATGGAATGAGAAAATTTATAATTTTCTAGAAGATACAGGAATTAAATTTCAAATACAGATACACGAACATCCGGTATGGGTGAAAGCATTTTACTTAAATCCTGAAACTTTTAAGACAGCCCCCCTGTTTTTATTAAGTACCGATTTACCTGAGAACGATTATATTTCTCAAACCATTTCTCACAAACTGTATGATGCTAATGTGGCAACAAAAGTAGCACAGTTTATTTTGCTGGGAGTGGGAGGTGCTAAATTAATGGATGAGTTGAATTTTAATCCTGAATTATATCATCTAAACGAAGCCCATGGATTGAGTGCTGCATTTTATTTGTACAATAAATTTGGTAACAAAGAAGCGGTGAAACAAAAATTGGTATTCACTACCCATACTCCAGAAGAAGCAGGGAATGAAAAACACGATATTCACTTGTGCGATAGAATGAGTTATTTCTGTGGGATGTCGTTAGAAAGAGTAAGAGAAATTACGGGTATTACTGGAGATCAGTTTGATCATTCTTTGGCAGCACTTCGCTTTGCAAAACTCGCCAACGGTGTAAGTCAGTTGCATGGTGATGTAAGCCGACAAATGTGGGGAAAGTACGATGGCATTTGTCCGATTACATCTATCACCAACGCTCAAAACTGGCATTACTGGGCAGACAAACAACTCTATCAATTTTTAGATGATCACAATATTGATGCTTTCATTGATAGAAAAAGTTTTTTGAAAAAAAGAGCTTTTGATTTGGTAGCAGATCAAACGGGTAAACTATTAAACCCCGAAGTATTCACAATTGTATGGGCACGTAGATTTGCTGGTTATAAAAGACCCGATCTTTTAACCAGGGATGAAGAAAGATTCCGTGCTTTACTCAACAATACCAAATATCCCGTTCAAATTATTTGGGCTGGAAAACCTTATCCTGTAGATTATCCGTCTATCAGTGATTTTAATATGCTGGTGCATCTCAGCAAAGAACACCCAAATGTGGCGGTTTGCACTGGTTACGAACTCACTCTGAGCAAACGTTTGAAGCAAGCATCTGATGTGTGGTTAAATAATCCAAGGGTTCCAAGAGAAGCCAGCGGTACTAGTGGAATGACAGCAGCAATGAATGGATCTGTAAACTTTAGTACTAACGATGGATGGATTTGTGAATTTATCAACCATGGAAATAACGGCTTTGTAGTACCACCTATTGATTATAGTGCCATCTCTGTTCATGAGCAGGATGAATACGATATGATTAAAATGTATGAAATTCTGGAGAATCAAATTCTCCCGATGTACTACGATAATCCTCATGTTTGGCGGCAGATCATAAAAAACGGAATGCGTGATGTGCGTTGGCAGTTCGATAGCAATAGAATGGCCAAAGAATATTACGATATCATGTATCAATAATAAAGTGATCTTTAAAAAATATTTTCCAATCAATATCGGAAAACACGTTTTTATGCTCATACTTTCGAAAAACAAATAGTGAACATGCCTAGTGATGGCTGCTTCAGAGAGTTTATCTTTGCGATAAATTTTTTATCAATAGATTTATTTATGGAAACATACATCAAACAATTAGAAGTAAGGTGGGCCGATCTTGATCCTAATTTTCATGTATTGCATTCAAAATATTATGATTTTGGTGCCTATAGTCGAATGTCATTTTTAATAGAAAATGGTTTAACCCAAGCATGGATGGCAGAAAATAATATTGGTATGATCGCCTTTAGAGAGGAGGCTGCTTTTAAAAAAGAAATATTATTTGGCGATAAGGTAACTATTCATCTTCAGTTATTACAACTCAATAAAGAGGTGAGTCGATGGACCCTTATACATCATTTGTATAAAAATGATGATGTTCTGGCGGCCATCATCACCATTGATGGCGCCTGGCTTGACACCCGATTGAGAAAACTTGCGCTAGCTCCCAACAGGTTGAAAGAAATATTTCTACAAGCCCCAAAGGCTGAAAATTTTAACTGGTTAGACTAAATTTTCTTGTTCCTATTAAGATATTGTTGGTATCAAACGTTCAATTAATTGAACTTATTTGTACACTACGGTGGTTGTTACTTTAGATGACATCGGCATCGATTCACCCATTACTCCAATGGTGCCGTCAATATCTGAAACACTGGTAGATTTTTTCATCATCAATGATTTGCTGTCGATAGAAAATTCTCCTTCGGTTTTTATGTTCATGTTGATATCCATCTGCATACCCTCAGTTTCTTGCGTAGTAGTGGTTTGTAGGGTAGTGAATAATCCAATGATGGTAGTACCATCTTTGATAGATTTAATGGTATAGGTCTTAGATTCTTTGCTTCCATTCACAGATGAAGTATCCGTCCAGCTATCTCCTTCTTTTTTATTTTTTGCTACTAAGAAAAATAAATTTTCAATACTATTAGATTCGTTGGTAGAACCAAATGATTGCATCATCTCAGCCAAAACATTTTTATCTGCTTCTTTTGCTGTTTCTTCTTTTGCAGCACGGCCTTTCCCCGTTTCTTTGTGGGTGTAAACCAGCAATTCTTTACCAATTTTATTGGCTACTTCTTTGCCCATTTCACTGTCTTTATCTTCGGGCTTATCTGAATCATAACTCATTTGTTGGCCCATCATGTCAACAGAAATTTGCATCCTCGAAATAATCACAGCTGATACAATGGTATCTTTCACAATGTCTTTTACCTCTACGTTCGTTTGTGTAATAGTATTGTTTTGCATTTGCATACCCATGCTACTCATATCCATATCCTGGTTGCTAGTTACTATGATCTCCACTTTCTGCCCTTTTTTTAATGGCAAATCCTGGGCGAAAATATTAACAGAGATTAATAGAGCTGTAATAAGTAAACTTTTTTTCATAGTTTTTTTATGGTAAAAGTAATAGTCTTTTTTAACAATATAAAGGGTAAGTAGTTATAACTACTATAAAAAAATGACATAAAAAAGGGTTACTGCAAAGCAGCAACCCTTCAGAAATTTAAATGATATAGATTATCCTATAACTGTTACATTAACAGCATTCATTCCTTTTTTTCCGTTTTGTAGGTCAAATTCAACTCTGTCGCCTTCTTTGATGTCGTTGATTAAACCACTTACGTGCACAAAAGTTTCTTTGTCAGATTCTTCATGTTTAATAAATCCAAATCCTTTTTCAGAGTTAAAGAACTTAACTGTACCTTGATTTTTAGTGTCCATTTTTTTTTATTTGTATTGTATTAGTAATGTGCAAATATATGGGAATAAAACCGAACAGGCTTTATTTACTTGTTTTATTAACGAGATAAATTTTAATTTTAAAGATATTTATTATCTAATTGGTTAGTAATTAGTGTATTAAGCTTTTTATACTAAACAATAATATTGGTTATTCTGGGTTCAAATATCACACAATATGAGTATTTTCACGATTCAGTATTCTTCATCTTCAAAATAATAAGTACGCATGATGCTCTCATTACGTTCAGTAATTACTGGTACTGGTAGCTACATACCACCAGTAGTGAAGACTAACAAAGATTTTACTGTTCACCAATTTTATGGAGAAGATCATCAGGCTATTGCCACAGATCCTTTAGAAATTGTTGATAAATTTGAAAAGATAACGGGAATCAATGAACGAAGATATGCTTCTCCCGATATGGATGCCAGCGATATGGCAGTGTTGGCTGCAGAAATAGCTTTAAAAGATGCTAATTGCGATCCTGAAACAATTGATCAAATTATTGTTGCGCATAATTTCGGTAACGTGGTTAGTCATACCATTCAAACTGATGTGCTGCCAGCCTTAGCCTCAAGGGTAAAGCATGCTTTAAAAATCAAAAATCCTAATTGTATTCCTTACGACATTTTATTTGGTTGCCCCGGTTGGATTCAAGGAGTTATTCAGGCCGATGCTTACTTTAAATCTGGTATGGCTAAAAAATGTTTGGTGATAGGTACCGAAACATTGTCGCGGGTGTTAGATGATTACGATCGTGACAGCATGATCTTTTCAGACGGAGCTGGGGCTGCAGTGTTAGAAGCAAAATCAGCAGCGGAATTTAACAGTGGCATTTTATCTGTAGTAGCAGTTGCTCATTGCGAAGATGAAGTTAATTATCTGCATTTTGGCAAATCAAATTTTCCAGATAGTGATCCAAAAGTTCGATACATCAAAATGAAAGGCAGAAAAGTTTTTGAATACGCCATGAGGCATGTTCCGGCCGCCATGAAAGATTGTGTAGACAAAGCCGGGGTTGATATACACGATATCAAAAAAGTATTCATACATCAAGCAAACGAAAAAATGGACGAAGGTATCATCAAATCGATGTATAAATTATATGGGGGAATCGAAGTGCCTGCGAATATCATGCCCATGAGTATTCATAAATTGGGTAATAGCTCGGTGGCTACCGTACCCACTTTGCTAGATATGGTTCGCAAAGGCCAAATGGAGCATCATCATTTATCTCCCGGCGATGTTGTGTTGTTTGCTTCCGTAGGTGCAGGAATGAACATTAACGCCATTTGTTACAGGATCTAACAATTTATTTTATCTATATATAAAAGGTATCCTATTTTATTTTGCTTCTATATTCTGTTACACTTTATTCTTTTAATCGTAAGTAACTTATTGTAAATAATTGTTGTTCCGATAAACAAATTTTATTCACCTGCAATTATTACACGTTGTGTATAATAAATAATATAAAGTGTTAAGCTTCTTGTTCTGCGTATGAACTTACCGGCTCACAGGTGCATATAAGGTTTCGATCTCCATAGGTATTGTTGACCCTGCTCACGCTGGGCCAAAATTTGTTTGTCTTTACATACTCTAGTGGATAGGCTGCTTGTTGTCTGTTGTAAGAATGGTTCCATTCATTTGCAGTTATAACAGCCTGAGTGTGTGGTGCATTTTTAAGCGGGTTGTCTACCTTATCGGATTGGCCGTTTTCAATAGCTTTTATTTCTGCTCGGATACTCAAGAGGGCATCACAAAAACGATCTAGTTCATCTTTGTCTTCACTTTCCGTTGGCTCAATCATAATGGTGCCAGCTACCGGAAAACTCATGGTAGGTGCGTGAAAATTGTAATCCATCAATCTTTTTGCTACATCTTCCGCTTCAATTCCGGCAGTTTGTTTGAAGGGTCTAAGATCTACAATAAATTCATGTGCACATGTACCGTTTTTGCCCGCGTATAATATTTTGTAATCATTTTCTAAACGCGTTTTCATATAATTTGCGTTCAGAATTGCATATTCCGTACTTTTTTTCAAGCCATCAGCTCCCAACATTTTAATGTAGGCATAACTAATCAATAAAATACTTGCGCTGCCATAAGGTGCGGCACTAACCGCAGGAATGGCCTTATCGGTGTTTTTCAAAGTAGAATGGCCTGGTAAATAAGGTGCTAATTTTTCATTTACACAAATGGGTCCCATGCCTGGTCCACCACCACCATGAGGAATGGCAAATGTTTTATGCAAGTTGAGGTGACAAACATCTGCACCAATATTTCCTGGGCTTGTTAAACCAACTTGTGCATTCATGTTGGCACCATCCATGTACACCAATCCTCCATTTTCATGAATCATGGCGCAAATTTCTTTAATACTTTCTTCAAACACGCCATGAGTACTTGGGTAAGTTACCATGAGGCCTGCCAAATGATCTTTATGTTTAATTACATTAGTGCTCAAATCATCCATGTCAATATTTCCTGCTTCGTCGCATTTGGTTACCACCACTTTAAAACCCGCCATCACTGCACTGGCCGGGTTGGTTCCATGCGCACTGATTGGGATCAGGATGATATTTCTATGTTGGTCGTTTCTATCTATGTGGTAAGCCCTAATGGTGAGTAGTCCTGCATATTCTCCCTGCGCACCACTATTGGGTTGTAAAGAGGTAGCCGTAAAACCAGTGATGTTACTCAACCATACTTCTAGCTCACGAACTATTTGCTGATAACCCTTCCATTGATCAGCTGGTGCAAAAGGGTGTATTTGATTAAACTCGGGCCAGCTCACAGGAATTAATTGAGTAGCTGCGTTTAATTTCATAGTGCAACTGCCCAAAGAAATCATGGAGGTATTTAGACTGAGGTCTTTGTTTTCCAAACTTTTAATATAGCGCATCATTTCACTTTCGCTATGGTGTGCACTAAATACTGGATGGGTTAAAAAGTCTGAAGTTCTGGTAAGTGATGATGGAATGTTGTGTAGCATCCCCTCTGCATCAAAATTTGCAGTGGCGGTATCACTGTTTCGGGTAGCTGCAAATACATGTAAGATGTTCAGTATGTCACGTTGTGTAGTGGTTTCATCTAATGATATGCCAACGGTGTTGCCTTCATAGTAAAAGTTGATCCCGTTATTTTCTGCAACCGTTTTCAAAGCAGCTGTATCGGGTACCTCGATTAATAAAGTATCGAAGTAATATTTATTCTGATTCACAAAATCTATTTCGGCCAACTCATGTTGCAGGGTTTGTGCTAACACACTGATTCTTTTAGCAATATTTTTTAAGCCTTCTGCCCCATGATACACAGCGTACATGGCACTCATATTGGCCAATAGTGCTTGTGCCGTACAAATGTTGCTAGTAGCTTTTTCTCTTCTGATGTGTTGCTCCCTAGTTTGAAGTGCCATTCTCAAACAGCGATTGCCCTGTGCATCTTGGCTTACACCAATAATACGACCGGGTAGGTTGCGTTTAAAATCATCTTTGGTAGCAAAAAAAGCGGCGTGTGGTCCGCCGAAACCCAGTGGAACACCCAGACGTTGTGAATTTCCAATAGCTACATCTGCTCCCAACTCACCAGGAGGAGTGAGCAGGGTTAGACTCAGCAAATCGGTTGCCATCACTACCAATGCATTTACCGCATGGGTTTTGTTGATAAACTCTCGGTAGTCATTTACTGCACCATTACTGTTTGGATATTGAACGATGGCCCCGAAATAAGTTTCATCAAGCTCAGCTGTCTCAATATCTCCGAATACTAGTTCAACCTGAATTGGTTTTGCACGTGTGATCAGTACTTGTTTGGTTTGCTCAAAAACGAATTGGTCAACAAAAAATTTAGGTGCGGTAATATGATCAGTATCCTTGTTTTTATGGTTAAACAACATCGCCATGGCTTCTGCTGCTGCAGTTCCTTCATCGAGTAAACTAGCATTAGCAATGGGTAATCCAGTAAGGTCGCTTACCATGGTTTGAAAGTTGAGTAAGCTTTCTAACCTACCCTGTGCAATTTCTGCCTGATAGGGTGTGTACTGTGTGTACCAACCTGGGTTTTCGAAAACAGTTCTTAAAATAACACTCGGTACGATAGTGTTGTAGTACCCTTTACCAATGTAATTTTTATAAACCTTGTTCAAAGCTGCCGTTTGTTTCAACGAACTGAGGTACTCAAACTCGCTCATTGAGCTACCAGTTTGCAACGGAGCTTGAAGACGTATTGAAGCAGGAATTGTAAGATCGATGAGTTCTTCTATACTGCCCATACCAATCGCTTGAAGCATACTACCTGTTTCAATTTCGTTGGGACCAATATGCCTGTGTAGAAACTCTGCTTGTTGCTGTTCGAAAAGATTCATATTTGGAGAATTTTTATTGTAATATTATGTTTTTCAAGTGCCCTATATTGCTAAAAACAAATTGTATTGTTTTATGTTCGATTTTTTGCCTATGAAGTGCCGCAAATTTACGATTTCTCATTTACATTATTGGCACCCTTTGCTGAAAGCACTATGGTTGTGGAAAAATACAGTTGTAATGGTAACAATCATTTAAACAAGCCTTACCTCATATTTTTAAAAAAAAACGAATTTACAGTTATATGTACTTTGCCTGAATATCTTTAAAAACCTTTGTGATGAATATTTTTGGCTAAATCATCAAAAAGATCATCCAACATTCATTCAAAAACTATCTTTGCAGCATGAGCGATCCGATTTTACACAACTGGAAAAAAAAATCCGAAGAACATTCTAAACTCTATAAACAATACCTTAAACGAGCCAATAAAAACAACGTGCTCAAACAACTGCCTTCATTGCATGAAGCAGCATTTGATCATATCAATTGCTTGGATTGTGCAGCTTGCTGTAAAAACTACTCGCCTCGTTTTAAAACAACAGATATTAAACGTATCAGTAAACACCTCCGATTAAAAGAGGGTGTTTTTATAGAAACTTATTTAACATTAGACACTGATGGAGATTATGTGGTTCGATCGAAACCCTGTCCCTTTTTACAAACAGATAACGCTTGTAGCATATATGAGGTGCGCCCGTCTGACTGCAGTAGATTTCCCTATACCGATGAAGATGTTTTGTTGAAGCGCCCACAAATCACCTTGAAAAATGCTAGTTTTTGTCCCGCGGTTTATTTCGTGTTAGAAAAGTTGATTGTAATAAAATGATAGTTGTTTTTGGCACCACCTATCTTTTGCGCCCTGCCAGCGTTTCATAACATGTAAATCAAACTCCATCTTTTGCCTGCCTAATATTCCATTTTTCTTAAAGAGGGGGCTTTGAACCAGGTGAACACGGTAACAGCAATCGTCATGCAACCTCCAAAAATAACAGAGGGAACAGTGCCCATCAATTTAGCAGCCACGCCCGATTCAAACTGCCCGAGTTCGTTAGAGGAGTTGATAAACATACTGCTTACACTCATCACTCTTCCTCTCAGTGCAGGTGGAGTTTTTAGTTGTAGAATCGTGCCTCTGATGATCACACTGATGCCGTCGAGGCAACCGCTGAGCATCAATGCAAAAAAAGAAAGCCAGTATAACTTTGATACCGCAAAAAGAATAATGCATGCGCCAAACCCCCCCACTACAAAAAACAAAATTTTACCTTGTTTTCTTTTTAATGGATAGATGGTGAGCATGGTGACCATAATGATAGCGCCTATGTCGGCTGCAGCGTTGAGCCAGCCAAAACCTTCTGGTCCTACTTTCAGAATGTCTTTTGCAAAAATGGGTACCAATGCTACTGCACCGCCAAACAATATTGCAAACAAATCTAACGTCATGGCACCCAACAGTTCTTTTGTTTTAAAAACATAATCAATGCCTTCTTTTACACTCTGCCAGGTTTTACTGGCAGCTTTGTTCAAAATTGGTTTAATAGATAAGTTGCGTAGTAAAAAAAATCCTGTCACCACAAAACTGAGGATGATAATGAATGTGTAGTGGATGCCCAAGTATCCAATTAAAATACCACCCACTGCATGTCCTGCAATAGAACCTGTTAACCAAGTGGCAGAACTAATAGAAGCTGCTGTT
Source organism: Ferruginibacter sp. (assembly GCA_040882445.1). Classification (GTDB taxonomy): domain Bacteria; phylum Bacteroidota; class Bacteroidia; order Chitinophagales; family Chitinophagaceae; genus Ferruginibacter. The sequence goes on along the minus strand of JBBEBH010000071.1, from coordinate 1,454 downwards.
GGAAGTAGTTGTTCTGGTACTATCTGAGCAATCATACTGCTAAAAGTAGGTCCACTAAATGCCCTGATAGCACCTGTGCCAGCAATCACTCCACAAATACAAGTAGCAATAGTCCACTTATTTAAATGCTGGAATGTGAAGTTGGAAGAAAGAAAAACGAGTACACTAATACAAACAATGTACAGCACCACACAGGTTAACAATAATTTTCTTTTTTCGCTTTTATCAATATGGTGACCAGCATACAACGCAAGTGACAATGCTGGAATTACTTCAGAAAGTCCAACCAAACCCAGTGCCAGCGGACTCTCGGTTAAAATATACATCCACCAACCTATCACGGTGCCCGTCATGCGAAGTCCCATGATGAATATAAACCTCCCAGCAATAAAATACTGGAACTCACGAATCTTGAGCGGTGCGTATGTATTTTTTAAACCTTCAGTAATGGCCAATGAGGAGTATTTTTGTTATATTGTAATTATGGTAAAACAAGATAATGCTGTCCATGTTCGTATTCTTTATCTAAAGCATCCACAATTATTTTTACATGAGCATCATTATTGATAAAATCCGCATTACTAGCATCCACAAATAATGTTTTAATATGATGTTGTTTGATGTATTGGGTGTAAGTTTCTTGTAAATTAAACAGGTAATCGCTGGGAATACTTTGCTCGTACTGGCGGTTTCTTTTGCGGATATTTTCCTGCAGTTTGTTTACTGGAGTATGCAAATAAATCAAAATATCTGGTTGAATAATTTGTGGATTGATGATATCAAACAGTTTTTGGTAGAGTCTAAATTCTTCATCTGGTAAATTTACTTTTGCAAATAACAAACATTTTGTAAAGAGGTAATCAGAAATAGTTACCTGCTGAAACATATCTTTGGTTTGCAACAAGTCTTTTAGTTGTTTGTAACGCTCGGCCATAAAAAAAAGCTCAAGTGGAAAAGCATATTGCTGTGGACTTTCATAGAATTTGGGCAAAAACGGATTTTCGGCAAATTCTTCTAAAATAAGCCTAGCATTAAATTGGGTACTTAAAATATTTGCTAGGGTGGTTTTACCCGCGCCAATATTCCCCTCTATGGTAACAAAATTGTATTTCATTTGTGCTGCAAAATAGCGGTTAAGAAGATACCCGTTGTTAAATTTTTTTCACATTCAGTGGGTCTAGGCATTCGAGTAATAATTGGTGGTTGTTTTTTTTTGATATCGGGTGTTTAAATGCTGGGGCAACTTCATTCAAGGGAATCAATACAAACTTTCTATCGGCTATTGCAGGATGCGGAACCATTAGGTTTGCCTGTTGTATCACTTGTTTGTTGTAATAAAGTATATCAATGTCGATCACCCTAGGCGCATTTTTTATGGTTCTGATGCGCCCCATCTTTTCCTCAATGCCAAGAATACTTCGCAAACACTCTTCTGCCGATTGTTGTGACTCTAC
>JBBEBH010000070.1:0-9930 GCA_040882445.1 Ferruginibacter sp. | reverse complement strand
GTCGGGATGGCAAGATTCGAACTTGCGACCTCCTGGTCCCAAACCAGGCGCGATAACCGGGCTACGCTACATCCCGAACGGTGAGAAGCTTGTATGAGTTTATTGGGAGCACTCACACTAATAATTTTAAAAAGATCTGTTGCGGAGAGAGTGGGATTCGAACCCACGGTACAGTTTAACCCGTACGACGATTTAGCAAACCGTTCCTTTCGGCCTCTCAGGCATCTCTCCACTTAACAACTAGTTGTTAAGGGGCAGCAAAAATACAATTCAAATGTATATTACCCAAAACTAAATAGATAAAGATGTGAATTATTTTAATTTGCTTATCCGAATTTCATAAAACCTTCGCCTGCAAAGGGTCTATACAAAAATCCCAGCCACTAAGGCTGGGAGTATATCTATTTCGTTTGTCTCATTTCGTTATATTACATCGCTGCCAGTTGTACTTTCTGCTGCAATTCTAACACACTCTCCTTGAATAAATTGTCGGTATCCATTAAGTCTTTCACCGTTTGACAACTGTGAATCACAGTAGTGTGATCTCTACCTCCAAAATGCTCTCCAATGGTCTTTAATGAGTTCTTGGTAAATGCCTTGCTTAAGAACATGGTGATCTGCCTGGCCTGTACAATTTCTCGCTTACGCGTTTTTTGTAACAGTTTGTCATAAGGAACATCAAAATATTCACACACCATTTTCTGGATGGCATCTATTGTAATCTCTTTACTTGACGATTTTACAAAATTTCTAAGTACCTTCTTTGCCAATTCGAGATCTATTTCTCTCTTATTGAGCGAAGATTGTGCCAATAGTGAAATCAAGGCCCCTTCTAGTTCTCTTACGCTGCTGTTAATATTATAGGCAATGTACTTTACCACTTCTTTGGGCATTTCAAAACCATCATTTTTCATCTTGTTCCCTAGTATTTCAATCTTGGTCTCGTAATCTGGCACTTGTAAATCAGCACTCAAACCCCAACGGAACCTACTAAGCAATCTTTCCTGAACGCCTTCAAGGTCTTTGGGCGACTTATCACTAGTTAAAATGAGCTGTTTTCCACTTTGGTGCAGATGATTAAAAATAGAGAAAAAAGCATCTTGAGATTTTTCAGCACGATTAAAAAACTGAATATCATCAATAATCAGTACATCTATGAGCTGGTAAAAATGTATAAAGTCATTAATAGCATTATTACGGCCGTGATCGATGAACTGATTGATAAACTTTTCGGAACTTACATACAACACTACTTTATTTTGGTTCAATCTTTTTACCTCATTGCCTATTGCTTGAGCTAAATGCGTTTTTCCTAAACCAACTGAACCATAAATGACTAATGGATTAAAAGAAGTTCCACCTGGCTTTTCTGCCACTGTTTTTCCTGCTCTGCGTGCTACACGATTGCAATCTCCCTCAATAAATGAATCGAAAGTATATGTATGATTCAGCTGCGAATCAATTTGCATTTTCTTTAAGCCCGGTATTACAAACGGGTTTTTAACAGGATTATTTATAACTAGCGGAAAGTCCATTTCGTTGTTTGAATATGATTTGTAACCCTGACCCGGCACATCCATCGTAAGTGGTTTATTCTTACTATTACCGCTATCTACCATGATCCTGTATTCTAACCTCGCCTCTTTGCCCAACTCTCTTTTTAATGTTTTAGAAAGTAATGAAACATAGTGCTCTTCCAGATATTCGTAAAAAAACTGGCTTGGTACCTGTATGGTGAGTACCTTTTCTTTTAATACTACTGGTTTAATTGGTTCAAACCATGTTTTGAAATGCTGCCATTCTACAATGTCCTTAATAATTTCTAAACAGTTAGCCCAAACTTTTTCAAAAGTTTTATCCATGTTCTCCTTAAGCAATTTATATATTGAGTGAAATTATTTTCTTTGGGGTGACCTATCACATAAATTAAATGTCTATTTAGTTTATATTGACAGAACAACGAATATCTAGATAATTTGTTGAAAAAAAAATTTTTTATTTATTTGTTTTTTACAAAATTAAGACAGTATGGACTTTATCTGTTTTTACCCTATTCAAACGAGTGCTGTAAAGGGTTTAGGCTATGGTAATTTAACTTAGATTCTTTTTTATTTTATACCATTAATTAAGAAAAATAATTATAATTATACACATATTTTTTTATCACATAGATAAAATGAAGACTTTGCTGCAGCAAACTTGTATTTATCTTTGACTGCAAAAGGGAGCAAATTCAGAAGAGAAGGCTACCTCTCAAAAATATTCATTTCGGATACTTCATTTATCAGTAATTTAAAGTTACTTTTAACCACTTAAAAAGAATTGTATGAGTTACGAATTAACCGGGAAACTGGTAGCAAAATTTGACACGGTGCAACGGACCGAAACATTCAAAACTAGAGAATTTGCTGTAGAAAAGTCTGATGAAATTAATGGTAAAACCATTCTCAACTACGTAAAATTTCAATGTGTACAGGATAAAACGGCTATTGTTGATCGCGTAAATATTGGAGATGAAATTAAAGTGTACTTCAACATCAAAGGCAGCAAATGGGACAAAGCAGGTGTAACCAATTACATCACCAATTTAGATGCATGGCGCTTAGAGCAAATACTGCAACCAGGTTCAAAGGGCAGTGCTATCGGTAATGATTATATGGAACCACTGGATACTTTTTCTGCAGCTACGCCAGACGCAGTTGACGATCTTCCATTTTAATGCTGTTTTGCATGATCACATCATAGTAAACTTTCTTTAGTAACATGAAGAAGGTTTTCTTTTTTTAAAAATCAACCGAAACACCAAATACTTGCCCTCGCAGGAGCTAAATTTTTAAAATTAAACAAAGACTTCGAATCTCGGTATCAAAAAAAGTATGCAAAAGGATGTTATATTAAAATTGCTTCCGGCCGAAGCCGCTAATGATGAAACCATTCGTAAGTATATTGCATCAACGGCTGCTACAAAACAATCTGGGATCACGGGCTACAGAATCAACAAAAAATCGATCGATGCCCGTGGCAAACAAGTGTTCATCAAATTACAATTAACCGCTTTCATCAACGAACCTTTTATAGAACGCCCGGTTACTCTTTTTTCTTTTAAAGACGTAGGTAACGCTGAACACAAAGTATTGATTATAGGAGCCGGGCCAGCAGGATTGTTTGCTGCCTTGCAATTGATAGAAGTCGGCATTCAACCCATCATCATTGAGAGAGGTAAAAACGTACAATCACGCCGAAGACACCTTGCAGTTCTCAACAAAGAAGGTATCATCAACCCAGAAAGTAATTACTGCTTTGGCGAAGGAGGCGCAGGAACCTACAGCGATGGAAAGCTCTACACCCGCAGCAACAAAAGAGGAAATATTCACCGTATTTTACAACTGTTTGTACATTTTGGTGCACCTGAAAATATTTTATATGATGCACATCCCCATATTGGCACCAACAAACTCCCTCAAATCATCACCGCTATGCGAGAACAAATTATTGCTTGTGGTGGAAAAGTTTTATTCGATAAAAAACTTATTGGTATCAATAGAACAGGAGATCACATCACCTCTATTCTTACTGCCGATGGGGAACAAATGACAGCTGATGCTTATATTCTAGCCACCGGACACTCTGCAAGGGATATTTTTGAAATGCTAAAACATCAAAATATTGCAATAGAATCAAAACCTTTTGCCCTAGGTGTGCGAGTAGAACATCCGCAAGCACTCATCAACAGCCTTCAATACCACAGCCACTCTGGCGATCAATACCTACCTCCCGCATCTTATAGCTTGGTAGAGCAGGTAAATGACCGAGGAGTTTTTTCTTTTTGTATGTGTCCGGGAGGCATTATTGCCCCTGCAAGTACAGCAGCAGGAGAGTTAGTAGTAAACGGCTGGAGCCCTTCTAAAAGGAACAATCCTTTTGCCAACAGTGGCATGGTGGTTCAAATTGATATAGCATCGGCTTATGAAGTGTTGCGCAAAAGCAGTCTTAAAAATATAGATCCAAATGACCCTTTACTTATGATGTATTTTCAGCAAATGGTAGAGCATCAAGCCTACCAAGCAGGAGGAGGAAAAATGGTAGCTCCGGCGCAAAGAATGACCGACTTTACCAATCGTACCATTTCTGAAAATTTACCATCCAACTCTTATTTGCCCGGATTAAAATCAGCTGCACTAGATTTGGTGTTGCCTGCTTTTGTGTATGATACGCTGGCTTCAGGATTCAAAGCCTTTGGAAAAAAAATGAAAGGCTACTTTAGTAATGAAGCAGTAGTAGTAGCAACGGAAAGCCGCACTTCAAGCCCAGTTCGTATTCCCAGACACAAAGAAGATTTACACCACCCGCAACTAACTAACTTATATCCTTGCGCAGAAGGCGCTGGTTATGCCGGGGGTATTGTGAGCGCAGCGATGGACGGAGAGAGGATTGCGTTACTACTTCAAAAAAAATTACTTCACTTGTAGTTTTATTATCTCCGTTTATCCTAATAGGTATCCAATAGTTAAAAAACATCCCTACTTTAGTAAAATAAAATAATGATCATGGATTTACTGGAACTTAAAAATTTAAAGAAATATTTCGCAACCCAAAAAGCCGTTGACGATATCAGCCTGTCTATTAAGGAAGGCAGCATCTTCGGTATGTTGGGCCCGAATGGAGCAGGCAAAACTACATTACTCCGTATGATCACTGGTATTTTTTACCCAGATAGTGGCTCTATTTTATTCAATGGTAAAACCTTTGACCCACAAAATGATTTCAGAAACATTGGTTACATGCCCGAAGAAAGAGGCCTATACAAAAAAATGAAAATTGGCGAACAGGCCGTTTACCTTGCGCGCCTTAAAGGACTGAGCAATACAGAAGCCACCGCCAAAGTAAAAGAATGGTTCATTAAATTTGAAATGCAAAGCTGGTGGAATAAAAAGGTAGAAGACCTTAGCAAAGGGATGAGCCAGAAACTACAGTTCGTAACTACTGTGCTACATGAACCCAAACTCATTATATTAGATGAACCTTTTAGTGGTTTGGATCCTGTAAATGCCAACCTCATCAAAGATGAAATTTTCTACCTAGCTAAAAATGGTAGCACCATCATATTCAGTACCCACCGCATGGAGCAGGTAGAAGAAATTTGTGACCACATTGTGTTGATCAATAAAGGAACTAAAATACTCGACGGTTCTGTTAACAACGTAAAACAAGAATTCAAAGAAAATCTTTATCAATTGGGCGCTACCACTCTTCCTGAACACATGATGACCTATATTTTTGAAGTGGTAAAACATGAACGAGATAAGGTACTTTTAAAATTGCAACAGGGTGCCACACCCAACGATGTGCTGAATCATTTTTTAAACCATGGCATAGCCATTCATTCGTTTAATGAGGTTTTGCCATCATTGAATGATATTTTCATAAAACTGGTGAGTGGTACAGCCAAGGCCAGGCAATTTCAACCCCTTCCATAACATTTTATTACTTGCAATATGAGCAAAACAGGTTTAATCATTAGTAGAGAATACTTTACACGCGTTAGAAAAAAATCGTTTTTATTAACCACCATACTGGTGCCCATTGTGATTGTAGCATTTTATGCCGCCATTATTATGATTACAGTTAAAGGCGGAACAGACGAAACCAAATTGGCTATTATTGATGAAGCAGGTTTGTTTACAGACAGTTTATTGAGCCAACAAAAAACCATTCAGGTTACTTTCATTAAAAATGAAACCGAGGCTAGCTTTACACCAAAATACAAAGACCAGGGTTATCAGGCATTTTTATATGTGCCAGCGGCTAACTTCGACTCTACTAAAAAACTGGTAGTACACAGTGCGTCGTCTCTTAGTTTAACCAACAGTTTCGCCATTGAGAAACTGGTGAACAAAGCCATCGAAAATAAAAGATTGATCAATAAGGGCATCGATCCGGAAGTATTCAAAAGCATCACCGCTAATGTGAAAATTGAAAATACCATTGACAGTAAAGATGGCAGCAAAAAAGGCAGTGCAGGCATCGCTTATGCTGTATCTTTTTTATGTGGAATTCTTATTTATATGATGATGATCATCTACGGTACACAGGTGATGCGGGGTGTGATGGAAGAAAAAACCAATCGTATTGCAGAAGTCATCGTAAGTTCTGTAAAACCTTTTCAATTGATGTTGGGGAAAATCATAGGCATTGGAGCTGTAGGACTTACCCAGTTTGCCATTTGGATTATTTTGATGGGCATACTTACGAGCGTTATTCCTTTGTTGGTGCCAGGGCTAGCAGAAAAAGTTGGTGCCGCGGCCGCAGCTGGTAGTGCTGCCGGAAAAGATATGAATATGTTAGCCACCATTGCTACGGGCATTTCGTCTTTACCAATCGCTAAGATCCTATTCCTGTTTATGTTTTATTTCTTAGCTGGATATTTAACTTATGCATCTTTGTTTGCAGCCATTGGCAGCGTAGTAAGTGATGATCAACAGGATGCGCAGCAACTTGTTTTCCCAATACTTATGCCCATCATTGTGGGATTTGTAATCATGACGCAGTCGATCAACAACCCAAACAGTTCCTTGGCAATTTTTGGTAGCTTATTTCCGCTTACTTCTCCGATTGTAATGATGGGCAGAATTACTTATGACATCCCAATGTGGCAACTCATTGTATCAATGTTATTGTTAATTGGCAGTTTTCTTTTCTTTACTTGGATCACCGCTAAAATCTATAGAGTAGGAATTTTAATGTATGGCAAAAAACCAAGTTGGAAAGAAATGCTAAAATGGGCATTCATGAAAAGTTGAACATCTAAACAAAGATGAGTTGGTAACTTATTTAGCGAAAAAAAATTAGTAGTAATGGCAAAAGTAACAAGAAGGTAACGATAACTAACCCTAAGATAACGCCCTTTCATAGTATACAACAGACTCGTAGGCTTCGTTTTTCTAAGAGAAGGATTATTGGCACGTTGCATCTCATTGGGTGTTGATGAACAACTTTTGAAATTGGAATTAATATTATTTTTATTTGCAGATGGCTTCAACTAAGGCGTTGTAATCATTCCACACTTCCTTTACAATTTCGGCTGCAGGCTTAATATCGTTGAGTAATGCACTTACTTGGCCTATTTCAAGCTCTCCTTCTAAAAGATCGCCCTCATACATTCCTTTTTTAGCCCTGCCCCTGCCCAGCAAAGTTTGCAACATCGCCACATCTGCGCCCTTTTGCTCAGCCGCCTGCACCTGTTCAAAAAAAGCATTTTTTAACAATCGAACGGGAGTTAATTTTTTGAGGGAAAGTTGAGTATCGCCCTCTTGGCTGTTGATAACCGCTTGTTTAAAATGTGGGTGGCAACTAGCTTCATTACTCGCCACAAATCTACTCCCAATTTGCACCCCGCTTGCTCCTAGTACCATCGCCGCCAGCATCTGTCTCCCATTGGCAATGCCACCCGCTGCAATTACGGGAATTGTAACCTTTGCACATACTGCTGGTATCAATATAAAACTGGTAGTTTCCTCTCTCCCATTATGCCCCCCCGCTTCAAAGCCTTCCGCTACCACTGCATCACAACCGGCATCCTGCGCTTTTAGAGCAAATTTACTGCTGCTTACCACATGTACCACCTTGATGCCATGCGATTTTAGCAGCCCGGTATAAGTTTTTGGGTTGCCAGCACTTGTGAAAACAATAGGCACTTTTTCATCAATAATGATTTGAATATGTTGATCAATATCGGGATACATCAAGGGTACATTTACGCCGAAGGGCTTGTTGGTAGCTTGTTTACATTTATTGATCTGCTCTCGTAATTGGGTAGGATACATGCTGCCACTTCCCAATAAACCCAATCCTCCTGCATTGCTAACTGCACTGGCAAGTTCCCATCCACTTGTCCAGATCATCCCCGCCTGAATAATGGGTTTTTCGATACCAAACAAAGAAATTATGCTGTCGCCTATTGATAATTTCATACAATGCGTTGTTTAGAAAATTAAAGTATAAAAATAAAAGGGATCACATTTCTTTTAACCAGTACTACCCGCCAAATCAATCGCTGTATTGTCGCCAATATTCAAGTTTCTACTAACGCCTTTTACGGCTGCATCACTGCCAATGAGTGAATTGCTGAGTACAATTTCGTGCAGATGCGAATATGCCCCGATAATAGAATTTTTTAGAATAGAATTATTTATAATAGTATTTTCTCCAATGGCCACATTGGGTCCTATCACCGAATTTTGAATTATACAACCTTCGCCAATGCTTACAGGCGGAATGATGATGGTATTTTGAAAAGAATGCGGCTCGCTGATATTACCCCCAAACTTCTTCAACAAAATAGCATTAGACTCGAGAAGAGTGTCCTTTTTTCCACAATCGAACCAATTAGAAACCTTGAATGGCTTGAACTGAGCCCCTTGCTCTATCATACATTGGAGTGCATCTGTAAGACTAAACTCTTCATAACTCCTGATATTTTGGTCGTGCACTTTTTGTAAGCAGGAAAATAATAGTTTTGTTTCCTTAATTTTATAAATACCTACTAGTGCCATATTGCTTTTAGGAATAGAGGGCTTTTCTACCACCCTGCTAACAAACTGATCTTCTTCAATTTCTGCCACTCCAAAATTTCGGGGATCATCCACTTTTTTTACCCCAAGCATCGAGAAGGGAGATGACAACACCTCTTTTACATCATACTCTGCGATGGTATCGCCCAATACGATCAACAATTCTTCTCCTCCCACCAAGTTTCGAGTAATTTCAATTGCATGACCGGTACCATAGCGATCATTTTGAGAAACAAAACTGCAGTGCAACTCAGGGTAATGATGAGTTACGTAGTCTCTAATTTTTTCTCCCAAGTATCCAATAATGAAAATAAAATCGGTAATGCCAGCTTCTTTTAACTGATCTACAATTACACTCAAGATGGTTTTACCAGCCAAAGGTATCAGCGCTTTAGGTTGCGTATATGTGTGGGGGCGCAGTTTGGTTCCTGCACCCGCTACTGGTATAATGGCCTTCATTGACAAAGAAAATCCGCCTTGATCGGAATATTTTGTTGATGACTGTGTATGTTGTACATATTTTTAGGAAAGTGAAAGTACAGAAATAATCGGATATGAAAATCAACAATAGACTTACACAATTAGGTTCTACAATTTTATGTTTCTAATACATGCTGCTTATATTTGCCACATAAAATAGAAAAAATGCAAAGAGATACTGAAATTTTTGAATTAATAGACCAAGAACTTCAAAGACAAAGAGAAGGGATTGAATTGATTGCCAGTGAAAATTTTACCAGTTTACAAGTAATGCAAGCTGCAGGCAGTTCGTTGACCAATAAATATGCAGAAGGTTATCCCGGCAAGAGATACTATGGTGGTTGTGAAATTGTAGACCAGATTGAACAACTAGCTATTGATAGAATTAAAAAAGTTTTCGATTGCGAATATGCCAACGTGCAACCACACAGCGGCGCTCAGGCCAATGCAGCATTGATGCTAGGTATTTTGCAGCCTGGCGATGGTATTTTAGGACTCGACCTCAGCATGGGCGGCCACCTTACTCACGGATCACCCGTCAATTTTTCGGGAAAATATTACCATCCGCAATTTTATACAGTAAAAAAAGAAACAGGCCTCATCGATTACGAAATGCTGGAAGAAAAAGCACGAACCCACCGCCCCAAATTAATTATCTGTGGCGCTTCTGCCTACAGCCGAGATATTGATTATGCACGCATTAGAAAAGTAGCTGATGAAATCAATGCATTTGTTTGGTGCGACATGGCCCACCCTGCTGGATTAATTGCAGCTGGATTATTAAGCTCTCCATTCGATCATTGTCATTTTGTTACCAGCACCACTCACAAAACATTGCGTGGGCCTCGGGGTGGCATCATCCTCATGAAAAAAGATTTCG
>JBBEBH010000069.1:0-9958 GCA_040882445.1 Ferruginibacter sp. | reverse complement strand
AAAATTTGCAGCTACTTTTTGAGCCAATAAAATACCATCAACAATACACACAATATCGATATCCTTGGTTGGCCTCCCCATGATTTTATCTCGAACAAACCCCCCAATTGCATAACATGAAACACCGAGTTCTTCGGCGGCCTGCCCAATTTTTTTTAAAATGATTGCTTCCTTTTCTGTGCAGTGGATATCCATAAAAAGCAAATGTAACACAAATCTGATCTTTTAAATGGCATCAAAAAGTTCCAATATTCTGAATGATAAGCAGTTACTTTTATATTAAAACCATGTCATTGTTACCCTTTGTTTAAATCGGCATCAATATTGTCTAATATGTTTTCAATACCCAAATAATCAAATCAGCCATTAATTTTGTCAAATTGACGAACCAACATTCTTATATGAACAATAAGTTTTATTTAGATACTCATGAAGATGAAATGGAGTTTATGCCCATTATTCCATTAAACGATGAGGATGACCAAGATGCAGACACAACGCCGTTCCCAGGTGAATTACCTTTGTTACCACTGCGCAACACTGTATTATTTCCAGGTGTGGTGATACCCATCACTGTGGGAAGAGACAAGAGTATAAAGGCGGTAAATGATGCCTACAAGACTGACAAATTGATCGGCGTTGTGGCACAAAAAGACAGTACTGTTGAGGAGCCTGTGGTAAGCGATTTAGAAGATATAGGAACGGTTGCCAAAATTGTAAAATTGATTAAAATGCCAGATGGGGGTACTACCATCATCATACAGGGTAAAAAGAGATTCAAAATAGAAACTATCACCACAGAAGATCCTTATTTTAAAGCAACCATCAAAGTGCTGGATGAAGAGAATATCAAAGGCGATAAAAATTTTGATGCATTGGTAGGCAGTATCAAAGATTTGGCAACTCAGATTATCAACATATCTCCCAACCTCCCTAGTGAAGCGGCTATCATCCTGAAAAATATTGAGAACCCTTCGTTTCTTATTCATTTTGTGAGTAGCAATCTGAATAGCGACCTTAAACAAAAACAACAACTGCTAGAGATCAGCAATATAAAAGCCAGGGCAGAGTTATTAATGAATCTGATGCATACGGAACTACAGTATGCTGAACTTAAAAACAAGGTTACTAATAAAACCAGGGCTGAGCTCGACAAGCAACAACGAGAATACTTTTTGCAGCAGCAAATGAAAGCGATCAAAGATGAATTGGGTGGCGAAAATGTGGCAGAGGTAAAAGAAATGCAGAAGAAAGCAGCTACAAAAAAATGGACGCCAGCGGCAGCGGAAATGTTTAACAAAGGTGTAGAAAAACTGGAGCGAATGCACCCTTCTACTCCTGACTATTCAGTAGTGTATAATCATTTAGACCTGATGCTAGACTTGCCATGGGAAGAATATACCCTAGATCAATATGATTTGAAAAAAGCTAAAAAAGTGCTAGATCATGATCATTATGGGATGGATAAAATCAAAGAAAGAATATTAGAATACTTGGCGGTATTGAAATTGAAAGGAGATATGAAAAGTCCGATTCTTTGTTTTCTTGGCCCTCCGGGTATTGGGAAAACGAGTTTGGGAAAAAGCATCGCATCTGCCATCAACAGAAAATACGTAAGAGTGAGCCTTGGGGGTTTACACGACGAGAGCGAAATTCGCGGACACCGCAAAACATATATTGGCGCTATGCCTGGCAGAATTGTTCAAAGCATTCGTAAGATCAAAAGCAGTAATCCTGTGATGATTCTCGATGAAATTGATAAGGTGGGTACCGATCACAGAGGCGACCCCTCCTCTGCTTTGTTAGAAGTATTGGATCCAGAACAAAACAACAGTTTTTACGATAACTATTTAGAGCTAGAATATGATTTGAGCAAAGTACTATTTATTGCAACTGCCAACAACATCAACAATATACAACCAGCACTTCGCGATAGGCTCGAAATCATCGATCTCAGCGGTTACGCTATCGAAGAAAAAATTGAAATAGCCAAACGTCACCTCATCCCCAAACAAAAAGAAATGCATGGAATAAAACCAACTTCTTTCAAAATGAGTGATCCGGTTATTGAAAAAGTAATTGCTGATTACACCAGAGAGAGTGGCGTAAGGGAATTAGATCGACAACTCGCCAGTATTATGCGCTTTCAAGCAAAAGAATTGGTGATGAAAGGCAAACTAAAAGCTACTATTACCAGCAACGATATTGAAAAAATATTGGGCAAACCACGCTATAGCAATGAACTATATAAAATGGCTAACATGGCTGGGGTAGCGGTAGGCTTAGCTTGGACCTATGTAGGGGGAGATATTTTATTTATAGAAACACAATTAAGCGAAGGTAAGGGTGAGCTCAAAATGACTGGAAACCTTGGCAATGTGATGAAAGAAAGTGCCAGCACGGCATATACTTGGCTGGAAGCTAATGGTAAAAAAATAGGTATTACCCCCGAAGCATTTAATAAAAAAGATGCCCATATCCATATTCCTGAAGGAGCCACGCCCAAAGACGGCCCAAGTGCAGGAATTACCATGATGACGGCACTTGCCAGTGCCTACACTGGCAGGAAAATCAAACCCTATTTGGCCATGACGGGCGAAATTACTTTACGTGGGCAAGTGTTGCCAGTTGGTGGCATCAAAGAAAAAGTATTAGCTGCCAAGCGATCTGGTATTCGGGAGATTATCATGTGCTGGCAAAACGAAAAAGACGTAACAGAAATCAATCCAACCTTTATAAAAGGCATACAATTTCACTACGTTAAAACCATGCAACAAGTACTCGACATAGCACTTACTTAGTTGGTTGTGTCACAACATCTTTTTAAATCTAACTTTAACAATTTTTTGGTCTAAGCTTTCAAACTATTTGTACCACTTTTGCGTATTAAATATATTCAACAAATTTCATGTTGATTGTTTTAAGGGTTAAAAAAATTCCCCCTGATTCTTCAGGGGGAATTTGCATATAAGAAGCCATTATTTTATTCAGGTAATGTTTCTGATTCCATCGCCTCCCTTTCTTTTCTTTTTTCTAACCAATCTTTTTCTTTTTCGGTAGACAAGGCTTGTAATACGCCAATGAGGAAAATCATGGCAACGCTTGTACTTAGGTATATCACATTGTAACTGTTGTATTTGCCTACTTCACGAGCCCCTGTTTTAAAAAAATAAATTACATCAATTATTAAAAAATATACCCAAAACAATAGGGCAATACTAAACAAAATAATAGAGATCCACTTCACAACTGGAGAAGGGTAAAATTGAGTTCGTTTCAAATAAATAATAAAAACTGTGATGAAAAGTACAGAAGGTACCATCATGATGAAAATAGTGAACAGATAAGAGAACCAGGGAAGGTAATCGAGCGCTCCCATGATGTACTTAAGCGCAAATAACACCGCCAATAAGCTCACAATAAAACCCACGAATAAAAAAAATATATTCATGGAAAGCTGGAGGTATTTGCTGTATTTGTCTTCCATAAAAGATGGGTGAATTGATTATTTAAAATAACTCAGGTTAGTTTTAGGTGTTAGCTTTATCAACGTTTCATACATTAGCTTCACAGTGTTTTCGATATCATCTTTATGCAACATTTCAACTGTAGTGTGCATATATCGCAAAGGAATAGAAATGAGTACCGATGGGCAACCGTCGTTGGCATATGCAAAAGACTCGGTGTCGGTACCAGTACTTCTACTAACTGCTCTAAGCTGGTAAGGGATCTTTGTTTTATCGGCTGTGGCCAACACAAAATCTAACAGTTTGTTGTGCACTGCAGGGCCATAACATAAAGAAGGACCAGCTCCACACACACAATCCCCTTCAATAATTTTACTAATCATAGGCGTACTACTGTCGTGTGTTACATCTGTAACGATGGCAACATTTGGTTTAATTCTGCGAGCAATCATTTCTGCACCACGCAGTCCAATTTCTTCCTGCACTGCATTTACTATATATAATCCAAAAGGCAGCTTCTTTTTATTTTCTTTCAGCAATCTGGCTACTTCTGCTATCATAAATCCACCAATGCGATTGTCGAATGCACGTGCTATCAGTGAGCCATTGGCTAATTCTTCGTAGCCATCTACGTAAGTTGCCACAGAACCCACATGAATACCCAAGGCTGCTACTTCTTTTTTATTTCTAGCACCACAATCTAAAAAAAGGTTATCTACTTTAGGGGAAGGCTCTTTGGATTCCGGATTATTTAGTCTGGTATGAATAGCGGGCCATCCAAATACCGCTTTTACCAACCCTTTTTTTCCATGAACATTCACCCTCATACTTGGGGCTATCTGGTGGTCTACTCCACCATTTCTTTTAAGGTACAATAAACCCTCTGGAGAAATATAATTTACAAACCAACTAATTTCATCTGCATGTGCCTCTATCACCACTTTGAAGGTAGCGGTTGGATTAATCACCCCTACTGCTGTACCATAAGGATCTGTAAAAAATTCATCCACGTATGGTTTGAGGTATTCCATCCATAGTTTTTGTCCACTACTTTCAAAACCCGTCGGGGAAGCGTTATTTACGTATTGCTCTAAAAACGTATACGCTGTAGATGTAATAATTGATTTTTTTTTAACTGCTTTGGCCATATTATTTTTCTGTTTTTCTGTTGCAAAAGTAATCAATGTAACTCGGTTAATTCAAAACGAAAAAGGATCTTTTGATTTGATGAATTGATATCATTTTATAGCCAATGTGCCACAATTGTTGCAATTGATGAAAACAACATCAAACCATCTACGCCAAAATAATAAAAAAGATACCCTTGCTTACGGAGCGATAAACGATACATATACCAAAGTAGAGCAGCCGTAATACTGAAAGCTACCATTTGTTTACTGTTACTAAAATACAAGCTCATCGTTATCCCTGCAAACATATAGATCGAAAACGTAACAGCCATAACCCTTTGCAAAGTTTTGGGCGATACAGCGGTGGCCAAAGTTTTAAGTGAGTATAATTGATCCATCGCTACATCTCGCATATCAAAAATGCTGCAGAGCATTAGCATGAAGAAAAAACGTGTAGTAAACAATAATAAAAATTCTACCCTATCAAATCCTGATGATGATTCCACGGGTAAAACCGTTATCACATAAGCCCAAGTGAATGCTAATAATACCGTTTTTAAAAACCCTGGCTTGGGAGTTTTTTGTACAAAACGAAAAGGCCAAAGTGGCAAGGAATACAATAAGGTAAGAATTACCCCAATAGATATCAAACCCCACAAATGCGGTAGTTGTAAGGCGTAGAACAAACTGCCAAAACCGGCCACAATAAAAAACAAGAGATAAGATAGTTCAGCAGTTAAAAAAGCAGTGGTTAGCGAGTTTCGCCTAAAAGCATATTTACTAACGAGCCAGTAAAAATTATAACTGGCGAGTGTTGAAAAAAACACAAACCAGCAAACCTTATACTCAATAATAAGTCCGGTGAGGATATAAGTCTGTACACACATGGCTGCTGCACAAAAAGAAATGAAAAGAGAGTGAGTAAAAATAAATTGCAGCCAACGCATTATAAACAGCGATATAAGAGTGCGTCTGTAGTGGTTATTACGTTGCTTTTGTTCTTTTTCGCATCTCGTACATATACTTCATAAAACAGGGTATCTGTTCGGGGCCTTGGTGCGCCAGGTGATATGCAATCGAGGGCATTGAACAAACTGATGGTTACTTCTGCTTTAAAATTATTTTGTTGTGCACGGGTTAAATCGGGAAAACGAAAAGAATCAATATTGTTGCTTTTAAGATTTTTAAGATAAATCATAGAGCTGTCGGTAATTGACTGACCACCGAGGTCTCCTTCGGCATCCGTTACTTCAATTGTTAATTTGGGCGCATTAGGATCAAGCGATGTGATACTAGATTGTGCGAAGTTTGGAATAAGGCTCACGAATTTAATTTGCGGCGCAGTTGTGAACTTATCTTTTGCACAGGAACTGATAACTATAGACATTATGATGAGTGCAATAAAATTTTTCATTTTGTACAATTTGAATCAAATTTAGCTAACCCTATCCAAAAAACCCTAAGAAGAACGATTTTGTTTAAATTCTTTAACAGCAATTAAAGAATTGCATTTATTTACGCAATTTTGCTAGTAACCATGCAATCAGACCCAACAGAAATAGAAAAAAAGATTTTCAAAGCTACTAATGTCGATTTTGAGGCTCTGGCAATAGATCTATTTAATTATCAGTATCAGGAAAACAGTTTTTACCGTTCGTTTTGTAATCATTTAAAGATACGGCAAAGTGAAGTGCAAAAACTGACCCAAATTCCTTTTTTACCCATTCGGTTTTTTAAAACAAATCGGATCGTAAGCGGAGTATTTAAAGAAGCTGAAGTTTTTGAAAGTAGCGGAACCTCGGGTTCAATCAATAGCAAACATTTTGTAAAAGACCTATCCCTTTATGAAACTAGTTTTTTAAAAGGCATTTCCCATTTTTATGGTGATCTTACTAATATCTGTATCATTGGCCTTCTTCCCTCTTACCTCGAAAAAGGGCAGTCATCGCTGGTTTATATGGTGAACAACCTTATTCAAAAAAGTAAGATAGTCAGCAGTGGATTCTTTCTTAACGAAACAGAGGCGTTAAAAAAACTTTTACTTTACAATGAAAGCATCGGACAGCAAACGCTCCTTTTTGGGGTAACCTATGCCCTGCTCGATTTTGCAGAAGAAAATCCTTTACAGCTTCAACACACCACTGTTGTAGAAACTGGAGGAATGAAAGGACGAAGAACTGAAATGACTCGATCACAAGTGCATGACGTGTTAAAAAAGCAATGGCAATTAAAAACGGTACATTCAGAATATGGGATGACGGAATTATTGTCTCAAGCTTATTCATTTGGGGAAGGTTTGTTTAGAACCAGCCCGTGGATGAAGGTATTGATAAGAGCAGAGGACGATCCATTTGAAGTAAAGTGTGCACCGGAAGTGGCGCATGAGCCTATTACCGGAGTGATTAATATTATAGATCTGGCTAATATTTACAGTTGTGCGTTTATTGCCACAGATGATATGGGAATCCTTTACCAGAATGAAAGTTTTGAAGTGGTAGGGCGAATTGACAACAGCGATATTCGTGGTTGTAGTTTAATGCTTTTATAACATTCCGTAACGAAGTCTGCGATTACTAACCAGATACTTCTCTCTGATGATCTGACTCATTGGTTTATCTTCTAATTTGCTTTCTACCCATGATACGATATCTAAATAAGAGAATGCCCTGGTTTCGAAACGACTTTTTTCAACTTTTTTTATGGCACTTAAAAATTTCTCTAGTTCTAACTTTAAGCTTCTTCTGGGTAAATGAAACGATTTTCGTAAAAACTTGAACATCTCTTCTTCAATAACCGTAAAATTTTTCTTTTTAGCCATGAAACGATACACACTTTTAATTAGATGATCGATGATATCATGGTTACCCAATTCATAATGAGCCATTAGGTGCAATACCCTGGCATAGCATTGAAGATCATTGCGTAGGTCTAAGTTATTATTGATGATTTTTTGTAGATAATCAATACAGGTTTCATAATTACCAGAACCAAAATGGAGCGTAGCAATTTTATAATTAAATACCAATACCCGATGTCTATCGAGGTATAAACTGTATTCATTCAATTTTTGTTCAATTTCCGGAATTAGTAGAAGCCCCTCTGTAAAATTTCCGATACTCATCTGAAGGTTTAGTTTGGCACTATTGATGTAAATAAAGGTTTGTACCCTATTATTATCGTGCATTTGTGAAATATCTGATTGGGCAAATTTTTCAAATTCATTTAATGTTAAGGCGAGTTTTTCGTAATTACGTAAATCAAAATGTGCATTTAGAAGGTTGTGCATTCCTTTAATGTAATGACCTGTTTCTACTCCAATCATAAAGGTTTCTTCTTGAAAAAGATCTACCCATTTTTGTGTGTAACGATAATACATCAAAAAATCTTGACGTATAAATGCAAACCAGCAATAACTCTGGTAGAGATACAGTCTTTCATAAAACCCCTGCTGGAAGTAAGCATTTTCCGGCATGTTTTCTCTAAAATACCTTTTAATGTGTTGTTCATCTTCTTCATCGCGAGCATGTCCATTTTGTATGTACCAACTGTAGAGTTTTAATGCCAGATTAGATAAGGCAGTAATCATGATCCGACGTTCATTTACGTTGTTGGCTTCATAGCTGAGAGAGTCTGCCCTATTTTCCATACTTCGGGTAATGTGCAGCGTTTCAATTTTTTTCTCGAGAGATATTACTTGTATCAGAAAACTGTCTTGGTGGTACTGTATGGCCAGTTCTTTAGCACGTTCTAAAATTTTTAGTGCCTGTAGGTAAAGTCCTTTGTTATAAAAAATTCGAGCGTAGTCTAACTGCTCATGTAGTTGGAGGTCGATGCTTTCTGTACTTTTGAGGATACGTAAACTAGCAAGAATTTGTTTGTACAAATGTGCCTTTGTATTGGATAATTGTTGCTTTTTGATGGAACTCAGCTTTTTGAGCAATAGAGTTTCATCATATTCATTCAATTTATCGATCGCATCAAATAACTCAATGATTTTGAGGTTTTCTTTGCTTGAACTGCGCTTGATGTACAGTTTAAAATTCCTCTTTTCCGACTTTTGTAAGGAGCGGATCAAAAGAAAAAGTACATCTGTAGAGCGGTTGGGCATCGTAATTATTTTTTGTTAAGAAGCAATGCTGTAGTGTATTTCAGCTTCAACAATGCTATTTCATTATACAAATAATTGTACTAAGTTGGTTTTATGATCCTGATTTCATTTACTATTTTTGATTTATCAAAATGCAAGGCTTACACAAAGCAGGCAATCGAAAGGAAGGCAAACAATAAAAAAAGGCCGAAGAAAAAAATCTTATTGTAAGATAAATAGAAATTGTATTCAAAAAAATAGTTCAAGAATTTTACATATAGCAAGCAATCGAAAAGGCCGCTCCGTTTCTACGGAGGGGCTATTTTTTTATGTGGTAAGTACAGGTTGAAGCTAATTTTAAACTATATTTTTAAACTAATTGAAGCCCTTTTGTAGGTTGGGCATCGTATCTAAATTATTCTAATAACTAGTACCATAAAGGGTTTTAATCAATTAACCAATGGTTCAACATACCAATTAGATAGATTATTTGACTTGTAAATAAATTAAATGGGAGTTACTTTTATGCGAGTTAGAAAAAAAGGTGTTCACTAAGAATTTGGCAAGCAGTAGAGAAGAGGTAAAAGCAATAAAAAGGCCAATATATATCGATAGCGAATAAGTTAAAGCGTTTTCAGATATCAAAAAAATAATTTAAGTTTTTTACATATGGCAAGCAATCGATAAGGCCGCTCCGTTTCTACGGAGGGGCATTTTTTTTGTTGGTATAAAGAGCTAGACGCTACTTTTTTAGCAATTAGCCAGTGGGGAAGTTGGTATGTAGAAAATTTGGATTCGGAAAAAATTGTCTATATAGATGTGCTGTATTAAATTCTATAAAAAGTTTGAACATAAAAAAAGACAAACCCAATATTGTAGGTTTGTCTTTGCTTGTGAACTGGCTGGGACTCGAACCCAGGGCCCTCCCGATTAAAATCGGGATGCTCTACCAACTTTATTTTTTTGGAGCAATTAAAGCTTCAATATATTTCCTTGATTTTTGTTTTTTGATGTAAGCTTCCCTTTTTTTGGCGAGTTGTAAATTTTCAAATTCTTCCTGATAAACTAAAATCCACGGTAGACCTAACTTGGTAAATTTGGAATGCCCAATATTGTGTTCATAGAATATTCTTTCTAAGTCAACACATGCTCCGATATAGAATTTATTAAGTTTGTTAGAATATAATATGTAACAATATGCCATAGGGTGTACAAAATAAAAAAAACCTCAATTTAAATTGAGGTTTTAAGAAGTGAACTGGCTGGGACTCGAA
>JBBEBH010000068.1:0-52533 GCA_040882445.1 Ferruginibacter sp. | reverse complement strand
AAAAATAACCTGAAACACTTATCTGTATTGTGTTTGAAACCCTCATTACGATTTTAACTGCATCATCTGGGTTAAAAAAGGGAGGAGGCCAAGTGCGTTCTGTGCCTTTTATAAGTATTTTAAGCTTTATTTTCTACTGTTTTTTAGGAGATCAATGCTTTTATCTCTTCAATCAAAGTAGCAAAACCACTCGTGTCTGGTCCGCCTGCAGTAGCCAATGTTTTTTGTCCGCCACCACCTCCATTGATCAATGGGCTTACCTGCTCTTTGATGATTTTGCTGGCATCCAATCCTTTGGCGGCTACAACGGTTTCGCTTATGCCAATAGCCACATGTGCTTTGCCTCCAATATTGGAACACAACACTACCAGATGATCGTGTAGCTGATTTTTTAAATCGAAGCAGAGTTTTTTTAATGCATCGGCATGAGGCACTTCTATGATTTCTCCAATGAAGCTAACATTGTGAATGATCTGGTCTTTCTGCAACAACTCGTTGCGGATGCCCACTAGTTGCCGAGCCTCCAAAGATTCTATTCTTTTAGCAAGTGTGCCATTTTCGGTCAATAAGCTTTCAATTGATTTTTGCAGATTAGCTGGATTTTTTAGCAAATTTCTCAATGTTTGCAATTCTGCCAAACCATCTTGTATGAGTTGTTCTGCCGCCGTGCCACAAACAGCCTCTACCCTGCGAACCCCTGCTGCCACAGCGCCTTCGGATTTAATTTTGAAAATACCCAGCTCACCCGTACTCCCCACATGCGTACCTCCACACAATTCTATGGAGTAGTTGGGATCCATAATCACCACCCTTACGATATTACCGTATTTTTCACCAAACAAAGCCATGGCACCTAATGCAATGGCTTCATCTTTTGTAATTGATTGAATGACTACTGGTATATTCTCCCGAATTTTTTGATTCACTATTTTTTCAACTTCGGTTATTTCTTCATCACTCATTTTTGCAAAATGTGAGAAGTCGAAACGTAGATGTTCTTCATTTACCAAACTTCCTTTCTGTGCTACATGTTTGCCCAATACCTTTCGTAATGCGGCATGCATCAAATGTGTAACGCTATGGTGAATGCATATCTGTTTTCTGCGGGCTGCATGCACGTTGGCTGTTAAAAGTCCGGATACATCAGCAGGTAATGTTTCTGCGAAATGTATAATGAGGTCATTTTCTTTTTTAGTATCGATGATGTTTACCGTGTTTCCGTTCAGCAATAAAGTACCTGAATCGCCTACCTGTCCACCACTTTCTGCATAAAAAGGAGTTTCTTCTAAAACAATTTGGAAAAGGCTTTTTCCTTTTCCCGAAACCTTGCGATAGCGAAGGATCGCCGTTTCTGCAGTGAGCGAATCGTATCCCACAAAACCTTTGCTATTGCCTTCTTTCACTATCTGCCAGTCTTCTGTATCCAAGGCTGTTGCAGCTCGGCTCCGGTCTTTTTGCTGTTTCATTTCTGCTTCAAAAGCTGCTTCATCTAGAGTGAGGTTATTTTCTGATGCAATCAGTCGGGTGAGATCGATGGGGAAGCCAAATGTATCTAGTAATTCAAAAGCATCTGCGCCACTTATTTGTTGGGTGGTTGTAGTAGCTAACATGATGCTGTCTATTTTTTTTAATCCTTTGTCTAAGGTTCTTAAAAAAGCGTCTTCCTCTTCTCTGATAACTTTAGCCACAAAATCTTGTTGCATGTAGAGCTCGGGAAATACTTTTTCAAATTGTTTGGCCAGTACTGGTAGTAGTTGGTGCAACAAAGGTTGTTTATAATCTAAATAAGAATAATAATACCGTACGGCTCTTCTTAAAATACGGCGAATCACATATCCAGCGCCCGTGTTGGAGGGAAGTTGACCATCTGCAATGCAGAATCCAATAGCGCGAATATGGTCTGCAATTACTCTAAAAGCAACAGACTCTTTGCTATCGTTGGCTTTATACGTTTTATGAACTATTTTGCCAGTTTCGAGTATGGTACCGCTGAAAATATCGGTATCGTAATTGCTGGTTTTGTGTTGTATTACTCTAACCAATCGTTCAAGGCCCATACCAGTATCAACATGCGTAGCTTGCAAAGGCTCTAGTGAACCATCTTTTTTCCGATTAAATTGAATGAATACATTATTCCAAATTTCGATCACCTGCGGGTGGTCTTTGTTCACAAGCAAATGACCTGGTACAATGGCTCTTTCTTCATCTGAACGGCAGTCTACATGAATTTCACTGCAAGGTCCACATGGTCCTGTATCACCCATCTCCCAAAAATTATCTTTTTTGTTTCCATAAACAATTTGCATTTCTGGCAAAAATTGTTTCCACTTGTTAAGTGCAATAGTTGAGGCCGGAATATTTTCTTTTTTGTCGCCTTCAAACACAGTGGCATACAATCTTTCTTTTGGAAGTTTGTACACTTCAGTGAGCAGTTCCCAACTAAATTCTATGGCTTCATTTTTAAAATAGTCGCCAAAGCTCCAGTTGCCGAGCATTTCAAACATGGTATGATGATAAGTATCTACGCCCACTTCTTCTAAATCATTGTGTTTACCACTTACTCTTAAACATTTTTGTGTATCAACAATGCGTGCACTAGGTGCTTTTTTATTGCCTAAAAAATAGTCTTTGAACTGATTCATCCCGGCATTGGTGAACAACAAAGTAGGATCGTTTTTTACTACAATAGGGGCTGAAGGCACTACCAAGTGCCCTTTAGATTCAAAAAAGGTTAAAAAGGCCTGTCTTATTTCGTCAGCAGTCATCATGTTCTTTAAATATTTTGATTGGGTTGATTTTGATTATAGTTACGTTTATATTTGTACCTTTTGTAGAATTGTATGCCCTTTTTACGAAGTACTGTTGAATATTCAGCAATAACTAGCAATTAGTTTAGTACAGTTTGTCAAAATTAAGCATTTCAGCATGAGTTTTGCAGCCAATACGGCTGCCTTTGGTATTTATGAAAAAAATAAAATATTTTTATAACACCCATACACTCCGGTACGAAAAACTGGTGACTCCATTTAGGGTCAAATTGCTGCAATTTTTCGGACTAATGTCTGGATTGGTGGTGAGTTCCGCCATTGTTATTTACTTGTACAATCGCTTTTTCCCAAGGCCAATCGACATTGAGGCAAATAAAAAATATGAGATTCTCAAAGACAATTATACCAACGTCAACAAAAAAGTACAAAACCTAGAACAGCAATTGGGAGCGTTAGAAAAAAGAGATAATGAAGTGTACCGTTCTATATTTGAAGCCAATCCCTTACCCGATAGTGCACGTGCTAAGGCTATTGAGCAAAAAAAGGAACTCGATAAATTAAGTATTATAGATGAAGATATTTTAGGAAAAGATATTGCTGCTCAGCTCAACAATCTAAGTGCAAGAGTAGCCTTTCAGTTGGAGAGTTATACAAGTATTGAAAAGCTCATCAACAACCAGGAGGCTAAACTGTCTAGTATTCCTGCTATTCAACCAGTTAGTAACAAAGAGCTTAACCGTATTGCTAGCGGATTTGGTATGCGAATAGATCCGGTGTATGGAACGCCTAAAATGCACAAAGGGCTCGATTTTACAGCGCCACAGGGCACACCCATTTATGCCACCGGCGATGGAATTGTGAGAACAGCGAGTTATTCGGTTGGTGGGTACGGCAATCACGTAGAAATAAACCATGGGTATGGTTATGAAACCCTTTATGGCCACATGGTTCGCATTAAAGTAACCAACGGTCAACGGGTAAAACGCGGAGAAGTGATTGGTTATGTAGGCAGTACGGGTAAAAGTACAGGTCCACACTGCCACTACGAAGTGCTGCTCAATGGGCAACACGTAAACCCTGTTTATTTCTTTAGCAATGATCTTAATGCAGAACAATACGACCAGTTGCTAAAACTGGCTGCTACAGGAAGTGCGAGAAGTTTTGATTAATTTTAATTTATCATGGGATTACAACAATTGGGTTTTGATTTTTTTGACGAAGAGCCAAGGAAGGAAAACAAGGCTCCTGATAAGGCATGGGCAGTTCCTCCATCTACCAATGTGGAAAAACCAGCACCAAACCTTGATACTATTGTTGCTAGAGAAGATTTGTTGATAACAGTGGAAGAAGAAGTTCGCGACCTTGCTTTTATGGCAGAAGAAGAGCATGTGAATATTGCCAACAAAAAAACTGTGAAAATAATAAATCCTATCGCTAAAAAAAACACGAGAGGTAGAATGAAACTCAGCGATATGGATGAAATGGTACATATGGTTGAAGTACCGGAAGATGATGTGTTGTTTCAAAAAAGATATTATAATATTGGGGCAGTATCGGATATGTTCAAAGTAAATGTATCGCTAATCCGTTTTTGGGAAAATGAATTTGATATTTTGAAGCCGAAAAAGAATGGAAAAGGTGATCGGCTTTTCCGTCCAGAAGACATCAAAAATCTTCAACTGATTTATCATTTATTGAGAGAGAAAAAATACACCATAGAAGGTGCCAGAGATTTTTTGAAAAAGAATAAAAAAACTGGCGAAACTTTTGCAGCAATTGAATCCCTTAAAAAAACAAAAGCTTTTTTACTAGAATTAAAAGCCAATTTGTAATGCCTAATTGACTGCGGTGGGTGTGCCTTGAAAACTAAAAAATAAATGGATGAAAAAAATATTAATAGCGGCACTATTGTTCAGCCTCACCAATACAATTAAGGCGCAAAGCCCTTATGTAAGCGTAAAAGAATATGGCACAACATATTTTTTAAATGGCATCATCACCAAATATGCCTTATCAAACGACAGTAATTTTAAATGGTACCACAGAAATTACAAAAGTTACGTAGTACCAATGGAGATAAAAAATGCTTTCTCAGATGCAAAAGGAAAAGTACAATTTATCGTATTTGGTGGCACTTGGTGTGAAGACACTCAATTTATTTTACCTAAGTTTTTTAAAATACAAGAGGAGGTAGGTATTGCAGATGCTGACATTAGTGTTTTTGCAGTGGATAGAAATAAAAAGACTATTGGTGGTATCGCTGATGTCTTAAAAATTGTGAACGTGCCCACCATCATTGTAATGAAATATGGAAAAGAGGTAGGTAGAGTAGTGGAGTACGGAAAAACAGGACAATGGGATAAAGAGCTTGCTGCTTTTTTAAATTAAAAATTGTATGATTCTCTTTGATGTTAGCCAAACATCGTTCCGCTTTTTTTAGATGATGGGTTTGGATACGGCCGCTTCTGTATCTAAACTTCCAATGTTGATATTGGTACTGCTTGTGGCTAGTTCTATTTTTTGGTCATCTATAAGTTTCAGCAGCAATAAATTTATTTGCTGCTTTAAGGTATTAAATTCTGATATACTGATGTTATCGGTAAAATATTCGATTGTAATGGTGCTACCATTTTTAGAAAACTCTGTAAAAAAAACAGTATAACTTTTTAATCTCGGAGCGAAGTTGGAGGTAAAAAGCTCATAGGCTTTTTGTACAAACTGTTCTATCGAACTAGCAGGATTTTTTTCACCAAATTCTAATTTTAATTCGGCCCTTCGTTGAGTACGCATGCTCCAATTGTCTACCACACTATCTACCATTTGTTTGTTGGGAACTGTTACCAATGTTTTGTCGGCAGTACGAATACGAGTACTTCTTAAACCAATACTCTCAACTGTACCAGTAATATTATTCACTTTGAGTATGTCGCCCACATAAAATGGCTTATCAAAAAATATAATAAACGAAGCGATTAGGTTTTCTAAACTTTCTCTGGCAGATAGTGCCAGCGCAGCTCCAGCAATACTAAGTCCAGTTAACAAGTTGCCAATATTCTGGTAAAAAACAACTTTTAGGATTAATAAGCTACCTGCGATCCATACCAAAACTTTTATAAAATCTCTGAAAAATATCACCAATTGATCGTCTCCTTTATCTATAGTGAGTTTGGCTCTTTTGGTTAATATGATGGCAACAAAGTTGATGATACTGGTAACCAATCGTACAAAAGAAAATAAGAATATCGCGATGGCTATTTTTTGAAGGATAACTTCAAAAGGAACTTTTAATAGGTTAAATTTCCATGCAAGTGGATATTGTAATTCGCTGATAGTGATGATGCCAATTGTGATGATTAAAAAACCGCTCAGGGGTTGTAAGAATAGTTCAGAAAACTCTTTTTTATCTATTGTTTTCCACGCTTTGTTTATCATCAGATAACTGGCAGAAGCGAGGTAGTTTGATAATATCTTCTTAAGAATGATCACCAATGCGATGATGCTGAATACAATCAGCAAACGCTGAATACTATTATCTAAAATGGTATATCCTAAAAATTCCTTCATGTTTGTATCATCATTAAAGAAGCGTATAAATTTCGATGCCTTCTTTTTTTAACAGGTACAGTTTACCATTCATGGCTTTGATGCTGCTGTAGCTGTTGAGAAAAGATGGTAAGTTATATGTTTTGAGTTGTAAGGATTGAACCTCATAAGTATGGAATTGTTTATTAGAAAAGCCTGACAAACGGTTGCCACTTATGCTCACATTTTCCCAGTTTAAAAAAGGTAAGTTGTTTTTAAAAGTGCCATAATAATCAAAAATATAAAATCCTTTTGCTGGGTCGTAGAGGTAAACAAAATTGTTGGCGTCTATAATTTTTTGCGGAGATGGTACAAGGTCCATGATCAACCTCCAATCGGTGGTTTCCTGCAACAGCTTTCCATTTTCATCTATCTTTTTCAGTTTCAGATCTTGCTCATCAAACAGCCATACATTGTTATCGTAAGCGGTAGCAATGGCCTTTACACTAAATATTTGCTGTTGCCTGAAGTTGATGCTGTTGCGCGGACTGAGTAACCGATCTAACATCACTACAGTAGAGAAATTTTTATAATAAAGTAACACTTTTAAAGGGTTGGTAACGTCTATCAGCGTAGGATTACCAAATTTTTTTACGTCATTGAAAACAGCCATCGAATCACCCCTTGAGCTAATTTTTTTTAACTGGTTGCCCGACGTGATGAGGTAAAGATTATTAAGCACATCAATCTCCATTGCATTAAAATCGCCGGGGATCGTTCTTTCCAATACAAATGTATCGTTGCTACTGGCAGCTTGCAAATTGTTGGCCTTAGTGCCAATGGCAGCAGAATTTTGCGCACATACAAAAAAATGGCAGCAACAAAAAATACCTATCAAATATGTAGTGGTTATTTTCAATAATGTAAACTTAGTTTTTAAAATAGGCCAACTTTACTTCAATTCCATCAAACACCGCGTAACTGTTGTATTTAATCCATTCACCTAGGTTTATATATACACTGTTTTCTTGCAACGGATGCATGATAGGTAGATGTCTGTGTCCAAATATAAAATAATCGTAGTGTTGTTGGGCCAGTACTTCTTTGCTATACACGATCAACCATTCTTTATCATCGCCTAAGTATACTTCGTCTATATGACCTGTTTTTACCCTACTTTTTCTGCTCAGGTAATTAGCCAATCCTATGCCAATGTAGGGAGGGAGCACGCCAAAGAGCCATTTTGAGATAGGATGGCGAAACACTTTTTTCATCATCTTGTAACCATTATCTCCTGGCCCAAGTCCGTCGCCATGACCGATGAGAAATTTTTTATCATTAAAAACAAACATTTTGGGCCCAAAATAAACGGAAATATTCAGCTCTTTTTGAAAATAAGAGGTCATCCACATATCGTGGTTGCCTACAAAAAAATGAACTGCAATACCACTATCGGTGAGTTCGGCCAGTTTGCCCAAAATACGAACATAACCTTTTGGTACTACCGTAGAATATTCGAACCAGAAATCAAATAAGTCGCCCACAATAAAAATAGTATGTGCATCTTGTTTGATACTGTCTAGAAATCGACAAATCCTTTTTTCTCTTTCCAGACTGCTTGCTGCATCAGGCGCCCCCAAGTGAAAGTCGGATAAAAAATATATTTTTTTGGCGGTATCATTCATTCCAAGGTCAGGGTTTATTTTTTTCCTGCAGGTATTTCAAAACATCTCCGGTTTCAATGAGGGGCATTCCATCTACCGGTTGGTTGTACCAATATATCCAAGCAAGGCTGGGGTTGCCTTCCCGAAAGGCTTCTACCAACTCTCTTCTGTAAAGCGGCTGTTCTCCAACTTCTACATTCAGTCCTTCGTAGTCATCTATCTGTTCCATTGCCCATGTAAACTCTTCTGCATTATTAACTTCGTATAACTCTCCGGTAATATAATGCTCGCTGTTGGTAGGTATAGCTACTGGGTGAGAAGCATTATCAAAAAACTGACCTTTTACCACTGCTTCTCCCAGTAAATGAAAGTACTGTGTAAGGTAATGGTACGCAGGGTTTCTAAATCCGCTTCTCAATGACCCATAAACAAATAGTTGGTATGCATTAGCTTCCATAAATGTAAAAAAAATTACAATCTAACAATATTGATTAATCCTCTATCAGAAAACAATATACTTCTTTTGGCCCATGTACACCCGTAACCAATGTTTTTTCTATATCTGCTGTTCTACTTGGCCCAGAAGCAAACGTTACAAAAGAAGGAAACTGATCTTTATATTTCTCTTTCAAAAATACCAATGCATCTTTAACATCAAATACAAGCTGTCTATTGTATGCAATACAAATATGTACTGGGGCATAAACGCTGGTGGTTCTTCCGCTCAATTGCGCACTACTCATCACCATACTGCCTGTTCTGGCTACTAAATACTCACATCCAGTTATGGATACGTCACTTTCTGCCAAATCATTGAAATGCGCCACTTGTAAGCTATGCAGCAAGGGTTGGTATTTATGTTCGGTACAATAAATTTTTTGCCATCCCTTTTCTTTAATCAGGAGCCCTAACTGTTGTTGCAAATCTTCATCATTTTCACAGAAAGCAAACTTACCTTGCAATCGGGTAAACTCTTCGGCAAAAATAATTGCATCATCATTGGTGCCGGGTTTGTACAAAGCATCTTTTCCCTCACTATTGGGATAAGGCAAAGGCACTGGATTAGTCAGTGCCTTCCTTATTCTATTTAATATATGCTCTTTTGAAGAAGATGAGTCTGCCATTTTTTAGATGGTTGGTGGGTTTTTTAATTCTTCATTAAAAGGTTGCTCTGGGCCATCGTCTACCAGATCTTCGGGTGAAACATCGAGTAATTTTTTCTCTTCAAATGGTCTTTTGCCGATCAATGCTTCTACGTCGCTTTTAAACAAAACCTCTTTTACCAACAATTCTTTCGCTAATTTTTCTACATCATCTCTTTTTTCGGTAAGTAGATTTTTGGTTTTAACGTACGCCTCTTCTATTAACTTTCTTACTTCCTGATCAATCATCTTTCCTGTTTCTTCACTGTAAGGTTTCGTAAAATAATTTTCCTGCTGAGGATCATAAAAGCTCACATTGCCCACTTTATCATTCATTCCGTAAGTGGTTACCATACTGTAAGCTATTTTGGTGATTTGTTGCAAATCATTACTGGCCCCTGTACTGATTTTTCCGAAGAAGATATCTTCACTTGCTCTTCCGCCGAGGGTCATACAAATTTGATGAATCAACTGATCAGTGTTATATAAATACTGTTCTTTTGGGGTGTATTGTGCATATCCCAAAGCTGCGGTTCCTCTTGGTACGATGGTTACCTTCAATAAAGGATAAGCATGTTCCAAATACCATCCACAAATGGCGTGCCCTGCTTCGTGGTAGGCAATGATTTCTTTTTCTTCAGGCGAAATGATCTTATTCTTTTTTTCCAATCCACCAATCACACGATCTATAGCGTCTTGGAAATCACTCATATCTACTGCTTCTTTATTTTTTCTAGCAGCAATCAATGCGGCTTCGTTACAAACATTGGCAATATCAGCCCCGGCAAAACCTGGGGTTTGTTCGGCCAGTTTGTGAATATCGAGTTTAGTAGAAATTTTAATGGGTCCTAGATGCACTTTAAAAATTGCTTCTCTTCCGCTCAAGTCTGGCCTGTCGATGGTGATCTGTCTGTCGAATCTTCCAGGCCGCAACAGCGCTGTATCCAATACATCTGGCCTGTTGGTAGCAGCTAAGATGATGATCCCCAAATCGGTACCAAAGCCATCCATCTCTACTAGTAATTGGTTGAGGGTGTTTTCTCTCTCATCATTACTCATCATCATATTTTTGCCTCTAGCACGGCCGATAGCATCTATCTCATCAATGAATATAATACAAGGGGCTTTTTCTCTGGCTTGTTTAAATAAGTCTCTTACCCTGCTTGCACCCACACCTACAAACATTTCAACGAAATCACTTCCGCTTAAACTGAAGAAGGGAACTTGTGCTTCGCCAGCTACCGCTTTTGCCAGTAATGTTTTACCTGTTCCCGGAGGACCTACCAGCAATGCACCTTTAGGGATTTTACCTCCGAGAGCGGTGTATTTTTTTGGATTTTTAAGAAAGTCAACTATCTCCATCACTTCTACCTTCGCTTCATCTAATCCCGCTACATCGTTGAAGTTGATGTTGACCCTTGTGCCTTTTTCGAACAAAGTAGCTTTAGATTTTCCGATATTGAAAATACCGCCTGGTCCACCGCCACCGCCTGTTCCGCCAACCTTTCGCATCATGAGAATAAATAGGAAAGCTATAAGCAATATCGGAAGTATCAAGTTCAACAACTGCCCCATTGCTTCGCCTTCATTGTCAACCAATTCATCCACTTTTGAAGTACCTGGATTGGTTTTGTAAAACTCTTCCATTTCTTTTGAGAAAGTTTCACCATTCACAACGTTAAGATACAATTGCGGCTCATTAATTTTACTCACTTGCTCGTAGGTCTTAGGCGCTTCTTTGCTGTTGAATTGTGCTTCGTAAAAAGCTTTTTTTGCAGTAAGACTGTCCTTGTTCAGCGATACCCTTACAATATTCCTATTTCGGATGATCTTGTATTGTTTTACATCACCCTGCTTTACCATTTCGTAAAAATTGAGTTTGTCGGTTTCAATTCCGTTGCTGTTTACACCACGAAAAACGTTATAAGCAATGATGGATAAAAATATGATACCGTAGATCCAGTATATATTAAATTTATTTTTTTTCTTATCGCCATCTTCACCCTTTGGGGGTATGTTATCTGGAGATCCTTTTCTCTTACTGTTTTGCTGGTTCATATCTTGTTGTGACATTCTTTAAACGTGGTTATAGGGTATTTTAATAAATAATAAATTAATGATCAGGATGTTCCATTCCGGGAGCATCGCTCCACATTTCTTCGAGCCCATAAAATTTTCTGGGTTCTGGCAACATGATATGTACAACTATATTTACATAATCAAGCAGTATCCATTGTTCACCTTGTCGGCCTTCATGTTTGTAGGGGCTTTCATCTATTTTTTCTTTCACCTCAACATCAATATTATCTGCAATCGCTTTTAATAAATTGGGATTGCTTGCTTCACAGATAATAAAAAAATCGGCCACTGCCTCTGGTATTTTTCTCAAGTCGAGGCTGATAATATGCTCTCCCTTTTTTTCATGAATGGCATGAATAATTGTTTTGAAAATTTTACTGTTTCGAGTGAGCCTAATATGGCTATTTTTTTTTCTACTTTTTAATACTTCCAGATGATTCAAACGGTTGAAAATTTATTTAATTAAATAACATGGACTTTGCCATATTTGTTGTTGCTAAAAAACAATTAGCTTGCGAATTGTGTCAAAAATAGGACTTCTTTTTTACCCATAAATGTATAATGGAACAAATCGGATTATTTTATATTCTTGATGCTGTGGATAGTACCAACAACTATGCCATGGCAAAGGTTCATGAAGGAATGGCTAACCATGGGGATGGATGGTACGCTAGGAGCCAAACCTTGGGCAAGGGGCAGCGAGGAAAAAACTGGGAATCAGCCAGAGATCAAAATATTGTTTTAAGCATCGCAATCAAGCCTGCACTGTGTTTTAGGGCAAATCCTTTTTGTTTTAGTGCCTATATTGCACTGTGTTGCAGCAGCTTTCTAGAAAAAATAACCGGAACAAGGGTTCAAATAAAATGGCCCAATGATTTATACATTAGTGACAGAAAGGCAGGGGGTATTTTGATTGAAAACCAATTCTCTGGCACCGAATGGAAATGGGCTGTAGTAGGTATTGGAATCAACGTAAATCAGGATAAATTCTCCCCAAAATTGACCGGGGCCATCGCTTTAAAGGAGGTTATAGGCCAACACCTAGATCCATTGGAGCTTTCAAAGCAATTGCATCAGGCGATATTGGTAGGTTACGAAACTATTACAGAAACTAATGTCCATTCAATAATATCAGCCTATAATCAACGATTGTTTAAAAGAAATGAAATCGTGCAACTCAGGCACAACAGGTCGGTTTTTACAACTACTGTTAAAGCTGTAACAGAAACCGGGGAATTGGTTACCGAAGATGTGATGGAAAGACGCTTAGCATTTGGCACAGTGGAGTGGCTATTGTAATGAACTCTACAGCTTTTCGGCTTCCCTCGCCTGCACTTCGTATTTATTGTTGAAATACCCTTTTTTAAAACTTTCCCAAATATATTTCAGCAAGAAATTAACAAAACCATACCTTTTAAATTGTTGAACATGGCAGAGCTCATGCTTTAACCAGGCTTCGTTTGATAAAAAATCTTTCTTCGAAACATGGTACAAATGAATGGTGCTTCTAATACTAAGGCAACGCTTTGTGCGCTCAGTTTGTAAGCAGCACACTTTGCCCACCAACTGTTTTCGCACACGCTGAAAGAGATTGTTTTATCAGTTGTCATTCATCAATTGATTGCCAGGCTTCCATAATCTCTTCGGCGTGTTGATTGCTTTTGGGCTTAGCTATTACTTTTACAATCACCCCCTTTTCGTTGATGAGGAAAGTGGTTCTCAACAAACCCATATATTTTTTGCCATATAGTTGCTTTTCGCCCCAAACGCCAAATTGATCAATGATCGTGCGTTCTGTATCCGCTAGTATAATAAAAGGTAATTGGTATTTTGCTTCAAACTTTTTATGGCTATTCGTATCGTCTGCACTAATTCCAATGATGTGAATGCCTTTTTTCTTTAAAGCAGAAAAATGATCTCTAATATTACACGCCTGCACCGTGCAGGTGGACGTATTATCTTTCGGATAAAAATACAATACCAGTTTTTTCCCTTTGTAGTCTGCCAGTGATACCGTTTTGCCGTTCTGGTCTATTCCCTTAAAGATGGGTGCTTTTTTGCCTTCTTCTAACATTATCGTGTTGTTTATCTTGTAAATTGGTAGGTTTTGATGGTTGTGTTTCCAACTTGGTCTTTTACAGTGAGCACCAATTCATGCAAACCTGGTCCACAATGTTCATCAAATTGGTAGATGAAATTTCTCCCTTTGTCGTTGCTAAATCTAATCCACTTCCCATTGAGTGTAGCGGTAAAACTACCGATTTCTTCTGTGTCGTCCTTTACAACAAACAACAGTTTGCTTAGTTTAGCCGTGTTCATATGATTGGTGAAACCAACAGTACTGATGGATGGTGGAATGCTGTCTATCAGCAACTGGTAGTTGCCAAACTCTCTGAAAGAGGCTTTGTACCAGCCGTTTTGATAACTTGCTTTTTTATAATCTTTTTTACCACCGTAAAACCGGTACATTACAACTTTTCCAGTGTCGGTATTATTAAAAGACCCTTTGATGTTGATGTTGAAATAGTTGTGAACAGGCACAGTAGCCTGATGCAATTGGTAAATGGGTTGGCCTTTTGCATCTTTGATTTCATTGTATTTAAAATGGAATGAATCGTAGAGTGCATGTTGCGGCAGATAAAATTGTACCTGATTATTTTCAAAAATGTTGATGAATCCGGGCCGAAAAGATTGTTGCGATTGTGCGGGCATATTTTTTCTAGAAGCAGATAATCCAGTACAATTTAATTCAAACTTCACCGTGCTTATGTTGCCATTATGGTCCGATACTTTGATGCGAATATTGCGGGAATCGTTCGCCTCCAAATTTAGCACACCATCACTTCCATTGCTGGTATAAATCACATCGTCATTGCCCGGAAGTTTACTCAGGTGTTGTAGGTAAGCTCCACCAGAAGCCTTGAGTTTGTAATCAATATGGGCATTGAGATACCTTGTTTCGAGGTAACTTATTTGATCCATTTGAAACCCAATCACCGGTTGTTCGTTGTTGTACAGCACCGCTTCATAAATACCATTTTGATTGGTAGAACCAGTGTAACGGTCCCAAGCGGTAATGGCGAAACTTACTTTTTCTGAATTAACATTTATTTTGCCGCCCACCGGAATATACACGCCATTCACTTTTTTAAGAGGGTAAATTTTTGGCGTTTGTTCGTAGGTACTGAGGCATCGGTCGTACACCGCTAATTGTAATACATCTGGGGCAATATTGTCGGCAATAGGAAAGCCCATCAACAATGGATTTAGCACTTTATCTGTTTTGGTATCCCTCACTTCAAAATGTAAGTGGGGGCCCTGCGATCCGCCCGTGTTGCCACTGTAAGCAATAGTAAAACCTTTTTTTACCGGAAAAAGATTGGCAGGAAGGTCTATAAAAAGTTGCCAGCTTTCTATCTTGTACTGTTGCTCTTTAATATATTTTTCTAACGCCGGATAAAAATCGTTGAGATGTGCATACAAGGTAGTCATACCGTTTGGATGATTCACATACAATGCCCTGCCAAAACCCCAGGGTTCAATTTTTACTTTGGCAATATATCCATCGGCAGCGGCAAATACCGGTTTGTTTTCAACCTGCTCAGTTCTGCAGTCGAGGCCCATGTGATAATGGTTAGCCCTTAGTTCGCCAAAGTTGGCTACTAGGGCTTTGGTGGCACCTACTGGCCATTGAAAGTATTGTTGTGGATATTGTTTAATCGGCATAAAGTTTTGAGCCTTTACCTGGCCTCCAAAAAAGAGCCCTACAAACGCCAGTAAAAAAAATTGCTGATTTAAATGGATACTGTTGTTGTTTGAATTTATGCTTATTTTCATTGATCAAATCAATTTCCGATTTTTACAAAATTACTCTAAAGACTACTCTTATGAAAAAGTTATCTACGCTACTTTTTATTTTCACATTTATTTATAATTGTTGTTCTGCACAAGAAACTTGTAAAGTTTTGCAACCTTACATCGCTGGAACTTACACCGGCGATTGCACCAACGGCAAGGCCAATGGCAAAGGGAAGTCGGTGGGAACCCATACCTACGAAGGAGAATTTAAGGCCGGTTACCCCGATGGCACTGGTACTTATACCTCAGACAACGGCGGCTACTATACTGGCAGCTTTAAAAAGGGTAAAATGGAGGGTAAAGGTACGATGCACCTAAAAACCACATTTGGCAAGGATACCGTATTAGTTGGCTTTTGGAAAAAAGACAAATATGTGGGTGAATTTGAATTTCTGCACAAAGTGCAAGATCAATCTAGTAAAGTTGCCAGAGTAAACATCAGTATCATCAACAAAGGGGAAAAAACGGGCAACATCAATATCACAAGTAGTCAGGCGGTAAGTACAGCTGCTGCTTCTAGTAACGCAGTACCTACCATTGTAGAAGTGAACGTTATTGCCGGACAGTACATCAGCAAAACCAGTTCAACCATTACCAAAACGAGTGTACTAAGGCTTCAGCAGATGATCTTCCCTTTTAGAGCCAGATTTATTTACAATACTGGCGATGTGTTTGAAGCCATCTTTAATGAAAAAGGCGATTATGAGGTAACCGTAAACTTACAGTAAATAATATATTATAATAATTTATAGGCGTCGTAAAATTTGTGACGCTTATTTTTTACTTGTACTTTTGCACGCTGCATCAAAATCGGCTTTTACCAACATGCCTAAAAATAATTCCATTCAATCTGTTTTAATTATTGGATCAGGTCCTATTGTAATTGGCCAGGCCTGCGAATTTGATTACAGTGGCACACAAGCCGCCCGCAGCTTGCGTGAAGAAGGTATTAGGGTGATCCTGATCAATAGTAATCCCGCTACGATCATGACCGATCCGATGATGGCCGACAGAGTGTACTTATTGCCACTTACGGTAGAAAGCATCGAACAAATACTGGAAGAAAATCAAATAGATGCCGTGTTGCCTACTATGGGTGGACAAACCGCTTTGAATTTGTGTAAAGAGGCAGACGAGTTGGGGATCTGGGAAAAATTTAATGTAAAACTGGTTGGGGTAGATATCAAAGCTATAGACAAAGCAGAAGATAGAGAAAAATTCAGATTGTGGATGATTGAGATGGGCATTCCGGTTTGTCAGGCTAAAATTGCGAATTCATTTTTAGAAGGAAAAGAATTTGCCCAGGAAATTGGATTTCCCTTGGTGCTTCGTCCTTCCTTTACCTTGGGTGGAACTGGGGGTGGAATTGTGTTTAAAAAAGATGAATTAGATGAAGCCCTCAACAGGGCACTTACTGCCAGCCCCGTTCATGAAGTGCTAGTAGAAAAAGCAATATTGGGTTGGAAAGAATTTGAATTAGAGTTGTTGAGAGACAATGCCGACAATGTGGTGATTATTTGTGCTGTAGAAAACTTTGATCCCATGGGGGTGCATACTGGCGACAGTATTACTGTAGCACCCGCCATGACATTAAGTGATACTGCTTACCAGTTGATGCGCAACACCGCCATCTCCATCATGCGCAACCTGGGTAATTTTGCTGGCGGATGCAATGTGCAGTTTGCCTTGAACCCACAAACAGAAGAACTCATTGTGGTAGAAATTAACCCAAGGGTAAGCCGCTCATCTGCATTAGCATCCAAAGCTACCGGTTATCCAATCGCAAAAATTGCTGCTAAGCTCGCCATTGGTTTCAACCTCGACGAATTAAAAAACCAAATCACCGAATCTACTTCTGCCTATTTTGAACCAGCATTAGATTATGTGATTGTAAAAATACCTCGCTGGAATTTTGATAAATTCAAAGGCGCCGACGATACCTTGGGCTTTCAAATGAAAAGTGTAGGTGAAGTAATGGGGATCGGCAGAAGTTTTGCAGAAGCTGTGCAAAAAGCTTGTCAGAGTTTAGAAAACGAAGCCGTTGGACTAGGCTATTATGGTAAAAGCTTGATGCATGCAGACGAGTTAATCGAATACATCAAAATACCAAAATGGGATCGCATCTTCCGCATTAAAGATGCGTTGATGGCGGGCGCCAGCGTAAAAAGAATTTGTGAAAGCACGAAGATAGATCGATGGTTTATTTACCAGATCCAGAAAATCTGTGATTGCGAAAAACAAATTGTAAAATACAATTTAGATACCCTGCCAGATGAGCTACTTACCGAAGCAAAAATGTTGGGATTCAGCGATGAGCAAATCGTGCGCATTATGCAGGAAGAAGATGCCGATAAAATTTATCAACGCCGCAAAGCCATAGGCCTTACCCGTGTGTTTAAAATGGTAGATACTTGCAGTGCTGAGTTTGAAGCAAAGACTCCTTATTTCTATTCTACTTTTGAAAATAAAGCCGTTGGTGATCATTTACATT
Source organism: Ferruginibacter sp. (assembly GCA_040882445.1). Classification (GTDB taxonomy): domain Bacteria; phylum Bacteroidota; class Bacteroidia; order Chitinophagales; family Chitinophagaceae; genus Ferruginibacter. The sequence goes on along the minus strand of JBBEBH010000068.1, from coordinate 35,009 downwards.
CAAATGAATCTATAAGATCTGAAAAGAAAAAAATTGTTGTGCTCGGAAGTGGTCCCAACCGCATTGGTCAGGGCATCGAATTTGATTATTGCTGCGTACATGGTTTATTGGCCATCAAAGAATGTGGCTACGAAGCCATTATGGTGAACTGCAATCCCGAAACCGTTTCTACCGATTTTGATATAGCCGACAAACTTTATTTTGAACCCGTATTTTGGGAACATATCTGGGAAATCATAGAACACGAACAGCCAGAAGGGGTGATAGTACAGTTGGGTGGACAAACCGCTTTGAAACTCGCAAAAATCCTGCACGAACGTGGTGTAAAAATCATTGGTACTTCTTTCGACAACATGGATATTGCCGAAGATCGTGGTCGTTTTAGTGATATGCTGAAAGAATTAGAAATTCCTTATCCTAATTATGGCACAGCATTCAATACCGACGATGCCATTGAAGTAGCCAAAATAGTTGGATACCCCGTGTTGGTGCGACCTAGTTATGTATTGGGCGGACAAAGAATGCGCATTGTGCTCAATGATGAAGAATTAGAAAAAGGCGTATTGAGTTTATTGAAACATTTGCCGGGTAATAAAATTTTGATTGACCATTTTTTAGACAGGTGCCAGGAAGCCGAAGTAGATGCTATTTTTGATGGAGAAAATTTTCACATCATGGGTGTGATGGAACACATTGAACCTGCGGGCATTCACAGTGGCGATAGCAATGCGGTGTTGCCGCAGTTCAATTTGAGTCCACTCATTGTGCATACCATGGAAGAATATGCAGAAAAAATTGCAAGGGCGCTCAACATCAAAGGATTAATCAACATACAATTTGCCATTAAAGATGGCAACGTATTTGTAATTGAAGCCAACCCAAGAGCCAGCCGCACCACACCTTTCATAGCAAAAGCCTATCAAATACCATATTTGAATATTGCTACCAAAATTATGTTGGGTGCTAACAAATTAACCGACTTTACTTTCGAGAAAAAGTTGACCGGTTTCGCTATCAAAGAACCTGTGTTTTCTTTCAACAAATTCCCAGGTGTAAACAAAGAGTTAGGTCCAGAAATGAAAAGTACTGGCGAAGCCATTCGTTTCATTAAAGATTTAAGAGATCCATATTTCCGTCAGTTGTACAAAGAGAGAAGTATGCATTTGAGTAAATAAGATTTGTACTAAGTATTTTAATATTTTTAACTCCGGCGTTTGTTAACTCCGGAGTTTTATATTTACATCAACTGCTATTCAACATCATGCACCGATACTTTCTCCTCCACAAACCACGCAACATGGTTTCTCAATTTGTGAGTACACACGATGTGGGTTTGTTGGGCGATTTGAAATTTGATTTTCCGGAGGGAACACATGCAGTGGGTAGACTCGATTTAGACTCTGAAGGATTGCTCATTCTAACCACCGATAAACGAGTTACGCGATTGTTGTTTTTGGCGGGAAAGCCACACCCACGCAGTTATCTGGTGATGGTACAAAACAAAGTAAGCGAAGTAACATTGGCGTTGTTGCGAGAAGGTATCCCCATCAAAATTAAAAATGGAGAGGTTTACAAAGCCACGCCAGTTTCAGTAGAGATCATCCCCGATCCTTTTATATTGTATCCATATGCTGATGATCATCGGATGACCTATCCACACACCTGGTTGCTGATTACACTGATAGAAGGCAAGTACCGACAGGTACGCAAAATGGTGTTGGCCGCAAGGCATCGCTGTTTACGCTTGGTTCGATTAAACATCAGCAATCTGCAATTGGGCAACTTAGCACCTGGTGAAGTGATGGAATTAAACAGCGAAACCTTTTACCAATGGCTCGGGATAAAACCCCCCGATTTTCCGTAAAAATCACGGTACAAACTAAAGTCGGGTTTCTTATTTTGAAAAATGAACCCGCAACTTACGCAAATTCCTGTTTGGAAAAAAGCCCCTCTCATTCGGCTGCTGCTACCCCTGATGGCTGGTATGGTGTTACAATGGCACACACCCTTTTGGATTGGTTTCATCGGTACCTCTTTACTAAGTTTTTTAATGGCATTTGGTTGCACTTATTTTTTTAGTATTAGTTCGTTGTACCATCTCCGAAAATTGCAAGGGTTGCTACTTGGTTTGGTACTCGCTTGTTTTGGTATGTTGCTTTGCTGGCAAAAAGACCTTCGGCACAGTAGCAATTGGTATGGTCATTTTGTGGAAGACAGCACTATATTCATCATTCGGATCAATGAACCGCTTGTAGTCAAAAAAAAATCGTACAAAGCAGAAGCCAAGGTGATGTGGGTATTGAATGGTGAAAAACAACACAAAGTAGCAGGTAATATTTTATTGTATTTTTCTAAAGATAGTTCGCCACCAGTTTTGAAATACGGAGACCTGATTTTGATAAAACGACCTCTGCAGGCCATTAGTAATAGTGGTAACCCCGGAGCGTTCGATTATAAACGGTATGCAGCTTTTCAATTGTTGTACCATCAGTTGTTTTTAAAAAATGAACATTGGGTGCCTCTAAAACAATCATCTATTGATCCATTTCCGCATTTTTTATTTGAGGCGAGAGCTAGCGTTTTAAATAATTTAAAGAAGTATCTATCCAATGAAGATAAAGAGTTAGGTATTGCAGAAGCGTTATTGATAGGGTACAAAGAAGACCTCGACAAAGATCTGGTGCAGGCGTACACCAATACTGGCGTAGTGCACATCATTGCTATATCTGGCCTACACCTTGGACTCATTTTCGTGGTACTGTCGTGGCTGTTTAATCGCACCCCAGGATTAAAAAAATCGAGACATATAAAAGCAGTTTTATTATTGGGAAGTTTGTGGCTGTTTGCATTGCTAACCGGAGGTTCTGCCTCTGTATTGCGCAGTGCGGTGATGTTTACCGTGATTGTATTGGGTAAATATTATTTCAAGCAATCATCTATTTACAATTCGCTGGCAGCCTCTGCATTTATACTGCTTTGTTACAATCCTTATTTTTTATGGGATGTAGGCTTTCAACTCAGTTACCTGGCGGTGCTGGGCATTGTGTTGTTGCAAAAACATATTTATCGAGCTTATTATTTTCGATATGGAATAGTTAGAAAAATCTGGGAAATGATGAGTGTTACATTGGCAGCGCAGATGGGCGCCTTCCCTATTTGTATTTATTATTTTCACCAGTTTCCGAATCTTTTTTTATTTACCAATATGTTGGCAGTACCCTTGTCGACCATTATTTTATTTGGCGAAATTTTATTGTTGATACTGTCTTGGATTCCATTGTTGGCAAATGGGTTGGGCATGTTATTGGGTTGGCTGATACGCAGCATGAATAATGCTATCTTATATTTTGATGAGTTATCATTTTCGGTGTGGGAACCTATTTATGCTTCTGTATTCAGCACCTGGGTGTTATATGCTTTGTTGGTGGCCATCTGCAGTTATTTGATTCAAAAAAAACGAAAAGTCTTGATAGCAAGCATTGCTTTATTACTATTGTTTGCAGGGTTGCAAACCAAAAAATATATTGAATTACAATCGCAGCAAACCATGATCGTGTACCATGTTACTGGAAAACAAGCGGTAGACTTTATAGTACAGGATCGTTATTTATTTGTTGGCGACAGTAGCATCAGGGCAGATACCTTGTTACAACAATATCACCTGAAGCCCTCCAGAACATCGATGTTGGCCAGTAAAGAAGTAAACTCCTTAGAAAGGCTGAGTTCAGATGGAACTAGCTGGCAATTTTATGATAAAAAAATCTGGATGCTAAACGAATCACTTTCACAAAAAGATATAAAAGAGCCAGAAAAGTTAGATGTATTGCTTTTGAGCAAAAATGCTCGGGTACTCATCGCCGATTTATTGCAACGAGCACAACCCACTATAGTAGTGTTTGACGCGTCTAATAGTTTGTGGAAAATAGACCAATGGAAAAAAGAATGTGAAGCGCTAAATTTGCGCTTCCATTCGGTAAATGAACAGGGTGCTTTTATACTTATTATCTAATAGTTAGCATAATTCTCGAACCATTTTCTGGATGCACCCTAAACAAAAATCATCATCGGTAGCCGACAACGCATTCAACTGGAGTTAGAAACTAACAAAGTTACATTATGGAAAAAAAAATACAAGCTGCCCTGATCTCCGTTTTTTACAAAGATGGTTTAGAAGACATTATTTTCGAATTACAAAAAAATGGAGTAACTATTTATAGCACTGGCGGTACCCAGGAATTTATCGAAAAAATGGGCGTGGCTTGCGTTTCTGTAGAATCGCTTACTAGCTATCCATCTATTTTAGGCGGAAGAGTGAAAACCCTACATCCATCTGTATTTGGTGGTATTCTAGGCAAAAGAAATGATGATACACATTTGGCAGAAATGAAACAATACCAGATACCTGAAATAGACCTTGTGATGGTAGATTTGTATCCATTTGAAGAAACGGTGAAAAGCACTACAGACGAACAACTGATTATTGAGAAAATTGATATTGGCGGCCCATCTATGATTAGAGCCGCTGCAAAAAATCACCGCGATGTAGTAGTGGTGGCTGCAAAAAATGACTATGCCTACTTGGTAAACCTGCTTAGAGATCAAGAAGGCAGTACAACTTTGGAACAACGTCGTTCATTGGCCATCAAAGCTTTTGATGTATGTACTGCATACGACAATGCTATTTCCGCTTACTTCAATCAAATAGCGGTTGAAACACCTTTCAATAAAGAAAAAAAGACCCTCCGTTATGGTGAAAATCCCCACCAAGCGGCTACCTTTTTTGGCAACCTCGATGAAATATTTGAACAACTAAATGGTAAGGAACTTTCTTACAACAACTTGGTTGATGTAGATGCTGCCATTGCTTTAATTAAAGACATACATGCTTGTGAAATAAAAGAAACGGTTTTCGCTATCATCAAACATACGAATGTGTGTGGGGTTGCTGCGAGGTCAAACATCAAGGCTGCTTGGGATGCGGCTTTGGCCGGAGATCCTGAAAGCGCTTTTGGTGGCGTATTAGTGACCAATGCCAGCGTAGACCTTGCTACTGCAGAAGCCATTAATGAAATATTTTTTGAAGTGTTGATTGCGCCTTCGATTGATGAAGATGCATTGGCTGTATTACGCTCAAAGAAAAATAGGATTGTTTTGCGTTTTACCAATTCAACACTTCCTGCCGTTCAATACAAATCATTGCTTAATGGTATGCTCATGCAACAAAACGATGAAGGTAATTATACAGACTGGAAAGAAGTGGGGGGAAGAGTTTCCTCTGAATTAGAGAAGGCAGATTTAATGTTTGCCAACATCATCTGCAAACATTTAAAAAGTAATGCAATTGCATTGGTAAAAAACAAGCAGTTGGTTGGCAAAGGTTGCGGACAAACGAGTAGGATCGACGCTTTACGTCATGCCATTGAAAAATCAAAGCAGTTTGCTTTTGATTTACATCGTGCAGTGTTGGCCAGTGATGCGTTTTTTCCATTTGATGATTGCGTTAAAATTGCACATGAAGCAGGTATTGACTCGTTTATACAGCCCGGTGGATCTATCAGAGATGTAGATTCCATTGCTTATTGTCAACAAAATCATTTGGCGATGGTGATCACAGGTAAACGTCATTTTAAACACTAATTTTATTTTGTGGGTTAAATTTAACCTGCATGCACTAAAAAATATATTTCTAAAAATTGTACTTTGGCCTCAGCAAAAACTAAAGGATACATCGCATTGGCTACCACCTGTATTGTGTGGGGAACCACTTGGGTGGCTAGTAAAATAGGGGTACAACAAATTCCTGCTTTGCAAATGGCAGCCATTCGTCAGCTACTGGCCGGACTCTTTTTTGTAGGGTTCTTTCTTTTTTATAAAAAATTAAGCCTTCCTACCATAGCACAGTTTAAATGGATTGCAGTGATGGCATTGCTAATGTTTGTATTTGCAAACGGGCTTAGCACCTGGAGTTTAAAATATATTCCAACCGGATTGAGTGCTTTGATTGGGGCACTGTATCCTTTGAGTGTAGTCCTCATCGAACGGTTTTTTTTTGGTGTTCGTAACATGACGAGTCTTACTTTTATTGGTTTGTTTCTTGGGCTATCTGGTGTTGCTATTGTGTTTTACGAAAACGCTTTTCATCACTTGAGTCCTAGCTTTATGATAGGCTTGGGTTTGTCTATATTTGCCATGCTCAGTTGGAGTGTTGGTACCATTTTTCTTTCTCGTAACAATGCTAATATTAATCCTTATTATGGTACAGGATGGCAAATGTTAATGAGTTCTATGATGCTATTTTTGATGTCGGCAACTACACAACCCACGGTTCCAATTGCGAGTATTTCACTTAATACTTGGCTGGTGATTATTTACTTGGTGGTTTTTGGATCTATCATTGCTTTTGCTGCATTTATTTACTCTATGAAAGTACTGCCGGCTGCCATTTCCTCATTGTACGCTTATGTGAATCCTCTGGTAGCTATACTGGTGGCGGCTATTCTTTTAAAGGAGAAACTGACCATTCATATTTTGTGGGGCGCCATCATAACTTTAATGGGTGTTTACTTGGTAAACTTTAGCATCAAGCGCCAACAAAAGAAGTTGATTATGGAAGCTGAGATATAAATTTTTCATACATCTCTCTCCATCCATTAAATAGGGCGTCTGTTCCCAAAAAATTATTGTGAACGATGGTGATGAATTGCCCATTTACAGCTTTACATTGTTGATAGTAATAGTCTATTTCTGAAAACGTAGTAGCCGCATCTTGCTTTTGCTCATAATAGCTGTTGGCGTCCATCCAACAAAATGGATGAATGCGCAAAATGGTAGTCGTTTCTTTTGATAGATCGTACCAGTTAAACGAGTCTGCTACAGATGCTCTAAAACCATTGATGCTGCCGAAGCCCATACTGTAATCATCCGTTATTCCTGCATCCAGCAATTGTTCGAAACTGTGGGGTAAGTTGAATCTTATATAATGTTGTCTGCTCTGTGTTATGGCTTTCTCTGTAGCAGTTTCTAGAATCTTTTTTTCTTTTCTAATGCTGGCAACATTTCCATAACTATTCCAGGAGGGATGTATGCCAATGGAATATTTTTTAGCATGCTGTTTAAACAATCGCCACATGAGGTGGCTGTAAGGTGAAATGTTTTTATCAAATTCTCCGCGACTAGTAGCTACTAAAAAAAAGTAAATGGGTGATAGGGTATGCTTACTGTGCAAACCGTTCAGGTATAGATATACATCATAAGGATCTTTTTGTAAGCCTGTTAACACCGATAGCCTTTCAACAGATGGCGATTTTAAAAAGCCACCTATATTTCGCAGCAGGCCTTTGCCCTTGTATGAATAGGCAATATCAATATCGTAGGTAGGAATACATCTAAACAAACTGCTTTTGAATGTTATGTCAGCAAAAGTTGAGCGCAAGGTTTTGGCAAAAAAAGAGACCCATATTTGTACGATTGGTTTATTTAAAAAACCTTCTCTAAATGCCAATGATGAAGTGTGCGGATATCTGCCATACATATCTTTTGTGTGTGGTAAATATTCTTCGTATCGTGTTAATAAATAAAAGGAAGCAGCAAAAATGTCGAACCCATAATCGCCCGTGTTAGATTTAAAAAATGCAATGTTGTTATTCCATTGAAAACATTCTATACTTTGTGAATGTATGCTTTTCTCAAACAAAAGTTGATGAGGTGCTAGGTGAAATTCATTAGATGATAGAGAAGTTTCGCTGTAGTTTATTTTGGGCCCTTGATGTATAATGAATGCTTCAGAATCAATAGTTAGTTTGTAAGCAATACCCAGCTGCTCCTGAAAAATAAAATTACAGATGTATCGTAATCGACTGCTGCTGGTATGGGAGTAAATGAGCAAACTCATTATTTATTAAACCTTTCCTTCCACATTTCATTAAATGTTTTTTGGCTGAATTGCAGGTCAGACCTGTTCTTCTTCCAGTCTTTAAATAAACCATTGACCACTTTATTTTTTAGACTGCCATTACCCAAATTCATCATTCTCCTATTTAAACTGGCTAGTTTCCATATTTTCCAAGCCATTCTTTCTGGGAAACTGGTGAGGCCTTCGTCAACAGACTCTTTCCTATTGTCGAGCAAGAGTTCGTGTAGGTTAATTTTAACCGCACATACTTCAGTACAATTACCACAAAGGGAGGAGGCAAAACTAAGGTGTTTAAAATCTGCCATTCCCTGCAAATTGGGTGTAATAATACTGCCAATGGGGCCGCTGTAAGTAGCACCATACGCATGACCACCAATATTTTTATAAATAGGGCATGCATTGAGGCAAGCACCACAACGAATGCAATACAGGCTTTCTCTTTGCTTTGGATTGTTGAGAATATGGGTGCGGCCATTGTCTAACAAAATCACATACATTTCTTCTGGTCCATCGGTTTCATGCGATTGTCTGGGTCCGCTAATGATACTGTTGTAGGTAGTTATTTTTTGTCCGGTTCCAAAAGTGCTGAGCAAGGGCCAAAACAATGCCAAGTCTGTTAGCGATGGAATTACTTTTTCAATTCCAACAATTACAATATGTGTTTTAGGAAATGCACAACTCAATCTGGCATTACCTTCATTTTCGGTGACTGCAATACCACCAATATCGCTGATGATGAAGTTGGCGCCTGTAACCCCTATTTCTGCTTCTACATATTTTTTTCTGAGAATATCTCTTGCCACCAGGGTAAGTTCGGTTGGCGTTAACTTTGGATCAGTGCCCAATTTTTCTGCAAATAATTTGGCTACATCTTCTTTGCTTTTGTGCATAGCAGGTGTAACGATATGATAAGGGGCTTCTCCATCTAACTGTTGAATGTATTCACCGAGATCGGTTTCGATGCTTTCGATACCGTTTTCTTCCATGGCTTTGTTTAGATGAATTTCTTCGGTCACCATACTCTTGCTCTTTACCAAGGTTTTGCAATTTTTTTCTTTGCAAATTTTTAAGATACTTTCAATAGCTTCTGAGGCATTTTCTGCCCAGATTACTTTGCCTCCTTTTTTGTTGAAGTTCAATTCAAATAATTCGAGTTGCTGGTCGAGTGTTTCAATGGCCTTCCATTTAATATTTTTTGCACGTTCTCTAGCCAATTCCACGTCTGTAAACTGTTCTTTTCCTTTAGGTACTACAGCATTATAACGCCCAATGTTAAATGCAATTTTTCTACGGTGTTCTAGGTCTTCGGATTTCACCGTACTTTTTGCTAAAAATAAATCAGATGTTTCAGACATATATGCTACTGTTGATGATCTGCAGAATACCGCTGTTTTGCAATACCCTACCAATCTAGATGATCGGTTATGATTGTAAAGATATTTAGTTCCATCTAATATCTTCATTGAATGAACATTTCAATGGTTGAAAGCACCCATCTATTAAACAAAAAGCTGCGGACCTGTTCGGGCGCCGCAGCTTTAATAGTGTATTTTAAAATTAACGCCCAACCAAAAAAACTGCGTTGCAAAACATCAGTTTACCATTTTCCCAGAAATTACGAAACAAAAGGTTGTCTGACAGATATACAATTGTGCCCTTATCAAGGTCTTGTACACCAAAGAGTAAGCCGTCTTTTAATTTCGGACTCAGCTTATGACCAACAAAACCAGCCAGTTGATTTTCTTTTTTAATTACCCCTGCATTCCATCCACCATCTTTTATGAATTCATAAACTGCATTGTCCATTTTAAGGGTGTAGTAATGAGAGGGATATCCAAACATTAGCGGATGCGTATTGTCTACATCTACTTTGAAGATGGCTCCTGGCGTAAATTCTGCTATGCTCGCTCTTTCTCTTTCACTGTAAGTTCGCAGTAACCGATATGCATCTTTTTTACTGTTGCTGTCTTCATCACTACCATTCTTTGATTTAATGTTGCTCCACTCCATTTTAGACAATTGCTCAACTGCAGATTCCATAGCTACAACACGTCCGCCACTTCTAATCCATTTTTCTAGTTTTTCGGAATTAGACTTATCGCTCAAGAAACGATAGCGTCCGTCTGGCATAATAATCACATCAAAGTCGCTCCAAATGATACGATCAAAGTTGTTAACATTTACCAACGTAATTTTGTATTTCAATACATTGTCGAAAAAATTCCAAACTTCTCCGGCTGCATTGGAATTCACATTTTCTCCAGTCAGTAATACTACTCTGGGCGCCTTGATGGGATGTACATAATAACTTCCAAAATCAAATCCTTTATCTACCATTCCCGATTTTACTGCATACATTTTACTATGGTTGCTGTTGCAAACGGATGACGCTTCTTTCCAAAGGTCTGCTCCAAATTGTTCGTTTCCTTTTTTTAAGATAATGATGGATCCTCGACCGAAAGATTCATTATTAGCTTCAAAAGCAGTTTCAGAAATACGCAGTTTGATACCTTTCTCTAATAGTTGTGCAGCTGTAGCAGCGCTGTTTGTAGCTTCCCAACGAATCACATATCCATATGCATCTGTTGTAAGGTTGTTGGTAATAACCACTGTTTTTTTGGGAGAAATACTGATGCGTTGTGTACAAGCATAGGCATTTAATCCGTAGGCATATGGCAACGACCATGCGGTGATATCGTAAGTGGCAGAATCAACCAATGTAGAACTGGGTTCAAACAACACGTTCACCATTACCCCTCTAGGTTGGGCTACGGTAACCACGATATCGTTGGTGCTAAAAGAAAAGCTTTCTTCTTTTCGGTTGTGATAATTAAAACCTTTGGCTGAGCCTGATGCAGTACCATATTCAATACCATTTTTATCGAGTAATTGTAATAATGCGCGTACTTTTCCTTCGTCTCCAGGGTTGTTTTTGATTACATAGGTTTTATAAGTACCTACGTTACCTGAATTGGCATCGTTGAAAAATTTTCGAAATTCTTTTAATAGCTTTCCAGCATTGGCTGATGCTACTTCAATAGTACTAAGTCCGGTGGTATGGTGATGAAGTGCACGATCGAACAAGGTGAGAGTATCACCTTCGTCGGTATTTACTCCCAATCCACCCTGAGGGCCACCGCCTTGCTCGTAAGTCATTCCGATAGATCCATTGTAAATAGGATAGGTATCACCGTAAGATGGATAAAAAAGATCAAAGGTTTCTTTGGTGAAATAAAGCCAATTATTTTTATCGAAATAGCTTGCGTGGTTTTTGCCAATCGTTACCTGAAAATCGCGCTGCCAATTAGTAATACTTTCATGATAAGGTTGTGCAGCTGGTGCAAAGTAATAGGGTTGGTTAACGCCTTGTTCATGAAAATCGACGTGTATCTGCGGCATCCATTGTAGGTATTGAACACTGCGCTGGCGGCTCTCTACCTGTGTTTGCCATGCCCAGTCTCTGTTGAGGTCGAAATTGTAATGATTGGATCTTCCGCCAGGCCATGGTTCTATGTGTTCTCTTGCATTTACGTATGGATTGTATTGATTGCCTACAACTCCATTAAACCAGTTTACATAACGATCTCTTCCGTCTGGATTGAGGCAGGGGTCGATGATGACCACCGTATTTTTTAACCAATTTTTGGTTTGGCTGTTGTTGGGGTCTGTGAGAGAAAATGCAGTGAGCATGGCAGCTTCTGAAGAAGATGTTTCGTTGCCATGAACATTGTAACTCAGCCAAACAATGGCAGGGCCTTCTTCGGTAGGAGCCATTTTGTCTTTTGTGAGGTTGGCTAATCGCATATTGTTTAAACGGATATTTTCGAGGTTGCTGATGTTTTCGGCCGAAGAAATAAAAGCAAGGTACAATGGTCTGCCCTCATTGGTGCTTCCATACTGCTGCAGTTTTACCATACTAGGGGCCTGCACTGCTAATTGCTTAAAATAGTTCACCACCTGATAATGTGGTGTGTACTTGCTTCCGATCGGATAGCCCAAAAACAAATCGGGCGGTTGCAACTGTGCCCAGCTGATAAGCCCTGTTATTAAAAAGAAAAAGGATAAAAAAAGTTTTTTCACAATCAGTTTATTTAGTTAGGTAAAAATATTTTAAATGCAAAAGTCTGCAATTTTGATGGATTGCAGTATTTTTTACTGCAAGGTTTCTTCTTTTTTTGATATAGATGATGACATATCATCATCTATAAATTTTATTTTGGGTTGAATTAGGCAGTTTTAACAAAATGCCGGTTTGGTAACTACCCACTCGATAATTAATTACCGCGGGCGACTCAACTGTATCCAAGCCGGTATTAGAACTTTCGCCCAATCGGATACTGGTAAAACTTACTTTGATGCTATTGTTTTCTAAGCAATAACTATCGGTAATAGTATTTCCCATCACTGTAAATGCACCTAACAAACAGTTGCCCATCACATTACTACTCAATACGATACCATTATTTTCATCTATTACCCATTTACCCTTACTGCTATCGATGGCTTTTAATAGATAGGGCCGACTATCTTGTTGTTGATCACCATAAATAATTTTCCAGCTATACACTCCAAGGGTGTCTGTTGGCAATATGTGAAGCTGCATGTCAAATTCCTGTGTGGCTTTTCCGGGAATCATCCATTGTAGTTTTCCTTTCCAAATTCCTTGAAAAGAAGCTGGAAATATAACTGTATTATTTTGTGAATAAGCGTTATTTATGAAACACAAGAACAAAATGAAAAAATACTTTTTATACATGCCTAATGATTTTAAACAAATATAAAGGGATAACCCTCATTAACAGAAACCCCTTTCACACAGTGCATAGGTACTACTATAAATTTTTTCTATTACCGATTAATTTGCTGGCGCTGCCGGTACCAAAATAAAACTTCCTGCAGTTGTGTCATACACTGCCAGTCCTTTGGCAGACTTTAACATCAATAGTTTGGATGCACCGCTGGTTATAGGAATCATTAATCTTTTGTTGGTACCAGTCAGATATAGCATGACGTTGGCATGGGTAAAAGCTTCAGTATGGTTGATGGCAATGTTTTACGCAGTTTTTTGTTGAATCAGTAAAATCATTCTCACATATACTTACCTAAAGAGAAAAACTTTTTTCACATCAGTAGCTCTATAAATGCATTATTTATGCTAAATCATCTAAAAACAGAAAGGTTGAGGTGATGGCAGGTTTAAATTATCAAGAGTAAATCGTTTCTATAAATACTAGTTCATCTTTAATTTCAGCATACAACTTTTGCAGTTGTGCCATCACTACTTTAATGCATTGTTAAAATTACTGCCAGAATAACGTGCTTGTAAAAATTTAATAAGAAATTTCCCCCAAAATGAAAATGTAGTATTGTTTTTGCAGTACAGTATTTAAAAATATATGGTCGCAATCAAAAATATGCAGTTTACCCATTTGTACAAAGTGAATGGCTACCTAAAAGAATTTAATTTCAGAAAATCAAATTCCAGCAACGAAGGAAAAGTAAGTGTAGATACAATTGATGATAGAGGAAACAGAATCATCTTCTTTTTAGAAAAATACGACACAGGTTGGAAAGTAGTTACAACAGATCTACCGATTTGGGTGTTCGAACAAGAATCCCAACTTCACGAAGCCATCGTAGAAGGATTAGCCGCTAAATAAAATTGTATTAAATAAAAAGGCCCGATGAAATTTAATTCATCACGTTTTTTGAAATTCTTTCTCTTTTTTATTTTATTACACCCAGTTCTTTCCCCACCTTGGTAAAAGCTGCAATAGCTTTGTCGAGGTGACTTTGTTCGTGTGCCGCACTTAGTTGCACCCTGATGCGGGCTTGTCCTTTTGCTACCACTGGAAAGAAAAATCCTATCACATAAATACCTTCTTTTAGTAGCTGGGATGCAAAGTTTTGGGCCAAAACTGCATCGTATAACATTATTGGAACAATTGGATGATCGCCTGGTTTAATATCGAAACCAGCTTCAGTCATTTTGCTTCGGAAGTATTTAGTATTGTATTCCAGTTTATCTCTCAGTTCTGTGGTTTGACTCAGCATATCTAACACTGCAATAGAAGCACCTACAATACTGGGGGCAACGGTATTGCTAAACAAATACGGCCTGCTCCTTTGTCGCAACATTTCGATGATCTCTTTTTTACCAGAAGTGAATCCGCCGCTAGCCCCACCCAGCGCCTTCCCCAATGTGCCTGTGATAATATCTATTCTACCCATCACATTTCTATATTCATGCGTACCTCTTCCGTTTTTGCCTAAAAACCCAGTGCTGTGGCACTCATCAATCATCACAATGGCATTGTATTGATCTGCCAGATCACAAATTCTGTCGAGCTGTGCAATGGTACCATCCATGCTAAAAGAACCATCGGTGACAATGATTCTACATCGCAAATGTGCTGACTCTTTTAGTTTCTCCTCCAAGTCAACCATATTATTGTGTTCGTAACGGTAACGCTGTGCTTTGCACAATCTTACGCCATCGATGATAGATGCGTGGTTGAGCGCATCACTGATGATAGCGTCTTGTTCATTAAACAATGGTTCAAACAAACCTCCGTTGGCATCAAAAGCCGCTGCATATAAAATGGTATCTTCTGTACCTAAAAAGTCGGATAGTTTTTTTTCCAATTCCTTGTGAATATCTTGTGTGCCACATATAAAACGCACACTGCTGAGTCCAAATCCACGATAGTCAATGTATTTTTTAGCCGCTTCCACCACTTTTGGATGTGAGGATAGTCCGAGGTAATTATTGGAACAAAAATTTAAAACAGACCTACCATTCACTATAATTTCTGGTCCCTGCTCACTAGTAATGATTCTTTCTGTTTTAAACAGCCCAGCAGCTTGTATCTCTTCTAACTCCGCTTTAATTAGTTCGGTAAATGCTTGATTCATATAAAATTTTTATTTTTTGGCAATCTGTTGCAAAGCTAAGGAAAGCGTTTCACAGCTGCCAGTCAGAAACAACTATTTCAATTTTGCTTCCTACTGACGATATCTTTCTATGGCCATGTATTATTTAATTTAACATATATATCCAAAAAATGTAACTTTTTGAATATACACTCGTACAACAGCAAAAAAAAAAATGCTAGTTTATAATGAAACAAGGTTGCTCTACTTGCTTGTAACAATGGCTGCTGCTATCATTATTTTTACAGAAAATCAAATGCAGGCGAATCAAGGTTACAAAAGGAATAAATGTTCTAAAAAAAGTGCACAACCCAACATGAATACGCCTCAACTTTTTTTAACAGATGGTATTTTTAGATATAAATTTTAAATATTTTAGAGAGAGTGTAACTTTTCGTTTCTTGCAACGTATAACAATCAAACAACGGCCAATTTTAATTTGTACGACTACATTTTATGACTGAGAGAGAATACAATGAATGTGTAAAACAATATGCGGATAACGTATATCGCTTTATTCTCAAAAATCTTCGTCACGAAGAAGATGCGAGGGATATAGTACAGAGTGCATTCGAAAAATTGTGGGTCACCAGAGAGCAGGTGCTAACAGAAAAAAGTAAGTCGTACCTCTTTACCATTGCTTATAATCAAATGATTGATTTCATCAGAAAGCAGAAAAGGATACAGTTGAAAGATAGTTTTAGTGAAACAGCGACGGGTACGGGTAGTATTGGCGTCAGTATCAAAAGAATTTTAGAAGAGGCTCTCAGTAAATTGAATGAAACGCAAAGAAGTTTGGTGATGCTAAAAGATTACGAAGGATATAATTATGCTGAAATTGGAGAGATAACAGGTTTAAATGAAAGTCAGGTGAAAGTGTACCTGCACAGGGCAAGGTTACAATTGAAAGCATATTTGGTGAATATCGAAAATGTGATTTAGTGAACAACATGGATGATTCAAATGAAAAAAATAAATGAATATTAATCTCCATAATTATGAAACGTTTTTTCTGATGTATGTCGACCATGAGCTGTCGGCAACTGAGAAGGAAATGGTGGAAGCCTTCATTGACGCCCATCCATACCTACAAGAAGAACTAGACGTGCTGCAAGATACCGTATTGCAGATGGGTGAAGAGGTAGTGATCGATAAATCTTCATTGTTTAAATCAGCCGCACTGGAAGAATCTATGCTGCTGCACTTGGATAATGAATTGGTTGGCGAAGAACAAAATTCCTCGCTTCAAAATATTCAATCTAATGTATCACTTCAAAAAGATTGGAACTTATTGCAGCAAACCAAGTTGGATCCTTCAGATACATATGTATTTGAAAATAAAGAGATACTGTACCGCAAAGAAAAAGCAAGGCTCATTCGGTTCGCGTATGTAAAGTGGGTCGCTGCCGCAGCACTGATAGCAGCTGGTTTTTTTGTAGCCATCGATTTATTGAATCAGCAACAGAAAACAGAAGTAGCAGTTAAGCCCTCGGGTTCAAAAACGGAAAGGAATAACCCCTCTAATGAGAAAGCCCCTTCAGAGCTTGTAAAGGCCATTAGCCCTGCAAACGACGATCATAAAGGGGAATTTTCCAAGCAGAATTTGGATGTTCAACAAGCAGCGGATGACGAAATAAATCTGCAGCAATTGGCGAAGAAACAAACAGCTATTCCTTCTAAGAAAAATAATAAAGCATCCTTTTCAACAGAAGACCAAGTTCAGCAACAATGGGGGAATGTATCAACTGTTAACAATAAAAAGGAGCTGCCCAATGATGAAGATATTGTGCGGAATACAATAACGAAAAATGAAAAATTAGTAGCTACACCAAGTGTGCAAGAATTGCCCACGAAATTGTTACAACAACCTGTTACAACTGCCAATATCAATACAGCGAGTATCAAAAATAGCAATGAGGGCAACAGCATCGTAATGGCAGCTTTGAACAACGATACAGAAGAAAATAACGAACGTATATTTCTATTGGATGAAGATGATGTTAACCGTTCTAAGGCTGGTGCTTTTTTTAAACGAATTAAAAGAACAGTCGCACGTACAATGGGCGTAAAACCTGGTAATAGTCTTAAAATTGCGGGATTTGAATTTACAGTAAAATAATCACACACACACAAAAAAGTATATCATGAAAAAGGGTACCCTTTTAATGGCCATCGTGTTAGTAGCCCTCATAAGCAGCGCTCAAACAGACAGCACCGTTAAAAAATCGTCAGCAGACACTATTCAGATTGGCAACATCCTCATCATTAAAAAAGCCAAAACAGACGTAGCTATTCAATCTGACAACAACAATGTTACGGATGTGCAGTGGAGTACAGACCATTCCAAAAAGAATTCAAAAATTACTACCAACTGGATGGTATTAGACCTTGGTTTTTCGAATTACGATGATCAAACCAATTATGGCAACACCGGTAATTATTTGGTAAACCGCCCTGGTAGCCAAGCTTTTAGCAGGGGCGATTTTAAACTAAGAGCTGACAAAAGCGTTAACGTCAATATTTGGTTTTTCATGCAAAGACTGAGCCTGATCAAAAAAAATGTGAACCTGAAATATGGACTAGGACTAGAGTTGAACAATTATCGGTACAAATCTTCGATCAGTTACAAAGAAAATGGTCCGATACCATACAGTGGAGGAATGCAAACCAGTGATGCATTTATTTTTAGAGACTCTATCTCTTTTGGCAAAAACAAACTGGCAGCAGATTATTTAACGGTACCGTTGATGCTTAACTTTTCAAGCCATCCCAATTCTTCTAAAAAGGGAATCAGCGCCAGTTTCGGGGTAAGTGCAGGCTATTTATACAGCCAACGCAACAAACAAAAAAGCGATGAGCGTAACAAGCAAACAAACAAGGGCGAGTACGATATGGAAAGATTTAAAATTTCTTACATAGGCGAACTTGGTTTGGGTCCAGTAAAATTATACGGTAGTTACAGTTCATCATTCATGTATGAAAATGGGTTAAACATGCGACCGTTTACCCTAGGATTCCGGTTCAGCAATTTGTAAACCATCGATTACAGCATTCGTGCTGGAAGCTCTAAATTAAAAATGCAATTGGTTTCTACAAACCTTCATTTGCAAAGAAATCTATTTTCTGAGCAGGAGAGGTTTTTTGTTATTGAATGTTTATTTTGCAACATGGCTTCTAATCGATCTTTTTTTACACATATCCAGGGCTTCAATAAAAAACTATCACAAATAGATGCCAGTCAACTTTCTTGCGACCCTTATGCAAAAAGGTACCTCCAACATTTATTACTACACAGTAAATACTATTTATCTATTTATGTGCATGTATTAGATCATGCTTTAGAAAATACAAACGTTACTCCTAACAATTTGGTGTTACTAGATTATGGAGCTGGCAATGGTTTGCTAGGTATTTTTGCAAAATATGTAGGATTCGGAAAAGTATATCTCTGCGATACGGATCCTGCATTTGTAAAAGCAGCCAATGAGCTTGCCCAAAAGTTGCAAGAGGATATTTCAGGTTTTATTACAGGTGAGCTTAAGCATGTAGTGGAGCAGTATCCAACAATCGTTTTTGACGTGGTGGTAGGAACAGATGTAATTGAACACATTTACGATTTGGATGTTTTTTTTGCAGGGTTACAAAAAATCAACCCACGCTTGCTGTCTGTTTTTACCACAGCTTCTAATCCGGATAATCCCATCAAAACTGCGGCCCTTAAAAAATTACAAATTAAAGACGAAACGGAAGGTGGCGATCCTGCTGATTTTGCGCTGGCAGGAGCTGAAAAACATGAAGCTTTTTTACAAATTCGAAAAGCCATTATTCTAACAACATTTCCTACTTTGGATCAAAACAGTGTGTTAAAATTAGCCGCGGCCACCCGCGGACTTTATCAACCAGCTATTATTGCCTCTGTAAAGAATTATATTGATAATGGGCAACTGCCAGTTTTGCCTGATGGAAGCAATACTTGCCATCCTTTAACGGGTAGCTGGACGGAGCGTATTTTACCGATTAGCAGCTATGAAAAAATATATGCATTGGCAATATTTGAACTCAAAATATACAATGGGTTTTACAATGAATATGCTCCCGGCCTCAAAAAATATTTGAATCGATTGTTGAATTTGGGTATAAAAATATTAGGTAGAAGAATGGCTCCTTTTATTACTTTAAAAGGCTTGCCGGGCCATGGGTAAGCGTATATTTTGTTAATCTTATCCACAAGCATAAAATAATCAACAATGGCACAGCGTTTGAAGATTGAAGAACAAATATTTACATAGATGAAGTACCGTTTTTTATTTTTATTGATTTTATCCCTAGGTATCTTGTTAAGTTTTGTAACTGGTGAAGATAGAAAATCAGTTATACAGGTGCAGAAAAAAAATAAACCTACACTTCAAATTAGCCATAACAATCCCTACTACATTATCATCGATAAAAGTGATTATGAACTAAAAGTTTATGACGATGAAGGTTGGTATGCTACTTATCCAATTGTATTTGGCAGCAAAGATTTAAGCGATAAAATGCGGGAAGGTGATCGCAGAACTCCTACGGGTACTTTTAAAGTGATCCTCAAAAAAATTCATCCAAAGTGGAGTTATGAATTATTACTCGATTACCCCACAGCCGAAAGTCAACGCAAATTCAATGAAAGAAAATCGAAAGGGTTGATTCCCAAAACAGCTCGAATTGGAGATGGCATCGCCATTCATGCTACCCGGCCAGAAGAGGAATGGACAGTAGACAATTTTTACAATTGGACAGACGGCTGTATATCTGTAAAATACGGCGAGATGAAAGAACTATACGAGTATATCCCCTTAGGCACTACTGTTACAATACAGCCTTAAATAGTACACTTACTGCTTATCCTGATCTATAAAAATCAGGTTTCCATCTCCGTAACTTAAAAAGCGAAAATGATTGTTGAGTGCATACTGGTAAACATTTTTCCATTCATCACCAATGGCAGCTGCTACTAACAACAATAGAGTAGATTGAGGTTGGTGAAAATTAGTGATGAGCATATTTACTATTCGAAACAGATAGCCTGGCACAATCAACAATTGTGTTTGGGTAAAGATTCGATCAGCCTTGTTTTTTTTCATCCATAATAAAAGTGATTCCAAAGCTGCCTTTGCAGAAATATTGGAAACAGAAAGCGGTGGTTGGTACACATCCCATTGATGCAATTCCAACTTTAGAATAGATGGATCTATGCTGGTTTTTACACCCAGCCAGTACAAAGTTTCTAAGGTGCGAGCAGAGGTGGTGCCCACCGCAATGATGCTTTCTAAAGAAGGTATGATGGTTTCAATAGTATGGGTGTTTACATCAATATATTCTGCATGCATTTCATGGTACTGCATCGTGGCTGCTTTCACCGGTTTAAAAGTGCCCGCACCCACGTGTAATGTAACAAAAGCCTTCTGAATATTTTTTGCAGCAATGTTTTCAAAAATCCTAGGGGTAAAATGTAAGCCTGCTGTAGGTGCCGCTACAGAGCCGGCTTCTTTTGCAAAAATGGTTTGGTAGCGGTTACTGTCTTCTACATTTACACTTCTTTTGATATACGGCGGTAATGGAGTATCTCCTGCAGCTTCTATCACCGCAGCAAAAGAGTAGTGGGCTGGTATCCAGCTAAAAGAAATTAGATAAGCATCTGATAATTTTTCTTTCATACTGGCATACAACATCAATGATTCCCCGTGTATAAAAACCTCTTTTTCCAGCAATTCGTTTTTCCATTTGGCAGC
Source organism: Ferruginibacter sp. (assembly GCA_040882445.1). Lineage (GTDB taxonomy): Bacteria > Bacteroidota > Bacteroidia > Chitinophagales > Chitinophagaceae > Ferruginibacter. The sequence continues at coordinate 14,396 of JBBEBH010000068.1, read as the reverse complement.
CCCCCCCACTAAGCATTTCCAACTGCTACGCTCATTGGTTGTCATCACAGTACTATATTCGGTGATGTGCCCGCTTGGTTCTAAACAAAAAATTTCTATGTTAGCTCCTGTTGACTTTTTAAAAAGAAGGCGGGCATTGATCACTTTGGTATCATTGAAAACAAGCAAGCTGCCGGCTGGAATACATTCATGGATACCAGCAAATGTAGACTCCGAGATGTTTCCGTTTTTATAGATCAACAATTTAGAAGCATCTCTTTCTTGTAAAGGTTGCAAGGCTATTTTATCATCCGGAAGTTCGTAGGTATAATCTTCAATGCTGATTTGATCAGGGGGTATCATTTTTGTAAAAATGCTTTGATTTCTGTAGCCCATTTTTCACTTTCTTTTTTACAAAATGATTCATGCCCGCTCTGTTCATATACGACCAATTTTTTGGGTGTGCTGATGTTGTTGTAAATATCCATTGTTTCTGCTTCTGTAACTCTAGGGTCGAGTTTGCCCCATTGCAACAATACAGGTACTTTGATAGCGCTTGCATAGCTCGAAGGGTTGTGCCCAAAAGCCCAGAATCCTCGGATGGTACCTCCCCAGAAAGTAAGAAGGGTAGCCAAGGGTTGCGGAGGGAGTTTCATAATTTTTAAACGGCCCTCCACTGCGTTTTCCAGCGAACCAAAGGGCATTTCTAAAATTATTTTAGACGGACTGATTGCGTAATCTTTGATGGCTTTAATTACAGTAGAGGCACCCATGGAAACCCCATACAAAATGATGTTTTTTTCGCCTTTTTTGGATAGGTAATCATACGCTAGTTTTACATCTTCCACTTCTTTAAATCCAATAGTGCAAGTGTTGCCCTGGCTTCCACCATGAGCTCTAAAATCGACCAATAAGGTATTATATTTAAGCTTTCGAAAACGAGCAGCTTCGGGTAAAAGAGCAGATTTCTTACTCCCATGTCCATGAAAAATAGCCACAGTTCCTACTGATGAATCTACTGCTATATACCAGGCTTCGATGTTGAGCCCTTTTTCAGTAGTAAATGTTACGATTTCAAAAGGGGTATCTGCAGCGGTATTTTGTTGTTTTACCGCATCAAAGCCAAACAACATATCTGCGGTTTTATCCCATCCTGTTTTGCTTTCATTTGCTTTAATGGTTATTTCTTCAGGTTCATAATAATGGGTAAATTTATAGGCATGAAAAATGACTACAATATTCAATATAAGAAACAACAATAACGTTGTTTTAACAATCCATTTCAGCACCTTTTTCATAAAAAACTGAATTTTTCCAAAATTAAGGAGAACTATGTATAAACGGTAAATTTTGTTGGTTGAGAATGGCTATTTTTACTGCTCTAATTTATAAAAATAAAATTATGCAAATTTCAAAAAAAATAATGGCTGTTGCTTTCAGTATTGGAACACTGGCTGCATCTGCACAAACATCTAAGTTTGAATGGAAACAGGCAACTGTGGCTGGATATTCCTACAAGTATGTTACCAATGATCCATCTAAAGCAAGATTCTATACCCTCAAAAACGGGTTGTCAGTTATTTTAAGTCCTACCATCAAAGACCCTCGGATTCAGTGTTATGTAGCAGTAAAGGCAGGAAGTAAAACAGACCCGTCTACTCATACTGGTTTAGCGCATTACTTAGAGCATATGATGTTTAAGGGTACCGACAAATTTGGTACGCTTGACTTTTCAAAAGAAAAAGCAGAACTAGATAAGATCAGTGCCTTGTATGAGCAATACAATAAAACAACCGACCTGTCTAATCGCAAAGATATTTATCGCCAGATAGATTCTGTGAGTGGAGTGGCTAGTAAATTCTCGATCGCTAATGAATATGATAAAATGATGAGCTCTATGGGTGCTCAAGGTACCAATGCCTTTACTTCTTTTGAACAAACCGTGTATACAGATGATGTGCCTTCAACCTCTATCGATAAATACATCACCGTGCAAGCAGAACGTTTTCGTGATCTTCAGTTGCGGATATTTCATACCGAACTAGAAGCAGTGTATGAAGAAAAGAACAGAAGTTTAGATAATGATGGTAGTAAAGTTTTCGAAACCTTATTTGCAGAATTATTTAAAAATCATAACTACGGCCAGCAAACAACCATTGGAACCATCGACCACTTAAAGAATCCATCTTTGGTAGAGATCAGAAAATATTTTAACACATATTATGTGCCTAACAATATGGCAGTTGTGATGAGTGGAGATTTTGATCCTGATCAAATGATCAAAAAATTAGACAACGCTTTTGGTTACATGCAAAATAAACCAATTGCAAAATATACTTTTAGTAAAGAAACACCCATCACTGCTCCCATCTTAAAAGAGGTGATTGGCCCAGATGCAGAAAGTGTTACCATCGGATTTCGTTTGCCGGGCAACAAGTCAAAAGATGTGCTACTGGCCGATCTGGTTGGTCAAATTCTGACTAACGGCCGTGCTGGATTGCTGGATTTGAACCTAGTAAAAAAACAAAAATTACTGAGAGCGTCTGCTTCAACTTTTACACTGATCGACTACGGTATTTTATATATGAGTGGCAATGCTACCCAAGGCCAATCATTAGAAGAAGTAAAAACATTGATGCTGGGAGAAATAGACCATCTTAAAAAAGGAAATTTTGATGACAATTTGATCACCTCTATCATCAATAACGTAAAAAAGAATACGATTCTATCTACGGAAACGTATAGTGCTAGGGCAAATAATTTGATGGAAGCATTTACGAATGAGCTAGACTGGAAAGAGCAGGTGGCATATGTAGAAGACCTTTCTAAAATAACTAAAAATGATATTGTAGCATTTGCCAACAAATATTTTGGCGAAAACTATGTAGCGATTTTTAAAAGAAAGGGGGAAGATAAAAATATTGTAAAAGTAGAAAAGCCTGCCATCACACCAGTTGAAACCAATAGCACCAAGCAATCCCCTTTTGTAAAAACGGTGAATAATATGCCTGCTTCTAAGGTAAATCCTGTGTGGATTAACTATAATAAAGATTTACAACAAACTAATATCGGCCCTGCTCGTGTATTGTATGTACAAAACAAAGACAATAGCATTTTCCGGTTGCGATATCGTTTCGATATGGGTACTTGGCATGATAAAAAATTAGCAGTAGCCACTCAGTACCTTTCGTTTTTGGGTACAAACGACAAGTCTGCCGAAGACATTACAAAAGAATTTTATAAAATTGCTTGTAGCTTTAATGTAAGCGCAGGCTCAGAATACACAACGGTATTGATTGAAGGATTACAAGATAATTTTGAAAAAGCAATTGCTTTATTCGAAAATTTAATGATGAACTGTATGCCTGACGAAAAAGCCCTTACCTCTTTAAAAGCTAGGCTTGCTAAATCAAGAACAGATGCAAAAGCCAATAAGGGATCCATCCTAAATGGTTTAACTGCCTATGCAAGATTTGGCGCCAACAACCCATTCAATTATAGCATGAGCGATGATGAGTTGAAAAACCTCACGTCTGCCGAATTGGTGACTTCTTTGCATAATCTAAATCAATATCCACACCAGATCATGTATTATGGTCCGCAAGCTTTATCGGCCCTAACCGCTTCTATCAAAAAAGTTCATAAAATACCAGCAGCATTTGCAACAACGCCTGCTAAAACTGATTTTAAACCAGTTGCCCAAACTTCTAACCAGGTATTGTTTGCCGACTATAATATGGTGCAAGCAGAAACGCGTTGGATCAGAAACAGCAGTTTGTTTAATGTAGAAGAAGAAGCCACGGTGAATATGTTTAATAACTATTTTGGGGGAGGTATGGGCGCATTGGTATTCCAAACCATTCGCGAATCTAAGGCATTGGCCTATTCAACCTTTGCCTTGTATGTAAGCCCCGAGAAAAAAACGGATTCCTATTTTACGGTTGCTTATGTAGGTAGTCAGGCAGATAAATTCAACGATGCAGTAACAGCCATGAATGAGCTTTTGAATGATATACCAGAAATTTCATCCAACATTGAATTTGCAAAAAGCAGTATCAAAAAAGATATTGAAACACAGCGTATTACTCAGGATGGCATCATCTTTAACTTTTTGGATGCAGAGCAAAAAGGACTGAAAGAAGATTTGCGTATCAAAAAATATGCGGCAGTAGATAAAATTGAATATCCAGAAATAAAGGCGTTCCATGCCAAATACATTGCCGGCAAACCCTATACGTATGCAATATTGGCGTCTGAAAAAAATGTAAAAGCAGACGATCTACAAAAGCTTGGAGAAGTTAAAAAACTCAGCTTGCAAGAGATATTTGGATATTAATATCCAAATAAAATATTTAAAAAAGCTGCTGCATCTGATGCAGCAGCTTTTTGATTGATAAAAAGTTATGCAATCTTTATATTTCAATTTTTACAAAATTTTTACAAAATAGATTTGCAGGTGTTATTCATTTGACCTTTTTTTGCAGCATAAATGAAATGGAACGCTTTTATATTGCTATTAATTTTTACTGCCGTGCAAACAGCCCCGGCCGTAGAAAGCCTATGTTATGATATTAAAGTGTCTATTTTTAGCCCCGATGAAGAAAAAGGATGCGAGAAATTAAATGTTAATAATGTTGAAGAGCTCAAAGAAAAAAAGAGTGACTTCACAGCTGTTGCTCCACCTAATACAAGTGTACTCATTAAGATTATCCTCGGGTTAAGGGGAAATAAGGACAAACTTCCACTACCTGTGCTCGAAATGATTTCTGTTCCTCCGAACTGCTAACCTTCGTTTATAAAGAAACGATGGTTTCCTAATTTACAATTTACTTTTATTTATTGTTTTAATTAACGCTAAACATAGGAATTATGTTTGCTATGAACAATCCCGTATCTAGGATACTCAGGTTATTAAAATTGGAGAAATCCGAAATCGGCGGCATTTATTTTCATGCCATCCTCAATGGTTTGATACAACTCAGCTTACCCATTGGGATACAAGCGATTATTGGTTTTGTACTCGGTGGAGCCATGTCAACCTCACTTGTGGTGCTCATCGGCCTCGTTGTAATGGGCGTTCTATTTAGCGGCATTTTGCAAATTGGTCAAATGCAACTCATAGAAAAAGTACAACAAAAAATATTTGTCAGGTATAGCTTAAACCTTGCAGACAGAATACCAAAAGTAGATCTGAAAGCTGCGGATAGCTATTATTTGCCGGAATTAATGAATCGCTTTTTTGAAGTGCCAACACTGCAAAAGAGTTTGGCAAAACTTCTATTAGACATCCCAACTGCCACCATTCAAATATTGTTCGGTTTGGTATTACTCTCTTTTTATCATCCAGCTTTTATACTTTTTGGAACAATGCTGGTATTAGTACTGTGGCTTATTTTGTATTATAGTAGTAATAAGGGACTCTCTACCAGCTTAACTGAAAGCATGTATAAATATAAAGTCGCAGCTTGGTTAGAAGAAATGGCAAGATTGGTTAAAACTTTCAAGTTTTCGAAAGGGGCTTCTCTGAATCTGGAAAAAGCAGATGAATGCACCACCAATTATTTGATAGCCAGAAATAAGCATTTCAGGATACTACAATTTCAATATAAAATATTGGTTGTTTTTAAGGTACTCATTACTGCTTCTATGTTGATAGTAGGTTCTATATTATTGGTTGATCAGCAGTTAAATATAGGGCAGTTTATTGCTGCAGAAATTGTAATTATTATGGTGATCAATTCAGTAGAAAAGTTGATTGGAAATTTGGATAGCGTGTACGATGTATTGACTTCTGTAGAAAAGATTGCAAAAATTTCTGACCAACCTATTGAAACAAATGGAGAATTAGAGTTTTCAGAACAACAAAATGGAATATCAGTAAAAATGCAAGACATCACATTTGGTTATAACGAAAACAAAAAAGTGCTTACTGGGCTCAATTTGAATATTGAGAAGGGGCAAAAGGCATGTATTCTTGGTAAGGAAAACACTGGTAAATCTACTATTTTAAAACTGCTCACTGGTGCCTATACCTCCTTCACTGGTTCTATTTTGATCAATGGATTGCCTATAGGCAATTACAATCTCGATTCAATGAGGAGCCAGATCGGTATTATGCTCGACCAACAAGACGTTTTCAATGGAACGATATGGGAAAACATTAGCATGGGTAATCCTCGTATCAATCATGCTGAGGTAATACAACTTTTCCAAATGACGGGCTTGAATGATTATCTTTCTACTCAAAAGCAGGGTTTAAATACCATTTTATCTACCGCAGGAAGTCGGCTTTCTGAAAAAGTACTACGCAAAATTTTATTGATACGAGCATTAGCCGGCAATCCCCATCTGTTATTACTAGAAGAGCCATGGTTAGGCCTAGATGAACAACAGAAAATTTCTATTCAGCAATATTTACTCCATCAATTACCAGAAGCTACCGTACTAGTGGTGAGTAATGATAAAGAGTTTGCTAGCAAGTGTGATCAGCAAATTGAAATTGTATAAAAGACAAAAAGAAAAAGTATGAATACCCAATTTCAGGATAACCATCAATGGAAATCATTGACATCAATATATCGACATGATAAAAAAAGTAGGATAAGTAAATATTTTTATGCTTTAATGCTGCTGTTGATAGGCTTTTTATTTTTACCGTGGACCCAAAATATTCGCAGTAAAGGCAATGTAACTACACTTCGTCAAGATCAACGACCGCAGGAAATCAATACCATCATACCCGGTAAAGTGGTAAAATGGTATGTAAATGAAGGCGATTTTGTGAAAACAGGCGATACTATTCTTCAATTATCTGAAATTAAAGATGAGTACCTAGATCCACAATTGATCACCAGAACTCAGGAGCAATTAACAGCAAAGGAACAAACGATCTATTACTACAAAAATAAAGTAGATGCTACCGGAACTCAGATAGACGCCATGGCGCAGGCGCTAGTTTTAAAAATTAATCAGCTCGATAATCAACTGGTTCAATTGGGTCTTCGTTTCAATTCTGCAGAAAATGATTTGATAGCGGCGGAGAACGATTTTACAATTGCATATAAACAATACCAGCGGCAAAAAATAATGTTTGACAGCGGATTGGTAGCCCTCCCTCAATTAGAGCAACGCAATTTGACTTATCAAAATTCGGCTGCGAAAAGAATCTCTGCACAAAATAATTTAGTGAATATCAAGCAGGAAATTAGCAATACCAAAATTGAAATGAATGCACTTCGACAAGAATATGCAGAAAAAATTTCTAAAGCAAGAGGTGAGCAATTTCAATCGCTTTCTGAAATTACAACAGGTGCAGGCGAGGTAGCTAAATTGCAAAATCAATTCAGCAATTACAGTATTCGAAATGGATTGTACACGATCACGGCACCGCAGAGCGGACAAATTAACCAAGCTAAAAAAGCCGGTATCGGAGAAATAGTTAAAGAAGGTGAAATGTTGGTGCAAATTGTGCCTGACAAAATAGAATATGCCATCGAAATATTTGTTAGACCGGTAGATCTGCCTTTGATTAAAAAAGGACAAAAAGTGCGGTTTATGTTTGATGGATTTCCGGCCATCGTTTTCAGCGGCTGGCCCGAAGGATCATTCGGTACTTTTGGTGGAATTGTAGTGGCAGTAGAAACTTCAGTTTCGCCTAACGGAAATTTTAGGGTTTTGGTTGTAGAAGATCCAAAAGATCAGCCATGGCCCAAGCAACTAAGCATGGGTACGGGAGCGTTGGGAATGGCATTGCTCAAAAATGTACCTATTTGGTACGAATTATGGCGAAATGTAAACGGTTTCCCACCTGATTATTATGATCTAAAAGAACCTTTGGAAACGAAGAAAAAATAAATCAACATGAAATTTTTGATTACCATATTGCTGAGTTGTTCTTTTTTGGGGTTGAAGGCTCAGGATAGTGTACGCTTAAGCCTATCTTTTGAAGAATACATGAGTATAGTGCAGCAATTCCATCCAATTGCCCGCCAAGCCGATATTCAAATTGAAAAAGCAAAAGCTGCGTTATTGTCAGCAAGGGGAATGTTTGATCCAGTATTTGAAATACAAACAGCTCAAAAATCGTTTGATGGTGTCCGTTACTACAATATAGTAGATCCGAAATTAACCATTCCTACTTGGTATGGTATTGAATTGTACGCAGGTACAAACTATTTATCAGGATCGCAAGTAGACCCTACAGAAACTATTGGGGAAAGCAGTTTTGCTGGCGTTTCCATTCCGTTGGCTAGAAATTTATTGATAGATAAACGAAGGGCAGCCTTAAAAACGGGGGCCATATACAGAGATCTAAGCATAGTAGAAAGAAGAACGATTGTAAATGATCTGTTATTAGAAGCCGCCGCTGCTTACTGGAACTGGGTGAGAGATTATGAAGTATTACAGGTAGTAAAAGAAGCAGTTTTCGTAAATGAAAAAAGAATGTCATTCATTAGAACCTCCACTAACATTGGAGAACGAGCCGTGATAGATACCGTAGAAGCACTGGCCCAATTGCAGCAATTTAGGTTTTTACAAAACGAAGCCAACGTTATGTTTTCCAATGCTGGCATTGAATTGAGTTTATACCTGTGGCAGCAAAATACTGTGCCATACAACCTTAGCACAGCAGTAATTCCGGCCAAGAATCTGTTAGATGCAGCAGCTAAAGAAAATTTTGAACCAGTGTTGACTGATCTTTTACGAACCGCTTCTCTGAATCATCCTAAACTTACCAGTTTCGATTTTAAGCTAAGCGCACTAGAGGTAGATCGTCGCTTGAAATTTCAGGAACTATTGCCATATGTTCAACTCAAGTACAACCAATTAGGGAAAGGGTATAGTGTGTTAAAAACAGCAGGCGCATTTTTATCCGACAATAATTACCAGTATGGCCTTAGCTTTTCTATGCCACTTCGCTTGTCGGAAGGGCGTGCTTCTTACCGCACAGCAAAATTAAAAATTACAGAAACAGCTATACAACAGGATTATGCCCGTATGGAAATTCTGAATAAAGTAAAACAGGTATTCAACGAGCAAATCAATATTAAAAACCAAATTGCTTTACAGGAATCTATGTACCTCAATTACCTGCGCTTGCAACGTGCTGAAGAAACCAGATTTGCCAACGGAGAAAGTTCTTTATTCCTTATCAATACACGAGAAAATAAAACCATCGAATCTATGCAGAAATTACTGGAGTTACGATCTAAATATTTCTCCATCCGTGCTAAATTGCAAAATGCAGTGGGGGTTTTCTAACAGCCTGATGGTTGCTGATATTGCTATTAAATTGGAAGGATATTCTGGATATTATTTCAGGGTAATTTTTTACTTCGAACTCATTTTATCAAATCTTCATAAATGCTTTCGTGAATTTTTGAACGAACATTCATTCTAAGCAAGGTATTGCTAACGGAAGGATATACCCTGTTGCTAAGAAAAACATATATAAGGTTTTGAGCTGGATCGGCCCAAGTACAAGTACCGGTAAAGCCAGTATGGCCAAAAGTAGCTGGTGATGCAGAAAGCGTGGGATACGGCTCTTTTCTTGTAGCATTGTCTTTCTCCGGCTTATCAAATCCATAACCTCTTCTGCTGGTAATACTTTGGTATTTTGTAAAAAGGTTTACCGTAGATTCGCTCAAGTATCTACGACCGTTGTAAACACCTCCATTTAATAACATTTGCATGATAGCTGCAATATCATAAGCATCGCTGAACAAGCCGGCATGTCCAGCTACACCACCCATCATGGCAGTACCTTGGTCGTGAACATAACCTCGTAAGAGCTGCTTGCGAAAAAGTTGATCATCTTCTGTAGGTACTATTTTTTGCAAAGTATGTTTTTCTAACGGAAGAAAACCTGCCGCATTCAAACCCATACGGCTGTAAAAAATTTTGTGTACATATTCATCAAGTGTCATTCCACTCAATATTTCTACAATTTTACCCAGGTAAATAAAGTCATTGTCGCTATACACATATTTACCTGATGGAACCACGACACTCCTGATGATTTTTTGCTCTATGCTATCGAGCCAGCTTTTGTGCATATAAAATGTATCAGCCACTTTTACCGAAAAATTTTCATCTTCTTTGTTGCTGTAAATACCCGGCAAAGCATTGCCAGCAGAGTCGATGGTTTCTTTGTAGAAAGGAATATAGGGAACCATTCCAGCCTGGTGTAATAAAATTTGATCTATTCCTAAATTAGCTTTGTTAGTACCTATTACAGATGGAAGATAGTCGCTTAGTTTTTTATTTAAATCTACTTTTCCTTCGTCATACATTTTCATCACTGCAATTGTAGTAGCACATATTTTGGTAACCGAAGCCATATCAAAAACAGAACCTGTTTGCATGGGTTGTTCTTTTCTGTATGTGTAGTTGCCATAAGCCTTCTGGTAAGCAATGGCTCCGTCTTTTACAACCAATACAACACAGCCAGGAGTGGCTTCTTTTACAATAGCGTCGTTGGCGATAGAGTCTATTTGTAGGATAGTGCCTACATCCATTTTCCACTGCTGCTTTGAGTATGATTTAAAGGAATGTGCTATACCCATACCAAACTTCATTTGCTCACATACAGTTACTGGTAATACCCCATTGTAATTAGTTTTGCCCTGCAGCATATCTGCCGCTACACCTTGTACTATTGCATCATCTTCATAACAAATTACTAAGTTGCGCACACTGCACCAATTCTTAGCGGCGTAAGCATTTCCAAATTGAAAAATGATACTATTGGTTTGCGTTTGCAACTGATTCAGCAGCGCAATTTCAAGATCAGTAACACCAAAATTAGTAGCAGAAGACCTTCCCATATTATGAACTCCAACTACAATGTTTTTATAGCCTGCTTGTAAGGTTTTTATAAAGGCTGTTAAGTCTGTAGTTGTTTTAACAAGGCTGTCTGCTAAAAATACGTCTGCTTGGTAATCGTTGATCATTCTTTTTGCGAGTACATTGTGTTGATTGATTCCTACCGCCACAAAAGCAACATCTCCTTTTTTATTATTATTAAAGGGGGATAAAGGGAAAAATTGATCGCTGCTTTTTTTCAAAAGCGTGATGGCATGTTCGGCTATTTTTTTACGCATTTCCGGAATGCCTGCATTCAGGTCTGCTGTAATATTTGTTACGTTAATGGGGGAATAAAAACCTAGTCCATATTCGTATTTGGCCATCAAAACTTTTTTACAATGCATTTCAATTTCTTCCCAGCTAATTCTACCTGCTACAATTGCTTCTTTTATTTTTCGTATCGCCAATGGTACATCGCCTGGCAAACAAAGCATATCATTTCCTGCAATAATAGATTGTACGGAGGCTTCTCCCTCAGGAAAAAATTTTCTTACACCTTGCATTTCCAACGCATCTGTGAAAGTGAGTCCGTTGTAACCGATTGTTTTTCTGAGCAGTACCTTGATATTTTGGGGCGATAATGAGGTAGCCCTGTTGGCGGTATTATCGATAGCTGGAATAAACAAGTGTGCAATCATTACACTGCCTACATTCGCTTCAAAAATTCTACGAAACGGGTATAGTTCTAACGAATCTAATTCTGCTAAACTTTTATTAATCACCGGCAAATCGTAATGGGAATCAACTGAAACATCACCATGCCCGGGAAAATGTTTTGCACAAGCCATCACCCCAACATCCTGCATACCGCGCATGTAAGCGATTCCATAATTGGCCACTTTGTATTTGTCTTCCCCAAAACTTCTTTCATTAATTACCGGATTCATGGGATTGTTGTTTACATCAACCACTGGGGCATAGTTTACATGTATCCCAATTCTTTTACATTGCTCTCCCACCAATCTACCATACTCATATACTAAGTTTTGATCTTGCATTGCACCCAACATCATTTGTTTGGGCAGCGGCAAAACGCTGTCGGTCATGCGCATTCCCACACCCCACTCCGCATCAATGCACATCATAATGGGCGTTTTAGCTTTAGCCTGCAATCTGTTCATCGCCAACGCCTGCTCGGTAGGGCTACCCTGAAATAAACAAATGCCACCAATATTATATTGCTTAACGAGCTGGCTTACCTCCTGTTCAAAAAAAGTAACTTTTTTCGTTTTGCCATCAATGGTCGATAACCGAACTACCATTAGTTGGGCAACTCTTTCATCGTTGCTGAGGGTTTTATAAACACTGTCGGTCCAGAGTTGGGCAGCTTTTTTGGATGGTTTTATGATATCCTGACCATTACTATGTAAGCAAACGAACACAAATAATAGGGATGCAAATAATCGAATTAGCATGAATAAAATTTATAGTGACGAGGATGTATTATTTTTGCGCTACAAAATACAAGATTTTGCCCGATATTATTCAATTACTACCCGATAACATTGCCAATCAGATTGCTGCCGGCGAAGTGATTCAAAGGCCCGCTAGTGCTGTAAAGGAACTCTTAGAAAATGCCGTAGATGCGGGTGCAAATGACATACGCCTACTGATCAATGATGCTGGTAAGGCACTAATTCAAGTGATCGACAATGGTGCGGGCATGAGCGAAACAGATGCAAGGATGGCATTTGAAAGACATGCCACTTCTAAGATTAAGAATATAGATGATTTGTTTAGAATTAAAACCATGGGCTTTAGAGGGGAGGCTTTGGCAAGTATTGCAGCAGTAGCACAGGTTGAATTGAAAACAAAAAGGGCAGAAGACGAAGCTGGCATATTGCTGGAAATTGAAAACAGCATGGCTTTGCGACAAGAACCTGTTGCTATGGAAAAAGGTACCAGCATTGCCATGAAAAACCTTTTCTTCAATGTACCTGCCCGCAGAAATTTTTTAAAAAGTAATGCCTCTGAATTAAAACATATCATCGATGAATTTATTAGAGTGGCTATGGCTTTTCCTGAATTGTTTTTTTCTCTTAGCTCCAATGGTCAGCAAGTTTTTCACCTTGAAAAGGGGACACTCAAACAAAGAATTGTACAAATATTGGGGAGTAGCTACAATGCCAAATTAGTAAGTGTACAGGAGCAAACTGATTATTTGAATATCATTGGATTTGTCGGCAAGCCAGAATCAGCCAAAAAAACCAGAGGCGATCAGTACTTTTTTGTAAACAACCGTTTCATTAAAAGTGCTTATCTCCATCATGCTGTGATGAATGCTTTTGATGAAATGATTGCGAAAGACAGTTATCCGATGTATGCGCTTTTTATCGACCTCGATCCTGCGCAATTAGACATCAATGTGCATCCTACCAAACAAGAAATAAAATTTGAAGATGAAAAAATTGTATATGCTTTTGTGCAAAGCGCAGTAAAACATGCATTGGCACAATTTAGCATTACACCTACACTCGATTTTGATCTGGACGCCTCTATTCAACATTTAGATGCGGTGAATAAACCTTTTACAGAACAAATAAAATCGAATACGACCTCCTCGGCATTGTATCAAAGTTTTACCCAAAAAAATCAAGCACATTTTATTCAGCCCAATAAAGATCTGGGTCATTGGAAAGATTTTTATACCAGTTCAGACGCTCCCGAAAAACAGTTAGATGCTATCGATATTTCTACCAGGAATACTGTTCAACCTTTTTATTCAAACACGCCTACACAAAGTAGCCTTCAACATAGTTTACCAGAACATTTTGAACTACTTCAAATACATCAATCTTACATTGTGTTACAAAATGCTAGTGGATACTTGCTGATCAACCAGCAAAATGCTCATGAGCGAATATTATTTGAACGTTTTTCTAACGCAATTACGGGTAAGGCCATTGCCACCCAGCGTAGTTTATTTCCTACTACCATCGAATTGTCTGCTGCCGATTCGGTGATGCTTACAGAGCTCATCCCCGATATGCAACAACTGGGCTACCAACTTGAACCCTTTGGCAACCAAACTTTTGTGATACAAGGTACGCCTGCAGATTTAGTAGAGGGCAATGAAAAAGTAGTGTTAGAAAAAATGTTGGAACAATACAAACATTTCAGCAGCGATATGAAGTTTAGCAAAAGAGAAAAATTGCTACGCTCTATGGCTTTACAACAATCGGTAAAAGCCGGCACATCGCTTTCCAATAAAGAAATGACCAACCTATTGCAAGATTTATTTGCCTGCGCTGTTCCCAACAGTACGCCCAATGGCAAGCCTACCTATATGAGTTTTAAAAAAGAAGAATTGGATAAGATGTTTGGGAGGTAGATGGCTCTGTCTATGTTATTAAAATACTAGAAAATTCTGTAGATAGATTTGTACGACCCCTTCTGGGGTCGGGTTCGTCATTTCGTTCTTCTTCTATAAATATGTGACCCCGCTGGGGTCAAAGGAATCACGTTGAATATTTAATTCATCGTTTATAGAACCAACCCAAATGGATGCGTATTCACATCATTCAAAAATTACATAGTCATCATAAGGCTAT
>JBBEBH010000067.1:0-53312 GCA_040882445.1 Ferruginibacter sp. | reverse complement strand
CACAAAACATTGCGTGGGCCTCGGGGTGGCATCATCCTCATGAAAAAAGATTTCGAAAATCCATTCGGACTAAAAGATATGAAGGGCAATACCAGAATGATGAGCAACTTGCTCGATATGGCTGTTTTCCCAGGTACTCAAGGCGGACCGTTAGAACACATCATCGCAGCAAAAGCTGTTGCTTTTGGGGAATTATTAACAGATGAATTTAAACAGTATATGAAACAAGTGCAAATCAATGCACAGGCTATGGCCGCTGCTTTAAATGCAAAAGGGTACGAGATCATCAGTGGTGGTACCGATAATCATTTAATGTTGATTGATCTACGAAACAAAAATATTACTGGCAAAAAAGCCCAGGAAACCTTGGATAAAGCACATATTACTTTGAATAAAAATGCGGTTCCTTATGATGATAAAAGCCCGTTTGTTACGAGCGGTATCCGCATTGGTGTGGCAGCCGTTACCACTCGTGGTATGAAAGAAGTAGACATGCAAACCATTGTAAATATGATAGATAAAGTGTTGATGAACATTGATGACCAACAAATAGTATCTTCAGTAAAAGAAGATGTAAAAACATTCATGCAACAATTTCCGCTTTATCCAGAATTAAACTAAACCATTATATCATGCTTCAAAGAATTCAAACTATTTGGCTATTACTGGCAGCCGTATTTTCTTTTATGGGTTTTAAATTTAGTTTTTACAGTGGTACTTTTCCAGAAACGGGTAGCCCAGAAACTTATAAAAATATTACAGGCATTTCTAGTATTCTATTAATCATTGTAACCACTGCAGTAGGAGTGCTGGCCCTTATCACTCTCTTTTTGTATAAAAACAGACCGCTGCAACTTAAGTTGAGCATTGCAGGTATTGCTTTACAAGCCCTGGTGCTTTTTTTGTATTACAACGAAACCAGCGGTTTTATAAAAGGCACTTTTTCTCTCACGGCCATCATACAAGCATTGGTACCCTTCTTTTTTTTACTAGCTGCCAAGGGTATCAGGCACGATGAAAAGATCATTAAAGAAAGCGACAGGCTCCGATAAATGTTAACTTCTATAAAAAATGCCGCTAACTTAAAGCGGCATTTTTTTATATAACAATTGAGACTATTTGAAATGTACCTTTCATCCATATTTCAATGCTGTTTGAAAAGATTCATTTTTTTATAAGATCGTATTTACATTTTATAAAAATGTACCAGTGTAACTACTCTTTATTTTTTTTAATTCTAGTGGCTTCCCAGCAAATACAAGATTGCCGCCTGCATCCCCAGCTTCCGGGCCAAGATCGATGATCCAGTCGGCACTCTTCAACACATCCGTATTGTGTTCAATTACTAAAATAGAATGGCCCTGTTCAACCAATGCATTAAAGGAAGCCAATAGTTTTTTAATATCATGAAAGTGTAAACCTGTAGTTGGTTCGTCAAAAATAAAAAGGATATGCCCTTGTGCTTTGCCTTTACCCAGAAAAGATGCCAATTTCACCCTTTGCGCTTCCCCTCCACTAAGGGTATTAGACGATTGGCCTAGTTTTACGTACCCTAAACCAACATTGCTCAATGGTTGTATTTTATTTGCTACAGACACGCCATCCTTGTCTGTTTGATCCGAATTAAAAAATTCGATAGCTTCATCTACTCCCAGCTCCAACACATCGTAAATATTTTTACCCCTGTATTGAACATCCAGTACCTCTTCTTTGAATCTTTTTCCACTGCATACATCACAAAGCAAATGAACGTCGGCCAGAAACTGCATTTCTACCAATTGTTCTCCTTCTCCTTTACACGCATCACATCTTCCTCCATCTACGTTAAAAGAAAAGTGTTTAGGCATAAAACCGCGAATCTTACTTAGTGGTTGCTTAGAAAACAAATCACGTATTTCGTCATAAGCTTTGATGTAAGTAACCGGATTACTTCTGCTACTTTTTCCAATTGGATGTTGATCTATCAACTCTATCTGGCTGATATAATCCAAATCACCTTTCAACGCCTTGAACATTCCTGGCTTTTCGGTACCCTCCCCTTTTAATTTTTGCAGAGCAGGATATAAAATTTGTTTAACCAAGGTTGTTTTGCCACTTCCACTTACTCCACTTACTGCACACAGTACATTGAGAGGAAATTCTACTGTAATGTCTTTTAAATTATTTTGTCTGGCACCTTCTACTGTAATAGATCGAATCCATTTGCGTTGGTTTTTTGGTACTTCGATAGCTAGTTGGCCGGATAAATATTTACCAGTCAAGCTTTCCTTATTGGCAACAATATCATCATAGTTGCCCTCAGCTACTACTTCTCCACCTAAATAACTGGCCAGAGGCCCCATATCAATAATATGATCTGCTTCGCGCATCATGAGTTCGTCGTGTTCCACCACCACTACGGTATTGCCTAGATCTCTCAGTTCTTTTAATACAATAATTAAACGCTCTGTATCTCTACTGTGTAGTCCTATGGATGGCTCATCTAAAATATACAAGGAGTTGGTAAGGTTGCTACCTAAACTCCGGGTAAGTTGAATGCGCTGGCTTTCTCCGCCACTGAGCGAATTGGCCAAACGGTTCAAAGTAAGATAACCAAGTCCCACGTCGATCAATGTTTTTATGCGGTGATTAATTTCAATTAAGATCCGCTTAACTACTTGTTCATCGTAAACACTGAGCTTAAGGTTCTCAAACCACACTTTTAGATCTTTGATTGGCAACTCACACAATTCACCAATATGTTTACCTCCCACTTTTACATACAAAGCTTCTTTTCTCAATCGATATCCTTTACAGTCGGTACACTTTGTTCTGCCTCTGTATCTGCTTAATAAAACACGGTATTGTACTTTGTATAAATTTTGTTCTACTTCTTTAAAAAAGTCGTTGATGCCATTTACATGTTCATTACCTTCCCACAAATTGGTCAGTTGTTTTTCAGTAAGATCCATAATAGGTTTGTGCACAGGGAAATCAAATTTTTTGGCAACACTAATAAATGCTTCTTTCCATTCTCCTAGCTTTTCGCCTTTCCAGGGTGCAATGGCACCTTCGTATAAGCTTAACCGTTTGTCGGGTATGATTAGGTCGGGGTCCAATCCCAGAATCTGAGAAAAGCCTTCACAAGTGGGGCATGCACCAAAGGGGTTGTTAAATGAAAATAAATTGGGAACAGGCTCTTCAAAGCTCATTCCATCTAATTCAAACTTGTTGCTAAAATGTATTTTTTTGCCACCGTTCACTTCTAGGCAAACAGATCCTTCTCCTTCATAAAATCCTGTGTTAACTGAATCAGCTATTCGATGCAGATCATCTTCATCAAAATCTTTTTTTACCAACCTATCAATTAATATATGCGCATTGCTGGTGTTGGTAGGTTTTGCTTCTTCTAAAATATCTTCGATGCGCAACACTTCTTTATTAACCAGCAACCTGCTAAACCCTTTTTGCAATAAAATATTAAGCTCTTCTTTAACGTTTCGGTTGGCATGATTTTTAAATGCCGAAAGAATTAGAATTTTATCTCCTTCTTTGGTTTCTTGAATAGCTTTAACAACATCAGGAACATCATCTTTTTTTACTTCTCTGCTACTAATTGGCGAAATAGTTTTTCCCGCTCTTGCAAACATCAAGCGGAGATAATCATACATTTCTGTCATACTGCCTACCGTACTCCGTGGTGTACGGGTAATTACTTTTTGTTCAATGGCAATAGCAGGGCAAAGTCCTTTGATATAATCTACATCAGGCTTATTCATTCTTTGCATAAACTGTCTAGCATAAGCACTCAAGCTTTCTGCATACCGTCTTTGTCCTTCTGCAAATAATGTGTCGATTGTGAGGGAAGATTTTCCGGAACCTGATACACCTGTAACAACAATTAGTTTATTTCTGGGTATGGTAACACTAACGTTCTTAAGATTGTGAACCCTAGCACCTATTATGTGGATATTATTATCTGTAGCACCAGCCCCTGACTTTTCTATTTGTTTCTTCTTAACAATTGTTTTATTCATTTCAACAAAATTACATTAACACAGCCAGTTATGTTTTTGTTGTGAAAGTTTTCTTAAAAAAGGGTATAGTAATCTTACGAATCGTACAAATACGATACTTTAGTACTACTACTCGATTTTAAAAATATTGTGTAAAATTGTTTGGTGGTATAAATTTTATCTATACTTTCACAGTCCAATATCCAATAAACGAAAAGCCAACAAAGCCTATCTATTAGACTTCTACGCGGTTCAACTTATTGGTTACTCAACAACTTTAAGTTCTAAACCATCTAAACTGTAGAAGTTATGAAATGCCTTAACAATTTAACTGATCAACAGCTTGTTCACCTTTACATGAACGGCGACTCTGATGCCCTTGCAACCCTAGTAGTTCGTTACAAAGACAAGATCTACACCTCTATTTATTTACTTGTAAAAGATAAATATCTTTCAGAAGATATTTTCCAGGATGTATTTATCCGTATCATAGATACGCTTAGATCTGGTCGCTATACCGATGAAGGAAAATTTCTTCCATGGGCGATGCGCATTGCACACAATCTTTGTGTAGACCATTTTAGAAAAGTAAAACGCAGTCCTTCTATCAAAACAAGCGATGATCGTGATATTTTTGAAGTATTAAATTTTTCAGAAGCTGGAGTAGATCAACGGATGATGGCTGAGCAGAGCCACGAAAAAATCAGAAAAATGATTGATCTATTGCCAGAAGACCAACGCGAAGTAATTATTATGCGACATTATGCTGATTTAAGTTTCAAAGAAATATCTGATTTAACCAAATGTAGCATCAACACTGCACTAGGTAGAATGCGTTATGGCTTGATCAATTTACGCAAAATGATGACCGAAAAACAAATCGCACTATAATTTTTGTATGGTTCTTTAACCCCCAAATTAAAAGCCTCATCCTTAACGGATGAGGCTTTTAAATGTTTGATAACTCTTTATTGATTCTCTTCAAAGGCTTTTAACCCCGCTTGTAACCATTTTAAATATTCACTTTCATCGTTTACATACCCTACTGGATAGTGCATTAATTTTTCTGCTATGTTTACTATCGCGTACCAAGGCTGAGCGTTGTTTCTAAAATTCTCTGTTTCAAAAGTAGCCCACTTATCCCCCACAGTAACAATCTCTTTTTTTACCCCATCTTTATTGGTGTAAGTAAATTGTTTTTCAATGGGTAATTCTTTTTTATCATCTACATATAAGGAAACAATGATGAATTTTTCTTTCAGCAAGTTGTAAACCGCTGGTTTCGTCCAAATATTTTCTTCCATCCTTCTGCAATTCACACAAGCAAAACCAGTAAAGTCGATCAACATAGGTTTGTTTTGTGCCCTTGCCATTTTTAGCCCTTCTTCATAATCGCGGGTGCAGTTGAGATCTAAAACGCAATCAGAGGCTTTTTTATAAATACTGTAATATAAAGGGGGAGGAAAACCACTGATGAGCGATAGATTGGCGTATTTGGTATTGGTAACGCCGGGCAGTAGATATAAAGTAAAAGCGCCTATAACTAAGGCCAGAAACTTTCTAAAGGGGTGGAGTTTTTTGATGGGTGAGTCGTGACTGAATTTTATAAGCCCAAACAAATACAAGGTAAGCCCTGCAAAAACTACGATCCAGATACCGATAAATACTTCTCTTTTTAAAATACCCCAGTGCATCACTAAATCGGCGTTGGATAAAAACTTTAATGCCAAAGCTAATTCTAAAAATCCTAGCACTACTTTCACGGTGTTGAGCCAGCCACCCGACTTTGGCAGTGAGTTCATCCAATGTGGAAACAATGCGAAAAGTGCAAACGGGAGCGCCAATGCCAATCCAAAACCGCCCATACCTGCGGTTAACTGCCAAGCACCTCCATCAGCTGTTAAAGATCCTGCTAACAGAGAACCCAATATAGGACCTGTGCAAGAAAAAGAAACCAATGCCAATGTAAGGGCCATAAAAAATATACCCGCTAAGTTTCCAACCCCTGCTTTGCTATCTACACCACTGCTTAAACTTCCAGGAAGTGTGATTTCGTAAAGTCCGAAAAAAGACAATGCGAAGACAATAAAGATTATAAAAAACAACACATTTAGATATGGGTTGGTTGAAATATTATTCAGAATTTCAGGATCGAGACTCTGAATAAAATGAAAGGGAGCACTTAATAGTACATAGATAAAAAATATAAAGAAACCGTAAGTAAAGGCATTTTTAATACCTAATTTTCTACTTTGTGATTGTTTGGTAAAAAAGGAAACCGTCAAAGGAATCATGGGAAAAACACAAGGGGTGAGCAATGCCACCAATCCGCCCAGAAAGCCAAGAAAAAAAATAGTACCAAGCCCCTTCGATTTGGTATTGATATCCGTAGAGGGGTCATTTGCTTTATAGCTAGTTACCGGCTTGTCTACGTTGATGGAAGGAATCAATATTCTGTTGGCGTTCGCCGGTATAGGCGATTCATCCAAAGCAATACGTAGTTCCTGCAATTCAGGAATAAAATTATCTGCTAAGCCAGTTTCATAGCCGATACTAAGCTTAAACAATGGTGGAATTTTACCTAATATGGTGATAGGTACTTGTACCACCAAATCAGCAATTGCTACATTTTTTATTTTACCATCAAACACTACGTCTTTAATATCCTGGTACTGGGCATTAACGGAGGTGTTGCCAATTTTTACATTGCTATCCAGCGATTGTATTTGAATACCTGCCAAACCTTCCACCTCATCAGCTTTGGCGTATACATGCCAGCCTTTTTTAATGGTGGCCTTTAGTGTAATTTGAAAAGAACCAGGAACAGTTTCAACCGAAGTGGTTGCCCACATCACATTGCTGCTATCCTGAGCAAATCCGTTTAAGGAAAGAAGAAAGAAGCAAACACCTGTAATAACAGTAAAAATTGAGGGCATGTTAGATTGATTTATAAAAAACCCGATTTAATCAGGATAATATAATAAACCTACAAAATTATTTTTCATTAACCATTACAGAAAAAGGAATTTCTTTTGGAGGAAGACACTTTTGATCGTTACAGACCATAAAAGTTACGGTTCCTTTTACCACAGTGGTGGCATTTGATTTTAGTTTTACTCTTTGTACGAAATTTACTTTGGTACTATAAAATTTTAAAACTGAGTTGAAGTTTTTGTCATACTCCTTTTCTAAAGTACCTATCTCTTTAACCTTGCCATCTAAAGTTAGCAATGGATTTTTTGCAAATGAAAACGTGGTAGGTTCTGGGCCTTCGCCTGCATCCTGTGCATATACATGCCATTTAGGAGCAATGGTGGCTGTTACCAATACATCATATACTTTATCTGATACTTTTTTAGCGGTATAAGTCCAGGTTACCGGATTTTCAATCTGAGCGGAGGCTGAAGCCACCAAAAAGAATGCTGTGATGACTGTGTATAATTTTTTCATCATTTGTTGTTTCAAATTTATCTTACAAAGCTATACAACAAACGAGTTCCATGCTGTTAAAGATTGTTAATAAAATACTTAAGATATGCCAAACAAGTGTTGAAATACTTGTTTGCCGTCGGTATTGTGCAGTTGATTACTGCAAGCCCTTTCCGGATGTGGCATCATGCCAAATACGTTTCTACTTTCATTACAAATTCCTGCAATGTTTAGGCCTGCGCCATTAGGGTTACTATATGCATCTGTATCTCCTTTTTCGGTACAATATGTATATACAATTTGATTGTTGGCAACCAGTTGCTGCATCACATCTTCAGAAGCATAAAACCGTCCCTCGCCGTGAGCAATCGGAATTTTAAGAGCGGGTCCACTATTGTTTTTAATGAACACATTTTTACAGATAAATTTTTGGTTGGCGTTACGTAGTAAAACGCCTGGCAACAAACCACTTTCGCAAAGTATTTGAAACCCATTGCATACACCCAATACTTTTCCGCCTTCGTTGGCAAATGAAACCACGCTTTGCATCATGGGGCTAAAGCGGGCGATAGCGCCACAGCGCAAGTAATCTCCGTAGCTGAATCCTCCGGGTAAAACGATGCAATCATTGGTGGTGAACTTACTAATGTCTTTATCTTTATGCCAAAGCGGAATCACTTCCTGCTTCAAATCATTTTGAAGTGCTTCCATCATGTCTCTATCACAATTAGAACCAGGAAAAACTACTACACCAAATTTCATTATAAATTGATTTATTAATTTAAGCGCTGCAAAAGTACAACCAAGGCAGCATTTTACCTTACAAAATAAGCAATCGCCACACTAATGGCCACCATTCCCCAATGAATCATAAGCGGAAACCACTTTTTATCAGGGTAAAAAAAAGCACTGGAAGCAATCAAAGAAGCGGGAACTGCGGCCAATATCCAACTGCTAAAACTGTTGGTACCGTTCAAAAAGGGAGCCAATGCTGCTACTACTAGATATAGGTAAACCAACTGCCAGCTTTTGCGAACCTGAACAATTTGCCGACGCAGATTGCTTTGTATAAAAAATATACCCACTAACATGGTGATTAATATGAATATAAGTGCAGCTAATGCCCATTTGGTTTCAAAAAATTTTGGTACAGACAACAACACGTATGGTTTTATAAAAGTATTCCATTGGCCAGTTAAAAATAGCCATGCGCCAAAAAAATAAAAAGCAGTAGCCAAACCCACCAAACCAATTAGCCATTCATTTAATCTAAAGGGTCGTGTAATGGCCAACCCTACCATAAACAAAAAAGAAAATGTGATAGCAGGGTAGTAAAAAAAGGTAGCCAATCCAATCACCAAACCAATATTGTATAGGGTACTTTTTGCAGAGGTATTGTTATGAAGCGAACAAAGTTTACTCCAAACCCATAACAGTGCAGTGTTTATCATCAAAGCCGCAGAGAGGGCGAACCATTCGGCAAACAGCGAGGTAATAAGAAGGTAACACATACCAGTGAGGTAGTTTGACCTTTGCAGCATTCGCTGTTTGTTAACGATGGTATTAAAACTAACTGCCTGCAGGTATAAAAGAACAAATGCAATGATACTGTAAACGATAGGAGCGCCAACGAGCACGGTTTTACTCCATGCTATAAAGGATCTGTAAATAAAAGCATCGGAACTGTGAACTGGAGGTACAACAGGGTATAAAAAAAGTGGTAACTTCAGCAAGAAGGCATACAACAAAAGCCCTAAATTATTTGTAGGATTATTTGCTTTGAATATTCCTGTCACTTCATGCTACGATTGATGAGTTAAAATTTTTTACCCTGCAAAAATGAACAATTAAACAGAAGGTAAAAAATATAAAACTGTTGTTTTTTAGAATTCGATTTTGGCAAAAGAAATATTTCCCCTGTATACCGAAGGCATAATGATTTCTTTTAATCCTACCTGTTTGCTAAGCCTTGGCATAAACATATAGCCTGCCTCCCTACTTTTGAGTGTAGGATAACGGTAAAGTTTACCATATGTTGAAATGCTTTGGTTACTGATGATCTGAGCATTTTTTTCTTTTTCTATATATAGAAAATTTACCTCGGCACCTACATTCATGGTTCCATAAGATAAATAACTGTCGTTGTCGTCGTCAGATTGCTTTTTTAATATAACATTACTCCAGTTGAGGTTTAAGGTGCTATCAAAACTCACCACAAGAATATTGTCGTAATAATAGCGGGTACTATTTGAATTGTTGAACGAATTAAAACGGTTATATCGGTTATATGGGCTATTCCAATTATAAAAATTATCGTTGAAACCGTAAGGTGAACCATATAAATAATCCCATCGATTCCAGTTATTGTAATTACCAATAGATTGGGAAGCGAAGTCCTCTGCAATCAACACAAATCCACCATCTCTTCTTACAAAAGTATTTTTAAGAAAAAGATTGTCAAATGCCGTTCTAAACTGGGAGGGATTCATTTTTGTTCGAAGTGTATCATCAAACCTATTGAACTTAAAACGAATGCGTTCTGTTATTTTATCTACAAGTACAGAATATAATCCTTCGATACTGCCTGCTCTTTTATCTTCGAAATAAAAAGCGTTGAGTATATAACTGTTATTACGGTTATCTACTTTAATTTGAATATCATCAATAAACTTGTTTTGCAGATCGATGGGTGTAGCTTTAAAAGTATTAGACTTAAAAACATTGGTTACAATTTCGAGTTGACTAACATTTTCTCTGTTATTCTTTTTGATTTCCCTAGTTAAAAAAATGGAACCGTCATTAGCAATTTGTATTGGACTAAATGCTTCCCGTCTGTTGTCAAATTCAATCAAAGACCTCGTGCTATCCTGCATTTGTAGAGATGGGTTGTATTGTTTAGTAACCAATGTTAGTTCCTTCTCTTTGCTCTGGATTTTATAAATCAGTATTCGCTGTTTGTCTTCACTAAAAGTAGTATTGTAAATACCGCTTCCAATTCGAGTTCCAACTCTGGTAGTGTCTATTCTAACGATCTCAGAAATTTTTTCGCCCTTGGCGTTTAGTTTCACGGCATCGCAAAACACAATGCCATTGTCCTTATACTGATATATCATCAGAAAATCATCTACATAAGTAACAAAATCTACGTTAATAATTTTTTCAGGAATGTATTTCAAACGCTCATTACTCAACTCATCCATGTTTTTGTCGAATACCTGGATAATATTTCGCCAAGCTATATTTTTGAATACGATGTAATTAGGACCTACCTTACCAAGTATTTCAAAATTCGTTTCTCTGGCACTTTCGTTGTGACGAACGCCATAAGTAATTTTTTGTGCAGTAATACTACTGAATATAACCAGGGAGATAATTGAACAAATGAATATCTTATTTCGTTTCATGCTTCTGTACATTTATATAAAATTACGTATAATTACCAGTAGCCGTTTTATAAAACAGTAATAACTAGATGAACGAGTGAAAGTTTTTACATAAAAAACAGTATGCAAACAGTACTCATCACCGGAGGTACCGGTTTAGTTGGCAAAACCTTGTGCAAGCAACTAGTAGCAAAGGGTTACCAAGTAATTGTTCTCACAAGAACCATACCTACAAAACCTTCAATCGATAAAATTGAATATGCAGTGTGGGATGTTAAAAAACAAACGATTGATATAAATGCGGTTCAAAAGGCCCATGTAATAATACATTTAGCGGGTGCAGGTGTGGTAGACAAAAGCTGGACCGAAGCCTACAAAAAAGAAATTTTAGAAAGTAGAACTTTGAGTAGTGAACTGCTGATTGATACATTAAAAAATAATTTCAACAAGGTTCACACTATCGTGAGTTCTTCCGCCATTGGTTGGTATGGAGCAGACAAGCGGGAAGGATTTGCTTTTACAGAGGAAGACCCCGCTGATTCAGGGTTTTTAGGTGTAACCTGTCAGTTATGGGAACAAAGTATTGAACCACCCCCTTCTCTCGGCATCCGATTGTGTAAACTAAGAACTGGTATTGTATTGAGCAATGATGGCGGGGCTTTGGCCGAATTTAAAAAACCCATACGATTGGGTGTGGCGGCTATTTTAGGCAGCGGCCAACAGATAGTGAGCTGGATACATGTAGCCGATTTATGTCGTATGTTTATTTTCGCCATAGAAAATCAAAGCATGAAAGGGAGCTACAATGCTGCAGCACCCACTCCAGTTTCAAACAAAACTTTAACCCTTAAACTTGCTAAAGCAATGAAAGGCAGCTTTTATATTCCGTTGCACGTGCCATCGTTTGTATTAAAGCTAATGCTGGGAGAAAGCAGCATAGAGGTTTTAAAAAGCACTACAGTGAGTGCCAAAAAAATTAAGGAAGCTGGCTTCACATTTTTGTACCCAACCATTGATGCGGCCATCAATGAATTGGTACGCAAATAATTTACAAATCCGTTTTGATGAACCTTTTTCTACTGAAATAAATAAATAAAAAAAGATATACCAAGGCAAAACCTAACACTACCAAGGTATAATCTGTAGGCAGCACATTTTTGGCGAGCGATTTAAAATTGTTTTCAGGAAAAGTAAGCAATCCATCCGATGCATTCATTGGAAGGTAATCGCCCATACTGCCCAAGTCGATACCATTTTGAGCCTTTAGTTTCATGCCCCAAAGATCGAGCAGCTGAGATATAATATTTTCGGCACCCAAATAAATAAAGAACAAGCCAATGGCGAACCCAGTTCGTCTGATTAATACAGCTACCAGTATTGCAATCATGTTGTAAGAAAGTGATTTTAAAAAGAAAAATCCAACATGGGAAATACCATTTAAAGAGAAATCAGTTTTCGAAAAAAGGGCAAACATTAGTGCAGTGATGATCACCATCAAAGTACTTAAAACAGAGGTGATGACTGCCATAGCAATTTTTACTTCAATAAATTGCTGTCGGCTCCATCCGTCAATCACGTTTTGTCTGCTAGTACGGTATGTAAATTCATTAGTCACTAAAATAATGATGAGCAAAGCGGGCAATATCAACAAAAAGCCTGTAGCATAGCTGGTAGTTTGCCAGGTATTATCGAAACTATAAGGGTTAAAACTTCCCATTAAACCTACTGCATTTACATTTTCAATTACATTTTTATTTATTACGTACACTATATAATTGGTGAGTAAAACTCCTACCAAAAAAAAGATACTGAGTACTTTAAAGGCGGTATAATTTTTTATTTTCAGCCATTCTGTTTTAAGCAATTGTTGCATATCATCAATTTATCTTTTGAATAAAGTTTAATTAGTCAGTTCAAAGAATTTTGTTTCCAAACTTTCCTTTTTCAGGTGAAGCATTTCGAGACTAACACCATTGTGGAAACAAAAAGAATTAATAGCATCCAGCTTTGCTGTGCCTTGAGGAAAATAGAGTTGAATGGCTCCATCTACCTCTATTTTTTTGGTATAACCTGAAATTTTTGTCAACACTTCATTAAGCTGGTTGAGATTGGCAGCTCCCAACTCTACGATATCTTCATGTACAAAAATATCATCTACATTACCCGATACCATAAGAGCTCCTTGCTTTAAAATTGCAACATGTGTACAAACTTTCTCCACTTCATCGAGCAGGTGACTGGCCATGATGATTGTTATTCCTTCTTTAGATAGTTTTTTTATAAGCGAACGAATTTCAGCAATCCCTACCGGATCTAATCCATTAGTAGGCTCGTCTAATACCAACACATCGGGGTTGCCCATCAAAGCAGCACCAATGGCCAAACGCTGTTTCATGCCGAGCGAATAAGAGCTGAAAGGTGAATTTTTTCGTTGTGTAAGATTAACTAATGCTAATACTCTATCAATATCATCTTCTCCCCTGCCTTTAATAGCAGCCGTAATTTTTAAATTTTGTACGGCACTGAGGTAATGATAAAAATTAGGTGTTTCCAACAAAGTTCCCATCTGTTTGCGATGGGCATTGGTAGGCGTTTCGCCAAATAAACGAAAACTTCCATCAGAAGGCTTTAGAATACTCATAACGATACCCAACAAAGTAGTTTTACCACTTCCATTTGGTCCTAGTATTCCAAAAACAGCACCTTTAGGCACTTCGAAACTTATTCCCTTCAAGGCTTTGATGGGACCATAGTTTTTCGTAAGATTATCTACGTTTAGTATTGCCATAGTAATAAATTAATGGTGAAAGTTATAAGAAAATCAGCATTTAATGAGTTGTTAAATTATGAATACTAAAAACATTTTGCATTAAAGGTGAATAAGCAGTATAACCTACCAGAATAAATATTATTTGGCAATGCATGCACCACAAAATAAAATATCAGTATACGTTTCAATATAGTATGCAGCTCTATAGTAAATTAGAGGATACTTTTTTTAAAAGGCTTACACAAGATGCAACTTTTGAACCAGGTAAAGAACAACACATTCATCTGTGACTTTTGTTGATAGCTTTGCTCAAAAGAAGAAGAGCATAAAAAATACAACCATTATCAGGCGATAAAACTCCGGCCATCAAAATTGCAGATTTTTTATTTTATCGTATTAATTGCGAAGAGGTTTGCCAGTTTTTAAAACCGACTGAATTCTCTCTAAAGTTTTCTTTTCTCCCGTTAAACTTAAAAAGGCTTCCCTTTCCAGATCTAGCAGGTATTGTTCGCTTACCAAGGTTTGTTCACTCAAATCGCCTCCACACATCACGTAGGCTAATTTTTTTGCAACGGTTACATCGTGGTCTGTTGCATAATGGCCGCGCCACATGCCATTAATGCCTGCAAGCATGGCACCCAATGCAGATCTACCTAGCACTTTGATGTCATTTCTTTGTAAAGGCATTACGTATCCATCTTCGTACAAAGTAATTACAGCTTGTTTAGCTTCTGCAATTCTGCGTAAACCATTGATGCTTACTGCGTCTATGCCTTTACGATAGATACCCATATCAAAAGCTTCATAGCCTGATGTAGCTACTTTAGCTGTAGCAATATTTAAGAATCTGTTGTTAAGGGTAATGGTTTCAGGTTCTCCTGAATGCATTTCATCTGCAGCCCGCAATACAAACTCTTTGGTACCACCACCACCAGGTATTACGCCTATACCAACTTCTACCAAACCAGTATAGGTTTCTGCCGCTGCAATTACTTTATCGGCATGTAAACAAATTTCACAACCTCCACCCAATGCTAACCCGTGAGGAGCCAGCACCACGGGGATAGAGGAATATCGTACCCTCATCATGGTTTGCTGAAACATCCGAATGGCCATGTCTATTTCATCATAATCCTGCTCAATGGCCAACATAAAAATCATGCCTACATTAGCACCCGCACTAAAATTACTGCCTTCATTGGCTATCACCAATCCTTTGTATTTAGCTTCTGCCAGTGCAATAGATTTTTGTATTCCATCTAACACTTCACCTCCAATGCTACCCATTTTGGTGTACCATTCTAAACCTAATACATCTTCGCCTAAATGATAAGTGCGACAAACACTGTTTTTCCAAACAGTTTGATTGACAAAGTTTTTCATCACAATAAAAGCTTCGCCACCAGGCATCGTTTTGTACGATTGGCTAGTTACATCATAATATAATCGTTTGCCATTTTCTATTTTGTAAAAGGATGTTGCGCCCGAAGCAATCATATCATCTACCCATGGAGCAATGGCATATCCCGCTGCTTTAATGGCCTCAGTGGTTTTTACCACACCCAAAATATCCCAACTTTCGAAAGCGCCGATTTCCCACCCAAAGCCAGCCATCATGGCATCATCAACACGGTATAATTCATCGCTAATTTCTGGTATTCGATGAGAAATATAAGAGAACAATGCATAATGAAACTGCTTATAAAATTCGCCGGCTTTATCGGTACCTGCACTTAAAACTTTGATGCGTTGTGCCAAATCTTCGATCGGTTTGGCCGCTTCGAGGGTGGCAAATTTTGGTTTTTTGCGTGGCTCATATTCCAGCGTTTTAAGGTTCAATACTTGTATATCTGACTTCCCTTCTGGGGTTTTAACTTTTTTGAAAAAACCCTGCCCTGTTTTATCTCCTAGCCATTTTTTTTCTTCCATAGTAGCCAGCCAGCCTTGAATTGTAAAGTATGCCAATGCCTCATCGTGTTTACAATTTTCAGCTACACCTTTGGCCACTTTAATCAATGTATCTAATCCTACTACATCGGCAGTTCGAAATGTAGCTGATTTGGGCCTTCCAATCACTGGACCAGTAAGTGCATCAATTTCGTCTATACTTAACTCTAAGTCACCCATTATTTTCATGATGGCCATCATACTAAACACTCCAATCCTATTGGCAATAAATGCAGGGGTGTCTTTTGCCAAAACAGTTGTTTTACCTAGAAAAAGGTCACCATATTCCATCAAAAAATCTACCACGGCTGTATCCGTATATGGAGTAGGAATAATTTCAAGCAATCGTAAATACCTAGGTGGATTGAAGAAATGTGTTCCACAGAAATGTTTTTTAAAGTCCTCACTGCGGCCTTCCGCCATCATGTGAATAGGAATACCAGATGTATTAGAAGTAATCAACGTGCCTGGCTTACGGTATTTTTCTACTTCAGTAAAAATAGATTGTTTAATATCTAAACGCTCAACCACCACCTCAATAATCCAATCGGCAGTAGCAATATCTTTCATGTTATCTGTAAAGTTCCCCGTCGAAATTTTCTTCACTACGTCTTTGTGATAAACCGGCGAAGGATTAGATTTAATAGCCGCTGCCAAGGCATCGTTTACAATTTTGTTGCGCTCAGCAGGCTTAGCATCTGAAGACAAATCTTTGGGTACTATATCTAACAATAGCACTGGCAATCCGATTCCTGCAAAATGACAAGCGATCCTACTCCCCATCACACCACTACCTAATACTGCTACTTTTTTTATCGTTCTTTTTTCCATAGATTAAAATTAGTTAGTTAAACAACTATTTTGATAGTTCGAAGTTAGTATTTTAATTTTACAGACAAAATATTAAACCTATCAATATATAGAGCGGAATAAAATGAAGTTAAAAGCCTAAAAATTAGATATGCTGTAAAATGAAAGCAATGAATTGCACATTCAAAAGTAGTTGTGGAAGCATAACACTGGTGCGCCCATTTTATCTAATATAATATAGGCCGGAAAAATATTTTTAAAACTATTGAGGAAATAAAACTATGCTAACCTTGGGATCGCTCAAAAGACCATTGTTAAAAATATTTGCAACTAAACTAATGGCACTTTTATCCGTCCAGGTGAGAAAGGAATATTCGGGAAAATATTTCTTCAAAAAAGGATATTGAAAATAATAACCAGAGAGTGCCGATACTTTATTTACTGCCAACAGCGCGCTTATTTCGTCAACCATACCTAACAACTCACTCTCCGTTAGATTATAGGGATTAAAGTATGGTACATAATAGCTAGTAAAGAAACCTTTTAAACAAAATATATCGAGGGTAGCAGGATTGGAAGCTTCAATGATTATTTTATTGGCCAATTGATATTTATCTCGAATCTTTGACAAATAAAGAAGAGATGAACTTTTATTGAAAGCTGATAGATTTTTAAAATCGAGCCAAATAGAACCCTTCATTTTTTTTGAAGTCCACAGGTCTAAAAGAGATTCAATTTTAAGAGTGGAGATATTTGAAGAATCATGGTACACAAACAAAGTATTAAAGAGAGTATCAAAGTATACGTCCATTTCAACCCCTGCAGTGTTACTATCTAGTTGTTGTAACTGGGCCACAGTATTAACACCCTTTATCCATTTTTTATGTTTACTGATCAGAGACTGCTTACAGGTTTCAAAAGTGCTAGCTGATCGTTGTTTTGTAAAAGATGCTGGAAGCATCACCCGGCTCATTCCCTTGTGAAGTACAATATCTACTCCTACTACTATTAACACAATGAAGCAGGAGATTGTATATTTGTTGAAAAGAAATTTCTTCATTAAAAAAAAAGGCATTTTGTTTCAGCTTAAAAATAGCTGGCATAAAAATAAAAGTTCGCTCTTATTTTTATTAAAGCTACTTATTTTATTGGGCTTCCTAAAATTGATTTTCTTTTTTTATAACAAGAAAATTAGCAATGGTTGGGAATTAGAAGGTATCAGCAATATGGCCCAAATTATTGAATGGGGTTTGTTCTACGATATCCTCTGTATTTGCACAATCAATATTTTATTCTTTCTAATATTGATAATCGCTAGTAGACTTTCAGAAAAAAAATATTTTCAAAACATACTCCCTCTTCCTTTTGCAATATTAAATACATTGATGCTGGTATTGAATTGTATTGATATCTTTTATTTTCGATTTCAACTACAACGAAGCAGCACAGACTTATTGTATGTTTTTAGACAGCCGCTACAATATGGAAATCCAAATACTTGGTGGGCGGCATTGGGTGGTTTCATCCTTATAATAATTTGTTTAACATGGATTTTTAAGAGGATGAGAACTTTGGTTCAGATGCAAGCAGCCGAAAAAAAAACAACAATTTTAGGGACTGTTTTTATTCTTTTATTATTTCTTATAACAACAGTAACTACCGGCACTAAAAAACTTTTACCAAATTATCCGCTCAGCAAACTGCCAGCTATTCAATTACCATTGACACAAAATTCATTACTCAATTTCGTGTATTCAACTTATCGAATCAATGAAACATCTATTCCAACGATTTATTACATGGATGAGCAAACACTTGCCAATACCTTTTCGATTCGGCAAAAAAACGATCGTACCTCTTCACCCAAAAACATAGTATTGTTTATTATGGAAAGTGTTCCCTTAGAATTCTTCTCAGATAGCAGTGCATACAAACCCAGATTGCCCTTTTTAGATAGCCTTATAAAGAAAAGTAGGTTCTTCAACAACGCATTTAGTTATTCTTACAGCTCCAACAAAGGTATTACCGCTATTTTAGGTGGCATACCTACCCTCACCGATTTGCCGCTTTATCATTCAGGATTTACAAGCATTTCGAAAACAGCGCCTGGCTTGGCTTTAGCACAAAACAATTATAGCAGTGCATTTTTTATTGGCGACAATTACGACGATTTTGGATTCGCTAAATGTGCCCGTTGGATGGGTTTTGGAAAATATTATTCAATGGAAGATATTCCCAATTATAAGAGTTTAGAGCAACATACCATGGGCTTACACGATGAGTACGTGTTAAATTTTATGCAACAAAAATTAACCACTTTGCCAGAACCATTTTTGGCAGTACAGTATAATATTTCTACCCATTACCCCAATGATATACCTGCACATTTCAAGAAAAATAATATGGCTTCCAACATCACTCCACCTATGCTGAGCATGCAATATTATGACGCTTGTTTGAAAACTTTTTTCGAGAATGCTTCACAACAACCTTGGTTTAAAAATTCAGTATTTATTTTTTGCTCCGACCACTGGGCACAACCGCACGAAAAAGTAATTAATATTGATAAAGTAGATGCACTCCGAATACCAATTTTTATATACGAACCTTTATTAGCAATACCAGAAATCATACACACACCCGTTAGTCAGCTCGATATACTCAATACCATACTTTATTATGGTGGCTATTCAAAATCGTTTATTAGTTATGGAAAAAATATAGAGAAGCCAGATAGCAATAGAGTAGTTTTTGCTAAACTAAACGGCAGCGTTTACCAAGCCATCGATAAAGACCATGTATTAGGTTTTAATGCAGCAGAGGGGAAAGCTTTGTACCTCTATAACTATATTTCAGATCCTAGGAAGCAGCAAAATATTTTATCGGATACCATTCTTCCCAAAAACAAAATGATGCTTCAAAAAATGAAAGCATTTTTACAAACAGCTACAGCGCATTATAGGCAAAAGGCAAAGCCGTAATAGAGAGTTTACGGCGAATACCGACTATAATAAAAAGAAAAATTTATTTCTCTGCCCAATACAATAACCCCTTAACTCACTATACTTCCATTATCCACCGCTTCATCAGGATGTATAAAATTGAGTTTCCCTATTGCGTTTTCCGCCATTAAAATCATACCGTTACTTTCGATACCACGCATTTTTCGAGGAGCCAAATTGGTAACTACTGTTACTTGTTTTCCCACAATAGCTGCCGGGTCAAAATGCATCGCAATACCACTAACAATAGTCCTTATTTCAAAACCAAGGTCTACCTGTAGCTTCAATAATTTATCAGCTTTCTCTACTTTTTCGGCGGCTACAATTGTACCCACCCTCAAGTCTATTTTTGTAAAATCATCAAATTGAATTTCTGGTTTCACTTCGGCAAACACAACTTCCTCTTTATTGGCCGCCTCTGCTACGGCAGGTTTTACTAATCCGGCTTGTAATTTTGCTATCTGCGAAGCAATTTCAGCATCTTCTATCTTTCTGAATAACAATTGTGGTTCACGCAAACTATACCCAACACTCAACAATTTGAGAGAGCCTGCATTTTCCCAATCCAACATTTTATCTACCACTTTCATCATCGCCAACATTTTTTTAGCGGTGGTAGGTAAAAATGGATTTATTAAAATGGCCAAATTGGCGGTGAGTTGCAAACACAAATGAATACAATTGTCTATTAATTCCTGTGCAGATGGATCCGTATCTAATTGGCGCACCACTATCCATGGCTCTTTTTGCTGCATATATTTATTTCCTTTTCGGCTCAGGTCTATTACTTCAAACAGGGCATCTCTAAATTTAAATTCTTCTATTAGTGATGCTACTTTTTTAGCTGCAGCAGCAATATCCAGCATCAATGTTTTATCGGTGTCGTGTAACCTTGCTTCGTGTAATCTTGGTACTTTTCCACCACAAAGTTTGTGCATCAGTACCCAACTACGATTCACGAAATTGCCAAAAATACTCACCAGTTCGCTGTTGTTTCTTTCCTGAAAATCTTTCCAGGTAAAGTCATTGTCTTTATTTTCGGGTGCGTTTGAACAAAGCACATAACGCAGCACATCTTCACAGCCCTCAAAATCTTTGATGTATTCATTTACCCACACCGCCCAGTTTCTGCTAGTACTTACTTTTTCTCCTTCAATGTTTAAAAATTCATTGGCTGGTACATTGTCTGGCATTACAAATCCCCCATGCGCTTTCAACATGGCCGGAAAAATAATACAATGAAAAACAATATTATCTTTCCCAATAAAATGAACCAGTTTGGTATCTTCTTGGCACCAATAATCTGCCCACTGGTCGGTTAATTCTTTGGTAGCGCTGATGTATCCGATAGGTGCATCAAACCACACATACAACACTTTTCCTTCGGCATTTGGCAAGGGTACTTTAATACCCCAGTTGCTATCGCGAGTCATGGCCCTACTTTGCAAACCAGCGTCGAGCCAGCTTTTGCATTGACCATATACATTGTTTTTCCATTCAGTATGCCCTTCTAGGATCCAGGTTTTTAGCCATGCTTCGTAGTTTTGTAAAGGAAAGTACCAATGGGTTGTTTTCTTCTTCGTTGGGATGGCATCACTCAATGCACTCCTCGGATTTATTAATTGATCGGGCGATAAAGCACTGCCGCATTTCTCACATTGGTCGCCGTAAGCATTTGGATTATTACAAACTGGGCAGGTTCCAATGATATAACGATCTGCCAAAAACGTATTGGTTTTTTCGTCAAAATACTGTTCACTCTCTTTCTCTTCAAACAAACCGTCGTCGTATAATTTTTTAAAAAAATCAGCTGCCGTTTTGTGATGAACAGGGTTAGAAGTGCGAGAATAAATATCAAAAGATATGCCCATTTGCTGCATGCTCTCTTTGATGATGGCGTGATAACGATCTACTATTTGCTGTGGAGCAATCCCCTCTTTCATAGCTCTAATAGTAATAGGAACACCGTGCTCATCACTACCTCCAATAAACTTTACATCTCTTTTTTGTGCACGGAGGTACCGCACATAAATATCTGCTGGTAAATAACAACCAGCTAGATGACCAATGTGAACAGGGCCATTGGCATAAGGCAGGGCTGCTGTTACTAAATATCTTTTTGGATTTTGTATCATAATATTGCTTAACTGTTGGTAGTAACTTTGGGCAACTTCGTTGTGTAACCCACTTGTACTACAAACCATTGTGGCGTAAAATTACCGCAATCCTTGGCAACAATCAAAAAAGGCTGCTGCTACTCTTTTTTAAATTTTGAGAAGCTGTTTATGAGGGTTTGGAATAATGATTCCAAAAATTGATTTTATATGATCTGATAGCTTGCTTTGTAGATATAATGTTTGACGTATCAACTTAATTTAACATCCCTATATAGTATAGTTTTTATTTAAGGTTGAGATAAACCTTGTATTTTTATTTAAACATATTGTTTTGATTATAAAATGAAAAGAAAAACATTTCTTACTTCGGTGTTTACAACAGCTGCCGCCCTGCAATCCATTGCAATGGGAAATGGCCATACAGAGGACGAAGCTAAAAAAATACAAACCCCTGCTTATCTCAAACCGGGTGATACCATTGGCATTAGCAGCCCAGCAGGCTATATGAGCCTTGAAGCTATACAACCAGCAGTGCTAAGATTACAAGCTTGGGGATTTAAAGTGATCGTTGGAAGTACTATCGGTAAAAAAGATTTTACTTTTGGGGGTACAGATGAACTGCGTGGTGCAGACCTGCAGGCAATGATCAACGATCCTAGCATCAAAGCGATCCTCTGTGCCCGAGGAGGTTATGGTGCCGTTCGTATTGTAGATCAAATCAATTTTAAAGCACTTAAAAAACAACCCAAATGGATCATTGGCTTTAGCGATATCACCGTATTACATTGTCACTTACAGCAACATGTAGCTATGGCCAGCATTCATTCGAAAATGTGTAATAGCTTTCCCGACGAATGGGAAGTTGCCGATGAACTGCAACAAATAACCATACAAAGCATTTTTGACTGCCTCACAGGAAAAAAGATGCAATACAGTGCCTTACCAAATACAGCCAATAAAATTGGCACTGCAAAAGGCGTCTTAGTTGGTGGTAATCTAAAAACTATTGAAAGTCTTGCGGGCAGCAAAAGTGACATTGATACCGCTGGTAAAATTTTATTTGTAGAAGACACGGGCGAATACCTGTATAGCATCGACAGAATGTTTTGGAACTTACAACGAAGCGGAAAACTCAAGCAACTCAGTGCATTGATCATTGGGGGTTTTAAAATAAAAAAAGATGATACTGGTGAAGAATTTGGAAAAACCTTAGAAGAAATTGTTCTAGAAAAAGTAAAGGATTTTAATTATCCAGTTTGCTTTGATTTTCCGGTAGGTCATCAGAAAAATAATTATGCTTTAAAATGTGGCGTACCACATGAGTTAACTATCGATAAAGAAAAAACTATCTTATTAGAAATTTAATATTATAAAATGATCATTCCACGTTATTTAAAAAAGGGAGATACCATCGCTATTACTTGCCCTGCCGGCTTTATGGCAGCAGAAAAAGCACAAACATGTATAGAAACATTGCAGCAATGGGGTTACAAAGTGATGGTAGGCAAAACTTTAGGTAGTGCTTCTACCAACTATTTCAGTGGTACCGATCAGGAAAGAGCCGATGAATTACAAGCAATGTTAAACGACCCTTCTATCAATGCCATCTTATTTGGAAGAGGCGGATATGGAATGGGGCGAATTTTACCAATGTTGAATTTTAAACAATTTAAAAAAAATCCAAAGTGGTTGATTGGCTTCAGCGATATCACAGTGATGCATACCTACTTGTTTTCTAATTTTAAGATTGCTTCAATGCATGCACCCATGGCAGCTGCTTTTAACGATGGCGGTGCCAACAACGAATACATTGGTTCGCTTAAAAAAATATTGAAAGGTAATAAAATGAATTACAGTACTTCGCCTCATCCCTTTAACAAAATAGGATCAGCCACAGGTAAACTCATTGGAGGTAATCTGGCTTTATTGGCTCACGCCATTGGAACGCCATCTGACTATGCTACTAAAAATTGTATTTTGTTTATAGAAGATATTGGCGAGCAGCTTTACAATGCCGATAGAATGTTGCACCAATTAAAAGCTGCAGGGAAAATGGATAAAATCAGTGGACTTATTTTTGGCGGGTTTACCGAAATGAAAGATACGGACCGGCCCTTTGGCAAAACTATGGATGAAATTTTACTGGAGATTAGTGCAGACCTCAACATTCCTGTTTGTCTTCATTTTCCTGTGAGCCATGATACAGAAAATGTTGCGCTCAAAATTGGGATAACCTGTAATTTGATTGTAGGTGCTAAAAAAGTTACACTAAAAGAATTATAAACACATCAGAGAATCTATAGCAAGTTGATATATAGGTGATTCGCTCAAATTATTGTGAGAGCCTTTGGGTATTCTGATAAATTGATCTCCCTTTTTTAAATGCTTTTTTAACTGTGCTCCAGATCTATAAGGCACCACCCAATCACCCGTACCATGAAAAATAATAACGGGTGATTGTACCTCCGATAAAAAGGAATAGGTAGGCAATTTATAATTACTCATCATAGAAGCAGGATACATAAATGCATAACTTTTGAATAGTGATGGAATACTATAATAAGGTGTTTCTAAAATCAACAGCTTATTTTTTTGTACAGAACCAGCATAGGCCGCCAATGCAGTTCCCAAACTCTTTCCATACACAACGATACTATCGGCACCATACCTTAGAGTAGCCATCTTCTGCACTTCGTAAGCAATATTATACAGTTTTTCTTCAGTGAGTTCACCTGTGCTTTTCCCATAACCCGGATAGTCGGGCATCCATACTTCATACCCATGTTGAGTAAAGGCAGTTACAAACCCAGCGTAATGTTCTACATTATTTTTGTTACCATGAAAATACAGCAACACACCCCGCCTCATCGAATCTTTGGGATAAAATTGAATCATGTTTACCGTATCCGTTTTATTGAATGGAATCTTTAATTCGTTGAAAGGTTCCTTAAAATTAAAAATGTAGTTACTGTTTAGTTTTTTAGGGTGAAATAAAATTTGTTCCTGTAAATAATATAAGGCAATTCCGATGGTACAATATATCAATACAAATAGTTTGAATCTTCTCATCCATTTTTGTTTGGAAGTTGTGGTGGGGGGCAATTTTTTTTCTGGGGAGTTGTTCATGAAAAAAGTAGTTTGACTGACCTTTTTAGTACTGCAAGATACTTCTGATAAAGTTATGATACTCGTTAAACGAAGGCAAGTTGTTATGGCCACCACCTTCTATCCGTATCAATGTAATTTTTCTCGGATTAATGGCCTGCAGTTTTTCGCTATTACTGATGGGTATTAAAAAATCTTTAGTGCCATGTAAAATATAAGTGTGGCAGTTTACATGCCTAATCCATTTATCGGTTCTTATATGGTATCGCAATAGCAAGCGAACGGGTAGGATGGGCAAAAATCGTTCTATAACTTTTTTGAAACTATAATAAGGAGCATCTAAAATTAAATACCTTGGCTTATTATCACTAGCAATTTTTGCTGCGAAACCACTTCCCAAACTTCTACCATACACTACTATATGATGTTCTGTATATTGAACAGAAAGGGTATCATATACAAACTGCATATCATTAAGCAAATCGTGTTCGCTGCGTTTACCCGTACTTTTTCCAAAGCCGCGATAATCTACTAACACCACATCGTAATCATATCTCAAAAAATCTATTGCATACTTTGCCCACCCTTTAATACTACGAGAATTGCCATGGAGATATAAAACCAGCCCTAATGGCTTATCGACGGTAAAATGCAAACCGTTGATGCGAACACCCGGTGCTATGTCGAAAAAGAGCTCTTTAAATGGAGAATTGTATTTGTATTTAAAATCAGCCTTTAGCTTTTCAGGCTTAAAAATAAATCGGTCTTGTACAAAGTATACAATCGCTATCAATGCAATGTAGCCAAGAATAATATAGAGAAAGGTGTTATTCAAATTATAAAACTGGATGACCTATTTTTAACCAGTGCTTTAAAGATAAGTGATCGGTAGCTGTTATTCGACAGCAATTACAATTTTTTCCAACCATTCATTCCTCCTTCCAGATTTACTAGGTTTGAATAATTAAATTTCGCCTCCAATCTTTGAATAACTAGTGAGCTTCTGATACCCTTTTCACAATAAATAATCACTGGAATGTGTTTCGGAATCTGATGCAGATTTTCAAAAATAGTGTTCAACGGTATCAAGATACCTCCAATATTAAATGCTGCATGTTCCCACGGCTCACGTACATCTATGAGAACAAGTTCATCTGTTTTTTCTAATTTTTGCTGCAATATAGCAGCAGTCATCGTTTGCATAAAATATAGTGTAGGTAAATTACAGACAGCAATTGCTTTACCACAACTGCTAGTCATCAACAATGCTGCTTATTCATCTTCATTAAAATAAATACGATTCAGTTTCAACTTACTTACTGGGGCTACTACCAAAGGAAATTTTTCAACCGCTACATTGCTTTGTTCGAGACCGAAACTTCTTTCTTCGCTCACACTCAGTTCCTTGAGCCAAAAATAAAGTTTCATTACAACTTCTTCAAAGAATGGAAGTTCATTGTCTTGACTAAGAAATTTCTCCATCACTACAAATTTGAAGTCGCCTACCATGTTGTTTCGTTGCTGACTTTCGTACCTACTGGTAATATTTACTTCTCTATTGGCAACCAGGTCTTCCACTACTTTTTTAAACATCAGGTTCAACCTTGGTGCAATTCTAAAGCCTAATCTAAACTCTACCCTGATAATATCGTTGGGGATAATATGTTCTACATTGTATTCGCAGGTGTAAGGATCATCAAGTGTATCTACGTGAACAAACCAATAAATATCTGCTCGTTTGGGCATACCACTAAGAATACTGTACATGATCTTATGTTCAATTTCTTTGGGGTTATTGGCACTAGTGAGGTATACTAAGTGTGTGGCGTGTTTGGGAACAGAATTATCGTTACTCAGTTCTTCTAATTTTGGTACATATTCTTCTACCCGTACAAACTCAACATAACGATTTTTAATTTTTCTTGCACGGTGCCATATATACATCACTGCAAACAATCCGCCACCAATCATCAATGTAATATAACCCCCATGAACAAATTTATCCATCAAGGCCACCAGGTAAGAAATCTCAAGAATCAAATAGGAAGCAAGAAATATATAAATGAGTATAGGCTTTACCCTATGTATCACCATATAATTGGCAAATAAAAGTGTAGTCATGGTCATGGTGGTGATGATAGCTAAACCATAGGCAGCTTCCATTTTAGAGGATTCTCTAAAATAAAGTACCACCCCTACACATCCTATATACAACAACAAATTTAAACCAGGAATAAACAATTGTCCTTTTGCTTCGCTTGGGAATTTAATTTTCATTTTTGGCCACAGGTTCAGTCGAATGGCTTCGCTGATAAGGGTGAAAGAACCCGACACCATAGCTTGGCTTGCGATGATGGCAGCAGAGGTGGCAATCACTACACCCGGAACTATGAACCATGCTGGCATCAAGTCATAAAAGGCATTTATACCAAATTGATTTCGTGTAGCTTCATTCATCATTTGACCAGTATGGTGTTTGAGCAAGCTAGCACCTTGACCAAAATAGTTGATAAGCAAACATGATTTTACAAATATCCACGAGATACGAATATTACCTCTACCACAGTGGCCCAGATCGCTGTATAAAGCTTCTGCACCAGTAGTACATAAAAATACTGCACCTAGCAACCAGAAACCTTCTTCATAATTAAACAAGAAATGGATTCCATAATAAGGGTTTAGTGCATTAAAAATATCTAGATCATCGGTAATGTGTATGAATCCCAACAAGGCCAGCATCACAAACCAAACACTCATAAAGGGTCCAAATAACTTTCCAATAGATGAAGTACCAAATTGTTGTGCAAAAAAGAAAACACTGATGATTCCAAGAACGATATACACCACAGTATTGCTACTGATGTCTCTAAATTTTTCAAGTTCCTTTAACCCTTCAATAGCAGAAGTGATAGAGATGGGTGGGGTAATAATACCATCCGCTAATAAGGCAGCGCCACCAATCATAGCAGGAATAACAAGCCATTTTTTTCTCCTTCGCACCAATGCAAATAGCGAAAAAATACCTCCCTCTCCTTTGTTATCTGCCCGTAATACCAAGATCACATATTTGATGGTAGTTTGCAGTGTGATGGTCCAAATAATGAGCGAGAGAGTTCCCAAAATGAGCTCTTTACTAATAACCCTATCTTTAATAATGGAGTTGAATACGTAAAGCGGTGATGTTCCGATGTCTCCGTAAATGATGCCGAGTGCGATTAATAAGCCTGCAGCTGAAACTTTGTTGATATGATTTCCCACTAATATGAGTTTTCTGTTAGTAGCTAGCAAAAGGTTTGCTGCTACTTAGCAAATGTAAAATGAAAAATAATATAATATGCAATTGTTTTATTACCATTTTTTGAGATCAACCAAGATGTTCTCTTGGTATAACGAAGCAAGTGCTTAATTTATGCAGATCGGATCACTAAATTTTATTTTAATTTTCTTTTGTCATCCTTTATAATTCTTCCTATTTGGTGGTGCCATCCTTGGCACTAACGAATTTAATTTATTCAATGGCAAAAAACAGATGCCTTATTTTATCGTTGATTTATTGATACCCCATACTTAATCCTGTGTCTCCTGTTACTTTGAGGATTACATTGGCAGTTCGGATGCTAGGATTTTGAATCACCAAAGCAGTATTACGCTTTACTTTGACTTTGACGCTTGCTGTAGGGGCAATTTTTTGAGCCGAATGTTTACTGCCATTGATGGGAGCAAGGTATAGCTCCATCGTATCTTTTGAATCGTTCCGCAATTGCACTTTGAAAGATTGATGTTGATTGTTGCCAAGTACGAAGTTTTTACCAGGCTCAATAGTGGTAGTAGAATTAAGTGACCCAAGCATACCACAGGAAATAAAGTGGAAAAAAATTGATACTAATAAGAATGTATTTGACTTCATAAACATATTTTTGGATAAACCAACCCCTTTTATTCAATTCACTTTACAGAAGACT
The DNA here is from genome assembly GCA_040882445.1 of Ferruginibacter sp. Taxonomy (GTDB): domain Bacteria; phylum Bacteroidota; class Bacteroidia; order Chitinophagales; family Chitinophagaceae; genus Ferruginibacter. Next base: position 24,792 of record JBBEBH010000067.1, on the reverse strand, counting down.
CAAAATTTACATTTATCCGAACGAATTATAAGGGTTCATCAAAACTTAAGGAGTAGAAAAAATATCATACGCATATCGAGCAATCATTAAAAGCACTACCAATAAAAAAAATAGTCGAATAAAACTGTTTCCTTTTTTGAGTGCCATACTAGTTCCTAAAAAATTTCCTGCTACATTACAAATAGACATGAGGATAGCGATACCTAATAAATAACTTCCCATCCGAATAAAAACAAACAAAGCTGAAAGGTTAGTGATACAGTTAATGAGTTTGGCATAACCAGAAGCTTCTATAAATTCAAAACCCAGTAACAAAACAAAGCCCAATACAAGAAAACTGCCGGTACCAGGACCGAAGAACCCATCATAAAAACCTACCACTGTTCCCAGCAATGCTCCATAGAAGTATTGTTTATTGGATGTCACTTTTTTTGTACGAACAGCGCCTAGATCTTTTTTAAAATATGTATAAATAGCTATCCCTATTAGTATAACCAAGATAAGAGGCTTAAGCTCTTGCACATTGATATGGCTCACCACTTTTGCACCCGAAAATGCGGCTACACCGGCAAACGCCGCTATTAGCAGCAGTAATTTATAATTAAATTGAATACGCTTACTGTATTGTGCAGCAGCCATACTGGTACCGGCTAGAGATGCAATTTTAGTAGTGCCAAATAAAGTAGGCAAAGGAGAAGCAGGAAAATTGATGAGCAAAGCTGGTAGTTGAATAAGCCCACCCCCGCCTATCACCGCATCTACAAAGCCAGCAGTAAATGCAAAGATAGCGAGAGAGATCAGCGCTCCATATCCGTACTCATTAAAAAAAGTTAGCAAGTCCATTTAACTGAATCAATTTTTTTCAGCGAAAGCAAAGGTAGGGAAGGGTAATTATATGTGTACTATTATAACTGCGAAAGAAAGGGTTATCTATAATTGAAATTATTTAAAAAATTAAACTCCCCTCAAACAGTAAAATAAAGGCACGAAACACATAGCCCCCTCCATTAATGGAGAGGGCTATTTACAAACAGTAATTACAAACACAACGATATGGCTTAAACGATATTAATCAATAATTAAACGCAGTGATAGCTGTTTATAAAATGGGCTGGGCCTTTTAAGCCCAGCCGTACAAAATTTTAATCTGGTTTTTTCCCGTCGAGGAAGGTATTGAAGGCGCTGATGTCTGCCTGGTTGTTATCATCAGACTTCACAGTATAGTTACTGTAGAAACTTTCTACATCTGCAATTTGGTTGTGCATTTCCATATTGCGGCGAAGGTAGGCCGGCACCGTTTCAAACTCATTGTTAGGATCGGCTGCGTTGATGTTAAATGATAAATTACGCAGCTTTGTAATTCGTTCCGTAGCCCGGCGCCTGAGTTCTTCTGTTTCGTCCTGCATAGCAGGTTCCTCAACAGTAGATTTCATGATGGACTGAGTTTGTTGTACTAGGGGCTCTTCCTCCGCCGCTTTTTGGGATTCTTTAACTACCAGCTGCATCTCAATTACAGGTTCGTCTTCCTGAACTGGTTGACGCAACGGCAGTGGCTCCTCTTTCGAATTGGATTCTGTAATACTTGGCGTTTCCTCTGCATAAATTTGCACAGGTTTAGCCAGAAAGCTCCCCGACGAAAGGGATCTTTCGTTATTGCTAGCATCTTTGTTTATTGGTGAAATATCTTTCGGTTGAATATTGGATACTGGTTCGTTTTTGCTCACAGGATTCGAAGGGACGGGGGTGCTTGTAGAAAAATCAATTACAATGGGTTGCTGTTGATTTGATGATAAAGTTATCTCTAAATACTCAGTGTGATTAATTGATTTGTCCACAGTAGTTTTACTTAGTATTTCTTCTACAGGATTCGCCGTAGGCGTATCATCTCTGAGTACTGGCATAAAAGGATCTTCAACCAATTGAACTGGTACAACAGGCTCAGATGCAGCAATAGAAGGTATTTCAGCAGATGGAGTTGGTATTGCTTCACTCATATCAAACTGCAATGTTGGCTGCTGTATAATTTTGTGTGATGGCTTCGGCATTTCCAATTCCATCATAATTTTTTCAGATTGGGTATCTGATGCGATGGTGGTGTTGTTGTTTTTTGCAAAAGGATCCTTGTGTTCAAAACCAGTGGCAATGAGTGTAATGCTGATCTCATCTCCTAAGGTATTATCGTAACCCAATCCAAGTATAACATCGGTATCTTCTCCTGCCTGACCAATCAAATAATTTTGGATTACTTCTACTTCATCCATAGTGAATTCGTGTTCGCCTTCAGATGAATTAATATTAATCAATATCCACTTTGCGCCGCGAATATCATTGTCGTTTAGCAACGGCGAATTCAATGCATTTTCGATAGCAGCTTGCGCTCGGTTTTCCCCTTGAGCAGTAGCACTACCTAAAATAGCTACACCACCATTACTCATCACGGTACATACATCCGCAAAATCGACGTTAATTTGTCCGGTACTATTAATTACATCAGTGATACATTTTGCAGCGGTAGCCAAAACGTTATCTGCTTTTGCAAAAGCTTCTTTCATTTTTAAATTACCAAACTGATGACGCAATTTATCGTTGCTGATCACCAATAAAGTATCTACATGATTTTTTAACAACATGATGCCTTCTTCTGCCTGTGCAATTCTTTTTTTACCCTCATAAGCAAATGGAGTAGTTACAATCCCTACGGTAAGGATACCCAAATCTTTGCAAACCTTTGCCAAAATAGGTGCACCACCTGTGCCTGTTCCACCACCCATACCTGCGGTGATAAAAGCCATTTTGGTATTTACTTCGAGTATGCGCTTAATTTCTTCTAAACTTTCTTCTGTAGCTTGGCGGCCAATGGTGGGGTTTGCGCCTGCTCCTAATCCTTGAGTGAGGTGTGGCCCCAACTGAATTTTATTAGGAACCTTACTCAACGCTATGGCCTGGGCATCGGTATTACATATTATAAAGTTTACGCCTTCTATATTTTGCGAAAACATGTGGTTTACTGCATTGCTTCCGCCGCCACCTACACCAATAACTTTGATGATAGAGGACTGGTCTTTTGGCAAATCAAAATGAATCATGTTTGTAAGTTTGTGAGTTAGTAAGTATAATGTAAAATGCTTGTTAGAATCAATTTATTGTGAGTAATATTTTTAAAATTTCATATCCTCTTCTTCTTTAAATAATTCTATTAGGTTTGTTTTAAAGCGATCCATAAAGACCTGTAATGTTTTGCGTTGTTTAATTTTAACGGGCGCCTCTTCTGTAAACTCATCTGCTGCTGCCAACACTTCTTCCTGTGATGCTTTTGGCATCGTTACTTTTGCAAAATTTGGAGCCATTTGTTTGTTCTTGTTTTCATAATCGTTATACCCTTTTAAAATCAAACCGATACAAGTACTATACATAGGCTTGGCCAATTCATCAATATGACCGCCACTGAGGTGTTCGTTAGGGAACCCAATTCTAGCATTCAAGCCCGTAACATATTCTGTAAGTTGTATCAAGTGCTTTAATTGCGAACCTCCACCTGTAAGAATGATACCGCCATTCAGCAGTCTGTTGTCTAAGCCTACTTGCTTTAGGTGATAAGTAACAAAATCCATTACTTCGCTCATTCTTGCCTGAATGATATTGGCCAATAATTTTACTGAGATTTCTTTTGGTGCCATTCCGCGCATACCAGGAATAGTAATAAAAGCATTCGATTTGGCTTCATCACTGAGCGCACTACCAAACTGAATTTTCATTTGCTCTGCCTGTGTTTTTAAAACACCCAATCCGGTTTTAATATCATTGGTAATATTTTCACCTCCAAATGGTATAACAGCGGTATGTTTTAAAATGCCTTCATAAAAAACGGCCAAATCAGTGGTACCACCACCAATGTCTACGATAGCAACACCAGCTTCCAGATCCTGATCGCACATCACTGCTGCTGCTGATGCCAATGGTTGTAATACTAAGTCTTTGGTGATCAAACCAGATTTTTCAACACTACGGTTGATATTTCTAATAGCATTTTTATCCCCTGTAATGATATGAAAATTAGCACCCACTTTTACCCCGCTATAGCCGATAGGATTCGGAATATTCTGAAAATTATCTACAGTAAATTCCTGTGGAATAACGTCGATTATTTTATCGCCTGCAGGAATATAGGTACGGTATTGATCTTCGATTAAACGATCGATTTCTATCTGCTGAATTTCGTTTTCTATATTTTGACGTACAATGTCTCCCCTTGTTTGTAAACTTTTGATATGGTGACCAGCAATACCGACATATACTTCATTGATCACCAGATTGGGATTAGAAGCATAGCAGTTTTCCAGTGCTGTTTCAATAGCCTTGATAGTTTGATCGATATTCAGCACCATACCATGTTGTACCCCGTTGCTATTGGCACGACCAAAGCCTAGAATTTCTAGTTTGCCAAATTCATTTTTGCGGCCAGCGATGGCTGCGATTTTTGTAGTGCCGATGTCTAAGCCTACGATAATCGGTTGTTCCTGCATCATAGTTGTAGTTTTTTTGTTTGTTTCTGTATGTTTGATTGTATGTGTTGTTTTAAAAAAATTAAGTACCTGATTTCATCTTTTCTAATTTTTTACTTTTAGTTTTTAATTTTCTTATTTATTTTTTATTTCTAATTATTGCCTTTAGACATTACTATTTTTGGAATAGTATTGCTTTTAGATGTTTGTTTTGGTATTGAATTCGTTGTTGTATTGGGTGTTGTTTTTAGTACTGGCTTAGGTGTTTCTTTTGCTGGTGATAATGCTGGAGTTACCTTAATAGAATTATTGATGGTAAAACTTGATGAAACCGTTACGCTGTTTGATGAATCAACATACTCATCTCGTTCAATCGACTGCTGTATCATGGTAGAATCTGACCTGTTTTTATCAGCGTCTTGTATAAACTGTTGTAAAGAATCCTGCGCTAAAGCTGCTGCACGCTCTGCTATCAACTGCATGATCTGTAAAGTGCGCAAAGAATCCGCTATTATGTCTGCCCCATCTTTTATTTTGGCAACTATCTGATTTTTATATTGTAAATTAATCACACTGTATTTACTCCACCCAGATTTGGGCATTACATTTTTATAAAACAAACGTAGTTTCTCCAACTTATTATTAACATCTTCTCCATTACCAAATCGAATGATCTGTAAACCAATTTTTGGTATCATTTCAAATTGATGCTGTGGAGTGATATCCACTTGTTCAATCATTGCCATTAAGAAACTATCACTCTGCAATGCAATACTGATGTGTTTAATATCTCTCAACATATTGCTATCTGCAGCCGAAAATTTGGTTGCACTTTCAGGGAAGCCAGTAAAAACAGGAAGCCTCGCAGAAGCTTTTTCACTCAGTGGCAATAATTTTAAACTACTATCGATGTAAAAACTATTTCCGTTGCTAGAAAATATTCTTGCAATAGGTTCTCTTTCGTCTATGTTTATCCTTAGCAATTCGTTGTTATCAAAAAATAATTCTGCATTTTTAATCCATACATCCATTTCAAGGTTTTGTTCTAAAGCCTTCAAATCAAACAAATCAACTTTTTTACCAATTGGGTTACCTCCCAGGTAATTTTTAACAATACCTAACACATCAGTTTTATCAACAAAAAAATGGTTGCTCACCCCTTGAATATCAACATCTACTCCTGTGCATTTTTTACCATTTTTAATATTCACAGCAGCCACCAGCAATACCACCGTTGCAATAGCAAAGCCAAACCACAGGGTGATGAGTGCTATTTTTTTAATATTAGATTGGCCTTTACTCATTTTATGTTGATAACAGTTCTTTTACAGGTTGCAGCATTGTATCGATATCACCAGCTCCACAAAAAATCAGTAAAACATTCTCTTTTATAAAACTGGAGGAAGCTAGGTATTGCATCACTGATTCTTTTGATTGTATCGACTTATTACTATTTGTCATTTTATTTAAAATCAATTCACTGCTTACGCCAGTCATTGGTAATTCTCTTGCCGGATAAATAGGCAATAAGATGGTTTCATCAGCCATACTCAATACTTCTGCAAATCCTTCGGCCAAATCATTGGTTCTGCTATAAAGATGCGGTTGAAAAACTACGGTACATTTTCTTCCTTCAAACAATTCTTTCGCACTGTTGATTAATGCCCTCAATTCTTCAGGATGATGTGCATAATCATCGATCAACACTAACTGCTCATTTTTAATGAGGTACTCAAATCTTCTTTTTACGCCCGCGAAGTCTGCCACTGCTGCTTTAATATCCCCCACTTCTATTCCTACATGATAGGCTACTGCAATAGCTGCCAATGCATTTTCAATATTGTGCTTGCCTCCCATATTCAAAGCCACATCTTCTATGAGGAGGTTAGCAATTTTTATATCAAAAAAATAACTTCCGTTTTTAATGCGAATATTTTTTGTATAAACATCTGCTGTTTCATCACTCGTTGCATAAGACATTTTATCTTCTACTTTAAAATCGGCTGACCTGGCAATACCCTTTTTATAGATCAACAACCCATCTTCTCTAATTTTTTCAGTGAATGTTACAAAAGCATTTTGCATCATTTCTTCTGTTCCATATATATCCAGGTGATCGGCATCCATTGCTGTGATAATGGCAACATCTGGACTCAACTGTAAAAAGCTTCTATCGTATTCGTCAGCTTCTACTACATATACATCTTTTTTACTCGACCAAAAATTGGTATCATAGTTACTCGCAATACCACCTAAAAATGCATTACAACTATAACCAGTGTGCCGAAGTATATGGGCTACCATGGCACTGGTAGTTGTTTTACCATGAGTACCTGCAACACAAATATTAAAATGGCTTTCTGTTATCAGTCCTAATACTTCACTGCGTTTCATCAAAGGATATTGCTGATCGCGGTAAAAGTTAAATTCAGAGTGTGAGGCAGGAATCGCTGGTGTAAATACAACGATGTCTGCTTCCTTATCAATCAATTCCACATTGTCTTCATAATGAATATGCATCCCTTCCTTCTCTAATTGTTTTGTGAGAATTGTAGAAGTTTTATCATATCCACTTACTTTAACGCCCCTACTCACAAAATAACGAGCAATGGCACTCATACCGATTCCTCCGATACCTATAAAGTAAACCGATTGCAGGTTAGCTGCGCCGGAAATCATCGCTCTATTTGGTATGTTTTTAATCGCTGTCATTATACAATCTAAAAGTGTACTGTTATTTTTTTTAATGCGTCATTCTCAATATTGTTTCTGCTATAACTTTATCTGCATCTTGCACGCCTAATGCTGTTATATTATTTTTCAACTGTTGCTGCAATTGCTCATCTTTAGATAGTGCAACCACAGAAGGCACCAACTCTTTCAACGCGTTGGCATCACTAATCATGATGGCTGCGTTTTTATTTACCAGATTTTTAGCATTCGCTGTCTGGTGGTCTTCTGCAGCAAATGGATAAGGCACCAATACCGCCGGCTTTTTTACTATACAGATCTCTGCGATGGCCATTGCCCCACTTCTACTGATCACGATATCTGCCGCGGCATAAGCCATTTCCATTTTAGTAATAAAATCATTCACATAAATTCCCTCTTTTCCTTTAATCCGTTTTTCTGCAGCTTCTTTGTAAGGTTTACCCGTTTGCCAAATCAACTGCAATTCATTGTTTAAAAATAAATCGAGGTCTTTATTGATTGCTTCGTTAATTGACTTAGCACCCAAACTACCCCCAATACTCAACACGGTTTTTTTATGTTCGCTCAATCCAAAGAAAATCAGCGCCTCTTTTTTGCTAATGTTGTTATTGACAATATTTTGTCGAATCGGATTTCCGGTTACTAAAGTTTTAGCTGCCGAAAAAAACAATTCCATGCCATCGGTAGCTGTAAATATTTTAGTTGCCTTTTTACCCAACATGATATTACTCCTTCCGGCAAACGAATTGCTTTCATGTATAAATGTGGGCAACCCTTTACCTTGTGCAAAACGTAATACTGGATAACTACTATACCCGCCAACACCGATCACAGCAGTAGGCTTAAATGATCGTATAATACTAGCTACCTGAAAAAAGCTTTTTATCAGTTTAAAAGGCAATTTTACATTTTTAATCAAAGAACTTCTGTTATACCCTGCAATATCAATTCCTATAATTTTATAGCCTGCTTGTGGTACTTTTTCCATCTCTATTTTGCCGTTAGCCCCTACAAACAAAAAAGTAGTTTCGGGTGCTATTTTTTTAATAGCATTAGCAATTGCAATAGCCGGAAAAATATGACCACCTGTTCCTCCGCCTGCAATTAAAATTCTGTTAGCGGTTGTAAGTACCTTATTCAATGCTTCAATATCATTTGTTGTTTCCGTCATTTTTTTTAAAATCCTAACTTATGCCACACCACCAGGTATAGCTACTGTTTTACCTTCCTGCTGTTCTACGTTTCTTGCCACACTTAAAATAATACCTATCGATAAACAAGTAAATAAAAAACTACTTCCACCCATACTCACCAAAGGCAGGGTAACCCCTGTATTTGGGAAAAGATTCACATTCACAGCCATATTGGTTATTGCTTGTATCACTAGCATAAAACTGAGCGACAATGCTAAAAACGCCCCAAATGCGTACGGACATTTTCTGTAGATTCGTATACACCTGAGTAGGAACAACAAATAAATCAATATTATAGCTGCTCCACCCAGCAAACCATACTCCTCAATAATGATAGCATAAATAAAATCACTGTAACTGTGTGGCAGATAGTTTCTTGCCTGACTATTTCCTGGACCTTCTCCGAAAAAACCTCCACGTGCAATAGCAATATTTGCCTGATTTACTTGGTACATTTTTTCATTGTCGTCTTCCTTCTTGCTGTATACAAATGTTTGAATACGACTGATCCAGGTTGGGATACGACCAGATGATAAAATGGCTGGTAACTTTTTGGCTTCCCCTGCATCTTTGTCGTAATAAGAAACGGCCACTGCAATGAGTATTACTACAGGAATCATTGCTATTGCGATTGTACCTAAAATATGCTTGGAACTCACCCTTCCGATAAACATGATAATGATACTAGTACCAGCAATTAGAATAGCGGTTGATAAATTAGCGGGTGCTATCAACAAACATATTATCACAACAGGAATGATAATTGGTAAAAATCCTTTTTTAAAATCTTTGATCACTTGTTGTTTTCTACTGATAGTTCTACTTAAATACACAAATAAAGCCAACTTGGCCAAATCAGATGTTTGAAACGTCATGTTGAAGACTGGTAGTTTGATCCATCTACTACCAGCATTTAGTTGTACGCCAAAAAATAAGGTGTACAATAATAATGGAATAGAAATGAGGAATATAATTTTTGCTAAACGCGAATAAATGGTATAGTTGATGCGATGCGCAAAATAGATAATCAGCATACCCAATATAATAAAGGCAAACTGTTTAAATAAATAACTTTCGTTGCTTTTTTGCATACGATAAGCCAAAGATCCTGTGCTACTATATACCAATAATAAGCTTGCAAGTGTTAGCAAAATAACGATTGCCCAAATCACTCGATCGCCTTTGGTTTTTTGAACGAAACTATCTACCCCCACAGCACCAAATCCTCTAAAAGTTGCGGCGTCTGAGCTATCGGTGGTAACTACTTTGCTACCAAATAGTTCTTTTAATATGGTTTTGAATGTTGACAACCTAAAATATTGATTCTACTATTTTGTTATAAATATTTTTTCTTTTCTGAATAGTTTACTTCATTTTTTACAAATCTTTCACTGCTTTTTTAAATTGATTGCCTCTATCTTCATAGTTCTTGAACAGATCGAAACTGGCACAAGCTGGGCTCAGTAATACCACATCTCCTTTGTTAGAAAAATGAAAAGCAGCTTGAACGGCCTCTTGTGCATTTTGTGTATTTACCATTAACGAAACGATATCACCAAACGCTTCATGAATTTTTCGATTATCGGTTCCCATACAAACAATTGCTTTCACTTTTTCTTTTACGAGATCTTTCAACAGAGTGTAGTCATTCCCTTTGTCTACTCCACCTAATATCAATATCACAGAATTGTTCATACTCTCTAATGCATACCAAGTGCTGTTTACGTTAGTTGCCTTACTATCGTTGATGAAAGAAACTCCTTTCACAACACCAGCAGGTTCCATTCTATGTTCTAGGCTTTCGAAAGTTTGTAATGCTTCTCTAATTTTTTCTTTCCGAATGTCTACTGCTGTTGCAGCCATACTTGCAGCCATACTGTTGTATTGATTGTGTTTCCCTTTGAGTGTAAAATCATCTACACTCATTTGCATCTCTTCGCTTTTCCACTTTAAATTCATCATTGCATTGTTTAGGTAAGCGCCTTGTGGTAGTTCTTTGCTCATAGTAATGGGTGCTAGTATTGATTGTATAGAATAATTGTTGATATTATTAATAGTTGTTTTATCATCTAAGCAATAAATAAACACATCGTCTGCGGTTTGATTCATTGCAATCCTGAACTTACTGTTGATGTAATTCTGCAGTTTGTAATCATATCGATCCAAGTGATCTTCAGTAATATTTAATAATACTGCTACATTTGGTCTAAAAGTTACAATACCATCTAACTGAAAAGAACTGATTTCCGCTACATAGAGTGGCTTTGGATCTAGAGCTACTTGCTTAGCAAATGAGAGTCCAATATTACCAACCATCGCTACATCTAAACCAGCTGTTTTACACATGTGAAAAATCAGGGAGGTAGTTGTAGTTTTCCCATTACTACCAGTTACTGCAATCATCTTACTGTTACCCTTGTACCTGTAAGCCAATTCTATTTCACTGATCACCGGAATCATTTTGGCTCTTAGCTTTTTCACCAATGGCATATCATCTGGAATGCCAGGGCTCTTCACTACTTCTTCGCAATTAAAAATTCGTTCTTCAGAATGTTTTCCTGCCTCAAATTCAACTCCGAAGTGCTGTAGTTGTTCCCTAAAATGATCTTTGATGACACCGCCATCACTTACAAAAACATCATACCCTTGTTGCTGTGCAAGTATTGCAGCACCTACCCCGCTTTCGGCGGCACCAAGTATGACCATTTTTTTCTTCATCCATCCACTGTTTAAAATTGGTTTTTCAACAGTATTAGAACTTAACAGGTAATAAATTTCCACATTTTGCCCTATTTAAAAGGCAGTTCAACAGTGTCGAGATTACAGAAATTCTAGTGCTGCAACTCATTAAAAATGGTTCTTCAATAGTATCGAGATTACAGGACATCTTGTTCTGCGGCTCATTAAAAATGGTTCTTCAATAGTATCGAGATTACAGGACATCTTTTTCTTTAGCTCAATAAAAAATGTTTTTTTAAGCACATTATTTAGCCAAAAAAATCTTTTTATAGATAGTAGAAAATTGAAAAACAAACATCTCATTTAACGAACAGAAGCTTTTCAAAATTTTCATTATCTCAGCTTTAGGGTTACCATTGCTAGTGCAACACTTAAAATAGTAACTATCCAAAAACGAACTGCAATTTTACTTTCATGATAACCGAGTTTCTGATAGTGATGGTGTAATGGACTCATCAAAAAGATGCGCCTACCCTCACCAAACTTTCGTTTGGTATATTTGAAATAGCTCACCTGTAGCACCACACTAAGGTTCTCTACCAGAAATACCACACAGAAAATCGGTATCAATAATTCTTTCCTTACTATAATGGCCAAAGCCGCAATGATTCCGCCGAGTGCCAAACTCCCGGTATCTCCCATAAACACTTGCGCTGGAAAAGAATTGTACCATAAAAAACCAATACAAGCACCTACAAAAGCTGCTATAAAAATGCTTAACTCACCCAGGTTGGGGATGTACATTATATTAAGGTATTCGGCAAATTTGATGTTGCCACTTACATAGGCAAATATGCCAAGGCAAATACCTATAATTGCACTTACCCCTGTTGCTAATCCATCTAAACCATCTGTAATATTGGCACCATTTGAAACTGCAGTTACAATAAAAATCACAATTAGTATATACAAGATGTAGGTATAATCTTCCCAATGCTTCGGTAGCAATTTTGCATAATTAAACTCATGACCTTTAATAAAAGGGATTGTAGTAATCACACTTTTTGCATCAACAAATACCCTAGTCTTACCATCTACTACCAGGGTATCATATTTTACACTCTTTGTGGTAGTGTGTTGAATAGAACCATTGCTAATAACTTCTCTTTTCACAACTACACTATCGTTGAAATACAAGGTGGCTCCAACGATGATACCCAATACTACCTGACCAAAAATTTTAAATCTACCGGCCAATCCATCTGCATTGGTTTTTTTATACTCTTTTCCTACAGCTTTAGCTTTTTTTCTGGAACTAACTTTTAGGTAATCGTCTATAAATCCAATAGCGCCTAACCAAACCGTACACAACAGCATCAGCCTGATATACACTTTATCTAAATTTGCAAGTAGTAATGTTGGGATGATGATGGCCAATATCAAAATGATACCACCCATCGTAGGTGTTCCTTTTTTTTGCTGCTCCCCAGCTAATCCAAGATCTCGAACCGTTTCACCCATTTGCTTTTTTTGTAAAAAGCTGATGATTTTTTTTCCGTACACTGTAGCAATAATCAAAGAGAGTATCAAAGCAAGCATTACTCTAAAACTGATGAACGCAAAAAGACCGCTTCCCGGAAACCGAAACTCTTCTTTTGTTAACCAGTCGAATAAATGATACAACATATTTATTAATTTATTAATTGGCAGTTGACCAATTCAATTTTGAGTCTCTTTTTTATTCTTTCTAAATTTTTTACTTAAAAAAAGGATTCGCTTTATTTATCCAATATTTCAAACATTTCTGTTAATACTTGCTTATCATCAAAATCATATTTCACTCCTTTAATATCCTGGTATTTTTCGTGGCCTTTACCTGCAACCAGTACAATATCTCCTGCATTGCTTAAGCTCACGGCGGTTTTAATAGCTTCTCTTCTATCGGCAATACTGATGTACTTTTTCTTGGCTACTACATTCAAGCCAGCTACCATGTCTTTCAATATTTCTAAGGGATCTTCATTTCGTGGATTATCGGAAGTAAAAATCACTTTATCACTGTACTCACATGCTACTTGCCCCATCACAGGCCTTTTGGTAGTATCCCTGTTTCCGCCACAACCTACAACAGTGATAATTTTTGCGTTACCTTGTCTTAAATTTTTTATAGTTGCCAAAACGTTCAACAATGCATCGGGCGTATGTGCATAGTCTACTATTCCAACTACATTATCTTGTTCACTCACACTATAATCGAATCTGCCTTCAGCGCCATCCAAATTACTCAGATGCAACAACGTGTCCTGTTTGTCTTTTCCCAAACAAACTGCTGTTGCAAATACCGCTAGTAGGTTATAGCCATTAAATTCACCAATTAGTTTAAAATGTACTTCCGATTCATTTACCATCATGTGCAAACCTGCTAAACTATTATCTAGAATTTTCCCTTTAAAATTGGCTATTGTTTTAAGACTGTAATAGTATTTTTTAGCTAAAGTATTTTGCAGCATCACCATTCCTCTTTTATCGTCTGCATTGCTGATGGCAAATGCAGTTTTTGGCAATCCATCGAACCATGATTTTTTAACCCGGATGTATTCTTCAAATGTTTTGTGGTAATCTAGGTGATCATGTGTAATGTTGCTGAAAATGGCCCCTTTGAAAATTAATCCTGCAATTCTATGTTGTTCGATGGCATGACTGCTACACTCCATAAATACATACTCGCAACCTTCTTCATGCATTTGCCTAAGCAAAGCATTTAGTGTAATGGCATCTGGTGTGGTATGTGTGGTTGGAATTATTTTTTCTGCAATTTGATTTTGCACCGTGCTGATCAAACCGCAAACATGACCCATAGAAGTAAAAAGTTTAAAAAGCAAATTAGCAATCGTTGTTTTACCATTGGTGCCGGTTACGCCCAACAATTTCAAAGACTCTGTAGGAGAACCATTAAATCGATGACTCATTACACCAGCAGCAACCCCACTATTTTCTACCTGCACGTAGGTAATACTTTCTACTAAATCGTTTGGCATTGTTTCACAAACAATGGCTACAGCTCCCTGAGCAATGGCTTGTGAAATGTATTGATGTCCATCTGTACCTGCTCCTTTTATAGCAATAAAACAACTTCCGTCATTTACATTTCGAGAATCAATATGCAAGGCGTTCACATCTCGATGGGTGCTACCTTTTACAGAGCGGATAGCAAGCGTGTATAATAATTCCTGAAACATATTGAGTGCCCTTAATTAAGCAGCAACGAAATTTTTTGTCCTTTATTAAATGGGGTTCCTAAAGCAATACTTTGATTCACAACTTTTCCTCTACCGTCTATTTTTACTATAAATCCTTTGTTTTCTAAGAGATACACTGCATCTTTTAATCCCATCCCTAACACATCTGGTGTAACTTTTCTACTGCCATCTACATACGTAGGCTGTTGTAAGCTAGCGGCATTGTTTTGCAATTGCATCGTTCTCCAATAACCACCTTGGGCTGAATCTCTATGAGTAATATTCATAAATGTGAATATGGAATTGAGGTCACTTTTCAAACCTGTTGAACTGTACCAAACAGGATCAATTACCGGAACTATTTTCTTATTGTTATTTAAAATGAAGCGAGCATATATCCTATCACTGATTTCTTTAAACACAGTGCCCGATACATCTGCACCATAAAACTTTTTCGACTCTTTACTATTTTGTATAACAACAGCCATTGTATATTTCGGTTTCTCCGAAGGAAAATATCCGATAAATGATGCTTGGTAAATTTTATTCCCTTTGTTGTATCCTTGGTTGTTCAAGGCGCTTACTGCTGTTCCTGTTTTTCCTGAAATAGAATAAGCAGAATCGAATAAAATGCGATGTCCGGTGCCATTCGAACTATCTATCACGGCTTTCAAACATTCTTGTGCCTGGCGAATGGTTTCTATACTACAGATACTTTCTATCAAAACCTCTGGCTCTATTAATTTAATATCTACCCCATAATCTCTGATGGCATTTACCAAATACGGTTTCATCATTTTACCATTATTGGCTACTGCGTTGTAAAGCATCAGCAAGTGCAAAGGAGTCACCAGTTCTTCGTATCCATGAGCCATGTAGGGGATGGTAGTTTTAGACCAACTCCTATTAGCAGGCGACTTTATAGTAGGCTTTCCAGAAGTGGCTACTATGTCGATACCTGTCATCATATTCAAACGAAATTTATATAGGTGATCTATAAACCTGTTGGGTTCGGCCGAATAATATTGGTAAGCCAATTTTGCGAAAGCCACATTGCTGCTGGTGAGGAAAGCCTCCTTCACCGTAATGTTTCCTGCACCTAGGTGCGAATCTTTGATACGCAAGCCATGAAAATATTTCACCCCTTGTTCACAATCCACAATCGAATTGATGTTTACATATTTGTCTTCTAGCAAGCTTAATAATGTAGCCAGTTTAAATACCGAACCTGGTTCTGTAGCTTTTCCTATGCCATAGTTTAAGTCTTCGGTATAAGTTCCATCTGATTGTTTCCCCAAGTTGGCAATGGCTTTAATTTTCCCAGTGGCGGTTTCCATCACTATAGCAGTGCCATGAGTGGAATTGTTTCCAACCAACATTTTCATTAGGGCCTGTTCGGTAACATCTTGTATATAAGTATCTAGTGTGGTGATGATATCTTTCCCATTAATCGGATCCAATTCGGCACCCATTACTGGCATGTATGAACCAGCTGTATAACGCACTAATCTTTGTCCGGCAACACCCCTCAGTAAACTATCATATGTAAGTTCAAGGCCAACATTCTTTTTAGCATCTCCTCTCGAAAGTCCGATGGTTCTGTTGGCCAGTAAAACATAAGGGTTGACACGTTTATCTTTTGTTTCTACAATAAATCCACTTTTGTTTCTTCCTTGTCGCACCAAGGGAAAATCTCGTAACAGCCTGTATTCTTCGAAGGAGATTTTTTTCTTCAAACTATGATACCGCTCCTTGTGCTTGTACCCCAGTTGCATTTGGTTTTTATAATCGGCCGCAGATTTGTCGTTGAAAAGATTGGCCAAACTCAAGCTCAACGAGTCAATATTATCTTTGAAACGTTTTCCTTTTTTTTCTCTCAATCCATCTGCAGCAAAATCTATATATACATCAAATACAGGAATAGAAGTGCTGAGCATATTACCATCTTCACTATAAATACTGCCTCGTTCTGCTTCTACCTGTTGAAATTTCATTTGTGCACTATCACCCATACCCTTCCAGTAACTGCCTTGCACCTTCTGTATGTACACCGCTTTTCCTAATACAAATACACTTAGTGCTGCTATACCCAGAAAGCAGAGGTAAACTCTCCACAATATGTCGTTTCTAATTTCCATAATACTTTTTACAGCAATCGATAATTTTATTAATTGTTGGTGCTTACCGATTCCAATGAAACAGGGGCGGTATTTGATTCTTTTAAACCCAAAGGCTCTACGGCTTTAACCAGCTCACTTGCTTTGCTGCGGTAGATTACTTGGGCTTTGATTGTTTTGTATTCGTATTCTAATTCTTTTATATTTCTTTCTGTAGCAGATATCTTTTTCGACAGTTTATCTGCCATGTGGCCGTTGTATATATAGAGCACTGCTAATAGGGACAGAGATAAAAAAAATGGAATATTTTTTACAATCCATTTATAGTTGAACACTTTTTTCAAATCAAATTTTGTAGCAACACTGTTAGTATGGTTCGTTGTTTCACTCATGTTTTATTTTTTTTCTGCTACCCTCAGTTTTGCACTTCTCGACCTCGGGTTATTTTTTAATTCAGCATCACTTGAAGTGATGGGTTTTTTGCTAATCAATTTAAAAATAGAAGCTGGCCTAGTACCAAAAACCTCATCTGCTACAGGTTCTTCGGTTGCACCAAACTTCATATAGTTTTTTACGATCCTATCTTCCAATGAATGAAAGCTAATGATCACCAATCTTCCACCCGGTTTCAGTAGCGAGACTGTTTGTTCTAACATTTCTTCCAGCGCTTTCATTTCATCATTTACTTCAATACGTAAAGCCTGAAATACCTGAGCAAAATATTTATTGGGGTTGCCCTTTATAATTCCCTGCAATGCTTGTTTAAAAGCAAGGATGGTTTTAAAGGGAGTGATCAATCTATATTCAGTGATGGTACGGGCCAATGTTTTTGCGTTGGTAACCTCTCCATATTTTTCAAATAACTTATGCAATTCCGATTCGGAATAGTTGTTCAAAACATGGGCAGCTGTGAGCGTTTGTCTGCTATCCATCCTCATATCAAGCGCTGCATCAAACCTGGTAGAAAACCCTCTTGCGGCTTCGTCGAACTGATGGCTCGAAACCCCCAGATCTGCCAATATCCCATCTACTGGAATAGCTTTCTGTAAACGCAAAAATTTTTGCAGATGGCGAAAATTTTGTGGTATAAAAATGATTCGTTCATCTTGCGGTACATTTTTACGGGCATCTTCATCTCGATCAAACACAATGAGTTTACCGTTCTTATTCAGCTTTTTTAAGATCTCTTTGCTATGTCCTCCTCCTCCAAATGTGCAGTCTACATACGTTCCATCTCCCTTAATTTCTAATGCATCCAATGTTTCATTCAGCAGTACCGGAATATGGTAGTTGCTGCTGCTTTCGGTAAAAATTGGTTCATTTGCATCATGCTGTGAGGTTCCCATCTTTCCAATTTTCCGTTTACTTGGTTACAGTTGCTCACCTGGCTTGTTCATCACTTCATTTGCCAGATTACTAAATGCTTCAGGGGTAAATGATTCAAAGAACTGATTGTATTTCTCTTTATCCCATATTTCAATTTTGTTCATAGCCGAAACCAATACTATATCTTTTTCAAGCGAAGCATGACCTATTAGGTTTTTGGGAAGCAAAAACCGTCCGGCACTATCAAGTTCCACTTCTATGGCTCCGTTTAAAAAATAGCGGCGAAACTCTCTCACTTTTGGATCAAAATCATTCAATTGAGAAATTTGGGAAAAAATAGGCTCCCAACTTTGTAGGGGGTACAGGGTCAAACATTTTTCAAATCCCCTGTTAATCACGAACTTAGCAGCAGTATCCTGCGGCAGTTGCTTTTTAAAGCCGGCCGGCAAAAGGAAACGACCTTTTGCGTCGATGGTTGCTTCGAATTCGCCCAGGAAACCGATCATGTGAAGAATTAAGTTGATTATTTAGTATTAACTAACACAAAATAACACTTTTTCCCACTTTCAGACACTTTTTTTAAAAAGTTTTTTATCCACAGAGGGTATATCCTTATCTATTGGTGATTTAAGGGGATATTTAGCCTATACGCATGTGGATAGCATGTGAATAGCTGTGGATTAAATGTTAATTTTAAATATTGGGTACAGAAATCCTCTTTAAAGAGTGAAAAAACGAAAGTGAATGCGGATAAGATTTGGTTCAACCCATATTTTGCAGTTGGAAATCTATTACGGCTTCCAAACGCCCACACTAAGCATTTCAGAACCTTTTTTGATCTCAAAATAGTTCACTATTTCTTCGGCAAAAAAATAACCTGAAACACTTATCTGTATTGGGTTAAAAACCCTCGTTACGATTTTAATTGCAAAATCTGGAAAAAATGAGAGGAAGTTTGGTGATAGAGACTTAGATAATACCCTGTGTAGCAACACAATTTTGTAATTGTATATTCACACCAATGCTTTGCTGGTTTATTATTTAGCTAAGGGTATAGCAATGGTGAATACACTTCCCTTTCCAAGTATGCTTTCTGCCTTGATGCTGCCATGGTGAGCATTTACCATGGTTTTTACATAGCTCAACCCAAGGCCGAAACCCTTTACATTGTGGATGTTACCGGTATGTGCACGATAAAATTTTTCGAAAATACGGTTCAGAGTTTCCTTGTTCATGCCAATGCCATTGTCTTCAATCCGGATTTTAAATTGATTGCTTGAATTAGAAGTGGTTAGCTTAATGACTGGATTGTCTTTTGAATATTTCACTGCATTGTCGAGTAAATTATTTACGAAGTTGATAAAATGTACTTCATTCGCCATAATAGCATCGTTGCTGGCCTCTAGTTTTGCTTCTAACATTCCGTTTCTTTCTTGTATGGGAAGTGCCATATTATTTACAGCAATAGATATTAAATCGTGTGCTTCATGAAGTTGAAGATTGAGCTGAACTTCTTGCTTATCTAACAGGGCGGCCTGTAAAATGGCTTCCACTTGTTTGTTCATTCTTATATTTTCTTCCTTGATAACGCCAGTAAAGTAAGCTGTTTTTTCTTTGTCTGCCACCACTTTTTCATTTTTCAAAGCATCTACAGCTAAAGAGATAGTAGCAAGTGGTGTTTTAAATTCATGGGTCATATTGTTGATAAAATCCGACTTTATTTCACTGAGTTTCTTCTGCTTCAACAAACTGCGAATAGTAATATAAAATGCTGACGTAATGATAAGGGTAAATAAAATAGAACCTAAAATAAACCAAAAGATTTCTCGAAGTATTATTTTATTGTCGTTAGGAACTATGAGTACCAACACTTCGCTCATTGAAAGATTTTCGAGGCTACTGCCGCTGGTTGGCAATAAAGGATAAATGATCTGAAGATGATTGGCAGTATCGGCAAAGTATTTTGCAAAATTTTTTGATTGCATCTCTTCTCCTACGATCTCGTTTTGTGCAATAGCAAATTCAAAGGGTACCTCTTTAATGATGTATTTTTTTAGTGCCGTTTTAATCACTTGGTATACTTCATCGTAACTAAATCGTTGTATCACCGAGTTGCCAAAAAGATCGATTGACTTTTTTTCTGGCGTAAACAACATGTCCCGATTATTTTTTAAGCCAGGAACAATACTTCGCTCTATCATTAGTTTCTCCGCTGCTTCGGCAATTGCAAGCGTGATATTATTTTTGAGTTGCTGTTCTTTAAAATCTTTTGCACTCTGTACCCATTTGTATTGAAAAAATATCAATCCAAAAAGGCTAAGCAAAATTAAAACAGTAATAACAGGGAAAATTTTCTTCATGAAATATAACCGGTTTGTTCACAATATATGCTCCACAAAACTAAACCTTTAAAACAATTCACAAGCATAAAACAGCTTTCTACTTTAAAAATTAACGAAGGTTTACAACGGTGAATATCTGCATTTTTTCAAGATAGTTTTACAATTATAGCTAACTTCATAGGCATGATTTCACCTGCAAATGGCATATTACTAATAGCGGAACCTTTTTTAAAAGATCCTAATTTTATGAGAACCGTTACTTTGATCTGTAAATTTGATGCTGTGGAAGGGGCCTTCGGCTTTGTGATCAACAAACCCAATCACCAGCAGCTAGGAGAACTTTTACCAGAAATGGCCGACTTTGATTTACCCATTTTTATTGGAGGTCCTGTACAAAAGGATACCCTTCATTTTTTACATCAAAGCCCAGCGTATTTTCCGGAGGCACCAGAAATTACCCCGGGTGTTTACTGGGGCGGAGATTTTGAATTACTCAAAGCATTGATTAAATCTGGGGAGATCAAGACCCCTAGCATTCGATTTTTTCTGGGATATAGCGGATGGGATACCGGACAACTAGAAGAAGAGATCGAAGAAAAAAGTTGGCTCACCGTTGCTAGCAATCCATCCATAATTTTTAATTCCGTGGCAGATGACATTTGGAAACTAAGCCTCAAATTATTGGGGGGTAAATATGAAATGATGGCAAATTTTCCTACCGACCCACAGCTGAATTAACTCAATAAAAAACAGGATCCTATTTTTATTTACCTTTAGGCCATTCTTATATTTAAGGCTGTTTTTACTCATTTTAATCTTCCTAATTTTAAGCACCACTATAATACCCATTTTTTATTTAGATTGTGATTGAAAAAAGGTACATATTTTTTCTGCAATTGTGCAGGCCAACATTATTAAAAAAAATTTCATAGAAGGAATTTGCTATATAGTCTGCTTAAAATACCTGCTGCCATTGGTTTATGGATGTATTGCCGGCAACTTCGTGTAAACAATAAGGCAACCCTAAACTTAAGCGGACCCTTACTAATTGCCTGCAATCATCCCAATTCATTTTTAGATGCGATCATTCTTTCCTCTGTGTTTAAAAAACCCATCTATTCATTAGCCAGAGGAGATGTTTTTAAACATTCATTAGCTGCGAGATTATTACGATCATTAAAAATGTTCCCTGTGTTTCGTAATTCGGAGGGTGCAGAAAACATGGGACACAACTACAGCACATTTGACGCTTGTAAAGAAATTTTTAAAAAAAATGGCATCGTTTTAATTTTTAGTGAAGGTAGGTGCATCAACGAATGGCATTTGCGACCCTTGATGAAAGGCACGGCACGACTTGCTTTGAGCAGTTGGGAAGTTGGGATTCCGCTTACCGTTTTACCTACTGGCATCAATTACCAAAGTTTTACTCGATTTGGTAAAAATATTCAACTGAATTTTGGAAACATGATTCATAAAGAATACATCGATACCTCCAATGGCTTTGGAAAATCGATACTCGAGTTTAACCAATTGCTTACCCAAGAACTAAAGCCACTGGTGTACGAAATAGAGAAGAGCAATCAAAAAAAAGTGGAAGAAATGGGTGTCGTCATTCCAGCTTTTATAAAACTACTATTATTAATTCCAGCCATAGCTGGATGGTTATTGCACCTACCACTATGGTTACCTATTAAATTTATTGCAAAAAAATATTGTGCCCACAACGATCATTATGATTCTGTTGTAGTGGGGTTGTTGTTTGTGCTTTACCCCGTTTTTATAATTGTGCTTTTGTTGCTCACAGTATTCCTTTGCAGTTGGTGGTTAGCATTTGCATTGGTAGGATGTTTGCCCCTGCTGGCTTGGTGTTATATGTATATCAAGCCACAGTTTTAGTGTACGTTGTAAAACCCTTTAACCCAGATTTTGCAGTTGGAAATCTATTACGGCTTAACCCTCATTATGATTTTAACTACAAAATCTGGGTTAATTATTGCAGCACATTTATCAGTCATACAATAAAAAACCCCACCATTTCTAGCAGGGTTTTAAAACTATGTAAAAAAAGAAGATCATTTAAATTTCTACAGCTCCTTCTACCAACACAATTGTTTTATTATTTAGTACTTCTACAAATCCGCCTTTAATACTGTAAGCGATGCTGTTACTTTTATCTTTTAAGATTTTGAGTTTACCTTCTTGCAATGCACTTAGCATAGGTGCATGTTTGTCTAATACTTCAAACAAACCACTAATGCCTGGCAAGATAACACCATATACATCATCGCTGAAGATTTTACGTTCTGGAGTGAGAATTTCTAATGTCATAGTATTTATTTTAGTACTGAGTATTGAGTACTTAGTATTTAGACTGACCTATTATACCCCTAGAGTATTATAAAAAGAAAGAGTCATTTTATAAACTTGTGAAGTTTCACCAATGATAAGTTCAGTTGTTTTTTGTGATATATATTTAAACCTAACAGCTAATTCCAATTGAGTTTGTAATTCGTTATTTGAACCCATCGCAACTTCTAGAAAATATTTAAACTGTTTATTAGTTGCTCTTCCTGCTCCCTCGGAAATATTACTAGGGATTGAAACTGCACTTCTTTTAATTTGTGCATACAAGCCAAAATTTTCTTCCTTTAGAAAAGTATCAACAATCTTATATACATTAACCTCAAAATCCATGGAACGCTGCCAAAGTTTTAAATCCCGATAGTTGTTCATCCCCATATTCTAGTATTTAGGAATTAAACATCCAAAAAAATTTAAATCTAAAGAGAAGAATTTCAAATTTCGTGATATCCAATCTAAATACTTAATACTCAGTACTCAGTAATTAAACTACGCCTGAGCTGCCGCCATTAACTTCTTCCCTTTTTCAATAGCATCTTCCAAAGTACCTACGAGGTTAAACGCTGCCTCCGGATACTCATCTACTTCACCATCCATAATAGAATTAAATCCACGAATTGTGTCTTCTATAGGCACTAATACACCTTTCAGACCTGTAAATTGTTCGGCCACGAAGAAAGGCTGAGAAAGGAAACGCTGTACTTTACGTGCTCTGGATACTACCAATTTATCTTCGTCGCTCAACTCATCCAAACCAAGGATGGCGATGATATCTTGTAATTCTTTATAGCGTTGTAAAATTAATTTTACGCGGTTGGCGGTATCATAATGTTGGTCGCCCACAATAGCTGGTGTAAGAATTCGAGAAGTAGAATCCAATGGATCTACTGCAGGATAGATGCCCAAATCGGCAATTTTACGACTCAATACCGTAGTGGCATCCAAGTGTGCAAAAGTGGTAGCGGGAGCCGGATCGGTTAAATCATCCGCAGGTACATACACCGCTTGTACGGAAGTGATGGAACCATTTTTGGTAGAAGTGATGCGCTCTTGCATCAAACCCATTTCAGTAGCTAATGTTGGCTGGTAGCCTACCGCAGATGGCATACGACCCAACAAGGCAGATACTTCTGAACCAGCTTGCGTAAAACGGAATATATTGTCAACGAAAAATAAGATGTCTTTCCCTTGTCCTTCACCTTCTCCATCACGGAAATATTCAGCAATGGTTAATCCGCTCAAAGCTACACGAGCACGAGCACCTGGAGGTTCATTCATTTGACCGAACACGAAAGTTGCTTTAGATTCTTTTAGGTCTTCCATATTCACTGCACTCAGATCCCAACCCCCTTCTTCCATACTATGAATAAACTTCTCGCCGTAATTCATAATACCAGCTTCAATCATCTCACGCATCAAATCGTTCCCTTCACGGGTACGTTCTCCTACGCCAGCAAATACAGATAAACCACTATACGCCTTCGCAATATTGTTTATTAACTCTTGAATTAAAACTGTTTTTCCTACACCCGCTCCACCAAATAATCCAATTTTACCCCCTTTTGCATAAGGCTCAATTAGATCTATTACTTTGATACCGGTATATAAGATTTCATTGGCAGTACTTAGGTCTTCAAATAAGGGTGGTTTAGCATGAATGGCCCGGCCACCTTCTTTGCTCACTTGTGGCAATCCATCAATGGCATCACCTGTAACATTAAACAAACGGCCTTTGATACCTTCGCCAATTGGCATTGTAATTGGCTTACCGGTATCAGTTACTTTGGTACCCCGTACCAAACCTTCTGTACCATCCATCGCAATAGTTCTTACACTGTCTTCTCCCAAATGCTGCTGTACTTCTAGTACTAGTTTATCGCCGTTATCACGGGTTAATTCTAAAGCATTGAGGATTTCTGGGAGCTTTGATTCTTTATCAAACTGCACGTCTACAACGGCGCCGATGATGGATTTTATTTTACCGGTATTGGCCATAATAAATATTTAAAATATATAAGATATAAATTTGAGCCGCAAAGGTAAGGCTATGCCTTGTATTAAAAAAAAGAAATGCCTTTTTTTTATAGTAACAACTTTAAAATCTAAAACACAAAGAGCATTGCTTTCTGGTATCTTGTTTATGGGCTATTTTCTTATGATCAGTTTCGCTTTCGGCCTAATTTAAGTCTACTTTTACTATTCGTTTCTACCTTAAATAATAATTATGAAATATGTGTTTTTTGTATTGGGGTTATTCCTATTATACGCATGTTCTGCTAGCTATCGGTTCAACAAAGACAAGGTTGCTTTTAATGCAAGCA
>JBBEBH010000066.1:0-10897 GCA_040882445.1 Ferruginibacter sp. | reverse complement strand
TTAGGGGGTCAGTTTAAGCCGGTATTAGGGGGTCAATTTGCGTGGATTTTCCAGTATTAATGCCTTTTGGTGCTTATTTGTGTGCAAGAATAAATGCTGAAATGGATTTGCAATTTGATATAAAAAAAATGCTGGATTGGAGCTTTGATGGCTCTGCTATTTGTAGGGAAGGGTGGGGAGTTTTAACAGGAAACTGGAATGGCATAGATATATCTGGTATTGTTGGAAGTACAGTAGATCATGGGGGTTATGGCTTTTTAATGAACACTTATGACGCAGCTTGGCCGTTGATTCCCATGGTGAGGTATAACCAGTCTTATGCAGTGGCCATTGGCAAATGGATGTTGAATGCAGCAAATGCTGCAAGATTCTTTTACCCGCAATACATGCCCGATGATCATCAAACTATTCCAGAATTGGCATCGGTTACAAAAGATGTGATAGGATATGAAGGTATTATAAAGCAATCGGGTTATAAAGAGCATGAAAGTTTAAAAGGGCCAATAGCTCAAGGCGATGGCCCATTATGGGTTCCTGGTAAAAATCCACCAGAGTCTCAATTTAGTGTGTATGGCAGCGGACATGTAGGTATCTTCGGCAGCATCGTTCGAACTACTAATGTTGCAGGAATTTTACAATTAAATTTACTGGCAACTGATTTTTATCGTGATAAAGCCTACCCATCTTTTCTATATTACAACCCCTTTTCTACTGCAAAAAAAGTTTCAATAAAAATAAAATCAAATAAGAGAATGGATCTTTATAATACCATTTCTGGTAAGTTTATAGCAAAAAATGTTTCTTCAGCAGTTTCAATAAAAATAGCTCCCCAAAATGCAGCAGTAATTATTTGTGTGCCATCAGGCGGGGTCATCACTTACAAAGAAAAAAAAATGCTTGTCAACGGAATTGTGATAGACTACAACACTCATGATAAACACTAAGCAAAAATGTAACCGGGTTTTAATTGCTGAAATTCGGTTCTCGTGATAATCAAAAAAAAGCAATCATAAACTTGGGTTTATAATTGTGTAGAAAGTTAAAAGTAGGTATTGGGCTTTTTTTATAGACGATAGAGAAATATATAAGTTCATAGATCATTTTTTAAGAAGAAAAGCTTGAATTTAATAAAATCTCTAGGGCTAAGTCCTAAGATATTAAGGCTAGAGCCTGGTAAAAGATTGAGTCGGTAATATCATTTTAGAAGAGTAAAAATTTGGCAACATTCTAATGCATTTTATCTAACATGCCAAAAGGATATTGTTCGCATACAGGTTGATGTTGGAAGATAAATTACTAATGATTGAAAGCAGCATTTTCTATTTATATAATCTCAATAATAATTAAAAAAGTATGATTCAAGAATTAAAAATAGGTATTTGTGGTGCAGGAGAATTTGCCAATTTTGCAGCTAAATCTTTTTTAAAACTAAACGGTATTACAATATTTGCTGTTACAGATATAAATAAAATTGCGGCAACATCAATGGCAACACAATTTAATGCCAAAGTGTTTTCAACATATGATGAGATGTTGACAGATAAGGAAATTGACCTTATTTATATAGCCACACCTCCCTTTTTACATTATATACAATCAAAGGCTGCATTACATGCTGGCAAACATGTTATATGCGAAAAACCAGCTGCTTTAAAAACAGTGGAAGCTGAAGAATTAGCTATCTTCTCAAAACAAAATAGTTTATTGTATGTAGTAAACTTAATGCAGCGATATAATCCATTATATAGTATTGTTGACGAAATAGTTAAAGAAAATATGCTGGGCGAATTTTTACACGGATTTTTTGAAAACTATGCCAGTGATGAAGCTTTACATGAGAAGCATTGGTTTTGGGATAATGAAAAAAGTGGTGGTATTTTTATTGAACATGGCGTTCACTTCTTTGATATGTTTTCTGGTTGGTTAGGAGAAGGGGAATTAATAAACGCTATACAATTATCTAGACCAAACAGTTCTGAAAAAATTATTGATAGGGTTCAGGCAACTGTTAATTATAAAGGTGGGTTTGTTAACTTATATCACGGATTTAATCAACCTAAAATTTTAGATCGGCAAGAATTACGGCTACAGTTTGAAAAGGGCGATATTACTTTATATGAATGGATTCCAGTAAAAATGAAAATAAATGCCTTATTAAGCAATATTCAAATAGACGAATTAAAAAATATACTGGGAAATGCTACTTTTATAAAAAATCAACACCAGGGCAATAAAAAAGGAAGAGGTAATTTTAAAGATATTGTTTATGATGAATTTGTTACTATTGAATTTGGAGATATTAGTGAAAAAATGATAAGATATGAAGAGCTTTTAATTGCCATGATAACAGATCAATGGGCTTGGATAAAAGATAAAAATCATAGGAGAGTTATAGATGAAAATAATGCAGTAACTTCTTTAAGAATAGCAGAAAAAGCTACCATTACTGCATCTCCCATAAGTTAACGCTAGTGTACTTATCCATCTGGTAAATTTGTTGTTACGGATTTGTGGGGAATTTAATTCCAAATTTAGTCATACAACCTAAAAAAATATTTTTTACTAGTATTAATATAAGCCATCTTTTGATGGCTTATATTAATTATTGTGATGGTGTGTTATTTTCTTTTTATAATAATTGCACTAACTACCGGTCTCTCCACTCCAGCATCTCCTGGTCTTACAGTTCTACTTCCTCCAATTACCATTGAAGTAGATCCTCCACCATCTAAATTAATAGCATCTGTACAACTCAACGATTTTAGTAATGCTGCAAAGTTGGCCAAATTAATACCACTATAAGTTGGAGGGTTGTCGCCTTCTACTGCAACAATTAAAACAATACCGTTGGCATTATAGCCTATGCCTGAACGTGGACGAGAAGTAGTGTTATTAATATCAATTAACTCTGCTACGTCTGTAATATTTACTGTATTAGCTTTTAATAACATTGGCGAACCACCAATTGCACTATTCGTGCTCCAAATACTTCCTCCCGCAGGGAAAGTAGCTGTAGGCACTGCTTGAGGAGCTGTATTTAAAGCATTGGGACTAGCAGTGGGATAAGAATATATTAAATCGTTACCAGATCCTACATTGTAAATCCATGCTACAGTTGGATTACCAGTTGAGGACACTCCAAAGGCTGCTCTTGTAGGAAAGTAGGAGGTATCAGTGCCATTAAAAGATCTTGTAACTGCTTTAATATTAGCAGATGAAACAGCATTGTTATATTTTACTAAGCTGTAGGATTGATTGCTTCCAAAAAAGCCACCATTAATACAAGCATAAACTGAACTTATACCTGATTCTACATTATAGAAATTTGTTGGTGTAGTTGCTGCTGTTGCCACTACAGGTTTAAATTCAATATTGCTATTCTTACTGTCATAAGCCAAACAAAATGCCTTAATAGTTTGCCCTTGAAAAGTACTGTCAAATTGATACACTTGAATGCCTGCTGGAAAAGAAGTACCAAAAGTTGGACTTACTTTCCATCCAGCTGGGAGGGTAATTAAGTTTGTAACTACTGGAGGCGTTATTGGTATAATAGGAATAATAGGTGTTACTTCTTTACTTTTTTTACAGCTTACAGTTGCAAATAGTATCAGTAATAGAGTAAATTGAATTGCAAATTTTTTCATTGAATGATGATTTAATTTAATTGTATAAAATTATCTTTTACAGCATTTAATGTTTTAAAATAAAAAGGAAACGCTATCAAAGTAATTTTTTTTAAAGTTTAAATTTTAATGTCTGTCAATTCTCCTGCCAAGTAAACTATAACACTTCTACTTAACACTTCAGTAATATTGAAAGTGCAGCTTCACAAATAACATTTTAGTATATTTTTTATCTAAGAATATCTCCCTATAAAAATTTATATGTTTATTGAACTATTAATTTTTACATCTCTAGTGCAGTTCCATTACAAACACCATAATAGGAATAGAGCACAAGTGCATATTTAATTTAGCTAATAGAAAGAACTTTAAAATTGTTACGAAAACGGAAGATAATAAAATATATTATAAACTGCATCTCAATATTAATATATATTATTAAAGTTTGTGCACACATTCATAAATATAAAACCACCTGAAAAAAAATTGATTAGTAAGTTAAATTTAATTACCGGTTTAATGTTGTCGTTATTATTTCCCTTTTATTTTGAAAAAAGCTACTATGGTAAGTGTAAATCTTATTTTTAATGAGGTGTTGAACCTCATTCTAATATGTAATCCTATGTAATTCCTATGCCCTTTTTATGCTAATTAAGTTGTTTCAGCTTGTTTTTTATTTGTGTATTATGGTAAATGTAACACTAATGGATAATTGTTCATAATTCTCACTTTTATTTAAGGATAGTAAATACTGCACCTCAAAAAAGGATGTTAACTTGATGTACAATATGCTAAATTTAAATAAAGCTTACTGCATAGCTAGTATCTTTCCTCTGGCAATTAAACAAGCACCCAATACGCCAGCTTTTTCGCCAAGTTTAGAAAGTTTGAGTTGCGTATCGCTGTTTACCAAGCTCAACGAATATTTATTAACGGCGCTGCGGATGGGTAAGCGCAAATAGTCGCCGGTTTCGGAAAGGGTGCCGCCAAGGATAAGTGTTTCTGGATTAAATACATTGATTAACATAGCAATACCCTTGCCCAATTTTTCGCCAATTTCTGCCAAAATTTCTATGCAAAGAATGTCTTCGTTTTTTGCTCCTATGATGATGTCTTGCAGAGTGATGGCCGCTTGGTCTTTTTTCTTTTTCATGATGATGGAGGTAGATCCCTGCGCCAGTTTTTCGTTGAACTTGCGAATTAATGCTGAGCCAGATGCCTCTGTTTCTAAACAGCCTTTTTTGCCGCAGTGACAAATAATTTCGTTGTCGAAAAAAGGAACATGTCCAAACTCACCACTAAATCCAGATTTACCGTAATACAATTTGCCATCAATTAAAATTCCCAAGCCTATTCCATAATCAATGTTTACGAATAAAACGTTGCGTGCATTGTTAAGATCGCCACCAGAAAATTCTCCATAAGCCATGGCGCGAGAATCGTTTTCTAAAAATGTTTTAATTCCCAATTCCTTTTGTATGATGGCCGCCAATGGCTCTTCATTAAAATGAAAATAACTGTAACTGTAACCGGTAGTATTATTGATGCGGCCCGACAAGTTGATGCCTATGCCTAAAATTTTATCTCTCAATTTTATAGGCTGCTCACCAATAAAGCTTTTGATTACAATGAGTAGTTGCTGAAGCGAAGTAGCCGTATTCTCTAGATTGTAAGGAATTTTTTCTTTTAAAGTAACCAAGTGTTTTTTAAAATCGAGCAAACCGATATTGATATAATATTTTTTTACATCTACCCCAATAAAATAACAAGCATCTGATACCAATCCATAAATACTAGCCCGCCGCCCACCGGTAGAATCAAATTTTCCGTAGTCTTTAATAAGCTTATCTTCTATGAGTTCGTTGATTAAACTCGTAATTTTAGGTACGCTACTATTGAGCTCTTTGCTCAATTCTGTGATGGTACTTTGTCCGTTTTGATCTAAATAATGGATGATTAGTTTTTTGAGTGATTTGTTTTTATATACCACGCCAGAGGTGTTATCATCGTTGAATACTGAAAATAATTTGGTTCCTTTTGCCATGCTGTTTTACTTGTTGCTTATTTTTTTTACTAATTAGATTCGTAATCTACAAATTATTTATAAATAGCACACCAGAAACTATTGTTCTTGAAGTATTTTTTAAGTTTTATTGAAGGTTCAAATCATTATAAAGTTGAAGCTTGCCTGGCTATCAACCAATTTATATTAATTGACTGTCTATATTATCATAATTTTTACACGCAATCTCCTTTTTATTGCTGTTGTAATTTAAACTGAGTAGGTTTTTGGGAAAAAATTAAAATATTTCCTTACCCTCTAGAATATTCAAGTCACATACAAATTGAGTGTGGGTATACTAATAAAAGATTTTAATAAATAAAAAATATTAGTAAGTATTTGTTCATTCCTAATAAAAATTACTATATTGCTATAGATTATAGGTTATTTAAAAAACTAAACTGCCATTCATGTTTGCCAACCAGCCTACTTTTGCTGAAAAAAATAGTATTACGCAATACAGTGAATTGTACAAATCAGAACTCCTTAATAATATATTACCCTTCTGGCTTCATCATAGCAAAGACGAAGTAAATGGCGGATACTTCACTTGTTTAGATAGATCCGGGGTAGTGTATGATACCGATAAATTTATATGGCTGCAAGGTAGGCAAGTGTGGTGTTTTGCTTATATGTATGCACATGTAGAGCAGCGACCAGAGTGGCTGGAGTTTGCCTTGCATGGTGCAGAATTTATGAAAAAGTATGGTAAAGACGCAGAAGGAAATTGGTATTTTTCATTAACTGCAGCAGGAGAACCCTTGGTGCAGCCCTACAATATTTTTAGCGATTGTTTTGCTACGATGGCCTTTGCAGCATTAGATAAAGCTGCTCCTTCTGATGAATGGAAAAAATTAGCAGTAAACACATTCGAGAACATTTTGCGTCGTAGAAACAATTCAAAAGGAATTTACAATAAAGCTTTCCCAGGCACACGCCCACTTAAAAATTTCAGCTTGCCTATGATCCTCTGCAACCTAGCATTGGAACTTGAACATATATTGGGTGCAGAACATGTAAACGCTTTTTTGCCTGAAGTGATTCATGAAGTAATGGAAGTGTTTTACGAGCCCGAAAGTGGATTGATTTTAGAAAATGTATATGAAGATGGTAGTTTTTGTAACAGTTTCGAAGGGAGACTGCTCAATCCAGGCCACTCCATAGAAGCCATGTGGTTCATCATGGATTTGGGAAAACGCCTAAAGGATGATGCATTAATTGAAAAAGCATGCACTATAATGTTAGATACTCTTGAATATGCGTGGGATAAGGAGTTTGAAGGAATTTTTTACTTCTTAGATGTAAAAGGATCACCCCCACAACAACTAGAATGGGATCAGAAATTATGGTGGGTACATGTAGAGGCCTTAGTGGCTTTAGTTAAAGGGTATGCTTATACTAAAAACGAAAAGTGTTTAGAGTGGTTTAATAAAGTTCATAATTATACATGGAAATATTTTAGGGACGATGAATACGGCGAATGGTTTGGCTATTTAAACAGGCGGGGAGAAGTGTTATTAGATTTAAAAGGAGGTAAATGGAAAGGATGCTTTCATATTCCCAGATCATTATATCAGGTTTGGAAAACTTTAGAATCAATTTAATTTTTTGGCAGTCAAAAATTTATATCATTTTACGCTTGTCGGGATGCTATCTGCATTCAGTTTTACCCTTTTTGCCCAAAAGCGATTGAAGACTGATGTATTAGTAATTGGCGGCGGAACTGGGGGCATTGCTGCCGGTTTACAAAGTGCCCGAATGAATGTAAATACCATCATTGCAGAACCTACCATTTGGTTGGGAGGGATGTTTTCTGCTGCAGGGGTTCCTGCTTTTGATGGCAATCATAATATGGCCTCTGGTATTTGGGCTGAGTTGAGAGATCAAATATATAAAGTATATGGCGGTCCAGAAAAAGTTGCAACAGGTTGGGTAAGTAATACCTTATTTGAACCACATGTAGGGGACAGTATTTTGAAAGCAATGGTAGCGGTTACACCTAAATTGAAAGTATTATATCAGTTCGAGTTTGTTAAAGTAATTAAAAGAGGCACTACTATTAAAGGCGCTGTTTTTTATGATAACATATCAAAATCTACTATTACTATTTTAGCAAAACAAGTAATTGATGCCACAGAATTAGGGGATGTAATAGCTAGTGCTCGAATTCCTTTTGATATTGGAATGGAAGCAAGTAGTTTAACTGGGGAAAATGTAAATGTTCCTGAAACAAATGATATCATACAGGATATTACTTATGCTGCTATTTTAAAAGATTATGGCCCAATGGCAGATTGTACGATTGTTAAACAAATTGGTTATGATCCAATGGAATTTGATGGTTGTTGCAATGAATTTTGTAGTGAACCATCGAAGCTTACATCTAATGTTACTGCACAACAAATGCTAGATTATGGAAAATTACCCAATGGTAAATATATGATTAATTGGCCGGGTAAAGGCAATGATATTTATTTAAATCTTATTGATTTAACCAATGCTCAACGGCTGGAAGCATTACAAAAAGCAAAAGCTAAAACCTTGAGATTTATTTATTTTTTACAAACACAGTTTGGATTCAAAAGCCTTTCATTGGCCGATGATGAATTTCCAACTGTTGATAGGTTGCCCTTAATACCTTATAATAGAGAAGGTAGAAGAGTAAAAGGATTGGTTCGTTTTAGAATTCAGCACATATCCAATCCGTTTAATCAACTTAATCCATTATACAGAACTGGTATTGCGGTGGGCGATTATCCAATAGATCATCATCATCGAGAAAATACAAATGCACCGCAGCATCTTGGATTTTATCCCGTACCATCCTTCAATGTGCCGCTTGGAGCATTGATTCCTGATGTGTATAAAGGAATTATTGTTGCTGAAAAAGGTATTAGCGTTAGTAATGTGGTAAATGGAACCACCCGTTTGCAGCCCTGTGTAATGCTAATAGGCCAAGCTGCCGGTACATTAGCTGCATTATGTATTCAAAAGAAAAAAAATGCAAAAAAAATTGCAGTAAGAAATGTACAGATAGAATTATTAATCAGTAAAGCCTACATCATGCCTTATTATGATGTAAAACCAGATGAACCCCATTTTTTAGCCATTCAAAAAATTGGGGCAACCGGCATTTTAAAAGGAATCGGTGAACCCAATCAATGGGCAAACCGTACTTGGTTTTATCCCGATTCTACTATTGAAACATCAACTTTTTTAAAAGATTTTAATGAGTATAAATCATTGGTTTTTGAAACAACTAATAAAAGCTTAACCGTAAATGATTTAATTAAAATAATTGTTATGAATACTTTTTTGCTAGAAAAAGCACCTAAAGAAGCAACCGCTTTTTTACAAAAAAGTTGGACGGAATCAGGATTAAAAAATTTGGATTTAAATAGAAATATTAAACGTTTTGAAGTAGCTGTGATGATTGATAAATGGTTAAAACCTTTCGAAAGCAACACAGTTGATCACCTAGGAAATTTTAAAAACTAAACACTAACAATTGCTACACAAAAAATTAAACATTATGAAAAAGATGCTGCTAATGCTGCTAATGCTTTTTACCAGTTTTATGGGTATAAAAGCGCAGAACATGAAAGTAACTGGCAGAGTTACGGATGCTACTACAGGTTTACCTATAGAGTCTGCCTCTATTACAATTAAAGGAATAGGGAAAGGTGTCTCCACTAATAGTAATGGTAGTTTTTCCATTACGCTAATTCAAGGAGCCACTCTTGAAATTAGTAGCCTTGGCTACGAAATGAAAGAAGTAGTCGTAACCGACGGTTTGATTAATGTTTCATTAAACAAACAAAACAACAACTTAAGTGAAGTAGTAGTAATTGGTTATGGTACTCAAAAAAGGGCCAACTTAACAGGTTCGGTCGTTCAATTAAATAATGAGGCGCTCATCAAACGACAAGTATCAAGTGCCAGTCAGGTACTACAGGGACTTGCGCCAGGTGTTACCGTACAACAGCAATCTGGTAAGCCCGGAGCAGATGGTGCATCTATCAGAATTCGTGGAGAAGGTTCCATATTAGGAAATAGTAGTCCATTGATTATAATTGATGGTTTGCAAATGCCAACGGGCACAGGGCAAGATGCTTTTAACAACATTGATCCCAATGTTATTGAAAGTATAACCGTTTTAAAAGATGCAGCTTCTACTGCTATTTATGGCAACAGAGCCAGTGCGGGTGTTATAGTTGTAAAAACAAAAAGAGCTTCCAAAAAAGGGTTACAAGTAAGCTATAATAATTTTTTTACTAAGCAAAGTTTTACAGCACTGCCAGAACGTGTTGGGGCAATAGATCATATGGAGTTAAGTAACATAGCCTACTTAAACCAATTTCCTACAGGTACAGCCTTACCTTTTAGTATTGCATTAATTGATAAGTACAAAACAACGCCCGCTAATAATTTTGACGTGATAAATACGGATTGGGAAAATGAAATATTAACCAACAACGGATTTATGCAAAATCATAATGTTCAGCTTATCTCAGGGGGTGAAAGGGTAAATATTTTTTCTTCTTTTACCTTTTTTGATCAACAAGGCTTAATTCAAAATAACAGTTTTAGAAAATATGATATTCGTATTAATCCTGAATTTAAAATAAGTGATAAGCTAACTTTAAACGGAGTGTTCGGTTATACAAATAATAACACAATCAACCCCTCTACAGGTAGTGCTGAATTTATTATTCGCCAAGCAATTGGTTTGCCTGCAATTGGAGGTGGAAGATATGGGCCAGGAATATTTGGTACAGCCGCTCAATCAAACAATAGAAATCCTATTGCAATGGCAGAGGCAACCGGAAATTCTAATTCCGAAGGCAACACCTTACTTACCAGAATGGCACTCAATTATCGTCCAATTAAAGGATTAGAATTGGATGCGTCTTGGGGTCGTGAAAAAAGAAATCCATACACAAAAACATTTCAAAAAAATGCCGACATTTATACGCCTAACATAACAACTGGCCAATACAACATAACATCCGTTTGGCCTGGTGTTACCAGGTTAAGTGAAACATGGAGAAACGATGTATATCAGGTATTATCTGGCCAGGCTGCATATTCTTTTAAAATAAAAAACGATCATTCCTTTAGGGTATTGGCTGGGGCACAGCAAGAGTTAACAACCCAATACTTCACCTGGTCTGTAAATCCAGCTGCCTGTTTGTTCAAAAGCATGCAAAAT
>JBBEBH010000065.1:0-11024 GCA_040882445.1 Ferruginibacter sp. | reverse complement strand
ATATTGAAAAAATATGAACAGAAGATTAAAGATTTTTTTGAAGATGAAAGTCTTTTGGAATTTCTGCTGTTATAGGTAATAAAGTTTCTGAAATGGAAATATTGGTGCAAAAATGGTATTCCAAGCAGGAAGAAATTAAAGTTATTAGCAAAAGGCAAGGATTTGTTGTCAGTGAATAAAGTGGCTTAGGAAATATTAAATTCTATTCAAGGCAAGGAAATAATCTGGTTTTAAAATATAATAAACCAAAAAAATTTGTATAAAGAAAAGATGATTTAGTATACTTACTATAAACAAAACAATCACACCCTCATATGTCATCAAGATTAAAAAAATTAGTAAGAGAATTTGGAGCCATTGAGGGTATAAAATTTTACATAAGGCTTAAAACTAAAAAGCTTGGATGGTTTAAAAGCACTAGAAAGAAAATCAGGTTCTTTTTACGAAATAATGGAACTGACCCAGGCATTTTTGGCCAGGTTTTTATAGAAAAGCAATATGATTATCCTATTTCTTTTGAACCTGAAACTATTTTAGATTTAGGTGCTAATACGGGATTGTCAGCATTATACTTTGCTGAAAGATTTTCGAAAGCAAAAATTGTAGGCCTTGAAGTTGATGAAGAAAATTTTAAAACTGCTTTACAAAATACCAAAGATTGCAGCCGTATCAAAATAATGCAAAAAGGCATTTGGAATAAAGATACTTTTCTTGAAATTATAGATTCCACTGCAAATAAAGATTCTTTCATGGTAAAGGAATCTCACGTTAATTCCTCTACCAGCATTGAGGCTACCACTATTGAAACCATACTTAAGCAAGAAGGCTGGGCAACAATAGATATTTTAAAAATAGATATTGAAGGATCAGAAAAGGAATTATTCTCCAGTAATTATGAACAATGGTTGCCATTTACAAAAGTGATTTTTGTAGAGGTACATGACGGAATGAAAAAAGGATCCTCCAAGGCTGTTTTTTCTGCCATCAGTAAATACAATTTTAATTTTACAATGAAGCATGAAAACCTGATATTTATAAATGAAGATTGGCAATAGTTATGAGATTGTTTAATTTTAAATAAGCACTATGATAAACATTGTTTTTATATTTCATTAAGATTTTATTTATTCTATGCGTATAACAATAGTTATTCCTTTCCCTGTAACCAAACCTGTTGGTGGTGCTAAAATTATGTATGAGTATAGTAACCGGTTGGCAACGTTGGGCCATAAAGTTACCATCTACCATAGTATAAAAAGACCCTTTAAAAAATCATCTTCCCCAGTATGGCTCAAACAATTTATTTTTTTTATAAGAGGCGTGCAAAGACCCAAATGGTTTCCACTGCTTGATTCTGTAAAATCTGTGATAGTACCTGCTATAACTAACCGTTATATTGCCGATGCCGATGTTATACTTAGCACCTGGTGGCAGATGACTTATGCTATACATGCTTTGAATCCTTCCAAAGGAAAAAAGTTTAATCTTATTCAAGATATAGAAATGTGGAAAGGAGAGGAGGATAAAGTAATGGAAAGTTATCGTTTACCAATTTACCACCTGGTGATTGCAAAATATCTGCAAAAACTGGTATTAGAAAAATCGGGCAAAGAACCTATTTATTTACCTAATGCAATTGATGACCAAATCTTTTTTATTAGCGTCCAGCCGGCCGAAAGGAATCCTGCAACAGTGATCATGCTCTATTCTGAGGAACCCCGAAAAGACACTGCTTCCGGTTTAGCTGCTTTAAAAAAATTAAAAATTACAATCCCATCTTTACAACTGATTTTGTTTGGTGTGTATGAAAAGCCGGCTAATCTCGAAAATTGGATGGAATATCATCAACGTCCAAGCAACCTGCCTGAACTCTACAATAGAGCTGCCGTGTTTTTTTCGCCTAGCCTCTACGAAGGATGGGCGCTACCTCCTGCCGAAGCAATGGCCTGTGGCTGTGCAGTTGTATGCACGGATATTGGCGGACATGCAGATTATGCCATTAATGAACAAACTGCATTGCTAGTAAAACCTGGTGATATTAATGATATGGCCGAAAAAATAAATACCATTATTACTCACACAGAAAAGCGTTTGTCTCTATCTTTAGAGGCTAATAAACTAATAACAACAAGGTTTACATGGGAAGCATCTGTGCATAAATTACAGAAATGTTTTATTGAAATGTCATAAATACAAAATGCTATAACTTTCTTTTTTATTTCAACAAAACAACTAATATGACCAACTTCATCCACATATTTCCCTTGGGCATTGTTGTGTATCCCGGCGAGCAACTCAACTTACATATTTTTGAGCCACGTTACAAACAATTGATACAAGAGTGCAAAGCTGCTGATAAACCTTTTGGGATACCCACGGTGCTCAACAACAAGTTGCAAGAAATGGGCACCCTTGTAAGAATAAAAGAAATTAGCCACGTGTATGAAAATGGAGAGATGGACATCAAAACAGAGGGCCTTGCCGTTTTCAAAATTTTAGAACTTGTAAAAGAAATTCCAGAAAAATTATATAGTGGCGCTATCGTAACTTATCCACAGAACATTGAGAAAACCAGTGCTGCCAAAATAAAAAAAATTTTACAATCAATCAGATCCTTACATCAAAAACTAAATGTTAGCAAAGATTTTGGGAAACCAGATGAATTCCTCCTTAGTTTTGACCTGGCGCATCATGCAGGTTTGGCATTAGAAGATGAATACCGATTACTGGAATTACCCCACGAAATGCAGCGCCAAGAGTTTTTGCAAAGGCACCTGAATAAAGTGCTTCCTATTATGGAAGATATGCACTTGTTGAAAGGAAAAATAAAAATGAATGGACACTTTAAAAGCTTAGAAGGGTTTGATTTCTCCTAAATAAAACATTATGACGAGTAGAACAGTTTGTCTCGATTTTGGCAATACCCGTTTAAAAGCAGGTATTTTCAACAACAATAATTTTAAGGAAGAAGTGATAATTGAAGACGACAGTGAAGCCAGTATTGCTAAGTTGCTACAGCAGTTTCAGCCAAACAAAGTGGTGCTTTCATCAGTCATCAACCACCGGCCTGCATTAGAAACACAATTGGCGGAAGGGAGGTCATTCCACCTGCTATCACATCTCACTAAGATTAATTTTACCACTACGGTAGGAAAGCCAGAAACGATTGGAGCCGATCGGTTGGCTTTGATGGCGGCAGCTGCTCATTTTTATCCGCAGCAAAACAACCTAGTAATTGCCCTTGGAAGCTGTATTACATATAATTTCTTGAACCAGTACCACCAGTTTATGGGTGGGGCTATTTCGCCAGGCATGGATATGCGCTTCAAAAGCATGCATGAATACACCGCTAAACTCCCATTGGTGAGTGCAGATTGGAATTTCCCGCTTATTGGGTACGACACAAAAACCAATTTACAAAGTGGCGTAATTGTAGGAATCATCAATGAAATAGAGGGTTTCATCGAAAAATACAGTCAAAAATACGGTAACTTTAACGTGGTTTTAACCGGGGGTAATTCAACCTATTTTGCCAGTCAACTTAAATACAAGATATTTGCCGACCAACATTTTCTATTTAAAGGTTTGTATGCACTTAGTGAAATCAATAACTGACAGGTTTAAGAGAAAAATTACCTTCATTTCCGCCTTACTTCTATCCACCTCAGCCATGGCTCAGGAGAACTCGCCCTATTCAAGGTATGGGATGGGCGATATTGCTCCCAATCAAAATATGGTCAGCAGAGCAATGGGAGGAATTACAGCCGGCTACGCCGATTTTCAAAGCATTAACATGATAAATCCTGCTGCTTTGGGGCAAATTAGAAATACTATTTACGACATAGCTGGTGAGGTAGATATTAGAAATCTGAAAAGTAATACCTCCCCACAAAAATTTAGATCAGTTAACACACTCATTTCTTATCTACAATTGGGTGTTCCACTTTCTTCTGCAAAAATGTTGAAGAAAAAACAATACTGGGGAGCCAGTTTTGGGTTAAGACCTTTAACAAGGATCAATTATAAAATCGAAAACAATTACCGTCCTCAAGGACTTGACAGCCTCAATACAATATACGAAGGATCGGGTGGAATTACTCAAGCCAACATCAGTACTGGTATTAGAATTAAAAACCTCAGTATTGGCATTAACACAGGTTATAATTTTGGTTCAAGAGACTATAGCACCATCCTAAATTTTATCAGCGATAGTGTGGCTTATTTTAAGTCAAACACTACTACCAGTACCAGATTCGGTGGGTTTTTTTTGAATACGGGTATTCAGTATGAAATTACTACCAAGAACAAAAATATCCTACGTTTTGGGGCTTATATGAATTTTCAACAGAACCTTTCTGCAAAGCAAGACAAAGTGAATGAAACTATTGCATTTGATGGCAACGGTGGAATTGTAACTATTGATACCATTAGTGCAGTAATTAACCAATCGGGTAAAGTTAAACTACCGGCAACATATGGCTTTGGAGTTACACATGCCACTAAAAATTTATTAGTAGGTGCGGATATTGAATTTTCAAATTGGGATGCTTACCGCTATTATGGTGAAAAAGATTTTGTACAAAATAGTTACATAGTTCGAGTAGGAGCACAATATTATCCTGCGAAAGACAATACATTACCAAGCAAATACTGGAGTTTTGTGAAATATCGTGCAGGAATGTATTTTGGCAATGATTACATCAAACTAGACAATAACAAGAGACCCAACTATGCATTTACTGCTGGTGTAGGAATGCCTTTAACCTCTTTACAAAGAATTAGTTACACCGGCGAAATTGTTGCACTCAATGCCGGTATTGAGATGGGTGTAAGAGGCAACAAAGAAAGCCAAAGCTTACGCGAAAACTACATGCGTATCAATATCGGCGTATCTATGAATGCCCGTTGGTTTGTGAAACCTAAATACAACTAATTTTAAACATCCGCCATATCGGATCAAAGCGTTGAAAAAAAACAGTTCTCATTACATATTAACCACAGCAGCCTTGGCTTGCAGTCTTTTTTTAGGCTCTTGCGAAAACGATGAGCAGGAAGTGAACAACCTTTTTAAAAAAAAAGTGGGGAGAGAGGAAGGCAAAGAAGTAGTGATCACTTTTACAACAGCCGGTAAAACAAAAGCTATTCTTACAGCCCCGTTGATGTATCGCATAGAAGATAGTGTGAGTTATGTTGAGTTCCCAAAAACCCTAGAAGTAAACTTTTACAACAAAGAAGGTATTGCCGACAGCAAACTAACGGCTATGTATGCACGCTATAAAGAAAGCGAAAATATAGTGTTTTTGAAAGACAGCGTCAAAGTGTTGAATATCAAAGGTGAAACTCTTGAAACCGATGAGCTGTACTGGGATAGAAGTAGAACTGGCTATGAATTTTATACCGAAAAACAGGTTCGAATCAAAACTCTAACTCAAATTATCAACGGAGTGGGCATGGAAGCCAGTCAGGATTTTAAGACCCGACACGTAACAATGGTAACAGGCATCGTACAAGTTCCTAGATCGCAATTTCCCCAATAATTTTTGTTGAATTATTGCTTATTTCAAACTAGGATGTAGCCATTGTTTAGTAACTTGCACCTCTAAAAAACTAATAACAATGGAATATCGCAGTTTGGGCCGAAGTGGGTTGCAAGTAAGTGCACTCTCCTATGGAAGTTGGGTAAGCTTTAGCAAACAAATAAACGATAAAGTAGCCGACGAACTAATGGGTATTGCTTATGATCAAGGTATCAATTTTTTCGACAATGCAGAAGCGTATGCTTTGGGTGAAAGTGAAAAAATGATGGGCAGGATCATTAAAAAGAAAAAATGGGATCGCACGTCTTTCCTTATTTCTTCTAAAGCCTTTTGGGGCTGTAGAGGCGCAAACTCTAAACCTAATCAAATAGGGTGTAGCAGAAAGCATTTGATTGAAGCCTGCGACGAAGCCCTGCAACGCATGCAACTCGATTATTTAGATCTTTATTATTGCCACCGACGCGATAAAAAAACACCCATCGAAGAAACGGTTTGGGCCATGAATCACCTCATTCAGCAAGGAAAAGTTTTATACTGGGGCGTGAGCGAATGGAATGGCGTAGAGATTATGGAAGCCCACCGCATGGCACAACAATATAGACTCATTGGCCCTACCATGGAGCAGCCTCAATATAATTTATTTGAAAGAGAGAAAATGGACAAAGAGTTCCTCGACGTATTTACCACGGTAGGGCTTGGCACCACTACTTTTAGTCCGCTGGCATCGGGTTTACTCAGCGGAAAATACAACGATGGCATTCCAAAAGGCAGCAGATTTTCGTTGGAAGGCTTTAACTGGTTAAAAGAACGCTGGTTTAATGAAGAGAAAATAAAAAAGGTAAAGAAACTAGGCGAACTCGCCACTAAAATTGGCACTACCACCGCAGGACTCAGCATTGCCTGGTGTTTAAAAAATCCGAATGTAAGTACCGTCATTTTAGGGGCGTCTAAAAAACAACAACTGACCGAAAATCTCAAATCATTGGAGGCGTTATCGTTGCTAACCCCTGCGGTAATGGAAAAAATAGAAAGCATCGTTCAAACCAAACCATTGCTTCCTAACTATTAAAAAGCAACTTCATTTATGATAAAAGTATACGGTATTCCCAATTGTGATACCATCAAAAAAACACAGCAATGGCTCACCAATAACCAAGTATTATTCGAATTTCACGATTATAAAAAAGAAGGAATTACTGTTGCCAAATTAAAAAAGTGGATAAAAATCGTTGGATGGGAAATATTGTTCAATAAAAAGAGCAGCACCTGGAAAAAACTAAAAGCAGAAATAGGGAAAGATGTAACCACTGCTGCAGAAGCCATTAAATTAATGCAAGCCCACAATAGCATCATCAAAAGACCCGTGGTAGAATACAATGCTACTATTATTGTTGGTTTTGAAGCATCAAATTTAAAAGAAACCTTACTCCGATAAATCGTTTATATTTAACCTTTGCGGGAAATGTATTC
Source organism: Ferruginibacter sp. (assembly GCA_040882445.1). Lineage (GTDB taxonomy): Bacteria > Bacteroidota > Bacteroidia > Chitinophagales > Chitinophagaceae > Ferruginibacter. The sequence continues at coordinate 4,017 of JBBEBH010000065.1, read as the reverse complement.
CGCGAATAAAATTTTATTATGAAAAGAAATGCAACCGCCGTATGGCACGGAACTGGCAAAGAAGGTAATGGTCATTTAACTACCCAAAGTAACACACTAAAGCAAACCCAATATAATATAAGCTCTAGGTTTGAAGAAGGTGTAGGTACCAATCCGGAAGAGTTGATAGCTGCGGCACATGCTGGCTGTTTTAGCATGAAGCTAAGTTTTGTGTTGAATGGAGCGGGTTTTACTGCCGATGAAATCAATACCAAATGCGAGATCACATTAGATACTGTAGCAGGAGCCATCGTTTTGTCGCACTTGATTCTCACTGCAAAAATTCCTGATATCAATGCAGCACAATTTGAAGCAGCAGTGGCTGAAGCAAAAACAAACTGCTTAATTTCTAAATTGTACAATTGTAGTATTACTCACGAAGCTATATTACTGTAAGCAGCTTCTTTTTGATTAAAATAGCCCTATATGTTTCAAAATAAAACAGTGATCATTACAGGTGCCAGTAGAGGTATCGGAAAAGCGATCGGATTAAAACTGGCAGCTGCAGGTGCCAATATTGTAATCGCCAGCAAAAGTGTAGAAGAAAATCCAAAGCTCGGCGGAACCATCTATTCAGCTGCTGCTGAAATGGAAGCAGCGGGAGGTAAAGCCTTGGCGGTACAATGCGATATTCGTTTTGAAGATCAGATACAGCAAGTGATTAACAAAACGGTAGAAAAGTTTGGGGGCATTGATATTTTGATCAACAATGCTTCTGCCATCAATTTATCGCCTACAGAAAAATTGGATCCAAAACGATTCGACTTGATGTATGACATCAATGTTCGGGGAACTTTTATGATGAGCCAAGCCTGTATCCCGCATTTGAAAAAAGGGGTAAATCCACATATTTTAAATTTATCGCCCCCATTAAATATGGATATGAAATGGTTTGCTCATCACCTAGCATATACCATCAGCAAATACAACATGAGTATGATCGCATTGGGACTGGCAGCGGAATTAAAAAAAGACCTGATCGCCGCCAATGCATTGTGGCCTAAAACAACTATTGCCACAGCGGCTGTGCAAAATTTATTGGGAGGCGATGCCCTGATGAACATGAGTCGTACGGTAGATATTGTAGCAGATGCCGCATACATTATTCTATCTAAGCCCTGTTACAGTTGTACTGGTCATACTTTTATTGATGAAGAAGTGTTGGCAGCAGAAGGTATCACCGACCTTAGTAAATACAGTGTAGTTGCTGGAGCAGAATTGTACAGAGATCTATTTGTAGACTAACTTTCCAATCATCAAATTAAAAACACTTTGACCATTATGTATCTAATTAAAGTATTTTCTTTTAGTTAATAATGGCTTTAATGAAGTGTAGATACAGCTTTACTTTTACTCTACAATTTGTCTGATTTCCACCAAGGTTCCATCTTCTCTGTAGCCTTTTATAACGATGAGGTGTTTGGATGCAACGTCGTTGTTGTAGTAAGTGATGCTGGCTTTGGGATTAGATTTATCTAATATCAAATATGGATTCCAATATAAAGTACTTCTATAATCTACTTGAGGAGATATATTAGTATTGCTATGATCAATTACCCTAAAGTTGTTGCTGATATCATAACCCCTTAAAGTAGATTTTTTCATAGCAGTTGGTTTCGAACCAGGCTCATCCCCTTTTTTGGTGTATACAAAAAGTGCCCCAGCATCTGAAACAAATGAACCTCCTATAACAATTCCGGGAACAAATTTAACATAAGCCAATTGGGAGGTGCTAATGGTTTCGAGGGTTTGTGCAGGCGCTTCAGATTCATTGATAAATAAAATAGGTACCCCACCTTTAAATGATGAATTTGCGATAGTTCTAGAGCCAACAGGGCCTCCCACCATCAAGCCAGGAATACGAAAGGCAATGTAGTTGTACACGTCTAATGATCTTTCCGTAGATGGGTCATCCAAGGCATTTAGTTGATAGCCTCTTGCGAGCCCTGAAAACATGCCTGTCGCATATTTTTTATCCAACTCTTCAATCCGTTTGGTGATGGGGTTCACATACTTACTCTTTATAGTAATAGATTGTAAGGTTTGCAATTCATTAAATGATTGTTGTAAATTCTGATTATAATTGTCAAAATAGGTTTCTCCAATACCAAGCTTTTTTCTGATCGAAAAAAGATAGTCATCCACTGAAGGAATAAAATTTTTAAAGTGCAGTGTATCTACCATTTCAATGTAAAGGTTTTCGGTTAAAGCCTTGTATTCGTTTACCTGAAAATAGGCTTTTGCAGAATCGTAAAACTGCAACCCAGTTATGATGAAACTGTTAGGTGTATTGGATTGTAGTGTATAAAATTGTTTGCCAACAGCTTTATCGTTCATGATCAGGGTAAGACTTGCTTTTTTAGGCAATACTTTATTGCCATCGAGGTACTTCAATTTCACAGACAGATAGTCGTCAGGTAAAATAGGGGTAGTGCTAAAGCTGATGGGAAGTTGGGCAGCAGTTAGCAGCAGATCGATTTTTTCTTGATTTTTTTCAGCCAGCGCTTTTGTAAAAATTTGATGCATCAAGTTACTGCTTTCAGGTAATAATATTTCTGAATAGAGAGAGTGATATTGTTCTGTGTAGAACAAGGCATCTGTTACAGATACAGATAAATTGTAGAGCGATGTATCTACGCTTACAATATCAAAACTATTTTTCCCTTTTATTTGCAGATTTTTATCTACGATGCGGATGAAAGGCAGTGATCCTTTTTTTTCAATCAACACAGGTTTGGCCTGCAAAAAATTATTGTCATTGTCATACAAAGTTACCAGTACAATACCAGGAGGAAAAGAATCGGTTGGTATGGTATTCACCATTTGATTACTTTTTAACAAATTCAGGCTGGCCTTGTATAAAACATCTTTCCCCGATATCACTGCTAACTGCAAGGTTTTCAGCCTAGGTAGATCTACATTTTTTTGTACACTGTAATAAATTTTTTCTCCACTTAATTCTGCATGCAAATTTGCCCCCGATTGCAGGATTGTAGGTAAAGTAAATTCTTGCTGAATCAATTGTTGGTTGGTAAATACCCCTTTATACGTTTTTCCCGCCATGGGGATCAATTGTATTTTACCGATGCCATCCTCATCAGTAAAAACTGAATCAACCAATGTGTTGGTCTGCGTTTCTAATATCGCTACCCCAGTTGATACCGGTTCACCTCGTTGGTTGATGGCCCACACAACCAAATGATTAGTAACTCCTGCCAGCATTGAGCCGCCTTCAGGATAAAAATGTAGTTGAATCAACTCAGGTGTACTGTTAGTAGAGGTAGCTATAACATTGCCATTCTTAGTTGATTGGTAAATGGGTACTATTCTATTGTACACATGTATGCTATCTGAAGCCAAGCTATTTTTTGTAAATGCCTGTAAAACCAACCCTTTTGTTTGGATAGAATCTGGTATTACAATATCTCCATTACAAGTACCATCAAGGAGTGGATATTGTTTGTTAACGATGAGCCGACCGCTTGCATCAAACATGGTTACATATAAGTTGGTACTGATTATAGAAGGCGCATTGTCCCAAAATGTGTACGCTTTGAACCAGATGGTTTCTCCCGGCAAATAAATTTCTTTGTCGAGGTGAAGATGAAAACTTTCTTTTTGTTGGGAAAACAACGCGCTATTACAAAATAGTAAGCATAAAAGAAGAAGGTTATGGAGCAACTGTTTCATATTGTAGAGAATCAATTTTAAAGATAAGTATTTTATTGAACTCAAGACATATTTGTTGCGTTAAGAATATTGAAGATCTTTTTATTAAGACGTTCTTCATCTTGTTACAAAATCGCCACTGTTTCATTTAAAACCAAAATAGGTTTTCGTACAAAAAGGACTCAACTGCAAAGTACCACTAATAATAGAGCCCCTCCTGTGATTTTCCCCAAAGATCTGCCGGATTAATCACAGAATCTCAATTATAAAAAAGGGCAGACCATAAGATCCACCCGTATTCTATCTAAA
>JBBEBH010000064.1:0-11359 GCA_040882445.1 Ferruginibacter sp. | reverse complement strand
TTGCTTCATGATTGAGCTATTGGTGATAACACCAACAGCGGCGTGATTTGTTATTGCTTCATGATTGAGCTATTGGTGATAACACCAACAGCGGCGTGATTTGTTATTGCTTCATGATTGAGCTATTGGTGATAACACCAACAGCGGCGTGATTTGTTATTGCTTCATGATTGAGCTATTGGTGATAACACCAACAGCGGCGTGATTTGTTATTGCTTCATGATTGAGCTATTGGTGATAACACCAACAGCGGCGTGATTTGTTATTGCTTCATGATTGAGCTATTGGTGATAACACTAACAGCGGCGTGAACTTTTTTTAAAGTTTTTTGTCCTTAAAGTTTTGGCTTAAAAAACTGGAGCAGCTGTAATTATCCCCACGCATCATATTACGCATCCATGGCTTTTTTTACAAAGCTCATGAGTACTTTTATTTTATCAGGAGAAAAATCAAATTCCAATCCGGCTGCTTTGTACAGTTCGGGTAAGGTTTTGGTAGCGCCCAATGATAAGGCATCTTTATAATGTTGGATGGCAGCTTGTTTGTTATTCTTAAACTGCATCCACATACCAATAGCTCCCAACTGCGCAATACCATATTCGATGTAATAAAAAGGCACTTCGTACAAATGCAATTGGCGTTGCCATGCATTGCTGCGATAGGCTTCTAGCCCACTGTAATCAATCACATCATCTTGAAACTCTGCTAATACTGATTCCCATGCTGCCGTTCTTTCTGCGTGTTTATGCGTAGGGTGTTCATACACCCAATGTTGAAATTTATCGATGATGGCGATCCAAGGAAAAATGCTGATGACTCTTTCGAGTTGGTGTTCTTTGGCTCTTTGTAAATCTTTGTCGTCGGAAAAAAAACTGTCCCAGTAATCCATGCTAAATAATTCCATAGCCATACTGGCTACTTCTGCAATTTCCATTGGGTATTCTTTGAAACCGCTTAATGGGAGATGATGTGCAAGGAATGAGTGAACCGCATGACCGCCTTCGTGCACCATAGTGGTTACATCGTGCATTTGTCCGGCTGCATTCATAAATATGAAAGGAGCGCCACTTTCTGCTAGCGGACAGTTGTATCCACCGGGTGCTTTTCCTTTTCTACTTTCAAGATCGAGGTGTTGTAGCTCTTTCATTTTTACCAAACATTCTCCAAAAAATGGTTCTAATTTGGTAAAACAATCGATAGACTTTTGAAGAAGTTCTTCTCCATTTTTAAAGGGCCTCAGCGGCAAGGTACCTGCGGGCTCTGCGTCTAAATCCCAAGGGCGAAGCGTGTCTAAACCAAGCTTTGCTTTTTTCTTTTTATAAATTTCGTTCACCAGCGGCATCACATGCAGTTTCACTGCTTCATGAAAACGAAAACAGTCTTCTTTATTGTAATCAAATCGGCCTAGTTCCTTGAAGCGATAGTCGCAGTAGTTTTCAAAACCTGCGTTGGTAGCTTCTTGATTGCGAAGGCTGATCAGTTTGTCGAAGAGATCATTGAGTTTTTCTTTTTCATCTATTCTGCGTTGTTGTATTTTATGATAAACTTCTTCTCTCAAGTTTCTATCGGGGTTCTCTAAAAATTTGGCTGCCTGTTGCAGCGTGTATTCGGTACCGTTTATTTCTACCATCATGCCACCAGTGATTTGACCGAATTGTTGTTGTAATACAGCAGCTTCAGCCTGTAATGGGATGTTGGCTTCTCTAAATAGTTCAATGTTTTTGCGGATGCTGCGTAGGTATGTGTGGTATTTGTCGGTATCTAATTGAGCAAGTAAGGGAGATGCCATTAGTTTTTTGTTGAGGGCATCTGCAATAGGCTGTATCTGTGGTTGAATATTGATGCAGAAATCGTTGAAGGCTGCTTCTAGTTCTTTGTTTTCGGTATCACAAGTCATTTTAATCTGGCGCCAGCAAGCATCTTCGCTCACCACAGCCTCTAGTTCACTTTGATCGAGCAGCCATTGTTCTAATTCTGCAACAGTATCAATATCTCTATTGAGCAGGGTGGTAAAATAGGGTTCGAGTGATGCCCAATTGTTCATAGAAAAATTAGCAGGTAAAAAGTTTCGGGGTAATTTTTGAATGTTGGCGGTATACATAGTTTGCATTTTTATAAAGTAGAGATGAATTGCCGTAAAAAAGGAAGTCACTTGCAGGGGTTGTTACCACAACGCTCTGCAAATGACTTGGCCAATTTGGTGCTGTAAAACTTATGCCATTTTGCGTGGTGTATTTATCTTTTTCACAGGTGCGTTTTTAGGTGCTGCTGTTTTGGGGCCTACTGCCTTGTTACTTTTCTTTTCAGTAATTGGCGCTGCTTCATCTGAAGCACCGTCTTCGCCAGCTTCGGTGAGTTTAATTTCAACACCGGCTTTATTGAGTACTTCTAACCAGCGTACCATTTTCTTCATATCGCTGCCATATACTCTTTCAAAATCTAAGACTGGAACAACTTCTTCAAAATATGCTTTGATGGCTTTACCATCTGCTTTTGCATCTGGCAGGGCTATTTTGCTAGCTTGCATTGCGGTAAACACATCGGCCAGGTTTATGTTATCTTCTTTAGTGTACACTTCTATGCTTTCTAAGTGAGAAAAATTATGTACGCGGTTGCTTACAAATTTTACGCTGTTGTCTTCCAGCGACTTCACAATACCGCCATCGGTTTTTGAAGATACCAATTCAAATAAGCCACTTAACCCTGTAACGGATACTATTTTATTGTAATTCATATTGGAATAAGTTGTTTTCTTTTTAGGGTTGCAATTTAGCCCTTCTCGCTCACATAAAAAACAGGGCGTTGTTGTTAAAGTGTTTTAACAATAAAAAGTGTAGAGATTGCAAAGGTTTTGATAATAGAAGGGCGTCTGATAGGCAAACGAATTATTTTATGCTTAGAAATGCTTTACTAACGATTGTAATGATTACCCTCTCATTGGTGGGTTTGGGGCAAACGGGTTCTATTAAGGCCGTTGTTACAGACAATAATGAAAAAAAGCCGGTAGCTGGGGCTACTGTGTCTTTGTTGCTTCAAAAAGATAGTACATTGGTGAAAAATGTGGTGACTAACAAAGAAGGACGTTTTACGCTGGAAGGCTTGGCGGCAGATAGCTTTATAGTTACCATAAATACCGTCAACTTTCAACAATACTCCTCTTTTATTACATTACGGGATGCACAAATAAAAGACTTAGGAAATGTTGGTTTAAATACAAAAGAAAAAGATTTGGAAACAGTTGTAATTGTTTCCCGCAGCCCACCTGTGGTTCAAAAAGGAGATACATCTCAGTTTAGTGCAAGCCAGTTCAAAGTAAATCCAGATGCAACGGTAGAAGATCTCATCAAAAAAATGCCAAGTATTACTGTTGCCAAGGATGGTACCGTAACGGCACAAGGTGAGCAAGTGCGAAGGGTAACCATTGATGGAAAAGACTTTTTTGGTGACGATGCTTCAGCGGCTTTGAGAAACCTGCCTTCCGGAATAGTAGACAAGATTCAAGTTTTCGACAGGCTCAGTGATCAGGCACAGCTAACGGGTGTAGATGATGGAAACTCTCAAAAAGCCATCAACATTATTACCAAATCTGGTTTAAAAAATGGCCAGTTTGGTCGTGCCTTCGCTGGTTATGGTACCGATGATCGGTATACAGCCGGTGGAAACGTAAGTTTTTTTAAAGGCGATAGGCGTTTATCATTAGTGGCCAATTTCAACAACGTGAACCAACAAAACTTTGGCTCTCAGGATTTGCTGGGTGTTACCAGTAGCGGCGGAAGTGGCGGTGGTGGTCGTGGCGGTGGTGGCGGAAGCTGGGGCGGTGGAAACGATAATTTTAGTGTAGGCCAATCTAATGGTATCAGTAAAACAAATGCCTTGGGTGTAAACTTTAGTAACAAATATGGTCCTAAACTGAGTTTAACAGCCAGCTATTTTTACAACAAAAGTATCAACGAAAACCTTTCTATTTTTAAAACAGAAACCTTTGCTCCTGACGGAAACAATTTGTTTTCTAATCAAACCAGTAACAGCGTCACCGAAAATTTCAACCATCGTTTCAACATGCGTTTGGAATATAAAATTGATTCTAACAACAGTATCTTTATTATCCCAAGTATAAATATTCAAGGCAACAATTCTAATAGTTTTACATCTGTAAATAATTATTTTGGTTCGAATGATTCTGTTAGTAATTCATTGATTCAATCAGCAGCCGATAGAGCTGGTTATAATATTAGGAACAACATCATGTATCGTCACTCTTTTGCCAAACGAGGCAGAAGTTTATCGTTGGGCTTAAACACTAACTTTAGTAGAAACAGTGGAGAGGTAGTAACAGATGCAGCATTCCGTTTTTACACAGCTGGTATTACAGAAGATTCTCTTAGAAACCAGTTTGCAGACAATCTAACTACGGGAGAAAGTTATACAGGTACCATCACTTATACTGAGCCACTCAGCTTAAAATCACAGTTGCAATTTGAGTATCAACCAAGTATTCAGTACAACAACGCAGATAACCAAACCTTCCTTTTTGATGGAACAAAATACGAGACTTTCGACCCGAAGTTTTCCAACAAATTTGACAATACTATTACAACCAATAGAGGCGGTATTACTTATCGATTTAATAAAAATAAAGATGAGAACCTAGCCATTGGAGTAAACTATCAGGGTACCAAATTAGAGAGTGAGCGCATCTTCCCAACCACTGCTTCTCTAAAACAATCGTTTGCTGATTTTTTACCCAACGCTTTTTGGCGCAAGAAATTTTCGTCAAATAGTAATGTTCGTATCTTTTACCGAGCTTCAGTTAACTTTCCTTCTGTGAACCAATTACAAGATGTGGTAGATGTAAGCAATCCGCTGAGAGTATCTGTTGGTAATCCTTTGCTGAAACAAAGTAATACACAGTTTGTGGGTGGCAGATACTCCTATGCCAATAGCAAAACCAGCAAAAGCTTTTTTGCCAACATATTTGCACAAACCGCCAGTGACTATATTTCGAATGCCACTTTTATTGCATCAGCAGATTCATTGATTCAGAATGGAGATACCTTAAAAAGAGGGTCTCAAATTACCAAACCTGTAAACCTAGATGGGTATAGAAATATTCGCTCCTTCTTTACCTATAGTATGCCAATTAAATCTATAAAAACTACCTTGAATGTGAATGCAGGCATCAGCTATGCTAAGTTGCCAGGCTTGGTAAACAATGTGTATACCAATACCAATAATATGGTGTACACAACCGGTATCGTGCTGGCGAGCAATATCAGTGAGTACATCGATTATAACCTGAGTTATAACTTCTCTTTAAATGATGCTAGAAATTCTTTGAATACAAACCTCAACAACCGATTCATCAACCATACTACCAGTGCTTTTATTAATTTATTGAGTAAAAATGGGTGGTTCCTGCAAAACGATGTTACCAACCAAACCTACGCTGGTTTAAGCGATGGTTTTAATCAAAGCTATTGGTTGTGGAATGCTGGTATTGGAAAAAAATTCCTAAAGAACAATGCCGGCGAACTTAAACTAACCGTGTTTGATTTGCTGAAACAAAATCAGAGTATTTCTAGAACGGTTACAGAAACGGGAATCGAAGACAGACAAAGTATAGTATTGCAACAATATTTTATGCTCACGTTTACCTACAACCTAAAAAACTTTGGAACGCCAAAACCAAGTCGCAACCAGAATAGTGAAGGTGGGTATATGAGAGGAGGGATGTAAAAAACATTCGGACTAATTCATACAAGTAAAAGCTGTAATTTTAAAAACAACTTTTAATCAACATATTGAATCAGCCCGAAATCATTCACCGACTAAAAAACGGCGACCCTTCTGTTTTTAGTGATATTGTTACCCATTGGCAAAATATGGTGTACAATACCGCCCTGAGTATTGTGCAAAACGAAACAGACGCAGAAGATATAACACAGGATGTTTTTATAGAAGTGTACGAAAAGTCAGAGCAGTTTAGAGGAGACGCATTGCTAAGTACCTGGATATATAGAATTACGATTAACAAGTCACTCGATCTTCAAAGGCAAAAAAAGCGGCAAAAAAATGGCGGATTACTCCAAAAGGTTTTTGCAATAAATGAGGAGGATGAACCGGTTAATTTTGATCACCCAGGTGTGCAGCTCGATAACAAAGAAAAAGCGGCTATGCTCTTCAAAGCTTTAAAAAAATTGCCCGAAAATCAGCAAGTTGCCTTTACGCTGCATAAGATAGAAGGACTTACGTATCAAGAAATAGCAGAGGTGATGCAGATTAGTTTACCAGCGGCAGAAGGCTTGATGGTGAGAGCAAAAGCAGGATTAAAAAATATATTGGAATATTACTTTTCTACACTTGATTAAATAAAGAAAAAATGGACAAAAACAAGCTTTCATCACTTATTGAATCTACCATCAACAGCATGGATGGAGTAGCAAAAGCAACGCCAGCCCCTTTTCTTCAAACCCGCATCAATGCAAAATTGAAGGCGATACATGAAGAGGGGAATAGTATGTGGGAAAAGCTAAGTGCGTTTCTTTCCAGACCCAGCATTGCCCTTGCAATGTTTGCTTTTATCATCCTGCTCAACATTGTATTATACAACTTTAGCGAAAGCAATGGTTCTCTCAACAATAGTTTACAAAACTCTCAGGCTTCAGCCGATGAAAATCTTATGATTAATTCATTTGCTTTGTTTGATATCGAAAATTTTCAACCATGATCTCGAAACCAAAATACAGTAAATTCCTGCTTGTTATGATTGCCGTTTTGATGGCTGCCAATATTATCGGGATACTTTATTTCATTAGTAATAGACCCGCCCGCAACAATGGGGGCAACTATGATAGAAAAGTGGCCATGGCTAATTATTTAAAAAATGATTTAAATTTCTCTGCTGCACAATTACTATTATACGATAGTTTAGAAGAAGTACACCGGCAATACATGAAACCATTGTATGATACCCTGCGCAAAGAAAAAGAAAAAAGGATACGCTATCTTTCAGAGCTAGCATTTACCGACAGTGCCATTACTAGCGCTGTTAACATTGCAGCGCTGAAACAGCAAATGGTAGAAACAAAGATGTTGTTACATCTTAAAAATATCCGCAGCCTTTGCTCCGACGAACAAAAAAAGAGATACGATACCAGTATTTATAAAATGTTTGTACGAAAAGCACCAGAAAAAAAATAACCAGATTCTTTTTTATACATTCATTTTAAATAAATCAATATGAAAAAACAAATTGCATTATTCGTAATCACCTTTTTTGTAAGTATCTCAGGATTATTGGCACAAGGAGGTGGTATGCAGCGCCAAACACCCGAAGAGCGCATAAAAGCTAATATGGAAGCTATAAAGCCTCTTGGACTCAATGAAGACCAAACCAAAAAAACTACCGAAGTAGTTACCGACCTTGTAAACAATCAGCAAAAACTGATGGAAGATTTTAGAAACAATGGAGGTGGTGATCGCGATGTGTGGATGGCCAAAAGAAAAGAGTTAGAAGATGCACGTGATACCAAACTAAAAGAAATATTTAATGCCGATCAATATAAAAAATGGATCGATGAAATTGTACCCTCTATGAGGCCACAACGCAGAAACTAATGTAGGCAAAACATAGCAAAAGATCATCTATTTAGGTGATCTTTTTTTTGATGTTGCTAAGCCGATGGTAGTATGAAGTAATGTGTGATTAAAGGTTTTGCAAGCTCGAAAAATCATGTTTAAAATTCCTCTGAAATTTGGTGGGCAGATTCATATTCTTCCAGTACTTTTTCTATTCTATCCTTTAAGTTTTCGTAATCTGTATATCCTCTTGCTACCATATTAAACTTTAGTGTACCTGTTTGAATAAACACAGTAGGATAACCAGTTACTTGTAATTGTTTCATCAATGAAAATTCGTAATAGGCCATTTCTTTGTATTCATCGCTGCAGAGTTTATTGTAAAATAATTCAGGTTGAATGCTGTATTTTTCAAGTAGATGCTGATAAGCTTCATCATCGGTTAAATCTCTTCCTTCAAAATGCAACGCATACTGTAAGTCTGCAGAAAATTCAATAGCTCTATCAGGATATAACTCTTTGAAAATACACATCGCAATGGCTGGCTTTTCGGAATGCGGATACCAGTCACTGTCATCAGGGTTTTGTACGTGCCAAAGGTAATCTGCACCAAAAGTTACACCCGTTGTTTCTTCTACGGTTTTATAAGCGTTTAAAATATAACCTGCTGTGGCTCCAATGTGAACGGGTTTTTCTGGAAGGATCATTCCTCCACTCAACACATCGGTAGAAAGTATATCGCTGAATGTTGTGGCAATTTTGCTGATCACCGGGCTAAATCCATAACACCAGCCGCAGTAAGCATCATAGCAATATATCAATATAGGTTGTTGCATAAAATGGTTTAATGTATATAAATAATCCCTTATCAATACTATATAAAAATTTAATGAGCTTGTAGCCAGTTTTCGCCAAATCCTAATTCGGCGTTGGTAGGTACATCGTTGGGTAATTTCAGGGCGGTTTGCATGCATTTTAAAATGATGGGCTGTATGATCTCTAGCTCATCTTTGTGCACATCAAATACCAATTCATCATGTACCTGTAGTAACATTTTACTTTTAAAACTACGTTGTATAAAGGTTTTATCAATTTGTATCATGGCCAACTTAATCATATCTGCCGCTGTACCCTGTATCGGCGAATTAATGGCATTTCGTTCTGCAAATCCTCGCACGGTAAAATTTGCGCTGTTAATGTCTCTTAACCAACGTTTACGACCCATTAATGTTTCTACATAACCATTGTCTTTTGCAAACTGGATAGTATCATTCATATATTGCTGAATATTCGGGAACTGCGTTTTGTAATTGTCGATGATTTCTTTTGCCTCCGACCGGGGAATTCCCAAGTTTTCTGCCAGTCCAAAAGCGCCCTGTCCGTAAATGATACCGAAGTTTACACTCTTGGCCTTATACCTCATTTCTTTGGTGACCTCCGCTTCGTTTACATGAAAAATTTTAGCTGCTGTTGCATTGTGAATATCTTTCCCAGTTTTGAAGGCTTCACACATATTCACATCACCGCTAATGGCAGCTACGATGCGCAATTCTATTTGCGAATAATCTGCTGACATTAAGAGAAACGATTCATTACGGGGCACAAATGCTTTGCGAATTTCTCTGCCTTTTTCTGTTCGGATAGGAATATTTTGCAAGTTGGGATTGTTGCTGCTCAACCGACCTGTTACTGCAACGGCCTGCGCATAACTAGTATGTACCCTTCCGGTAATAGGATGAATAAGCAAAGGAAATGCATCTACATAAGTAGACTTTAGTTTGGCGAGTTCTCTAAAGCTGAGGATGTCATTGCAAATCTTATGTTGATTGGCCAGTTTTGCCAAAACATCTTCCCCAGTAGCATATTGTCCTGTTTTGGTTTTTTTTGCTTTGGGATCTAAGCCGAGTTTTTCAAACAGCACTTCACCTAATTGTTTGGGAGAAGCCAGGTTGAACCGAACACCAGCCTGTGCGTACACACTTTCTTCTGCAATTCTTGCCTCTACATCCAGTTCCTTGGAGTAGCTTTTTAAAAAGTCAACATCCACTTTGATTCCTTCAAACTCCATCCGAGCCAACACGTTCACCAATGGGTTTTCTACTTCATAAAATACTTTCTCTACTGATTTTTTTTTAAGTTCAGGTAAAAAAACATTTTTTAATTGTAGGGTGATGTCTGCATCTTCTACGGCGTATTCTTTAGCGGTTTCAATGGCTACATCTCGCATGTTACCTTGTGCTTTCCCTTTTTTGCCAATTAATTCTTCTATGTGTACAGGTTCATAACCTAGGTACTTAGCACTAAGCAGGTCCATGTTTCTTTTTCCATCGGGTTCTATTACATAATGCGCCAGCATGGTGTCAAACAATTCTCCCTTCAATTCAATGCCATACCATTTGAGTACAAGTATGTCGTATTTTAAATTTTGTCCTACCCATGTTTTATTGGTGTCGCTGAAAAGGGGGAGTAGTTGCTCAAGAATCTTCTCGGTTTCGCTCCTGTTTGCCGAACAAGGAACGTAAAATCCTTCTCCAGTTTTTACAGAAAAACTGATGCCCACCAATTCGGCCAGGTTGGGGTCGATGTTGGTGGTTTCGGTATCAAAACAAATTTCTGCATTGTTGTGCAAAAGTGTCAGCAGTGCTTGCATATCGGCATCATTGCTAACCAACGAGTATTGGTGCGGAGTGTTGTGAATGTTTTTATCAACTACAATGGTCTCAGTTTCTTCGGCTGTTTGAAAAATTGGTACTGCAACAGAAACGCTGGGAACAGGTGCGCCAAACAAATCGAGTTGGGTTTGTTCTCCTTTACTACTTCGTTCTTCTGAATTAACGGGAATATCTTCACCCAAAATTCTTTTACCGACGGTTTTAAATTCAAGTTCAACAAAAATTTCTCGGAGTAGATCTTTATTCCATTCTTTAAGAAAAAAATCTTCTTCGTGAAAATGAACGGGTACATCTATGATAATGGTAGCTAGTTTTTTGCTCAAAATAGCTAACTCTTTTCCATTGCGTACTTTTTCGCCAAGTGCGCCTTTTATTTTGTCTGCATTTTCGAGTACATTTTCTAAAGTACCGTATTCTTTGAGAAGCTTAGCCGCTGTTTTTTCACCCACGCCAGGAATGCCGGGAATATTATCTACCGCGTCGCCCATCAATCCTAACACGTCTATTACTTGGTCAACCGAGGTAATATCCCATTTTTCGCACACTTCTTTTGGGCCCATAATTTCAATAGTACCCCCTTGGTAGGGAGGTTTGTAAATTTTGATGTTTTCAGAAACCAATTGGCCATAATCTTTATCGGGTGTAACCATGTACACTTCGTACCCTACTTTTTCTGCTTGTTTTGCTAAGGCACCAATTACATCATCTGCTTCATAACCATCGTGCTCCACTACCGGGATGTTGAAAGCCTTGATCATTTTTTTGATGTCTGGAATGGCTTCCCGAATATCTTCTGGTGTTTCTTGTCGGTTGGCTTTATAATCTGCAAAATCAGTATGTCGTTCGGTGAGAGCATGTGTATCAAAACAAACTGCAATATGGGTGGGCTTCTGGTTATTGATCAGGTCAATCAATGTATTTAGAAATCCAAATTGGGCATTGGTGTTTTTGCCTTTGCTGGTAATTCTTGGACTACGAATCAAAGAATAGTAGGCTCGGAATACAAGTGCATAAGCATCTAGCAGGAATAATTTTTTTTGCATACAGCAAATGTAATTTTTTGGGAGTAGAAATTCGATTGAAAATGCAGAAAATAGGTTTTCAATATT
>JBBEBH010000063.1:0-11852 GCA_040882445.1 Ferruginibacter sp. | reverse complement strand
TTTACCCGGTTGAGCAGCAATGATTATTTTACCACTGTTGTATTGTTGAATAGCCCCAGCCGTGGTAGTTCCAATGGCAAAAAAAAGCGTTTCTCTTTTTAGTTGATTAACGGAAAAAAAACTAACTACCGCGCTTGGACTAAAAAACAAAATGGCATCATACGTTGTTTTTACACATGTGGTACCTGAATGGTTTCATACACTACTACCTCAGTTACAACAATTCCAGCCTCATCCAACATCGTACTCATTTCATCTCGGCGTTGATTGCCGCAGAAAAAAACTACTTCCTCTGCAGCACCATCTTCCATGATTTTTTCGGCTAGTGCAGCAGCATTTTCTGCAACGCCCACAATTACATGGGCACCAAAATATTTTTTTACCAGCGTTTGTGTGGTAAATCCAATGCAATATACCCGCCAATCGGGTTGTTCATCTGTTAGGTAGGCAGCTACTGCTTCCACTGCATTCATACTAGTAAAAACGACTGTAGTATTCAATAGAAAAGCATGTTCTATTTCTTGTTGAACCTCAACAGATTCAATAGCAGCAGTTTCTATGAATGATAAAACATCTGTATGCAAACCCTTTCTGTTCGCAACATCAATGATCTCTTGCGAAAGTGGCCTTGTACACAGTATGGTAATATCAGTTTTCATTTGCATGCAGTTCGTCGAGTATGGCTTGTCCGCCATCATTCAAAATTTCAGCAGCCAAAGTTGCTCCAATGTTTACCTGATGTTCTAGCGGAACAAATTTCTCTATTTCAATTTTTCGAGATCCATCTACATTCAACAAATTGCCTCGAAAAAACAATTCTTTTTTACCCGAAATTTCCGATTGAACCAATTCGGCAAGTGCACTTATAGGGGTTGAACAACCGCCCATTAAAGCTCTTAAAAAATCGCGTTCTATTTTAACACAGATGGCGGTTTCATCGTCATTCAGCAACGCACAAGCAGTTGCTATTGCTGGCTCTTCCTCCCTGCATACTATTACTATGGCACCTTGTGCTGGGGCGGGCAGCATCCAATCTAATTCTACAGCGTTTGATGGCCTGAGTTCAATCCGTTCTAAACCAGCGGCGGCAAATATGGCCCCGTTCCAACTGCTCTCTGATAATTTCTTCATGCGGGTGTTTACATTGCCACGCAAATTTTCTAATCGATGGGTTGGAAATTTGTTCAACCACTGTGCCTTTCTTCTAACACTGCTGGTAGCAATTGTGAGCGAAGGATAATGTGCAGGAAGTGTATCATTCATGCCCCCAAGACATTGTTTTACTGAATCTAGTTCGGGTTTGTACACCAAAAGATCTTTGTAATTACCTCTTTTCAAAACAGCGGCTTGTACTATTCCATGAGGTAACTGTGTGGGCACATCTTTCATGGAGTGCACAGCAATATCGATTTTCCTATTTAACAAAGCCATATCAAGACTACGGGTAAAAATTCCTTGAACACCCATTTCATATAAGGGCGTTTGGAGATCGATGTCTCCTTCGCTCTTAATGAATACAAGCTCAGCCTGTATGCCATGAATTGACAATTGCTGTTGTACTTGTGTAGCTTGCCAAACAGCCAACTCACTTTCTCTTGTTCCTATTTTGATGGTAGATTGCATTAGTTTGAATGAGCAGCAATAATCATAAAGCTATTCATCGCCTCAATACAATGACAGCCAGGTTGATTTTCCTGCCTCATTTTTACTGCCATGTGATTGATTACTTTTTGAATATTTTCCTCAGCTGCTTTAAGGGGGGTATCTGTTTGTAAAGAGGTAGTACAGTTTATTCCGTAACCCTGGTATATTTTCTGGAGCTGCGATTTAGCCTTTTTCAACACAGGCACATACTTCCTCATTTCGTGCCAATCGTTGAATGCTTCTAGGTGATCTCTGATAATAATTTTTACTTTCGGAATTTCAGCTGTACGACGCTGTAATGTTTCGTCTTTAATCTTGCTGAGTTCGTCTACGTTTACGAGGTGGATGTTGGGCAATTTTTTAACATCCACTCAATGTTAAAAGGCACTGACAGGTCTATCAATAACTGATGACTGTTTATCGCCAACATTGATTGATTGATGAGCGCGGTTTCGGCATTTGTTGCCACCATGATCACTTCGGCAGTTTGAATTTGGCTGGATAAATTCTCTATGACATCAGTTTCAACTTGGTATTTATCCGCCAAAGCAATTGCTTTGTGTGCAGTACGGTTCAGCACCGTTACGGATGCACCAGGCAAATAATCTACGAGATTTTTGCAAGTATTGCTTCCAATTTTACCAGTACCAATAAGGAGAATTTTTTTTCCTTCGATGTTGGCGAAATGATTTTTGATGTATTGAACCGCTGCAAATGAAACCGACACTGTTCCTCCAGAAAGTGAGGTGGTCGTTCTTATTTTTTTTGAAGCTTGTAATACTTCATTGATCATGCGTTCCAAATAAGCATCTATTAAGTGATGTTCTTTTGAAATTTTTACAGCTTGTTTAAGCTGACCAACAATTTCATAGTCACCTAGAATCTGAGAGTCTAACCCTGCCGCTACATTAAACAAATGTTCTATAGCATCTATGCCAGATTTATGATAAGCCATTTTTCTAAAATCTTCCAAAGAGCCTTCGGTTACTTCACACAGAAACTGGTTAAAGTCATCGATTTTGTCTGCAAAGCCATACACTTCAGTTCTGTTGCAGGTAGATAAAATGAAAAAATGCTTGATGTTGTATTGAGGAGCAAAATGGATTAACTGCAGGTATTGATCAGTATTAATAGAAAAATGGCCGCGAATGGCCGCATCAGATTTTTTATAATTAACGCCTGCTACAAAAAAAGTTGAAATATCTTTAAACTCCGCTACACTCATACGCTGTTGTTATATTAATTCCAGAATGCAAATTTAGTTGCACACAGGGCAGCATGCTAATTTCTATGTCATTGCTTTGTCATTTCTCCGTATGATTTTTGTCATGAAAAATGATTCAACAATTTTTAAACGAAAAAACTGCCCTTGCGTTATACATTTGCAAATATTTTAGAAACATGACTACAAGAAAAAGAGGCATATTATTAATGAACCTAGGTTCACCGGATACTCCCAAAACAAAAGATGTAAAAAGATACCTAGATGAGTTTCTGATGGACGAACGGGTGATCGATTTCCCATACATACCGAGATTGTTATTGGTTCGTGGCATCATCACACCACTGAGAGCACCAAGATCTGCCAAAGCATATTCTTCTATTTGGACAGATGAAGGTTCGCCACTGATTGTTCTTACCAAACAATTACAAGCAGCACTTCAAGCTCAAGTGGAGGAACCTGTTGAAATTGCAATGCGCTATGGCAATCCAAGTCCGAAAGAAGGGTTTGAAAAATTAATGCACCGAATGCCAGATATGGAAGAAGTTTTTGCGGTGCCCTTGTATCCGCACCATGCCATGAGTAGTTATGAAACAGCGGTAGAACATGCAAAAGAAACGCATGCAAAAGAAAAATACCCTTTTAAATTAACCTTCCTCGATCCTTATTATAACCACGACTTATACATTGACGCTTTAGCCGAAAGTATGAAGCCGTATTTGGAAAAAGAATACGACCATATTTTATTCAGTTACCATGGCGTACCCGAAAGACACATCAGAAAAAGCGATACTACGGGTTGTCATTGTTTAAAAGTGAACAATTGCTGCGAAGTGGCATCTTCTGCACATGCACAATGTTACAGACACCAATGTTTCACCACCACCAAATTGGTTACAGAAAAACTAGGAATACCTACAGAAAAATTTGGACTGTCCTTTCAGTCAAGATTGGGAGGAGGATGGTTACAACCTTTTACCGACAAGCGTTTGAAAGCTATGCCCGGAGAAGGGATTAAAAAATTACTTATTATTTGTCCAGCATTTGTGAGTGATTGTTTAGAAACCTTAGAAGAAATTGCGGAAGAGGGCAAAGAAACATTTATAGAAGCAGGTGGCGAAAGTTTTGAAATGATTCCTTGTATGAATACCCATCCGGCCTGGGTGTCTGCTTTAAAAGCAATGATTAACTAAATGAAACAGGTATAAAAATCCTATGTATCTATACGTAAAAGCTATACATATCATCTTCATTGTTACCTGGTTTGCGGGTATGTTTTATTTGCCCAGACTTTTTATTTACAATAGTGAGGCCAACGAAAAATCAGAGCCTGCTAAATCAATTTTGCAAGAACAGTTTCGCATCATGATCAAAAGATTGTGGTGGGGTATCACTTGGCCTTCTGCCATACTCACCGTAATTTTTGGAGCATGGATGGCATGGTTATATGGAAGTGTTCCTAGCTGGCTTTGGATAAAATTAGGTTTTGTTGCAGGCTTGTATGCTTATCATTTTAGCCTGCAAAAAATTTACAGCGATCAAATGAAAGGTCTATTTAAACTCAGCTCTCAACAACTCAGAATTTGGAACGAAATAGCCACCATTTTTTTGGTGGCTATCGTAATGCTGGTATCCGTAAAACAAGGCATGAGCCTGGTTTGGGGTGTTGTTGGTTTATTAATGTTAATTGTATTACTGATGAGTGCTATAAAAATTTATAAGATCATCAGAAACAACAATAAAGCTTAGTAAACTAGGTGTTTCCTCTGAAAGAAATACAACAGCAGAAACAGCAAACTGATCACTGAGAAAAATATGGTTACTCCATAAAAAGCAGATGTACCCAGGAATAGAATGGTAGTTACAAATGGCAGAAGTTGTCCAATTGTGTAAAACAGAAACCCTTGCTTTTTGAGTTTACGCATCTGTAATGCACCATACAAACAAAGCGCAGTTGCCAGCAATCCTAGAATAAACAGCGGCCATTTGTTCTCAAAACCTTTTGTCATTAGTTCATCGAATTGGTCCATAGGCGGTAAAAAACTTTTCACAATCGCTGGCATTTCAGGAGACTTCATCTGAGCTATGATCTCATCTTTTTTCTGATAAGAACTTTCAGCAGTTAAAAATCCCGAAACAGTAAAATATAATCCGAATGCAGAACCAATAAAGGTCAAAATTGTCAAAACATTC
This sequence comes from Ferruginibacter sp., assembly GCA_040882445.1. GTDB lineage: Bacteria > Bacteroidota > Bacteroidia > Chitinophagales > Chitinophagaceae > Ferruginibacter. Next base: position 6,793 of record JBBEBH010000063.1, on the reverse strand, counting down.
AAACCAGTGGGCAGTTTAGGCGCATCAAATTCACCACTGTCTAAGCTGTCGGGGTTATTGTATTGATTGCTCATATTTATGTAGTTTTGTACAAAATACACAACAAGTATCTTATAACAAAACCAATCATAAAATAAACAGCCGTACGCTCGCATGAATTCCTTTCTTCCTCACAGTATTGCAAATCAACATTTTTGGGTTACTGCAGATCGTACTATTTTCTGGGAAGAAAAAAAAGCGCTCATTTTATCTGACTTGCATTTGGGCAAAAGCGGACATTTTAGGAAAAATGGCATAGGCATTCCTCAAAATATGTTTCAGGAAGACATGCATCGGTTAATGCACAATATCCAGCATTTTAAAGCTGAGCAACTCATCATTGTAGGCGATTTATTTCACAGTCACAACAATAAAGAACACGACTTATTTTTAAAATGGCGCCATGATATAGCAAACATAGCTATCCATCTCATACTAGGCAATCACGATATACTTACAAAAGATTGGTACGATCAAGCAAACATTCAATTGCACGACAAGATTTTAGTAAAAGACAAATTTGTTTTTACACACGATATGGAAGGCATTGCTATTGAAGATGGTTTGTATTACTTCAGTGGGCATATCCATCCCGGTGTGGTGATGAGAGGCATAGGCAAACAAGTGTTGCGTTTACCTTGCTTTTACTTTTCTTCTAGCCAAGCCATATTACCTGCATTTGGAAAATTCACTGGCATTCATCCGATTGAAGCAAAAAAAGAAGACAAGGTTTTTGTGCTAGCAGAAAACAACATCTTTCAATTGCAATAAAATTATTTTTTTCTTCTTTGTAATTCTTTTTCAATCAGTCCAAGTTCTCTGCCTGTTTGTCCTGCTACAGAACTATTCTCCTGCGCTCTGCGCATGAGGTAAGGGACTACATCTTTGATTGGCCCAAAAGGAAGATACTTACTTACCCCAAAACCACTTTTGGCCAAGTTGAAAGTGATGTTATCACTCATACCATAGAGTTGCGAAAAATGAACACCCGGATGGTTGTGCGGTATCTGATGTTGATCGAGCAAATTCGTAGCCAACAAATTGCTTTGCTCATTGTGAGAAGCAATGATAACCGCAATATTGCTAAGTTGTTCAATACAAAATTGAACCGCTTCATTGTAGTCTTTGTCAGAAGCAACTTTGCTGGGTTGAATAGGTGAAGGATAGCCCATCTCTTCGGCACGCCTTCTTTCTTTCTCCATGTACGCGCCCCTTACAATTTTAACGCCCAATATAAAATTTCTTTCTGCGGCTGCATCTTTGCTTTCCTTCAAAAAAGCCAACCTATCGTGGCGATATAATTGAATGGTGTTGTACACCACGGCCTTTGTTTTATTAAACCGATCCATCATCAACGTGGTGATAGCATCTACTGGATCTTGTATCCAGGTTTCTTCTGCATCTACCAATACACCAATATTTTTCTGTTGACCAGCCTCACAAATTTGTTGCAGTCTTTTGGTTACTCGATCCCACTCTGCTTTTTCAGTGGTATCAAGTTGTTCAACCGCTTGCTGATAACGATGTACCAAAGCGCCATCTATATTATTCATGGAGACGTCTAATTTTTCGAGCAAACCAAAACGCACAAAACCAGTTACCTTAATACTCATAAAAGGTATGTTGGCCTGTGTGGCAGCGTAGTCAATTACTTTGATGAATTCTTTGGTAGCATCATCAAAACCTGCTTCCCCATCGGCACCACCTTCTACCCCATAATCGAGGATCACTTGCACATTGTACTTTTCTAATTTATTAGCCACCATCGCCGTTTCTTCTAAGGTTTCGCCACCAACAAATTGTTGAAATATAGTGCTGCGAATAATAGACTTCGTAAAAGGAATATTCCATTTAATGGCAGATGGCATCAAACTTAATCCAACATTAAGCAGTAAAGGACTGCCCATAGATGAAAAAAGGAAATGTGCTTTTTTTAGTTCCGGCGTAGGTTTGTAAGCAAATGCATATTCAGTATTATCAAAAGATATCATATTCATTGTGTTGTAATCTCGAAATTCAGCATAAGGATACGAACTACCAAAAAAATAGCTTGGATTCCATTAAATAGCTTGGTGATTAAATGGCTGCAATACCATTTCACTAACCACTGCACTCAATGGTTGTTGGCACAAGAACCAAATTGCTTTGGCGGCTTCTTCGGCCTGAATCATTTTGTCGCGCTGTACACGCAAATCAATGTTATCCCAAAATGCAGAATCTACACCACCTAAAAACAAGTTGGTAATTCTAATATCTGTTCTTTTTAACTCTTCCCGTACACTTTGCATCATACCTACCAAACCGTATTTGCTGGCGCTGTACGCTGCGGCACCTGCCATAGGTACTTTACCCAACACACCAGGAATATTTATGATCAACCCTTTTTTTACTTCTTTCATCGCTGGTAAAAATGCTTTCACCAATAAAAAAGGTGCGTATAAATTAGCGTGAATGGTTTGCATAAACTCTTCCTCGCTCAGCGTATCCATCGATTTAATGATGCCAATACCAGCTGCATTTACCAAGATGTCAATACTAGAAAAGCTGCTAAAATATTTTTCTTTTAATTGTTGTACATGTGCTGCATGCGCAATGTCCAGTGCAAAAAATTGGGAGCTGGGAACATTTACCGCTTTAGCTATTTCCGCCAACTTTTCTGCATTTCTTCCTGCTAAAAACAAGTTTGCTCCACTAGAAGCTAGCAACTTAGCTGTTTTAGCACCAATGCCGCCTGTGGCACCTATCAGCAATACATTTTTACCCTTGATCCCTTCCATATTGATTGTTTTAGCTTGTTAAACAATTGATGAGTAGTTTTGTTTAAATACACTCATGAAAGAAATCGTCATCATATTTCCCCATCAACTTTTTAAGAACCATCCAGGCATCGAAAAAGGAAAGCCTGTTTATCTGGTAGAAGAATTTCTTTTTTTTAATCAGTACAACTTCCATCAGCAAAAAATATTGCTGCACAGAGCCAGCATGAAGGCGTTTGAGGAACAGCTCTATCAACAAAAGATAGTCACCACTTATATAGAATCGAAAGATAAGAACTCAGATATTACGATACTAATAGATACATTGGCAAAAGCAGGTTGTAAAAAAATTATAATAGCTGAATTGGTAGATGAATGGCTAACTAAAAAATTGATGCTGGCCTGTAAGAAAAACGAAATTGTTGTGGATGTTTTACAAACCCCCAACTTTCTTAACAACATGCAGGAAGCTGCGGCGTTTTTCGATAAGAAAAAAACCTATTTCCAAACAGCTTTTTACATTGATCAACGCAAAAAAAGAAACATCTTACTTACGCTCAACAACGAGCCTGAAGGTGGTCAATGGAGCTTTGATGCAGACAATAGAGCAAAATTTCCTGCAAAAGAAATTGCACCTGTAATTAAACCTGCAAGTAGCAATGAGTATGTAGTAGAAGCCAAACAATATGTGCAAAGGCACTACGGCAGTAATTACGGTGTTACAGAAAATTTCATATTTCCTGTAACACATGATGAAGCTGCTAAGTGGTTGGATGTATTCATCAAAACCAGGATGGAAAAATTTGGCATCTATGAAGATGCTATTGTGGCCAAAGAATATTATCTACACCATTCCGTCATCAGTCCTATGCTGAACATTGGATTACTGAATCCACAACAAGTAGTAGACCGCGTACTTGCTTTGGCACCCAAATACAACATTCCACTTAATTCACTAGAGGGCTTTATCAGACAAGTAATAGGATGGAGAGAATTTATTAGAATCGTATACCAAAGAGAAGGCACCAAACAACGCACAACCAACTATTGGGGATTCACCAGAAAAATTCCGCCAACTTTTTGGAATGGTACAACTGGCATTGAACCTATCGATCAAACCATTCAAAAATTATTGCAGACGAGTTACAGCCACCACATCGAAAGATTGATGGTACTGGGTAATTTTATGTTGCTCTGCGAATTTGATCCAGATGATGTACATCGTTGGTTCATGGAGATGTACATCGACGCCTATGATTGGGTGATGGTACCCAATGTGTATGGAATGACACAGTTTGCAGATGGTGGATTAATGACTACGAAACCTTACATTAGTGGTAGCAATTATTTAATGAAGATGAGCGATTACAAAAAAGGCAAATGGTGTGAGGTGTGGGACGGTTTGTTTTGGCGTTTTATGCATGTGCACCGCGATTTCTTTTCAAAAAATCCACGTCTGGGAATGTTGTTAAATACTTGGGATAAAATGCCTGACGAAAAAAGAGACAACCACCTTAACAACGCCAATAATTTTTTAGCAGCAATAGATGAATACCATGAGCAACATACGTAAAAAACCATGGAATAGGGTGAATCTGCCGGTGTACAGCATCAGCAGCAAACATGGCGCTAATGAGAACATGCACATCATTACTTATGCAAATCAAATCAGCATGTCACCAAAGAGATTTGTGTGTGGCATCTATGCGGGAACACAAACGCTCGTGAATGTAGAAGGCAGTGGAGAATTTGTGTTGCAACTGTTGAAAAGTGACCAGTATCGTTTGGTAGATCTTCTAGGTAAAAAATCAGGCAAAACAATTGATAAAATTTCACGACTGCAAAAAAGAAAAGAGCTCACTGTATGGAATGAATTTCCAGTACTGGAAAATGCCCTTGCTTGGATGCACTTGAAAGTGGTAAGTACATTTGAAGGTGGGGATCACAAAGGATTTTTATGTGATGTTGTAGCGTATAAAAATGTACAAGAAGGAGAAGCGCTTACCCTCGACGATTTAAGAAAACACAAACTCATACGCATCTGATGAAACAAGTAAAAAAAGGCGACCTGCCACAAAAGATTTGTATCGTTTGTGGACTCCCATTTAGCTGGAGAAAAAAATGGGAAAAGAATTGGGATGATGTAAAATATTGCAGCGAAAAATGTAGGCGATCAAAAAATAAACAGCCATGACAACAGAACTTACCGCAAAAGATATTGACAGAATCATAGAAATGGCTTGGGAAGACCGTACTCCTTTCGAAGCCATTGAATTTCAGTTTGGGCTCAAAGAAAAAGAGGTGATTGCATTGATGCGCAAAGAAATGAAATTATCCAGTTTTAAAATGTGGCGCAAACGCACCAATGGCCGCAGTACCAAACATGCAAGCTTGCGCAGCAGTGGAGTAAATCGTTTTAAATGTACCCTGCAAAAAACAATTTCACACAACAAAATTTCTAAAAGATAAAATGAATTTTCCTGCCGATTTTCAAAGTATACAAAATAGAATAGCCGAAATCAATCCAAAGCGATATGCTTCTTCTAGAAATTACATCAACGGAGCTGTTACTTACTTGTCACCTTACATTTCACGTGGCGTCATTAGTGTAAACGATGTAAGAAAAGCTATACTGGCCAAAAGCAATGTAGACGATGCTTTCAAGCTCATACAAGAATTGGCTTGGAGAGAATATTGGCAGCGGATGTGGCAGCATTACGAGCTGGGAGTTTTAGAAGATATCAAACAACCACAGCCCGATGTATTGCACAAAATGATGGTAAAAAATTTGGCAGATGCCAATACTGGAATTGATGTTATTGATGAACACATAGAACAACTTTATGAAACAGGTTATATGCACAACCACCTAAGAATGTATGTGGCGAGTATTGCTTGCAATGTGGCGAAGGCACATTGGCGATCACCTGCCGAATGGCTGTATTATCATTTGTTAGATGGAGATGTGGCGAGCAACCACCTCAGCTGGCAATGGGTAGCATCGAGCTTCAGCAGTAAGAAATATTATTGTAACCAAGAGAACATCAACAGATATAGCAACAGCAATCAAACAGGTACTTTTTTAGACCAGAGTTATGAAAAGATTGCTACCATGCAGGTGCCCGAAGTATTAGAAGAAAAACAAAACATGTTTTTTAAAACAGCGTTGCCCAAAACGGGGATGCCTACTCTAGATTTTAATAAACCGGTAATGTTGTATAACTCTTACAACCTCGATCCCAACTGGCGTAAAGACCAAGACAGCAATAGGATATTGTTGTTAGAACCCTCCCATTTCAAAAAATTTCCAGTAGGAGAAAACAGCATCCAGTTTTTTATCGCCTTGTCAAAAAACATAGAAGGTATTCAATTGTTTTGCGGGGAATTATCAGATATTCAGGCTGCTCACCCAAGCGCTACATTTATTTTTAAAGAGCATCCAGCATTTGCGCATTATACTGGCACTAGAGATGAAAGAGATTGGATGTTTCCGCAGGTGAAAGGCTATTTCCCTTCCTTTTTTAGTTACTGGAAAAAATGTGAAAAGCAATTGAAATATTTCTAGTGAAAGCTAGTTTCGAGGACGGTTCGCTTATCTTTGCGAAAATTTTGAAACATGGATAAAAAAGCAAATGAGTCGCTAGTGGTAATGACGGAATTGGTGCTACCGAACGATACAAATAATTTTGGTAACCTGATGGGTGGAAGGCTCATGTATTGGATGGATATTGCGGCTGCTTTATCGGCTATGAAACATTGTGCAGCCCCAGTAGTAACCGCATCGGTAGATAACATTTCTTTTGAAACCCCTATTAAAATTGGTAACGTAGTGCACATTGAAGCAAAGGTTACACGCTCTTTCAACAGCAGCATGGAAGTACACATGAAAGTGTACGGAGAAGACGCCATTCAACAATACAAATACAAAAGCAATGAAGCCTACTATACGTTTGTTGCCCTTGATCCAAATGGCAAACCAAGACCTGTAAATAAACTCA
>JBBEBH010000062.1:0-61992 GCA_040882445.1 Ferruginibacter sp. | reverse complement strand
GCGGGGTCAAATATTTATAGCAAGGGATATTATTTTGAGGTGCCGACCCTAGAAGTCAATATAAAATCTGCCTTTTTCTTACAACCTAAAATTATCCTACAAAGTAAAATCCATTTAAAAGAGTGCTGCTTGCAGGCTAATCAGTAATTCTGAAAACAACAATCTTTGCTAATAATGATACCTACTAAAAAAAATCAATACAATTAGGAACGATACCAGGTAAAATATCATAGGTGTCAAAATAAATACTACGAATTGTAGGATCTATTTTTTGGTAATATTCATTTCTTCAGATCGATACTATTGAAGTATTTCTTTCAACCCAGATTTTAACTGTAAAACTTATATTCAAGTCGATCATCGCACTTTTATTTAGTTATCTGTTCTTGCTAATACAAAAGAATCTAAAAAAAATTGTTTGGTAATATTTTATAACTACATCTTTTGTGGTAATGTATCCTTATGTATACATAGCATTACCTTACTTTCTCACCCACCAAGCCCAGCCTATCAGCAGAGGTTGTAACAGCAATAGCCTTATCCATAATATCCAATGGGGCGCGCATAAAGTTCCGATACAAAAACCTGTTTGTAGCATATAAATATGAGTGGGAATAAATGCAAGTAGCATGAAGATAATACCATAAGCAGCCAACTTTTGGGTATGTTTAAACAGCAATAATATGGCTAATACCAACTCTGCTATGCCTGCCAATATATTGATGACTGAAGCATCGCCTAAGTAGTTTGGAATAATGTGGAGGTAAGTATCTGGACTTCTAAAATGATTCATTCCAGCCAACAGATAAAATAGTGCCATTACATACAAAGTCACTTGTTTTTTCATACCGTTAAACTACTCTATTTTAATGATGTATTATTTCTTTTTAATGGGCAAAGGGCAGGTGATTGACTTTTGTAGGAGAGCACATACATCAACACTAGTGTCTCTTTTTTAATACAAATGCCTTAATTTGATGTCCATTTAAGATTATGGCGGTATTTTGGGAACAATTTTTTGGGCAAATCAAGCAAACGGGTTGGATAGAATTCATCGCAGTTATTGCGGGTATCGTAAGTGTATGGTGTAGCAGGAGAGAAAGTATTTTACTGTATCCCATTGGTTTAATCAATACCACCTTTTATGTTTACATCAGCATCGATGGTAGTTTGCCTGGAGAGGCAAGTGTAAACCTCTACTATACCATTATGAGTATTTATGGTTGGATATGGTGGAGTAAAAAAGACACATCAAAACAATTGGTATTACACATTACCGGATCAACGAAAGCCGAGTGGAAAAAACAATTATTGTTTTTTGTATCTATTTATTTAGTCTTGTTTTTCGCCCTTCGGTTTTTGAAAACTAATTTCGCTCCGGATGCTATACCTTGGGCAGATGCTTTCGCCAGCGCCAGTGCTTACACAGGAATGTGGTTGATGGCTAGAAAAAAAACAGAAAGTTGGATATGGTGGATTATCACCAATATTGCTTCTATACCGCTCTACTACACCAAAGGATTTGCTTTTACGAGCGTGTACTACATCATTTTATTAGGAATGGCCATTGCAGGTTTCATTGAATGGAAGAAAAGGGAAAAACTAACACATGCGGGTTAAAAAAATAGTGATATTAGGTCCGGAATCTACTGGTAAAAGTTATTTGTGTCAGCAACTAGCAACCTATTTTCAAACACAATGGGTACCTGAATATGCGAGAGAATTTTTACTTACTAACGGTACCGATTATACGTACCAAGATTTGTACAGCATTTCAGTTGGCCAACTAGCTGCAGAAAATGCAGCGATGGAAGGTTTGCACTTCAAACAACAATCTAATCCAGATCTGTTTACAACACCCGCACATACAATCGATAAAACATTTTATCCTCTCCTGATTGATACTGATATGTACGTTATGAAAGTATGGAGCGAAATTGTTTTTAACCGATGCGATAACCGTATTCTTACAACTATCGCCCAAAGGCCGTACGATTTGTACCTACTCTGCGATACCGATCTTCCTTGGGTAGCCGACGAACTTAGAGAGTACCCAGATCTGGGAATGCGTCAAACTATTTTTCAATATTACAAAGATGCTATGGTCAACCAACATATTCCCTTCACGATCATCAAGGGAAGCTACGAACAACGTTTCGAAACAGCCTTGACAGCAATTGAACAACTGCGGTGAAAATTGTTTGCTTTTACTTTTTTCAATGACTATTTTACCTACACATCACTAATAATTGATATCACTTTAATAATTGTTTAATATCGGCATCACCTGCCAAATTATTCATCTGTCTTAAAATATGTTCAGAGCGTTTGGCCACATAACGACTCTGAGGTTTTAGGTTATATTTTTTTGGATTGGGTAAGCAGGCGGCTATTTGTGCGGCTTCCGCCATAGTGAGGTTAATGGCATCTTTTTTAAAATAAGTTCTGCTGGCAGCTTGTACCCCAAAAATGCCGGGTCCCATTTCAGCTACATTGAGGTAGTTTTCTAAAATTCTTTTTTTGCCCCAGATGGTTTCAATCATAAAAGTAAAATACACTTCTAACCCTTTTCGAAAAAAACCACCACCCTGCCACAAAAAAACATTTTTAGCTGTTTGTTGACTGATTGTACTGGCGCCTCTTATTTTGGTAGGATGTTTGGCGTTGTATTTCTGTGCTAGTTTGATGGCCTTGATATCAAACCCATTGTGATCTGGAAACAATTGATCTTCGGCTGCCATTACTGCCAACTTGATATTAGGTCCCATTTCATCATAAGAAATATAATCTCGTTTCAAGCCATATCCCTGTACCCAATTCACCGTTTGTGTGATGGTAATTGGTGGGTGTATGAACCAACAAAATAGAATGTAAAAGAGTTGACCGATGAACAGCCACAGAAGTAATTTTTTAAATGTACTCCAGAAACTACTTTTCTTTTTAGAATTTTTTTTTGCCATGTGTTGCAACAAAAATAAGTTGGAAAGTGGTAAACAGGATCGCTGCAGAAATATTATCTGTATGCTTTTATTGAAGAGAAATATATTCTAATGTGTACTTTTTACCAATCACCATTCTTTTGGCAGCCGATTTGTTCAACAAATAACCTATTCCACCAAGTATTACTGCTGCGCCCAGTAATTCAGGACTAAACTGGTCTTTGTTTATCAGATAAGATACTCCACTGGCCAATACCAGTAAAGCTCCACCACCCATCAAAGCTGCCCCACTGCCGCTAACGTTAAAGCCCTTTTTGGGGATGCCAAAACTTTTAATTTGATTGTAATGATAAGTGTATCGGTAGCTCCCGGTGGTATCTAAAATATAGGTTCCCAACGTAGTAGGCATGCGGTATACCATAAACTCCTGCAAATACAAACTGTCGTTTTTAATGCCTGTGATGAGCGCATTTCGATAGGCCCCATTGATGGCCACAAATTCAATTTGTGTACCACTGAAAAAGTTTTTGACAGTTCTGTTTTTCTTCTTCAACACAATAAAATCTGCCTGCTGGCTATAGGCAGTAGAGGAAAACATACAAAAGCATAAAAATAACATTCGTAACATGAGGCAATTTAAAAAAAGAAACTTGCATATTAGAAAAAAATCGGAGAGCGAAAGAAATAAAAGTAAATTCTATTTAAATCGTTGTTTAATATATTTTAAGTAGGTAGTAAACACCCAACTGCTGATTATAAGTTAGTGATCTTAATCTAACGAGCTGCTTTGGAAAAAAGAAAAAAAACAGCAGAAGCCGATAAGTTAAATTGCACCCTATAAGTACACGTAAAAACATACTCTATCTAATGAGTGTAAGTAATATGTTTCATGTATCTAACCGAGGTGATCAAAAAAAATATCTATTCTTAAATATTTTTCTTCAACAACCGTTAACTGCTGGTATCAATTGTAGGCAGTGGCCAATTCATTCTTTTCTTGAATTAACCTCCAATGCGGAGATCAAAAAATAGGATACTTATACATTTTTTAAGCAATGTAAACTTTTCAAAAGAAGAATAGTTCTAGAACTCAAAAATAATCAACTAATGCAAGCACATCCTAACCTTTCACTTACACTTAAAAATGCAAATAGCACACTTGTGCGCCTAAATATGAACATTGCACAAAAAAGCGCCATAGTTGCATTCTTAAAAACATTTACGGACAATAGGGAAGCCACAGTGGTAAAATAGAGTAATCCTTTTAAGTAAAGAGTTTGTAGAAATCAAAAATAAAAGATAGCAGACCCTAAATCATAAAAATTTATTCAATACATACGTCTTTGTTAAGAGTGCAATTAATGAAAAAGATGGATAGTTATAAATTATGAAATGGCGGCAGATTCTTTAGGGTAGCAAAAAAAGTTTAGATGTACACTCAATTTTTAAGAATAGAAACTATAATCCCAATCAAAATTATAATCCCAAATGACAGATACAACAATCCAGAAATTCGATTGATGAGCAAGATATTTTTATCGCTCAATTTTTTGCCAATATAACCGGCGCCCAACACCTTCACAATATCTGAAAGGATATTTATTGTTAAACAAGTTCCAAAAACAATGATTTGGTGTTGAAAAGTATAAACAGCCGATAAGGAAGCCGCCATCATCACCCAAAATGAAATGACTGCTGGGTTGAGCGTGTTTAAAATAAAGCCTGAGGTGAAAATAGAAAAATAATTGGGTTGTATGTTATTGGGTAAATCTATTTTTCTTCCAGCAATTTCTACAGGTATATCGATGCGGCGGGGTTGTATTTTTTTAAAGAATACAAAGTAAATCCCCATACCTATCAAAAATAAGCAGCCCCCAATACCAATAGGAATTTTAAAATCCAACAATGTTTTTACTACTTCGCTAAAGCCCATACTCAGCACCACCCAAATAATGTCGCTCACCCAAACACCCGCTACAAAACTAAAACCACCAGGCCTACCATGATTGATACTTTGTTTGATTACTGTAAATATAACAGGCCCTACCGAAAATATCAGTAGTAAACTTATGGCTACACCTTTTAAGAAAGCATCCGTCATTCCGTTTATTTTATTTAGATGGGAACTGTTGAACTGCTGTTCAATTTACAATGGTATGGAAGTTTTATTAAGAAAAGATTTCCATTCATCCAGAATCTTTCCTTTGAGTACTCTAGGGAATTTGTGCTGCCCGCCTTGTTTGCCTTTCGACTGCATAAACGCCATAAATACCGATTCTGGTAATACCTGCGCTGAAATCGCTTTTAATGCATGCTTGCGTTCTATTTCGTAATCATCGTTCAGTATTTTAAGTTTCGCATCCAATACTTCGGCCAGTAATACTTCATCTACCACATCGTCTGAGGCGATAAACCATTCGTGTGCAAAAAAGTTGCCGTGAGGCACACCCGCCACTGTAAACTCGGGAATAAAAATGTTGAGTTCTTCTGCTGCCATTTCAATGGCTTTGTTCATATTATCAACACTCAAATGCTCGCCCACCAAACTTAAAAAATGTTTAGTTCTGCCAGTGATGATGATCTCACTGCGCTCTTTGTCTACAAGCCTTACAGTGTCGCCAATGGCATATCGCCAAGCACCGGCATTGGTACTAATTAGAATGGCATAATCTTTTCCTTCCTCTATTTCATGAATCATAAAAACCTCTGGATCGTCTACCATATTGCCCTCGGCATCAAAGTTATGATCGTCGAATGACACGAATTCAAAAAATATATTGTTGTTGAGAGCCAAATGCATCCCCCTGGTATCCTGCCTGTTTTGGTAAGCTAAAAATCCTTCACTTGCCAAGTAGGTTTCAATATAAGTGATGGGTTTGCCCATCAATTTATTAAATCCTTTTTTATAAGGCTCCATTGCCACACCGCCATGAACAAAAAAGGCAAGGTTGGGCCACATATCATGTATGTTTTTGAGCTGGTAGCGTTCTATTATTTTTTCAATGCACAACTGCAACCATGCGGGTACACCCACTATAAAACCAATGTCCCAGTTCGGAGCATTTTCTACTATCTCTTCCAATTTTTTTGCCCAATCTTTTTCTTTTGCAATGCGTTTTCCGGGCTTGTATAACCCCAGTCCCGAAAACCAAAAAGGAATATTTTTTTGCTGAATACCACTTAGGTCTCCCGAATAGTAAGTGGCACCTTTTTGTAACTGCGTACTTCCGCCTAGCATCAGCCAACCCTTGCCAAGGGCACTCCTGGGTACTTTGTCGTATTTGGTTAAACTGAGTAATTGCCTGAAGCTGGTGATGGTATTAGCACGTATTAGGTCTTTGGTGATTGGTAAATATTTACTGGCCGCTTCACTGGTGCCACTGCTCAACGCAAAAAATTGAATCACGCCGGGCCAGCACACATCGGGTATACCCTCCAATGTTTTGTGCCACCATTCGCTGTATATTTTGCTATAATTGTAGGTAGGAACCTGTTGCTGAAAATTTATGCTGGGATATTTGCTGAGTAAAATTTCGTCAAATTTATACCGTTGTCCAAATTGAGTAAATCTTGCCTTTTTCAGCAACTTTTTTAAAACTTTTAATTGTTGTCGCCGGGGATCCTTTTGTTGGATGTTGAGCGCTCTGGCAATAGAAGCAGGTAGCCTGAGTTCAAATATGGCCATGTTATGGTTGGTAATTGGTTTGATAACAAATATAGTGATTCGCTGGGGTAAAAAATTGGGTTGGTATCAATGGCAAGTACACAGTATATAGCAGTATTTTAAAAAAATGCTATTAGATTCAAAACAAAGAAACTTCTTACTCAATCAAGCGCTTGCTTATTGGGAGCCTTGTTTTGGCATATTACAAGGTTATCTAAATAAGCATTATACTATAACCATTGGAGAAAAATTTGATAACTAGCAGTTGCTTTTTATGGCATCATCGTTGTTTCACTCTCTTCAGCTATTGAGCTTTCTCAGTACTATCAAATTTTTATCTAACATCGCAAACCCATTTCTATACCCATTTCAAGCGTCGTAGAAAAAGCTAATTAGTATTATAGCACATCTGATGCTGCCAATAGTGTAATCTTACAACTCTTCGTTCAGCAATTGTTTGATCAATGAAAATAGACTTCCTATTCTCGAAGATCTAACTTGGATATTCATGATCAATTATTTATATCATCTTGTTGCCTTCTTGTAATTTATAAATACTATAATATTTGTGAGGAATGAACTGAGTTGATTTTATGAGGAAAGGTCAGAAACATTTAACTAAATGATATTAGTACAATTGTAGACTGCAAAGGAAAAATAAATCTTTTACCATCAACATATTTTTTCTACAATCGGCTGACATCTTTTGAGGCGGCCAGTAACTGTTGCATGAACCGCAGCCCTTTTTCTTTTGCAAATTCAATATTGCGAATCGGTATTTCGTCTATATCAGCATAACCATCCACTGCTTTGCTCACCATATCTTCTCTTAAAAAATGTAGCATCGGGTAGGGTGACCGATTGGTATAATTGGAAGGGTCTTCCTCATCACTGCCCGCAAATAAATAATTCGGATGAAAGCTAGCCACTTGGTAAATACCTTCATAAGCTTCTTCTTTTATCAACCATTCTGTGGTGCTCACCAAATCAAGGTATTTCTCAAAATCATCAAATCCTTTTGGCAAAATCAACAAAGCTGTGGCAATCGATTTATCTTCATCCATCGCTAATAAAATACGTACTGTGGCATGGAGCGCCGCCTCCGTATCACTTCCCTCCAGCACCTGGTATTTCACTGCGTTTTTATTCACTTCTCTTGCTGCAAACGGACAAAAGTTACAACCAATTACAACATCAAGGATCCAATTGCTACTGGTAGTAACAATTAATTGTTCTTGTTCTTTTTGCATATTGTTAAGCAATGGTTTTGATGTAAAAATCTTCTACTTTTTTTCTGGCCCAAGGCGTTTTCCGCAAAAATTTTAAAGAAGAGTTGATGCTGGGATTGCTGCTAAAACAATTGATTTTTACAGCAGCAGCCAACTGCTCCCATCCAAAATGATGTACCAGTTCTGTTATAATAGATTCTAGTGTTTTACCATGAAGGGGATCGTTCGTTAACATCCTTTTATTTTCAACAAAGATACGTTTGCCAGCCTGTGCAGTATCTAATGAAAAAAAATATTGATAGATATTGAAACGCTTTAATAGTTTAACCCACAGCAAAATATGGGTTTAAACACTTTTGGCTGTAGTTTTAAAATAAAAGGCCCCAAGACGGAGACCTTTTATCAAAAAAATATTCTAGTAACGAACTCGATTCTTATTTAGCATTCTTCACATATTTCTCTAGCCACTCAAATTGTTCTGCCAGCATGTGCAGTACATTTTCTCTGCCAGCGTAGCCGTGACTTTCAAACGGCAAACTCACATATTTTACTATGCCACCATGGCCTTTAATAGCATTAAAAAGGCGTTCGCTCTGAATTGGATAAGTGCCCGTGTTGTTGTCTGCATCTCCATGAATTAATAAAATGGGGGTTTCAATTTTATCGGCATAACTAAACGGACTCATACCATTGTATAAATCTGGCGCCTGCCAATACGTGCGATCTTCGTTTTGAAACCCAAAAGGAGTGAGGGTTCTGTTGTAGGCACCACTACGGGCAATTCCACCTTTAAATAAATTAGTATGCGCTAGTAAGTTGGCGGTCATGAAGGCACCGTAACTATGTCCGCCCACCGCCATCCTATTTTTATCACCTACACCCATTTCGCTCAGTTTGTTGATAGCAGCTTCAGCATTCATCTTTAACTGATCTACAAAATTATCGTTGGGCTTTTTGTCTTTGTCAGACGCCACAATCGGCATTTCAGCATTGTTCAACACGGCATATCCTTGTGTTACATAAAATACGGGAGAACCCCAATTCACGAGCGTGAACCTGTTTTCGCTACCACGAATTTGGCCTGCATCGGCTGCCGAATTAAACTCTGCAGGATATGCCCAAATAAATACCGGCAATGGGCCGTCTTTTGCCACATCGTAGTTTTTAGGCAATAACAATTCTCCGGTGAGGGAAACCCCATCGGCTCTTTTGTATTTTATTTTTTGTTTACTGATGCCATCTAATTGTGGGTAAGGGTTTTTAAAATTCGTCATGGGTATATCGGCTATGCGTAAACGCAGTTCTTTACGCCAGTAGTTGGGTACGTCTGTTTTACTTTCTCTGCGGGTAATCAGGCTGAGCTTATCAGCGTTTAGCACTCTAACAATGGTTTCATAATATCCTTCTGAACAACGCCAAAGTGTATCAGCCTTTTTATTGTTAAGGTCGTATGAGATCAAAAATGGCAAATCACCCTTGGGCGAGCTACCGGTATTGTTGATCATTAAAATATTACTACCATTGCCAATCAACTGTAACACATCTCTACCATATTCATTTTCTTTTAACACAGGGTTGCCAGGGTTGCTATATGCATCGGTGCTATTGCGGGTCATCAATACTGTCATCTCGCCAGTGCTAGGATTCAGGCGATGCATTTGTGTAACTTGTTTGCCTCGCAACCCTTCTGCTAAAAGTGCAGTAGAATTGTTGCCCCATGTGATGCCACTGTAACGCATGCTGGTTTTTAGCATTTCTTTTCGAACACCCGAAAAGGGGGCTGCTAAACTATATACTACATCTCTGAACGGTACTGGTTTTTTGATCATGCCACTGTCTAGTGGTTCACACCAAACCAATGTTGCAGGCTCATCATCTCTCCACTCAAAAGCACGGGGAGCCAATTGCACATTATCGTTTCCGCTAGGTGCAGTTTCAGAAGAAGGCAGGTCGGCTATTTTTTTAACCAATACGCCCTTACTATCTGTAATATTGAGTTCAGATAAAAATCCATTCCATGGAACCAAGTACGAAAAAGGTTTTTTAATGCTACGCAAGAGCATATATTTTTTATCTGGTGATATACTGGCACTGCTGTATATAGCGGGTTTGCCAATATTCATTTCTACTCCATTGGTATTTTTGATGAGTTGTGTAGTAGCATAAAAAGCAAACAATGCTTCGTCGTGCGGACTCTTGATCATATCCTGATAAGTGGGCCTTGGCGATGCATTGCCATAATTTTCCTGCACAGCTGGCCCCTTGGGTGTTAAAGGTTTTGCCGGAGCGGCAGAGGCTGGTTTAAGTGCAGCCCTGTACAATATACTGCTGTTATCTATCCAACTAATGCCACCGGTGATGGTATTGAGTGAGCTTTTGTTCTGCTTCACGGCTTTTTGTGTAGCTACGGTGATCACATACAAATCGATGGTAGATTTTCCAGTTTGTGTGAAAGCAATCTTTGTAAAATCTGGACTCCAACTTACGTTTCCTGCATAGAGCGGCAACGGCAATCCTGTAATCTGCAGGGTAGTGCCAGTGCGCATATTCTTCAACGTTAGTTCTTTGATAAAATTCTGACGGCTAGGCGAATAATTTTCTGGGTTAATACGCAGTCCAGCAATTTTGAGCTCTGGTTTTGCTAGTTCTTCTACCGAGGGATAACTACTGCTTTGTATGAACAACATCCATTCTCCTTTTTCGTCGATACTCACACCAGGTGTTGGTTTTGCCAACAGCATATCGCTTATATTATTAGGTGGAGTTTTGTAGCCAACATCGTCTTGGGCCATTACCAAGTGGCTCTGAAGCGCTATAATGGAAGCCGTTAGTAATATTTTTTTTATATACATGATACTCTAAAATTTAGGTTGCTAATATACATGATAAAACTGCGGATTGTATTTTTTTAGGCTGTAATTTCTAAGATAAAGCTGGTATCTGGCGAGTGCAAAAAATAGAATCTAATTATTATGTATCCTATAATAACAAGGTACACTGCACTATATTTTATGGTCTTACTGCTTTAATTTATTTTATCTCATTTGGCTACTGAGTGGAATATCTCTTTTCAGCATCTCGTCTCTATTCGCCATTTCCCATGCAGTATAAAAGATCATCCTTGCTCTTTTTTCTAATAAGAGGAAATTAATTTTTTCTACATCATCTGTTGGTTTGTGGTAATCTGCTTTTAACATACCATCGTAGAAAAACAAAACAGGTACTCCTTTGCGTGCAAAGTTGTAATGATCGCTGCGAAAATAAATTCTGTTAGGATCTGCAGGATCATCATATTTATAATCTAGTACCAGTTTCGTGTATTTGTTGTTAACGCCTTCGTTAATGATCGGAAGATCTGAACTTAGTTTGTTATGGCCTACAACATACACATAATTGAGTGTATCATCTTTCATACGTTCAGTATCTATTCTACCAATCATATCAATGTTAAGATCAACGGTTGTTTTGTCTAGTGGATATACGGGATGATCGCTGTAATATTCACTTCCCCATAAACCTTTTTCTTCTCCACTCACCGCCATCATCACTACTGTGCGGCGAGGTCCTTTGCCTTCTGCTTTTGCTTTGGCAAATGCTTCGCCAATTTGCATCACAGCTACCGTTCCACTGCCGTCATCATCGGCACCATTGTTTACAATGCCATTGCGGGTGCCAATATGATCGTAATGTGCGGTAATGAAAACATATTCGTCTTTTTTATCGCTTCCTTCAATTAGGCCCAAAACGTTGCTAGCCATGGTGGTGGTGCGTTTTTCTTTTTGAGCATAACTCAATTTTAGTTTCTGGGTGCTGTAATCTGCAGTTGTAAAAGATTCTTTGTTTTTTGCTTTGGCGATTAACGCATCGGTATTATTGCCCAATATGTTTTTGGCAAACTCATGAGAGATCATGGCATAGCTCAATTTTTTGGCTACACTAGGGCGTGGATAGTACATATTGGTTATTTTACTGGCGTCTGATGCACGTTGGTTGAAATTGCTCGTGGCAGGCGTGATCAACAACACACCCTTAGCTCCTTTTGCAGCGGCCAGTTCTAATTTTTTATTGAGGCTACTCCATTCTGAACTCAGGTTGGCGGCACCCGATATCAGGAACTTTCCGTCTTTTTTGGGTTCGCCAGCCATCAATACAATCACTTTCCCTTTTACATTTAATCCTGTATAGTCGTTGTACAATTTATCTTCGATGCCGTATCCAACAAAAACGGTTTCACGGCTACTGAATTTACTGTTGTCGTTTGTATTAACTGGACTGGTATAATCGGTACCATACACTGCTGCTTTTTTACCTGCCATGAGTTTGCTGCTGGTTAAACTGTCTTTATACAGAGGATACATTTGCTGATATCCTTTGAGGGGTTTGCTGCTTTGCAGACCATTACTTTTAAAAAATTGCTGAATGTATTCGGCTGCTTTTCTTTGACCAGCCGTGCCGGTTTCGCGGCCTTCCATTTCATCGCTGGCAATAATGCTCAGGTGTTTTTGCAACGCTGGTACCCGAATCATTTCGGCATACTTTGTTGGGTCATCTTTTTGTGCAAACAATGCTGCACTTACTAGAAGTAAAGGGAAAATAAACAATTTTTTCATCATATAATTTTTATCAAAGGCAAAATAATGATTTGCTACTGCTTCTGCATTTCTTTTTTATAAGCGGCTGATACATCAGCCATGCATTTGGCGAGCGGCATAAAAAGTGCAAAAGCTCACTTCAACCCATATTTTTCAGCTAAGCATTAAATTGGGGTTTGAAGTAAAGTACCATGTTGGCTAAGAGTCATACGGGTACGAACGTTTTTTGTGTCCTAGAGGATGTAAGGCATTTAAAATTTGTACCATCAAATTTTAACAAGCCATCTTATTCACCCTATTCTGATGCCTTCCACCTTCAAATTCCGTGTTCATGAATAGATCTAACATTTTTTCTGCATCACCATCTCTTACAAAACGTGCTGGAATACAAAGAATATTGGCATCATTGTGTTTGCGGGCCAACTCTGCTAGTTCTTCGCCCCAGCAAATGGCTGCTCTAACGCCTTGGTGTTTGTTGGCAGTAATGGCCACACCGTTTGCGCTGCCACATAACAAAATACCAAAACTGGCTTCACCGCTTTCAACCGCACTGGCAACAGGATGAGCAAAATCAGGATAGTCTACAGAGTCTTTGTTGTAAGTGCCGTAATCTTTGAACAACATACCTTCTCCTTCTAAAAAAGAGATGAGGTCTTCTTTACAATCAAAACCTGCATGGTCGCAGCCGATGGCAATGGGTTTGGTAGAATCAAAAATATACATAGCGGTCGTTTGAATTTGAAAAATGAAGCGGTAGTTGGCCTTGTTGCAAATTTAACCCAAACTTTTGGATGAATGAATTTTCTGCTTTAGCTTATTCCCATTCTTTTTCTTCTTTTACACGTCTCCTATCTACTCTTGCTACGAGTATCACACTAATTTCGTACAATAGAAGCAGCGGCATAGCTACAATAATCTGACTGGTCCAATCAGGAGAAGGGGTGATAATAGCTGCTAAAATAAGAATCACTATAAATGCATATTTGCGTACATTTTTTAAAACCTTTGCGGAAATAAGCCCTAGTTTGGCCAATACCAATGCCAAAACGGGTAACTCGAAAGCGATACCACAACCCAAAATCATGTTGGTGAGTGTGTCTATATAGTCAGACAAGCTCGGAATATACAGGTATGCACCCGTGGTGCCAAGTTTAAAATTGGCCATGAAATTAAACGTAAAAGGAGCCAGCATAAAATAACCAAAAGCGGCACCTGTAAAGAAACAAAGCGATACCCAAATAATACTGCCCCTAGAATACCTAATTTCTTTTGGCGACAAAGCAGGTTTGATGAAGCGGGAGAGTTCCCAAAACAAATAGGGAAATGCTATCACAAAACCACCCACCATTGCAATAGACAAGGCCGACATAAAGGGGGCACTTACCGTGGTACCCATTAACTGCATATTTATGGGTGGCATACAAAGCGCATCACCTAGTTTTAGCGTTCTGCCTAATTTACAAAACCATTCGTATGTAACAAAGTTTATCTGAGATGGCGCGAGTATGATGTGGTCAAAAATCCAATCTATAAAAATAAATATGCCAATAAACGCTACTACCCAAGCAATCACCGCTCTCACCAAGTGCCAGCGAAGTGCCTCCAGATGATCAATAAAACTCATCTCTACCGTCTCCTCTTGTTTGGAATTGGCTAATTTTTTAAAAAATTGTTTTCTGGTTTCTTCTGTTGCCGCCACGCTTTTTTATTTTGAAGCAAAGGTAATATAGATTGATTAGTCAACCGACGTATTTGATGATATTAAATAAATTCATTTAATTAGATGCAATTTAAAAAGAAGCCCCTGTAAATACAGGGGCCGTTTACCAAAACTAACTGCTTATGAGAAAATTTAAAATTTGTCGTTTTTATACAATTAATAGATTCAAAAAGGATGCCAAGGTTTAACCAATTCTTGTTAAAAAAGTGCTAACGAAATTAGAGGTGCTTTGCTATTAAAATAAGCATTCTTATTTTTCTGCCAGCGTTGTTGTGCCGCCCTCGATGCTCCCGAGAGTTGCCGCCGCTTCTGAAGGCCGCCGGCTGGAAGCCAAGCAGCAGCATCACTGAGGAGAGCAGGTTGCGTACCCTCGGTGGCAAGAAGTTTTTTTACCACGAAGGCTCACTGCAAGCGTTGAGAAGAAATGAACAGAAAATGTTTTATAGAAAAATACTTTCTTTTACAAATGAAAAATGGTAAAAAACGAAGCGTTTAAATTTTATTCTCATCCGCCCTATTAGTTTTGTGAAGTTAATTTTTCTGCATTTTCTGCAAACTGCAGGGCTTCCAAAAACTCTTCTACTTCGCCATTCAAAACGTTGTCGAGGTTATACACGGTAAGGCCAATTCTATGGTCGGTAACTCTTCCTTGCGGAAAATTATAAGTGCGAATTTTGGCACTTCTATCACCAGTGCTCACCAAACTCTTGCGCATGTGTGCAATGGCTTCTTCTGCTTTGCGAACTTCTTCGTCGTAGAGTTTGGTTCGCAGCATATCCATGGCTTTTTCGCGGTTACCTAGCTGACTGCGTTCTGTTTGGCATACCACTACTAAGCCGGTTGGTTTGTGGGTGAGAAATACTTTTGTTTCTACTTTATTAACGTTTTGTCCGCCAGCACCACCACTTCTGGCGGTTTCCATTTTCACATCGCTTTCCTTCAATTCAAAATCTACTTCCTCTGCTTCTGGCATTACAGCTACCGTTACTGCACTGGTATGCACACGGCCACTGGCTTCGGTATCGGGTACCCGTTGTACACGGTGCACGCCACTTTCAAATTTTAGGGTGCCATACACATCATCGCCGGTTACTTCTATTTGCACTTCTTTGTATCCGCCAACAGTACCTTCACTTTCGCTGAGTAGCGCAGTTTTCCAGCCTTTTTTCTCACAATATTTGAGGTACATCCGAAGCAGGTCGCCGGCAAAAAGGGATGCTTCGTCGCCACCAGTACCCGCCCTGATTTCGAGAATGGCATTTTTTTCATCATAAGGATCTTTGGGGATCAGCATGTTGCGCAGCTTTTTTTCCGATTCTTCTTTTTGCTCCTCTAATGTGGGCAGTTCTGCTTTGGCCATATCTCGCATTTCCTCATCATCACTATTGAGTACTTCTTTGTTAAACTCAATATCTTCTATCAATTTTACATAAGTATTACGGGCATTTACTATTTTTTCGAGGCTCCTGTATTCTTTGCTGAGTGCACTAAATTTCTTGTTGTCGCTTACAATCTCTGGATTGGTGAGTGCAACCCCAAGATTTTCAAATTTTGCTCTGATGGCATCCAGTTTATCTAACATAATTGTTGGGTGCTGCAATCGTTAAACTATTACAGCTTTGTTTTTTATTCAGTTATTTTCGTCAATTTCGTTTCTGTTACCGGTTCATCACCTGATGAGGCTTTGAGGCGGCTAAATTACATGATCTCAATCAATCCTTTTGTACATAAAATTTAAACCTACTCATATTTTCAACGGTTTTGCCTTGTTGCCAGCCGACCAAGTAATACTGATGACAAAGTATGGTGTGGTGCATGACATTGTGGATGCCGATAAAGCAGGCGACGATGTGAGGGAATTAGATGGTTGGCTTAGTCCGGGTTTTGTAAATGCCCATTGCCATATTGAATTGAGTCATCTCAAAGGTAAAATCCTTCCTCACATGGGCTTAACAGCATTTGTGCAACAAATCATCAGCTATCGCGAAGCAACACCAGAAGTTATAGAAGCTGCTATGGAGGCCGCTGCCAATGAATTGTATGAAAGTGGAACGGTGGCAGTGGGAGATATCTGCAATACCACTCATTCTATTGGTTTAAAAACAAGCAGTCCTCTTTATTGGCACAACTTTATTGAAGTAAGCGGCTTCATAGATGCCACTGCCACAATCCGATTGGCTGCTGCTGAAGCAGTATTGAATGATTTTCAAAAGGCAGGGTTTGAAAGCAACAGTAGTTTGGTGCCGCATGCACCCTACTCGGTTTCGAGAACTTTGTTTCAGCTTCTCAATGAACGTACGGCAGGGAAAATCATCAGCATTCATAACCAGGAAACCAAAGCGGAAAATGAATTGTATGAGTTAGGTACGGGCGATTTCTTGGGCTTGTACAAACAACTGGGAATCGATATCAAAGGTTTTGACCCTACCGGAGCCAGCAGTTTGCAAAGCTGGATTAGTGCCTTCAATAACAAACAAAAGATCATCAGTGTGCACAATACTTTTATTAGCGAGGCAGATTTGGAATTGGCTAATAACATTGCCTTTTTTTGTATTTGCATCAATGCCAATGATTACATTGAGCAAAGCCTACCACCATTACTTTTGTTGCAACAGCATGGCCGAAAATTGGTAGTAGGTACAGACAGTTACGCCAGCAATGTTTCGCTCAACATTTGGGATGAGCTGCAAACTATCAGACGAAATTTCCCTACCATTCCCTTAGAAATTTTATTGCAATGGGCCACCAGCAATGGAGCTGCTGCGCTCAACATCAGCCATGAGTTTGGTAGTTTCGAAAAAGGCAAAAGACCAGGTTTGGTATGGATCAACAGTAACAAAGACGGAGTTTCTGTGCCTCATCGTTTTTTGCCTTAACCCAATACTTCTTCTAACACCCGTAGGGTTTTTATTTGCCCAAAATCGGAGATGTGCAAACTATAATACTCCAGGTATTTGTGCAACAAATATCTCCTTTTTTGTTTGTTGAGTTTAATTTGACTCAACTCGTGGGGTTGCATGCTGCGTAGCAATTCAGAGCTGATCAAGGCATCTTCTTTTTCTAAAAAATGTGGGTGTGTGGGAGCGATGTCGGTAAAATTGCCTTCTACTAAATCGAGGTAAAGTTGTTCAGCATTGGCCAGTTCTGGCGGGATATCGTTTATTTGAAAGCCAAAAAAATGAGTGAGTTGCAGGCAGCAATACAAAGGTAAATTGGCTGCAATATGGGGTGGGGCTTCATCTAGTTGCTGAAATACATCTTCGCAAAAATAAAACAGATCAGCATTTGCTTCAGGCTGTTTTAACGTTTTGTGAATAAGCTCTGTGATAAAAATGGCAATGCTATTTTTTACAACATCCGATAAAATATTTTTATACAAAAAACTCCAACTGGCTTCTTTAATGCGGTTCATCGATTGTTGGTCGTGGTGGTACACAATCATATCGAGCAGGGATGGGGGTTGATACAGTACTGCTTTGGCACCACTTTTTTTAGAGCTGCGCACGCCGTTTACCATATAAGTTTGAATGCCAAAAATTTCAGTAAACACCGTTACCACCAAACTGGTTTCACCATAACGGATGGCGCGGAGTACAATGCCTTTGGTTTTGTGCGTCATCAAAAAAATAGTTATTGTTTTACAACCGGTCTGGCTGTACCGGAAACACCGAAGATAAAGCAGTATAGCCTTTTACCTTAAAAGCATTTTTGTAGTTCTCATTGTCGATGCCGCCTCTGCGGGTATACACAGCTACGGCTCCGCCGAAACCTCCCTGGTTCCCAAAAAATGGGGGCGGATACACTTTGATGATGGCGATGTTAGAAATAGGAATGGTTTCTATATCGGTAGCAGTGGTTCGAATCTCATCTACATAAAAACTTACAAGGTCTCCTCTCCACCTCACTACCGGATTCATGCCACCTGTGAAATTGATGCCCGCATTTTTCATGCGCACAATTTGAAGCACCGTAAAAGCATTGTTGAGGGTAGGATCATCTAGCAGATTGATGACTCTTTCATTCATATCTTTAAACAAACCGTTCGAATATTTTTTGTTGAAGAGCTCTCCTCTATTTATGGGTTTGCTCACAACGGTTACGGCTTCCAATATCTGTGCATCAGCATTGCTGTTGATGCTAAGGCTTATGAAAGGGGGCAGATTTGCCAGGGGTGGAGTAAATCCTATAAATACGTCGATGCTTTTGCCGGCACCCGGGGTTAAACTAGAATCGAGTATGGTAGAGATCTCAATATCCAGTTCGGTGTTTTTTCTTTTGCCGTCGGCACCAAAAATGATAGTAGCTTCATCTTGAAACAACACATTTTTATAGGTGAAACTGCCATCGGTATTCACGGGTGTTTCGCTGTCGTAAATATCTCCTTTAGATGTTATCAATGTGCTGTTTAATACATCGATGCCAGTAGGAGATTTCACTTTCCCAAAAACGGTGAAAAGGTTCTGCAGCACCGAAAAATGAAAACGGTACCTGCCCTGTGGGAGCGAGTCGGGAATGCGTAAATTAGGCTCACAAATTCCCTTGATCATAGGCCAACGCATTTCCCATACCATGCCTTCTTCGTGTTCTGCTATCAAAAAAAGGGTGGCAATAGCACCTTTTTTAACCGGTTGGGTGGCTTTGATGTTCATTTCATCGCCAGGCTCAAAGCGGCTCTTATTTAGCTCTATTAACAGTTCGCCGGTTTGTGCTAAACTAATTATTGTGTTGAAGCATAGCAATAGAAAGAGAATGATGGGATATTTTTTTTTCATATACTTGCTCGGTGTTAAAATCAAAATTTTTAACGTTGTTACTGAAACAATGTTTTTATAAAGGTAAACAGCTTTTTGTGTAAATGTTGATAAGTTCTGCCCTCTTAATATAAGTTGTCTGAATACATTTTTCTAATTTTTTAGAAGATGATAATATGAAACATTTTACATAATCAAGTGCTTAATGTATTGCAACATGGCATTACTGTACAAATAAACTTATTTTGCAAAAAAATATCTCATTTATATGTGGAAAAAACTGGCTGGTTTTGTCATTAAGAATAAGGTTGTATTATTATTGTCGCTTTTACTCAGTACTGCAGTGATGGGCTATTACGCTTCGCAAATAAAGTTGAGTTATGAGTTTTCTAAAGCAATTCCTACCGATAACCCTCGGTACAAAGATTATGTAGCTTTTAAAGAAACATTTGGCGATGATGGCAACCTGATGGTGGTGGGCATTCAAACAGATAACTTGTTTGAATTAAAAAATTTTAAAGCTTACCAATATTTGCAACAGCGCGTACGTGAAGTACCTTATGTAGAAGATATTTTGAGTGTGCCCACGGCGGTGAATTTACGGAAAGATAGTGCTAGCGAGAAACTGAATGCTGTGAAAATATTCTCTGAAAATATCGCATCTCAACAAGAACTAGATAGCTCAGTAAAGGTATTTAAAAGTTTACCTTTTTACCGAGGCCTGATGTATAATCCTGCTAACAATGCTTATTTGATGGGTCTTCGCATCAATAAAGAAATATTGAATTCGAAAGGCAGAACAGAAGTGATGAATGCTATTTCAGCAGAAGTGAAGTTGTTCGGGGAACAAACAGGTTACACCACTCATCTAAGTGGTTTGCCCTTAATTAGAACGGTAGTGGCAGATCGTATTCAAGCAGAAATGAAATTGTTTCTCATTGGTTCGTTATTATTCAGCATCCTAATGCTGTTGCTGTTTTTTCGATCGCTTAGTACCACTATCTTGTCGATGACGGTGGTAATCATTGGCGTGGTGTGGACGTTAGGTATCATTCAATTAATGGGTTACAAAATTACTTTACTCACGGCGTTGATCCCATCTTTGGTGGTGGTGATTGGTATTCCAAATTGTATTTATTTCTTCAACAAATACCACACTTCATTTGTAAAAAGCGGCAACAAAGAGCAGTCGCTCATTGATATGGTGAGTAAGATGGGGGTAGTAACTTTGTTTTGTAATATTGCTGCTGCTATTGGTTTTGCGGTATTTGCACTCACTAAAAGTGCGATATTGAAAGAATTTGGAGCCGTGGCAGGTTTGAGTATCATGGTTATTTTTGTATTATCGTTTATTTTACTTCCCTCTATATTGAGTATGCTGCCCCCTCCCAGTAAGAGGGATTTAAAATATTTGTACAGTAACTGGATTAATAAAATACTGGCTAGCCTCGACCGCTGGGTATTTGCCCATAAAAAACCAGTGTTAATCATCACAACAATGCTGGTTATATTTAGTATTGCCGGTATGTGGCAGCTAAAAACGTTGGGGAAAATTGTAGATGATTTGCCTAAGGATGATGTGATTTATACTGACCTTAAATTTTTTGAGCAAAACTTTAAAGGCGTTATGCCCTTGGAGATCATGATTAATACCAAAAAGAAAAGGGGTTTGAGTGGCATGCGTGCCCTAAATATTTATAACAAAGTAGATAGTTTGGCCTTGTACATTGCTGCTCAACCTAACATGAACAGGCCGCTCACTGTAGCAGAAGGATTGAAGTTTGCCAAGCAGGGATTTTATGAAGGGGATAGTTTGAATTATATGATGCCCAATAGTTTTGATGGTGCCTTTGTGGGGGAGTATTTACGACCAACCAAGGGAGCTCAACAAAATAATTTTACGAAAATGCTACGTTCCTTTGTCGACACTGCCAATCAAACTACCAGAATCAGTGTAAGTATGGCAGATGTAGGTACGGAAGAATTACCCATTTTATTAAATGGTATCCAAAAAAGAGCCGATGAATTGTTCGACAGCAGTTACCATGTAACCCTTACAGGTACTAGCATTACTTTTTTAGAAGGAAGTAAGTTTATCATCAATGGGTTAAAGGAGAGTATTGTTTGGGCATTTTTATTAATAGCCGCTTGTATGTTGTACCTATTTCGCTCTTGGCGAATATTGGTTTGTTCGCTTATTCCAAACTTGGTTCCTTTGTTGGTAACAGCAGGTATCATGGGTTGGGTGGGTGTGCCATTGAAACCTAGTACGGTATTGGTGTTTAGTGTAGCGCTTGGCATTGCGGTAGATATTACCATCCGCTTTTTGGTAAATTACAAACAGGTGTTACCAGATCATCAATATAATGTAGCCGATTCTGTAAAAGCCACGGTACAGCAAACTGGTTTGAGCATCATATATACATCTTTGGTATTAACTGCGGGCTTTGTTATTTTTTGTGCTAGTAGTTTTGGGGGTACGTTTGCCCTGGGATGGCTAACATCTGTAACCCTTTTAGTAGCCACCATTACCAATTTGGTGCTGTTGCCTGTTTTGATCATTTTAATGGCTAAAAAAAGTAAATCCGTTCTACATAACACAAATTGAAATAAAAAATATATATAAATATGCAGCATAAATAAAAAATAACTTGTCATACGATATGTTAAAGTTGAAATTCTACTTTATATTTGTACTTACTAAAATAAAATTTGCAAATGAGAAAAATTATTATGACTTTATTGGTAGCTTTTGGCTTTGTGCTGGTAGCTACTGCCCAGAATCGTACGATTTCTGGATCCTTAAAAGATGAGAAGGGAAGTCCCGTTGCCAACGTATCTATTATTGTGAAGGGTACTAATAGTGGTACCAGCTCAGATCCAAATGGTAAATTTTCATTATCTATACCCAGTACTGCTAAAACATTGGTGGTTACAGGTATTGGATATGCTTCATAGGAAGTTACTATCGGTTCAAGTGCCAAATTCGACCTTACATTGAAAGCTTCTAATGTTAGTATGGAAGATGTGGTAGTAACTGGTTACACAACCGAAAAGAAAAGACAATTTGCGAGTGCGTCAACAACCTTGACTTCAAAAGCTGTTGAAAACGTTCCAGTTGCTTCTTTCGACCAAATGTTACAAGGTAGAGTGCCCGGTTTATTGGCTAACTCAGGTTCTGGTCAGCCAGGAGCTGGCGCCAATGTTATCATCAGAGGTACATCTTCTTTGGGTGGGCAAGTACAACCTCAGTACATTGTAGATGGCGTTCCGTTGTCTGCTGCTGATTTGGCTGCTCTGAATCCCAATGATTTTGAAACTGTTACTGTGTTGAAAGATGCGAGTGCCGCTGCCATGTATGGTTCAAGAGGTAGCTTGGGTGTTATTGTTGTTACAACCAAAAGAGGGAAGGCTGGTCAAACCAATTTTACCTTCAAATCTCAGTTTGGATTTACACAAAGACCACAACCTTCTCAGTTTCAACAACTAGATTCTAGAGGTATGTTGGCTTACGAAGAATTTGTAGGTGGCTTTGCCAATGGGTTAACTGCACCAGGCTGGGTATGGTCTGCCAAAAATCCTGCCAATGCTAGTCTTCCCGCTACCTCACCTGCAAACAACCCCTTCGGACCTTCAAGAGCCCGTTTTGACTTCTTGCTAGATAGTTTGGGTAATAATAATGTAGACTATTACGATTTATTATTTAGAACGGGTATTTCTAGAACCAATGAATTAACAATGAGTGGTGGAAACAGCGCTTCAAGATACTTTATAGCTCTAAACAACTTCAGCCAAGAAGGAACGGATAGAAAATCTAAACTAGATCGTTATAGCTTGCGTTTGAATTTAGATAATACTGTGGGTAAATTAACCACACAGTTGAGTTCTTTAATCAGTTATTCAAAAACAATTTATAATGAGGGCTCTTTTTATGCAGGGAATGGTACCGCCAATCCTTTTGCAATGGCCTGGAGAGCAAAACCTTACGAAAATCCATACCGAGCAGATGGTACAATCATTTTCGGAACATCAACACCCACAGTTCCAAAAGCAATTGGTAACCTAATTGAGCGCTCTGATAATACAAATTGGTTAGAAAATCAAATAAAAGCAAACGCAGGTTTAAACATTGCATACAAAATATTACCAACTTTAACTCTTAGAAACAACGTAGGTATTGATGCGGCATCTTATGATGCACAGGGTGCTATTGCCGCTAACTCTTATGTGGGCTCGCTACAAACCTTTCAGTCTGGTTTCTTAAACGAAAGCTTTTTTAACAGACTTCAAATGATCAACACTTCATCTTTAGTGTTTAATAAGAAGTTTGCAGAAAAGCACGACTTTGAAGCAGGTGCTTATTTTGAGGTGATTCGTCAGTGGAACAGAGGTTTTGGATTATCTATTTTCAACCTCGATCCTAGGTTAACACAAACCAGCCAAGGTGCGGGACCATTGCCCACCAACGGAGCTGTTACAGTTGCTCAGAATGGTGGAAGTGCCAAATCTGGATTCGGTATTCGTTCTGTATTTACTACACTTAGATATACTTTTGATAACAAGTACACAGTTGCTGCTAACGTTAGAAGAGATGGATCTTCTCGAATTGTTAATCCTCTAAACAAGGAAATCGATACGTATTCTGCGAGTTTATCATGGGATGCGACCAAAGAAAGTTTTTTTGAAAAACAAAAAGTACTCACTGACTTAAGAGCTAGATTCTCGATCGGGGAGAGCTCTAACGTAAATAGTATTCCGGGTGGAGCATTTGGAATCAATAGTCAATTCTATAGCGTTGCAAATTACACCTCGGCTCAGCAAGCTGCTTACTCAACTGTAGGTTTTGCGGGATCTGCATTTACATCAACTGCACCAAGTGCCGCTGTAAATCGTGATCTAAGATATGAAACCATCGAAAAATTAAATCTCGGTTTCGACCTCGGGTTCGTTAAAAATAGAATTCGTTTAACTGTAGATTTGTATAAGAATACCACAAAAGATTTGTTTGTAACACAGCGACTTCCGGCTACATCTGGTTTCTATGGCGGCTCATTGAATGTGAATGCTGGTAATATGGAAAATAAAGGGGTTGAATTAGATCTTACATTAGAAGTAGTTAAGCTAAAAGATTTTGATCTTACACTAAGAGCAAATCATGCATACAATAAAAACGAGATCACTAGTTTGGGAACTGTTAATGAATATCCAGCTGGAACTGGTATTATTAAGAAAGGATTGCCTGTAGGAACCCACTATTCCTTCTCTTACCTAGGAGCTGATGTAGCATCTGGTCGTCCAATTTATAAAAGAGCAGATGGAACACCAACCACCAATATCAACGAGGCTGGTCAGTTTCACGAATTTGGAACATGGTTGCCAGTTCATACAGGTGGTTTCTCTGCATCAATCCGATTCAAAAGATTAACCTTTGACGCATTGTTCTCTTACCAGTTTGATACAAGAAGATACAACAATGTGCAAAACTGGGTAAGCCAGGGTGATGCCGTCTACACAGGTGCTGTTACTCAAAGTCAAGTGTTGATAACCGATCAGTGGAGAAAACCTGGCGATAATAAAATGCTACAAGCTCCAAATGCCAGCCGACAGTTTACTTCATATGATATTTCTGATGCCTCATTCTTGCGTTTCCGTAACCTGAATGTGTCTTACATGATACCAGAAATTAATGTTGCTGGTAAAAGACTGATCAAGAGTTCTAGATTCTACATCCAAGCGCAAAACCTTGCGATATTTAGTTCTTGGAGTGGTTTAGATCCAGAGGATAACAACAATATTAGTTTGGCAGAATTTCCTAATCCAAAAGCTGTGGTTTTAGGACTAGACATTAACTTTTAATACCAAAAGACAACTATCATGAAACGAAACAAAATTATATTGATGGCATTTGCTGGGATGGTAACTTTTAGTTCCTGTAAAAAGCTGATTGAAATACCAGATACTGACTTGCTGGCAGGAGCCAATGCATTGTCACAAGTTACTTATGTTGAACAAGCTATATTGGGTGGTTATGCAGCAGCTACTCCTGATATGGATATTTTACTAAATGCGACTTTTGCAGATGAAGTAGCAAAAGCCGAATTTTACAACGCTGTAACCACTCACGAATGGCAGTACAGTCCTGCAGATGTTGGCCTTAGAGACAACTTTACCGCTATTGGTATTAATTATACCATTATTAACAGGGTTAACTTAGCTTTGGAAGCATTGCCAAACGCTGATTCTACAAAAGTAGGAGATGAAGTGAAAAGGCGTAGGTTGAGAGGTGAAGGTTTGTTTTTGAGAGCCTTTGCCCATTTTGAGTTGTTTAGGTTTTACTGTAAAAATTACGATCCTGCAGGTCTTGGTATGCCTTACATGGAAACATCTTCTATTTTACCCATTCCAAGAATTGCAATGGGCCCTTATTTTGTTAAGATTAAGGCTGATTTAGCAGAAGCTAAAACCTTGGTAGTGAATAGCTTGGCCGATGTAAACAGAGCCAATGTGGCCGCTGTTGCTGGTATGCAAGCTAGGGTAGCTTTGTATATGCGTGATTGGGCTGCAGCGGAAACCTTCGCTAGTGAATTTATTACCGCAGTTCCTTTGGCTACCATTGCTCAGTTCCCTGGAATTTGGACCGATGTTAATACTTCTGAACAAGCGTATAGAGTATTTAAAACAAGTACATTGGGTGCACGTATCGGAAGCCTTTTCCGCGGTACTTCTGCAAATGCAAGCAATATCGGAACTATTACCTGGAAGCCTTCAGAGAAGGTTTGGTCTGCTTACGATCCTATAAATGATGTTAGATTTGCTTCTTATTTAAAATCTGAGCCACTGTTAACCGGTGTAGGAAGAGACCCAAGGTTAATTTTTAAATATGCAGGTGGAACCTATGCTGCTCCAAACGAAAACGTTGCTAACGGAAAAGTATTGAGAACTGCAGAAATGGTGTTGATCCGTGCAGAAGCAAGGGCAGAATTAAATAAATTTACTGGTGCCAATAGTGCCGAATCTGATATTAATCTGCTTCGTAGCAATAGAATTACTGGTTATACCAATGCAGTATTCGCTTCCAAGCAACAAGCTATCGACGAAATGATGCAAGAAAGATTCAAAGAATTGGTATACGAAGGTCACCGCTTCTTCGATTTAAAAAGAAGAGGCCTACCAGTAACACGTTTGGCCATTGATGCACCTAGTGCAGCCGGCTTAAGTTTGCCTGCTAACAACTTTAGGTTTACTTTGCCCATTCCATTGCCTGAAGTAACTGCTAATCCTACCATGACTCAAAATGAGGGCTATCAATAATTATAAGTTATTTATGCTCTGGCTATAAACCTAGCCAGAGCGTACACCTTAAATTAGACAACAACCATACAAAAAAAGACAACATATAATATGAAAAAAATACTTGGATTAGCCTTAGCTTCAATCATAGTGGGTACATCTTGTAAGAAAGCTTTTGAACAGCCAGCCGATTTTAGCAGTTTTGCTGTGATACACGCTTCACCAGTAGCCACCACTGCGCCTACCGATACCTTACATGTATTTGTTGGTGGTGCTCGTTACACCAATGCTGCAGGTGCTACTTATTTAAACACCACCACTTACCTTCCAATTCTATCTGGAACGCATGAAATAAATATTCGTAGAAAAAATGTTGCTACTAGCGATTTATATGTGAATAGCTTTTCTGCTAGCATGGCAAAGGGAGAAATTTTTTCTTATTTTGTGTATGACACTACAACTTCTCCTACCAGCCAAGCGAGGGTATTGAAGTTGAAAGATAATCTTGCTTTACCGGCCACCACTAACTCACACGTACGTGCATTGCATTTGGCTCGAAATGCGCCTGCTGTAGACATCGTTTTACTTAGAACATCGGTTACACCCAACGATTCTGTTACCATTAGTAACAGATCATTTATAGGTGCAGCACCTAATGAGAGTGCTTTAGCCGCTTTCACACCCGTGCCAAGAGGTGTATACACGGTTAAATTAAAAGTTGCAGGTACTCAAACTGTGGCAATTGCTGTAGTTGTAGATATGAGCAGGGGTGTTGATGTAACACAAGGTGGTATTTTTACCATTTATGCAAGTGGTACCGCTAAAGGACAACCTCTGGCAGTGAGAAGTATCAAACATTATTAAGCTTATTTGATGATAATTTTAAAAGGCCGTTCTAAAAGAACGGCCTTTTTTATACATTATGTTCAATTGTAAGGCAGTTAATATGTGCCGCTACCAGCGAGCAACGTGTACTATTGTTAAAAGAAAAAAGTGGAGAAACCTTATTCGCCGCCTGCTGAAAGCAAGCGGGGGCGTTGGTGTTGGCGCCTACCACAACAATATGTCACCAAACTTGTTATATTTTTTAACAGCTACTCCTTATAACTATACGGTAAGTAGTTGTAAATTGTAACATTATGAAAATTTTAAATTGTATTGTAGTTTGCTTGGCGGCGGTTTTTAGTGCCTGCGGACAAAACACCACTTCAAATGTGCCTGCTAGTAGCAAACCCGTAGCAGCCACTTCCACTTCTAAAAAAACGAACCCCATGACATGGAATCCATTAACGCCCGAAGAAACCAGGATCATCGTAAACAAAGGAACTGAATATCCTGGTACTGGGGAATTACTGAAAAATAAAGAAAAAGGTACTTATGTATGTCGTCGTTGCGATGCCCCTTTGTACAAATCTGATTCAAAATTTGAATCTAATTGTGGTTGGCCTAGTTTTGACGATGAAATAAAAGGCGCGGTGAAAAAAATCTCAGATCCCGATGGTATGCGTACCGAAATTGTTTGTGCCAACTGTGATGGCCACTTAGGACATGTATTTTTGGGCGAAGGATTTACCTCAAAAAATACCCGCCATTGCGTAAACTCTGTTTCAATGAAATTTATTCCGGATGCAAAAGCCAACTAAAGCGATAGCTTTTTACCTGTAGCTAATTTGAATGAGTTGAAATAAGCGATGAAGCTCAGCTTAGCCCCAATTGTAGCGAATAGGGCGGGCGCAACGAACCGACCTAGCAGCGCAAAGCGGGAATCAAATGATGACACTTAGCAACAACAGATGCTCCCAGAAATAAACGCTTACAAAAAAGCCCGCTAACGTATTGTTGGCGGGCTTTGTGTTGAAATATATTTGTATTAAGCAGCTTCTAATCTTTCTGCTACTTTGGTCCAGTTTACAACATTCCAAAATGCCGCCAAATAATCGGCTCGCTTGTTTTGGTACTTCAAATAATAGGCGTGTTCCCAAACATCGGCGCCAAGTATAGGGGTACCCTTTACTTCTGCTACATCCATCAAAGGATTGTCTTGGTTGGGCGTTGAGCTTACTTCTAGTTTGCCATCTTTAACAATCAACCACGCCCAGCCACTTCCAAAACGCGTTATCCCTGCATTGGCAAATTTTTCTTTGAATACATCGTAAGAGCCAAAAGCTTCGTTGATGGCATCTGCTAATTTGCCAGTGGGAGCGCCGCCCGCATTTGGGGCCAAACTTTCCCAGAAAAAGGTATGGTTCCAATGACCCCCACCGTTGTTGCGAACCGCAGGGCTAATACTGCCAGCCGCTTTCACCAGGTCTTCAATTGATTTGGTTTCATTGTCTGTACCCGCAATCGCTTTGTTCAAATTGTCAACATAAGCCTGATGGTGTTTGCCATGGTGAATTTGCATGGTTAATGTATCAATGTGTGGTTCTAAAGCCTCGTATGCGTAAGGTAAGGGTGCAAGTGTAAATGCCATAGTATAAATTTTAAATCGTGAATAAGTTTAATGCACAAATTTAAAGCCGAAATCTGGAAATTCACTTTATTAAAATATAAACTTCCTGAATTGGTAAATTCTTTAAATGGCAGTGTTTTTATCGTTTTGCTTTGAAAAAATCTTTCATAAGTTGAGCACATTGTTCTGCTAAAATACCCCCTGTGAGCTCTGTTTTTGGGTGAAAGGGATTGTTGTCACCCGTACATCTTCTATAACTATTTTTATCGTCGGATGCTCCAAATACAATGCGTCTAATTTTACTCCAATAAAGTGCACCACTGCACATGAGGCAGGGCTCTACGGTAACAAACAAAGTGGCATCTGGCAGATATTTGCTGCCTAAAAAATGATAGGCGGTGGTGAGTGCTAATATTTCTGCGTGTGCGGTACTATCATTGAGCAACTCTACCTGGTTGTGAGCCTTGGCAATAATTCGGTTGTTCATAACCACAATGGCGCCTACCGGTACCTCTTCTTTATCGAAGGTCTGTTGGGCTTCTTGTAAAGCCAGTTGCATATATTGCTCATCTGTCATATTAAATCATTTAACTTTAAACAAAAATAAGGTTATGCCCACTCTGAACCAATTGCAAGCCATGAGAACATATTTTGAATCTGGCGCAACTTCAAGCACTAAATTTCGTACAACACAACTTGTGAAGTTTAAATCTGTGATTTTGAAATATGAAGAAGACATCAATGCTGCGCTGCAAGCCGATTTGAACAAATCTTTAGAAGAAACCTGGGTAACAGAAACCGGATTTTTGCTTACAGAGATCAACAACAGTTTAAGTAAACTAAGCAATTGGATGAAACCGCAAAGTGTGCGCACCAACCTGCTCAATTTTCCATCTTCTAGTTTCGTGTATCCCGAACCGTTAGGCATAGTGCTAATCATTGGTCCATGGAATTATCCACTACAATTATTACTCACCCCTCTGGTAGGTGCCATTGCGGCCGGCAATTGTGTAGTACTAAAAGCTAGTGAGTTTGCACCTGCTACGGCCGCTGTGATAAAAAAAATAATTGCTGAATGCTTTGATACCCGTTATATTTTATTTACAGATGAAGACGGGTCTCAAGTGATTCCGGCAATGATGAAAGCTTTTAGATTCGATCATGTTTTTTACACCGGAAGTACAGCAGTAGGCAAACTGATTTACGCATTGGCAGCCAACGAACTGGTGCCCGTTACCCTCGAACTGGGGGGTAAAAGCCCCTGTGTTGTTGAACAAGAAGTGAATGTGAAAGTGGCAGCCCGGCGGATTATGCAGACGAAGTTTTCCAATGCAGGACAAATGTGTGTAGCACCCGATTATTTGTTAGTGCACAACAGCCGAAAAGCTGAGTTAGTTTCAGCTATGAAAGAAGCTATCCAAAATTTTTATGGCAAAGAGCCTTTAAAAAGTAGAGAACTTTGTAAGATCATTAACCAAAAACAATTCGATCGCTTGAAGGGTTATTTACAATCTGCTGAAATCATCGTTGGTGGAGAAACAGATGCTGCTACCCAGCGCATAGCACCCACATTGCTCACCAATGTTTCATTGGCAGATGCAGTAATGCAAGATGAAATATTTGGCCCGATATTACCAGTGTTTGGTTTTGACACCATGGAAGAAGCTCTTTTAATGATAGCGCCTCACAAAAACCCTTTGGCATTTTATGTGTTTACCAGTAATGATACGGTTGCAGAAAAATGGTTGAAAGCAGTACCTTCGGGTGGTGCCTGCGTAAATAATGCGGCACTGCATGTGGCCAATCACTACTTACCATTTGGTGGCCGTGGATATAGCGGTACCGGCAGCTACCACGGCAGGTTTAGTTTTAATACTTTTAGTCATGCCAAAGCAGTAATGAAATCGCCTCAATGGTTTGATCCTGCGGCCAAGTACCCACCATTAACGGGCAAATTGAAATTGTTAAAATGGTTTATTAAATAAAAAAATGACATTTAAACAAAATTTATTACGACTGCTTTATCCTGTTTTTAACAAGCTAACAAAGGCTGTTGGGAAAGGAGGAAAAGTACTAACATCTCATAAAATGGCTACTACTTCATTTTACGATCTCAAGGCAACACTTAACAACGGCAACGAGTTAGATTTTTCAACCCTAAAAAATAAAAAAGTATTGATTGTGAACACTGCATCAGAATGCGGCTATACTGCTCAGTACGAGGGCTTGCAAGCGCTGCAAGAAAAATTTGAAAACGAATTATTGGTATTGGGTTTCCCCGCCAATGATTTTGGGGCGCAAGAAAAAGGAACAGATGAAGCGATTGAACAGTTTTGTAAAGTAAATTTTGGGGTAAGGTTTCCCTTGGTAAAAAAATCGACTGTGATCAGGGGCCCTCAGCAGCATCCGGTGTATCAATGGCTAACACAGGAAGAAAAAAACGGTTGGAACGTTTTTG
Organism: Ferruginibacter sp.; assembly: GCA_040882445.1. Classification (GTDB taxonomy): domain Bacteria; phylum Bacteroidota; class Bacteroidia; order Chitinophagales; family Chitinophagaceae; genus Ferruginibacter. The sequence goes on along the minus strand of JBBEBH010000062.1, from coordinate 30,897 downwards.
TACCCAACTGGAATTTTTGTAAATTCTTGATTGATGAAAAGGGCGATCTTACACATGTATTTGAATCGGGCATAGAGCCCATGGGTGCAGAATTGCAGGCAGCGGTAGAGGATGAAGGGTAAGATGATGATTTTTTAATTTAATAGTGGACGGGTCTTTCCAATATTATTACACAACTAATTTTTAGTAAATATTAAAACCTTGTTTACAAAATCAACCATTGAAGCGTATTTTTTGGCTGAAAAAAATACCCAACTTTTTTATATACTAGTGGGGGTGCTCCTGTTGTTGTTAGGAATTGTTCTTTACTTTTATTGTAAAGCGCATCACCTAAAGGGGGGAGCTATTTGTTTGTTGTTCATGGGTATCATGTTGGTACTAATTGGTTATATCCCTTATCAACAAAACAACGAACTGAGGGTGCAGCAGGTATATGCATTTGATATGAATCCCAGCTTTCTCAAAAGCAATGAGCTGCCCCGTGTGAAGCAATACCTGAGCTGTACTTCCCTTTTACATTTTTGTGGTTTTGTGTTGGCAATTCTCGGGTTTGGAACTTACGCTTTTTTAAAGCTAAAAAAGATTACATCGAAATGGCAAGCTACAGCATTTTACACCGGTATGATGGGTATCATTATGGCTGCAATTTCTTATTTTAGTTATGTTAGAACTTACCAATATTTAGAAGGGCTAACGTCATTTATTGCAACGTTTTAAATTTGGGAAATTACAGCGGACAGTTTTGATGGTAGTTGATGATCTCTATTGGGGTTCTTTCAAATTCATATTCTTTGTAGTATTCGCTTATTTCATCCAGCACTTCATTGATACTAGCTTCTTCAGATAAAGTTACCAATCTCAACCTAAAATCTTTGATGCCTGGCAATCCTTTTAAATAGTTGGTATAATGCCTGCGCATTTCAAAGATGCCTACTTTGGGCCCTTTCCACTCTAGTGACTTTCGTAAATGTGTTTTACACACTTCTATTCTTTCCTCTAATGTGGGAGAAGGCAGGTTGGTTTGTGTTTGAAGGTAATGTTTTATTTCTCGGAATATCCATGGGTAGCCGATGGCGGCCCTGCCAATCATAATACCATCTACCCCATATTTATTTTTATAGTCGAGCGCTTTGTGGCCACTGTCGATATCGCCGTTCCCAAAAATAGGGATGTTCATGCGTGGATTGTTTTTTACTTCTCCAATCAGCGTCCAGTCGGCTTCACCTTTGTATAATTGACTTCTGGTTCGGCCGTGGATAGCTAGGCCTGCCACGCCGATGTCTTGCAGTCTTTCTGCCACTTCAACAATATTTTTGCTATTATCATCCCAGCCCAAACGGGTTTTTACCGTTACAGGCAAAGTGGTGCTCTTAATAACAGCTTGGGTTAACCGAATCATCAGGTCGATGTCTTTCAATACAGCAGCACCTGCACCTTTGCTCACTACTTTTTTAACCGGGCAACCAAAGTTAATGTCTACCAGGTCGGGATTCACGGTTTCACAAATTTTGGCACTCATGGCCATGGCGTCTTCATCGCCCCCAAATATTTGAATACCAAAGGGGCGCTCTTCTTCTGTAAAATCGAGTTTAGCCTTACTTTTTATGGCGTCTCTGATGAGGCCTTCACTACTGATAAATTCACTGTACATCAGGTCTGCACCATTGGTTTTACACACAGCGCGAAAAGGTGGGTCGCTCACATCTTCCATGGGAGCCAGTAAAATTGGAAATTCAGGTAATGTTATGTTGCCAATTTTGGGCATATCTATTTGTATATTGCAGAAGCAAATTTACAAATAATAGCAGTAGCGTATGCAATACACCACAATTAAAGGTTATTCGGGCTTGGGAGCACTGGGAATGTTGGCGCTGTTTTTAACAGCGGGGGTGTTCTTAGGAGCACTGATACAAACAGTTATAGGAATGCAGATGGTGCCAGAAGGCACTCCGTTTTCTACATTGCCCAACGAAATAATAAAGGCGATGAAGGATCCTAAAAACATAGGGTTGCTGAGAACAGCACAAGTATTAGGTACTCTAACCATGCTATTTATACCAGCCCTTTTATATAACTGGTTGGTGAATGGAGGCAGTTGGTTTTGGCTGGGATTCAACAAATACATTACCGTTACCCAAATAGCCATTGGATTCGGTATAATTTTTATAGCTAATATTCTGGCGGCCCCTCTGGCAGAACTTAGCAAATCAATAGTAGCCAATTTTCACTCATTAAATACGATGGCTAAACAAATGGAAGCGGCTTACAACGAACAGGTGATACTGTTGAGTAACCTCAAAAACTGGGGCGATTGGGCTCTTGCTATTATCATCATGGCATTTTTTCCGGCAGTATTTGAAGAAGTTTTTTTTAGGGGAGCCATGCAAAATCTTTTTGAAAAATGGTGGAAACATCCCATGGCGGCTATCATCGTAAGCTCTGTGATATTCAGCATTATTCACTTTTCTGTGTACCTTTTTATCAGTCGTGTCATCTTGGGTTTTGTGTTGGGCCTTATGTATTATAAAACCAGAAATACCTGGGTAAATATAGTGGCTCATTTTTTAAACAATGCCATTGCAGTATCGCAATTATTTTATCTAAACAGAAACGGCGGAATTTCCGACCCTAATGCAATAGAGCCAGACGTACCAATGTGGGTGGGGTTACCTGCTTTGGCTATTTTGGTGGGACTGTTTATATTGTTGCAAAAATATTCTGCCATTCAAAGAGAAAAAATTATTGTTAAAGAACAGCTCCTGATAGCTGAAGCAGATCCCTTTTCTTCTATCACCAAAAAGTAACCATCATTGCCTTTAGACAAAAAAACTTTTAGTACGAGGGCCATCACCGCAGTAGTGTTTGCAGGGGTAATGCTGCTGGGTTTATTTACCGGTTTATGGCCTTTTTTAATATTGTGCAGCATCATTATGGTAGGGGCAGTGGTGGAGTTTGTAAAATTGATCAATAAAATATATCCCCATCAACCCGCTGCATATTACCTTCTTGCCATTGTTTACATTGTATTACCGATTTTTTTACTGATAGATTTGGGTACAGTATTTACCTTGTTTAGAAAAGATGTATTGGATGATATGGGCATACCAGTTTTGTATAATCCGTTGTTGCCATGTGTCATTATTTTTTCTATTTGGATCAACGATACCATGGCTTACGTGGTAGGTTCTTTGATTGGAAAAACGCCCTTCAGTAAAATATCGCCCAAAAAAACTTGGGAGGGTACAGTCGGTGGCGCTATATTATGTGTTGGCTTCATAGCTCTGCTGGCTTCATTGATACCCGATGCCAAACCAATAGCCATTGGTCATTGGGTGGCCATTGCTGCACTTTGTGCCATTTTTGGAACCTTGGGCGATTTGCTGGAAAGTAAAATAAAAAGAAGGGCGAATGTAAAAGACAGCGGACATTTTATGCCGGGCCATGGTGGTTTTTTAGATCGGTTCGATTCGCTACTGATAGCTTCCCCTGCCGCATGGATGTATGTGAAATTATTTATGGTATAAGACATCTATTTCAAATTTGTAAATTTTCTAAAAACATCCTCATACCTGTTTAGCCTTTGCAAACCCATTCCATTAACGGGCTTTTCATTACTTTTGCTGCTTAATTTAAAAAAATGACCATACATAGAGAAGGTTATAAATCTATTGCAGTTGCCACCATGTTATTTTGCATGCTGAATGTGTTGATGTTTTGGTTTTTGGGAAACAGTCTGCTTTGGCTTTGCATCGCTTTCCTCGTGCTTAGTGTGGGATTGGTACTTTTCATCGTTTCTTTTTTTAGAATCCCCAATAGGACATTTACTTTTAATGAAGGTAAAATTGTAGCGCCAGCAGACGGCAAAGTGGTGGTGATTGAAGAAACCCAGGAAGTAGAATATTTTAAAGATAAAAGAATTCAGGTTTCTGTGTTCATGAGTCCTGCTAATGTGCATGTAAACCGAAACCCATTGAGCGGTGAAGTAGTGTATAACCAATACCATAAAGGAAAATATTTAGTGGCCTGGAATCCTAAGTCTTCTACCGAAAACGAACGACACAGTTCCGTAATCCGCAAAGGAAATACTGAAGTGTTAGTAAAACAAATTGCCGGCGCACTGGCCAAACGCATTTGTAATTATCTAGAAGTGGGGCAGAAAGTAGAACAAAATGCAGAGTTTGGTTTCATCAAATTTGGCAGCCGGGTAGATCTGTTATTACCACTTGGCACCAAAATTAACGTTCAACTAAATGAAGTAGTAAAAGGCGGGGTAACCGTTATCGCCACCCTTTAAAACCCTTTTGATCATTATAATTGACGCAAATCATATAAATGCTTGAACAAATTAACAGTTTGAAAGTGTAGAAAATATAATTTCCCCCCTATTTTTGCGTTATACTATTGATCAATAAAATTTTTTAAAATGAAAAAAGTATTTTTATTAGCAACTGCGGCCATGATGGTAACAGGAATTGCTTTCGCAGGTGGAGACAAGGGTAAAAAGAAGAAATGTGCCAAAGGAAAAACTTGTTGCTCAAAAGACGCAAACGCAGAGAAGAAAGCTTGTTGCAAAGATAAAGCAGCAAAGACTGCTCAAATGTAATGAACGGTTTGCTTACAACAACTTTTTAAAATACCCCCGAAGCATTCGGGGGTATTTGTTTATATATAATTTTTTTAAAAAATTTGTTCCAACTCTTTTAAATGGGTGATAATATAAGTGGGTTTTATGTTGGTACTAGCATTAATGTGGTTTACAAATATGCAATCCATTCCTGCATTTATAGCTCCCCCAATATCTGCTTGTAAGTTATCGCCCAGCATAATACTTTCGCTCAGGGTTGCCCCAGCCTTATCCATTGCATAATCAAAAATTTCTTTTTTAGGTTTGAGACTGTTGCTGGCTTCTGAAGTGATCACATGTGTAAAATAATGATCCAGACCACTGTTCCTTAATTTTGTCCACTGCGTTTTTTCGAAACCATTGGTAATAAGATGCAGATTGTATTGTTTTTTTTTGAGGTAATCTAAGATCTCGAAAGTATGTGGAAACACCTCTTTTTGGGTGGGAAGGATTTCTAGAAATTCATCACTCAGCGATTTAGCTAAGGGCTCATTGGCTATTTTAAAATCGAGTAAGGTGCGCCACATTCTTTTCCACTTCAGGTCATCCGCAGAAATAAATCCGTTGTGATATCGTTCCCATAATAATTGATTATGGTACAAATATTTCTGATAAAAATCATCGAAAGCTACATTTATTTTTTGAGGCAAATCAAATTTGGCATATAGTTCTGTCAACGATTTCTTTGCATTGCTATCGAAATCCCAAAGGGTATGGTCGAGGTCGAAAAAAAGATGTTTGTATTTTGGCATGTTGAGCTGGGTATTTTGTATTCTTGTACAATAAACCAACTCAAAGATAGTTTGTTGTACGCGTTGGATAGCTTTACTGAAACGGTAAAATTAATTTTATTAAATATGTTTACAGAGGGCCATTGTAAATAGTACTAATTTTGTACGCTTAAAAGTAAAGTTTATGGTTGTAATTACGGGTGCCAGTAAGGGTATAGGGAAAGCAGTGGCTGCTGCATTTGCCGCTACAGGAGAAAAAACGTTGATTTGCTCACGCAGTGAGGCCAATTTGTTGAAAACGGTGGCCGATATCCGAAATGACTATCCGAATGCCGATGTAATGAGTTTTGTGGCTGACATGAGCCAACGTAAACAAGTGGCAGATTTTGGCAATTGGTGCTTGCAGCAGGGCACACCAACTATACTCGTAAACAATGCAGGTAACTATATTCCCGGAAGTGTATCAAACGAAGAAGAAGGCAATATGGAATACATTATGAACCTCAACTTTTTTAGTGCCTATCACCTTACACGTCAACTATTGCCTGCAATGAAATTGGCTGGTAAGGGTCATATTTTCAATATTTGCTCCATTGCCTCCCTTAATGCATATGAAGGGGGTGGCAGTTACAGCGTGAGCAAATATGCGCTCAACGGATTTAGTAAAAACCTACGCCACGAGCTGAAGTCAACAGGGATAAAAGTAACCGCCGTTTTTTCAGGAGCTGTGTTAACCGATTCTTGGAAAGACTTCGATAATAGTAATAAAAGAATATTGGAAATCACCGATATTTCTACCATGATTCTGGCTGCCACTCATGTAAGTGCACAAGCAGTTGTAGAAGAGATTATCATTCGTCCACAATTAGGTGATCTGTAATAATATTATTAACAGTTTCTTGTATCCTTTTATACTTCTCAATGTCGGTAGGCAAGATCTATTTTTTATTTTTGACTTTGAACGGAACCTGAATGATGCATTTATATTGTAAACAGTTTATTTTATTCACTTTCATTTTTTTTGTTTCTATTGTAATGGCAACTGCCCAAACAGCATTTAATGCAGTAGTGAGTCCGAAAGTGATTTACAAAAACGAATATGCTACCCTTCGCCTTACAGTTACCAACGGTAACGACATTCGCAACATTACACCGCCTTCACTCAAAGACGTGGACGTCATCAGTGGTCCGAACCAAGAAACAGGTATGAGCAATGTAAACGGTCATGTAACTCAATATTTTTCTTATAACTATATCATCAAACCTAAACGTGCAGGTAAGTTTGTTTTTACGGGTGCTACTGCAAATATCAATGGAACTATTTATAAAGCTGCTGCTACCAGTTTGCAGGTAAGAAATGAAAACAACAATACTGGAGTTCAAGGCAGATCTTCTGGTGGCTTCGATCCTTTCGGAGAACCAGACCAAACCACAGTGTATGGTGAAAATATGCTAAAAAAAGGAGAAAATATTGCCGAGAAAATTAGCAAAAACATGCACGTAAAATTAATTACCAGTAAAATCAGTTGTTTTGTAGGTGAGCCAATTGTGGCTACTTATAAATTCTACACCAGAATTAGAAGTGAAGGGAAAGTAACCAAAAATCCCTCCTTCAACGGTTTCTCTGTGATAGATCTGCAGCAACCTGATATTGCAGATTATAGCAAAGAAATGTTGGATGGAAGAGAGTACAATGTATTCATCATTCGAAAGGCACAACTATACCCCTTGCAATCGGGCCCGATAGAATTAGAAACAGCCGTGTTGGAAAACAAAGTAGAACTTATCAAAGAAAGCGCCGGCAGAAATGTAGATGTTTTTGGAGGCTTTAGAATAGACCCTACCGATTTGGTGGTCGAAAATGTGAGCATCAATAGTAAACCTGTTACCATTAACGTAAAGCCATTGCCAGAAGTTGGCAAACCCGTTAGTTTTAACGGCGCAGTAGGTAAGTTTAATTTTAAGGCCTTATTAAAAAAAACAACATTCTCTTCAAATGAAGCTGGCAAATTACAATTGATCATCGAAGGCGCAGGAAACTTACCCTTAATAACAGCTCCCGATATTGTATGGCCTCAACAAATGGAAGCTTTTGACGCCGTTGTAAAAGATGATCTGATACAGATGGATGTACCCGTGAGCGGACAAAAAACAATCGAAGTGCCTTTTACCGTAACCGCAGCAGGAAAGTATGAGCTACCTGCCATTAGCTTTAGTTATTTTGATCCCGAAGCAGCAACTTACAAAACCATTACCAGTAATCCCATCGCTTTTACAGTAAGCCAGGGAACTAATCAACCTAATTACAATGCAGATAATATTATCCAAAAAAAGTCGGATGGGTTTATCAAAAAGATATTCACGAACCGTGAATGGATCATAGGATTTTTGGCATTTTTTTTCATCATCGGGTTGTGGATATGGTTTAGGTTGGATGGAAAAAAACAACCAGAAAAAACAACTGAAAAACTCAAGGAAGTAGTACCTCCATTCACTACGGTGATGAAAGAATTAGAAACAACAACTGTTGTACCAATTTCTGTAGAAATACCTCAAAATTATTTAGTACAAACAGCAGCTTGCTTAAGCAGCCCCGAATGCGAGGGATTTTATAGTTTACTAAACCAAGAACTGAAACAATTTTTAATCGCTAAATTTTCTATACCTATTTACAACTTCAGCGTAAGAACCCTTAGCACCGCTATGTATGAAGCAGGATACGATGTACCATTGGCTATTCAAATGCAGCAATTATTGCAGGAGTTAGACCTACAGTTGTACACGCCTCTCAGCAGTAGCGATACTAAAAATGACTTGTATAGCAGGGCACAAGCACTCATTCAAAACCTGTGCATTGAGCAGATATAAAATTTACTCAGTAAATTTATATCCAACTCCTCTCACAGAATGAAAATATTGAGGGTTGCGACTATCGGTTTCAAAATATTTTCTGAAATTGAGAATAAAATTATCGATGGTGCGGGTAGTGGGATAAACATTGTAACCCCAAACTGCTTGCAGAATTTTTTCACGAGTTACAACTTCATTTTTATTTTCGATGAGTAGCTTCAACAACATTACTTCTTTTTTTGATAAAGGAATACTTTTCTCATTTTTGTTGGCACATTCTAATCCTTTAAAATCTATTTTATTGTTGCCAAAATGGTAAAGATCAGGGAGTGGTTGTTTGATGGCCATCTGTTCGCTTTTTCGCAACAGCTTGCTTACCCTCAGTAATAGTTCTTCTAGGTTAAAGGGTTTAGTGAGATAATCGTCTGCCCCTTTTTTAAGTCCCAACACTCTATCGGCACTGCTATTTTTGGCACTTAAAATTAAAATGGGTGTTTCGTTGTTGCTGAGCCGAATGGTTTCGCAAACGCTGATGCCATCTAGTTCTGGTAACATCACATCGAGTATAATCAGATCAAAATATTCTTTTTGAAATTGTTGAAGTGCATCTACACCGTCAAAACAACCGGTTACTTCATAACCTTCTAGCTCTAAATTCAACTTCAGCGCTTCCTGTAAATTTTCTTCATCTTCTACCAATAAAATTGAATACTTTTTTTCAGCCATAGCTCTAATTTAATCTGGTGAAGCAATTTGAATTGTGAAAATACTCCCACCTTCAGTGTTGTTTTGTATAAAAATATTACCACCATGATTTTGAATAATTTTTTTACTGAGGTATAGTCCTAGTCCAGTGCCTTTAGACCTCTTAGTAGCTTCGTTGCCCAAGCGGTAAAATTTATCAAATACTTTCTTTTTTTCTTCGTCTTCTATACCTGGTCCATTGTCTTTGATCCGTATTTCTGCAACAGAATCGTTTTGCAAAACTTCAGCCTCAATCAATGAATCTTTTGGCGAATATTTAAGCGCATTGTCTAATAGATTATTGGTAACGATTTTTAACAGCAACGCGTCTCCGGTAACATATACTGCTTCATGTGCTGTGGTTTGGATGTGACGTTGGGGGAAACGAATATTAAAATCTTCTGCACAAGCTTCCACCAATTCGCCAAGATTCAATTCCTGTTTTTCCATCCTATATCCGCCTGCATCTATTTGAGAAGCGATGAGCATATTGTTACAAAGCGCGTCTAAACGGTTGGTTTCCTGAAGAGTATTGAACAACAAGCGTTGTTGTTGATGCTCATCCAGCTTCCTTTTCTGCATCGTTTCTAAATTCAGTTTGGCTACGGCGATAGGTGTTTTCAATTCATGGGTAACTGCCATCATGAAATTTTGTTGTTCCTGACTGATCGATAATTGCCGCCTCACTGCTCTGAATACAAAAAGGGCACCTGCTAAAATCACTAAGAAAAAAGTGGCACCTTCTCCAAGGTACTGACTTACTTTTCGATCTCTTTCGGTTTTGATAATTCTTCGTTGCTCTATAGCCAACGGACCATTGCCGATAACGCCCGACATTTTTAGTTCAGACATCAATTGGTTTTGTTTGTTCAATGTAAAAAACCAAAAAATAAGGGCCGCTACGATATAAGCTAGCAACACCCAGTAAATGAGAAATATTCTTTGTATTTTTTTTGGTTTTTTGGTCATGTTGTATTGCCGTCGAGGTGTTTACAAACGAAGGTTTCATTTATAACAATACTGCGCTTCATTAGTTTCGTTTATCTAATCCCCATGACAATTTATTTCTCAATGTTTGCAGAAAATTGTTTTCGTTGAGGCGGATAAGGTTGATACCAAAATTTTCTTTTCTCACAGCAATTTGTACTTCTTTCGGTACCAGTTCTCTTCTACTGTCTAAACTGCATAAAAAATTATCTGTTCTGCCTTCTACCTCAAAAGATACAATCGTATTATCGGGCACAATGATGGGGCGAATGTTCAGGTTGTGAGGCGAAACTGGGGTTATAACAAAACTTGCGCTGTCTGGAAATACCACTGGTCCATTACAACTAAGCGAGTATCCTGTAGATCCGGTAGGGGTCGATACAATCAATCCATCTGCCCAGTAGGTATTTAAAAATTCACCATTCAGATAAGTATGTATTTTAATCATGGGGGATGTGTCGCTTTTATGCAATGTAAATTCATTCAATGCATATGGCACATCACCAAACAAGGGTAGGTTGGCATCCATGTGCAAGAGGGTACGTTTGTCTAACACATATTTTCTTTCTACCAACGCCTCTATCGCTGCACTAATTTCTTCCTTACCAATATTGGCTAAAAAACCAAGACGGCCGTAGTTGATACCCAACACCGGAATACCGCTATCTTTCACTAGCGTAACCGTATCTAGCAAAGTGCCATCTCCTCCTAAGCTGATCAGGCAATCGATGCTACTGTCCATATCTTCGCTGCAATTAAAAGTAGAGTAGTTGCCCCCCAACTTCACCGCTGAGTAAAACTGGTTAAAAAAGTCTTGAAAAAAAACTGGCTCAGCACCATGCTTGATTAGCTCTTTAACAAGTAGTTCTATATCTTTTAACTGATTGTTTTCAATACCCCGACTGTAGATAGCTATTCTCATGTTTGATGGTGTAAAGGAATTTAAAACCCCCCTTTAGCACGTAAAAATAACCCCTTTTCGCCTAATTGATTGAAACTGTATTCTAGGCTCATATTTACATCATACAATGAAAGAATGTCTATCCCAAATCCTCCACTGTAGAGCATTTTGTTGTTGAGGCGGGTATCGAAAGAAGGCTTAATGTGGCTGTAACCCAAATCGCCGTATGTTTTTGCAAAAATGTTGAAAGGGATTTTGTCGAGTATGTTGTTTTTAAAAGGAATGGGAATATTAAAAGACCAAATTTTTTTCTTTAATGTGTACTGGGCCAATGCACTTGCCACGCCGTCTATTACATAATTTTCGAGTCCCCTTAGGTAAAATTGACCGTACCCCAATGCCTGTTGGTTGATGAAAGCCTGTTCAAATGGGAGTTTGATGCGGAAGTGTCCGCTAAAAACACTGTACCAGTTTTTTTGATGCGACCAAAACTTTTGATAGTCACCGTCAACCGATAACATGTTTACTCCTCCATTCAGTCCCCAACCTCTTTTGGTAAACAACAGGGAATGTATTTTTCCTTTCAAAGGATAATTGATATTATTGGTATTAATATATTGGAATCGAAAAGTCATAACAGGTACTCCCGCATAACTTTTATTGTTATTGAAATAATTTGGGTTATAAAAACTTGTAACACTATCGGCAACATCCATGTACTGGTAACCGATGCCCAATTGCCGGGTTCTATAAAAACCATTTCTTCTGATATAGGTGCCGTTCATGTAAAACTGATTGCGCACAAATCCATCTATCGAATACCGAAGTGGCTTATTGTCGGCATCGGTTTTATAAATAATTTCTCTATTTTGGGTAAATCCTGCTGCAACTGAAAAACCTTCTGTTAATGCACGATTGCTGACAGGGGCATTGTAGATAAAAGAAAAGTTGCGGGCAAATCCATTGAGCAGGTACACTTTTAGCTGATCTCTCCGGCCGCTAAGGTTATAATGAGCAAATTTTACACCGTAGGTAACCCGTTCTAGGTCTGCATTGAAGGTATTGAGCCACTCATTAAAATTCCTGTCTACAAGTTGAAACTGCGGGGTAGGATAGATGTACCATTTTTCTTTAACCGTCACAAGTATCCGAATATCAGTACCAGTAATAAAATAGGGTGTGAGCACCACATCTGTAAACAAAGCAGTATTATAGATGAGTTCTTGAGAGAGTTGGAGTTTTTCAAATATTTCGGATGCAATGAGCGTATCTCCTTTTTTGAAACGCATTTCTCTTTCTAAGATATAGCGTTTTGTTTTTTTATTACCTGCGATCTCAATGGATGCGATCTGTAGTTTGGCATTAGAGTCTATTGCCAAATGTGTATTTAGTTTTTCATAAAAACCTAGTGGTTCTGTTTGAGAAAATCCAGATAGAGAAAACAAGATGAGCAAAAAGAAAATAAGCATTTCTTGCTTATTCACATGACTTTGCTTTTGGTGTTCCATAAACGAAGTGGTTGAAGAAAGCAGGGTAACATTCATCAGCGGGTATATGTTTATATATCCAGGTAATTCATTAGATGCCTGTAATTGCTGTGAATTTCGTTTTCGAAATTTTCATCTCCAAAATAATAGATTACATCGTATTCATACCTTTCAAAAGTAGCAACTACCGCGGCAATTTCTCTTTTGTTAAGGTGGAGGGTTACTGTTAGCATTCCAGTAATGGCATCGATATGCGAATTGAGGTGTAGGATATTGCAATCATTGCTTTCTACTATTCTGCTTATTTCTGATATGGCGAATTGTGATCTTTCCATTTCCAACACTACAATTCCACCAATTTCGTTGGCACCTGCAAAATTACCAAGGGTTTTTAGTAAGTCGATGGTTGAAATAACCCCCAACAGTTCGCCTGTTTCATTGATCACCGGTACGATATTGGTATCATTTTGAATGCTGGCATTTACCGCATTTAGAAAATGTACATTGTCTTTTACAGAAGCAAGTATAAAATGTTCCTGTAATACTTCAACGGTTAGCCTGTCATCTTCTGCATCTAAGAGATCTTCTTCGCTTAGAAGGCCTAGGTATTTGTCGTCTGCTACAACAGGCAAATGAGTTACCCTAAAATCGTTTACGAGCTGTACTGCTTTTATTATACTGTCTTGCAGTTGTAACCTAGGAATATTATTGTTAATAAGATCTACTGTAAGCATAAGTGAAAATTTATATCAAAGCAAAATAGAATGCTTGTTCACATGCATTCATGTAATTAGACCACTAAAATGCTTAAACTGTTGCAGCGGGTGACTTTAATTTTGCTAAAAAATCATCCAAGATTTTATTAAACTCTTCGGGCACTTCCATCATAGGTGCATGTCCGCACTTATCAATAAAGTGTAATTCGCTATTTGGTATCAATTTGTTGAATTCTTTTCCTACGAAAGGAGGTGTTATAGTATCGTTGTTTCCCCAGATAAGGCAAGTAGGTTGTTGTACATTTTTGAGTTCATCACCTAGGTTATTTCTAATGGCACTTTTAGCCAAGGCAATAATTTTGATCACTTTTAACCTGTTATTGGTAATTTCAAACACTTCATTTACCAACTCATCTGTTGCCATTGAAGGGTCGTAAAAGGTGAGGGATGTTTTGTTTCTAATGTATTCTTTATCGCCCCTTTTAGGATAAGTATCACCCATTCCATTTTCGAACAAACCTGAACTACCGGTTAAAATCAGTGACTTTATATTTTCGGGGTGCTTCAAAATATGTGAGAGCGCTACATGCCCACCCAGCGAATTACCCATTAAATGGATGTTGTTGTAATGACGATGTTCAACGAATTTGTGTACATACTTTTGAAGTCCACTCACCGAAGTGTGCAATAGATCCATCTCTAACAATGGAAGCATGGGAACCACAACTGTGAAATTTTGTTTAAAATATTCTATGAGAAACCTGAAGTTACTAAGTGCACCAAATAACCCATGTAAAAGCATCAGGGGTTCTCCCTGTCCTTCTTCAATAAACTTAAATTTGCCGTCTTGTTTTATTTCGTAGTTCATCTGTTAGTTCTATGTAAATCTATTTGCAATCTGTTGCTAAAATAATTGATTTATGTTAAAAACCAACGTATCTATGAAAGATACCAAACAGGATAGTTATTAAAGCCAGTATTAAAGGCAATTAATAAGCAATATTTTATTATTCATAAACTTAAATAATCATATTGAAAACAGTGTAAACTATCTTGTCTAATATCCTTTTTTTATACATTAATGTATAACACCGTTTGAAAGAGTAAAAGCAGGTGTAACCTTTGCAGGAGGTAATGTCCCAAAAAATTGTTCCAACTGGCTAAACATATCTTTGAATAGGGGAATTACTTTTGCAACACCATCAATAACAGTTGGCGCCAATGTTTGAATATAAGGGTACACAAATGAAGCTGCTACTGTTTCTAAAGTGAGAATATGAAGTTGAACTGCATAAAATAAAAACACACTTATGAAAATGCTATACAACAATACATACAATAAAATACCAGCAATGCGATTCGCCCAGCCCAACATCACCAGCTCAATTGATTTCTGTATCAACTTGGCGCCTACATTCACCAAAATCACTACCCCAATAAACACCACTAAAAATGAAATAACCGGTAACCATTTTCCTGTATTAGGTAAATATTCAGATAAATTACTGGCTACGTATGCTGATAATTTGATGGCAGCAGCCAATCCTACAATAAAGCCTACCACAGAAAAAAGTGCTACAATAAAACCTTTACTATAGCCTTTTACAATGGCCAACAATATGCACAATAAAAATAGGATGTCAATTATCATAATTGGTTATTAACCTAACAGTTCTTTTACCAATATACTAATGGTTTTACCATCTGCTTTCCCCGCCAATTGTTTGCTTGCCACGCCCATTACCTTGCCCATATCTGCTGCGTTGGTGGCACCTGTTTCGGCTATGATAGCTATTACAGCTATCTTGATTTCTTCGATAGATAATTGTTTGGGCAAAAATCTTTCAATCACTTCCATTTCTTCTTTTTCTTTATCGGCCAAATCAGTTCTACTTTGTTGTTTAAATATTTCAAAGGAGTCTTTGCGCTGCTTCATCATTTTCTGCAAAAACTTCTGCTCTGTAATTACATCAATAACACCGTTAGCACCCGGTTCTGTTTTTGCTTTTATGATCTCTGCCTTGATGGCCCGTAAACTTCTTAATACGGGTTCGTTCTTAGCTTTCATGGCATCTTTCATTTCGGCCATCACTTGTTCTTCTAATGACATAATATTTTTTTATTGAGTTAAAAATATGAAGTTTCATTCATGCTTATTTCAACTTAAATGTTCCTTCTGTTTGCTAATATGGCTAGTAATTACTACCCGGCCTGCTCTTTCAGTTGTATTTCTCTAAATTTTTCAAAAAATTGTTTGGCAAAAAATTTCATTTCATCGCTAAGTACTTGCTGATTAGTTGAACGATTAAACGAGTCTGCCATGCCCATCAACATTTGGTAATAAAAATCTCCCATTTCATCTATCATCATGTCTTTGGTCCAAAGGTCTATTCTTAATGCAGTTTTGTCTGTGCCATCCCAAAAAGCGATACTCATGGCCTTGGCTTTTTGTGCCATGTCAGCACTGCTATCAGTAGCCTGCCAGTTGATCTGTTCTGGGATTTTATTTGGGTCAAGCAATACGTCTATTTTAATGGTGGACTGTTTCATGTTTTCGTAAAATTTAATGTGCAAAGGTAAAAAGGAATGTGCGTTAATTGTTTACTAGGCTTGAAATTGTTTCTGCCAGCAACAGGCTGTTGGTTTCGTTGTTATTGCATTCCAACCATTCAATACCCGCTTGTAGGTATCCATTTTTAACGTCCTCATTTTTATAAAATTGTATCATGGCATCTGAAAGTGCTTGCTGAGTATCTTCAATATAAATAGCAGCTTTGCCTAATATTTGATTGTTCTGTTCTTTATTTGGTACAATTGGCACAGTACCCGCCTTGATGCAATGCATAGGACCCAGATCGCTCAACACATCTGTCTGTAAAAAAATACCGGCAAATGCAGCCCCAGCAATGGCGGCTTCTATGGCAATATCTCCAGCCTTGTGAACATGTACGTCTTTTCTGTATTTATATAAATGAAAATCTTTCACAGGATCTTCCTTTATTGATTGCAAAAGCACTAGCTGTAAACTCGATTTCATTCTTTTTTTAAATAATGAAAATGCTTTTAGTAAAAGTAGCATGTAAGGGTGGGTATCGCTGTTGTGATAGCAATAAAAATATTCAATATCGTTGCTGTATAAATTTAATACACTGTCTCTTTGTTCCCACAGCATGGGCGCAAAAGCGCGATCTAGCAACGGAGCCACTACACTTACTTTTTGTATTGCTTCGGGATAGGCTGTATTTATTTGTAAGGCTACCCATTCATGAACGGCAATGATACCGCTCGACTGTTGAATACATTTTGGAAAGTTTTTTTTCTGATATTTTTGATAAATGGCATTGGAAGCCTTTTTGTCGTCATTAAAAAAACTGTTCCGAATAACCAAAATTTGAGGTGTAGTGGTTCTGCTGCTACAAACAACATGTTCTGAAATAAAAATCGCAGCCTTTTCTTTTTTAAGCAGTACCGGCAACTTAAATTGATACCAGAAATGCAACAACAAACGGTTTTTAATAGTAGGCCTGATAGGAATACTTTTACAATTGCTGGTTAAGGATGAAGGTAAAATTATTTTACTACTGTGAAAAATCAAAAACTGGTGTTGAGGTTCTTTGGTGGAAAGCCACAATACATGCGACCACAAAAAAGAGGTGGGCAATGCGTCAGCGTCGATGTGTACAGCGATGTTCATATTATAAAAGTAACCAGAGATGATTGCTTGATGTTGATTATTTCAACAATTTCATCTTCACCATCTCAATCCTAGTATCACTCACATTGAGAATATCAAATTGATAGCTACCTACAATAATGAGGTCTTTTTGCTGTGGAATAGATTCATTGTTCTGTATAATAAATCCTGAAAGTGTCTCTGCATTTTCATCATCGGGAAATTCTAGACCGTATTTTTCTGTGATGAAATCTAACTCTAATCTTCCACTAAATAAATATTCGTTATTGGCTAGTTGTTTGTTCACCAGTTCATCTACTTCATCGTATTCGTCCTGTATTTCACCAAAAATTTCTTCTAACAAATCTTCCATAGTAACAATACCTGCAGTACCGCCAAATTCGTCTATCACCCAAGCAATTGATTTTCTTTCTTTGGTAAATTTATCCATCAAGCCTGTTACATTCATACTTTCTGGAACGGTGGGTATGGGTAATAAAATATCACTGACCGAAACAGGATTTTTAAACATATCGAGTTGATGGATATAACCAGTAATATTATCGATATCATTTTCATACACCACCAATTTACTCAGCCTTGTTTCTACAAATTTATCAGCTACTTCTTGGATACTACTATTATGCGCAATACTAATGATTTCTTTGCGGGGTACTAGGCATTCTCGGAGTTTAGTTTCGCTAATAGACAACGCATTTTCAAATAGTTCTTTGTTGATTTCTGAATTATCGTCTTCGTTAAAGTTTTTATTTTGTTGTATAAAATGTTCTAGGTCAATTTTACTGAACATTTCTTTTTTATCAGATATTTTTACATTGAAAACGTATTGCAATATCCACTCAGAAATATGGATGAATGCGGTAGAAATACCAGCAAACAACCAAGAGAAAAATCTGGCAAAATAACTAACCACCGAATTTTGCAAAGTCGCATTGCTTCTAGCTTGGAAAAATGCTCTACTGAATATAATGAGCAACAAAATAATAAAAGTAGAAAGGGTAATTTCAATTAACAACCCTAAGTAATCAACCCCATTGCCAGTTGTTTCTAACGTATTGGATGGCCTTACATTTAATACTTTTTTGAACCACTGCCACACCGGTCCCAGCATTTCGCCTACCAACAAGCCATAAACGACCAGTACCGTATTGATGGCTACCAATATAGTACCAATAAATCTAGTAGGGTGTTCTGAAAAATCACCCCAAGTTTTGCCGCTGTAAGTTCCTTGCTTTTTGCTGAGTTCGATAGAAAGTTTATTGGCTGAAATAAATGCCACTTCAATACCTGCAAAAAAACAAATCAATACTATTGATAATAAAAATATTGAAAGTAATATGCTATACTCCATACATTAAAAATAAGAAATTAAGCTCAATCGTTTTTGATACTTTGTACAGAAGGAGCTTGGAGAAAATGGTTTACTAAGTTTTCGGCTTCTATACAAGCCCTTTCGAGGTTATCGTTGATGATTACTTCATCAAAATGGGCTTTAAACGAAATCTCATAAGATGCTTTGTTTACCCTTGCTGATAGAGTTTCATCTGTTTCTGTTCCCCGGCTCATCAATCTTTTTTTCAGTTCATCCACGCTAGGGGGTTCAATAAAAATACTCAAGGTATTGATAGGATATTGTTTTTGCACATGAATAGCGCCTTTTACGTCAATATCTAGCACAGGTACCTGCCCGTTGCTCCAAATTCTTTCCAGTTCAGATTTCAGTGTGCCATAGTACTTGCCTTCATATACCATTTCCCACTCTGCAAAGGCCTTGTCTTTTATTTTATCCTGAAAAATGGCTTCATCCATGAAGTAATAATCAACACCGTTTCTTTCATTTGGCCTGGGCCTTCGCGTGGCTGCCGAAATTGAAAATGCCAGTTCGGGAAAACGCTGCATTAGGTTTTTGGTGATAGAAGTTTTACCAGCACCCGAAGGTGCAGTAATGATGAGGATTTTATGGTAAACTGAACTCATCTGCAAAGAAAAGTAAAATTTGCCATTAACCGTTCTGTAAGCTCATTTTAAAACAACATTTACTTTACAACCTGCCACCGATCACCCTGTTAATCAAAGCCTTTTAATATCTGCCCCAAGGTTTCTCAATCTCTGATCGATGTTTTGATATCCTCGATCTATTTGTTCTATATTTTGAATGGTACTTTTTCCGGTGGCACTTAGCGCTGCAATTAGCAAGGCTACCCCCGCTCGTATGTCTGGACTGCTCATGGTGATCCCCCTAAGTTGTTGTTCTCTTTCTAAACCTATCACTACTGCACGGTGCGGATCGCAGAGGATAATTTGAGCCCCCATTTCAATTAATTTATCTACAAAAAACAAACGGCTTTCAAACATTTTTTGGTGAATGAGAACGCTACCCTTGGCCTGAATGGCTGTTACCAAAACAATGCTCAGTAAATCGGGCGTGAAACCTGGCCATGGATGGTCGGAAATCGTAAGTATACCACCATCCATATATTTCTGTATTTCGTACGAATCTTGTGCGGGCACATGAATGTCATCTCCAACTATGTTGAGCGTGATACCCAATTGTCGGAATTTGTTGGGTATTACCCCTAATGAGGTAACGCCTGCTCCTTTAATGGTAATATCACCACGGGTCATGGCGGCTAGTCCAATAAAGCTTCCAACTTCAATCATATCGGCCAGCATGGTATGGGTAGTACCGTTCATTTTTTTTACGCCATGTACAATGAGTAGGTTGCTTCCAATACCTTCAATACGAGCGCCCATTCTATTGAGCATATTGCAAAGCTGCTGCAGGTAAGGTTCGCAGGCCGCATTGTAAATAGTGGTGGTACCTTCTGCCATTACGGCCGCCATCAGTATATTAGCAGTTCCTGTTACGCTAGGCTCATCTAACAACATGGTAGTTCCTTTAAGCAAAGGTGCTTCCAAAGCAAAAAAGCTACTATCACTGTTGTAATGATAAGAGGCGCCAAGTTTTTCGAAGCCAATGATATGTGTATCCAAACGGCGGCGTCCTATTTTATCGCCCCCAGGTTTGGGCAAATAGGCCTTTTTAAACCTCGATAACAGCGGCCCAGCCAGCATCACAGAACCTCGAAGGCGCGAACTTTTTTTGTGGTAATCGTGGCTTTGTAAATAATCTACATTCACATCGTCGGCGCAAAACACGCAACTGTTGCAGCTGGTACGATTCACTTTCACATTCATTTCTGCCAGTAACTCAATGAGCAGGTTTACATCGATAATGTCTGGAATATTGTTAATTGTAACTTCTTCAGAAGTTAGCAATACAGCGCTGATGACTTGCAGGGCCTCGTTTTTAGCACCTTGTGGTACGATGGTTCCATGAAGTGCTTTGCCGCCCCTTACTTCAAATATGCTCATATCAATGGTTGTTGTATCGTAAATGTTATTTGGTATGTTATATTCACAGGTTGAAAGTAATGGATTGTTTTGAAATGTGCGAGCTGTTGAAGCACCAGCATACATAGGGTAACAAAAAACCCTGAATTTTTCAGGGTTTTTTGTTGATATTTTATGGAGAGATCAATATCTTTTTTTAAAATTTCGGTTGTTGTTGTTTCGGTTGTCTCTGCCAGGGCCTGGCTGGTTTCTATTGTTGTTATTATTTCGGTTGTCTCTACCGCCACCTTGTTGGCCGCTGCCGCCTCTGTTGTCTCTATTGCCAAAGTTTTTTCTGAACTGGTTTCTTCCGCCAGTATTGCTTGCATAATCATCTCTATCCCGCATGTTATCGGTACGGTGTTTTACAAATGGGCGGTTGTTAAATTCTAGTTCGCCTTTGGTGATGGTACTCAGTTCTTGCTGAATGGTATCATCATGCACCAGTTCCTTGTGCCAATTACTATAGGTGAGCTTCATGTAATATGCGATAGCATTAGCAAATCCTTGCTTTTTCTCCGGATTTTCTTCACTCAATGCTTTATCAATCACCACTTCTATATTTTTTCCTAAATGGTTGTATTTAGGATATTTTTTAGGATAGCTCAACTTGTCTGGCTTAGCCTTTAAGGTTTCTCTGGTGGGAATGGGATATGGGCTTTCCACCTCCAACTTAAAATCGCTGATCAAAAACAAATGATCCCATAATTTATGCCTAAAATCTTCTACGTTTTTTAAGTGAGGGTTGAGTGTTCCCATAAGTTCTATCACCGCATAAGCATTGTGCTGGCGGTCTTCTTTGTTTTCAATACTCAACAAGTATTCTACCATTTTTTGAATATGGCGGCCATATTCTTTCATGATCAAATGATTGCGGGTAGTATTGTACTCCATGTTCTCTACGTTCATCATATAAGCAAATGTAAGTGATAATAAGAGGCCAAACAAGATTTAAGTCCTAATTATAGCCTGTTAGCGGCCTTGAATGTATTATTGAGTAGGTATTTTTTTGCAAGAAAATAAGCAATAGTTGCCCCAATAGCATCTGCAACAGCATCATACAGATCAAAAGTTCTTCCAGATACCCAAAAATATTGGATACATTCCGTACAAAATCCCCATACACAAACGGCTAGGGAAATTTTTAAAAATTGTACCTGTAAAAGGGGCCTCGGCAATTTTTTTTGCATCAATGGAAACATATAAAATAATGCCATCATGCCAAAAAACAAGATATGCAGCCATTTATCTAGCTTAATCAATTCTGTCCATTCGCCCAGATTTGGCAGGTCTTTTCCTGGCGTACACAACAATGCTAATAGCAACACCGTCCACAATACAGCGGGTACATACGTTTTAAAAAGAGAAATGATCCATTTTTTCATGGGTAAATGGAATTTAATTAAAGAGCATAGAAGATACCTATGCTCTTTAATTTATGTGTTTCTATAAAACAACTAGTTAACCAATGCTTCGTAAGCAGCAGCATCCATTAATGCTTCAACATCGGTAATATTATCAACCAACATTTTTACCATCCAGCCTTCCCCATAGGGATCGCTGTTGACCAATTCTGGACTGGCTTCCAATGCAGGGTTCACTTCAGTTACGGTGCCTGCAACAGGTAAAAACAAATCACTCACTGTTTTCACTGCTTCCACAGTTCCAAATACTTCTTCGGCACCCATCGCTTTTCCTTTGCTGTTGATGTCTACATATACAATATCTCCCAGCTCGCCTTGGGCAAATTGGGTAATGCCAATGGTAGCAATGTTGCCATCCAAAGCAATCCATTCGTGGTCTTTTGTGTACTTTAAGTTTGCCGGAAAACTCATGTGGTGTTGTTTAAAATGATGGTAAAATTTTGAAGTCGCAAGGTATTAATAAAACTTACACAATACCTTTTCTGTTAGTTGAAATATTTATGCTAAAATTTACTAATATGAATCTACGTTGTTTTGTATCGAAGCTTATTTGATGATTACCATTCGCATTCTCACATCTCCCAACGGTCTGTTGCTGCCATCTCTAGGTACATTTACAATTTTACCAATTACTTCTAATCCACTAATCACTTCTCCAAATACGGTATAACCCATGTCGAGCTGTGGAGTACCTCCAATAGTAGTGTACGCTGCTCTTTGTTCGGGTGTATATTTAAAGCCATTGCGCAGTTCTAATTGATTCAACTGTTCTTCTGTTTGCACTTTACCTTCTACCAGGTAAAATTGACATGCACTGCTTGCTTTTTCGGGATTGCCATCTCTGGCAGCGGCTAATACGCCTTTTTTATGAAAAAGACTGGGGTTGAATTCTGCCGAAATCCTGGCCATATCTGCGCCGCCATTGCCTAAACCAGTGCCTGGCATTGCATATTTACTACTTGGATCTCCACCCTGTATCATGAACTGAGGAATTACCCGATGAAACAGCAAACTGTCGTAAAATCCTTGTTTCACCAACTTCACAAAATTATCTCTGTGCAAAGGAGTAGAATCAAACAATTGCACTACAATGGTACCAGAATCGGTGAAGATGTTTATTTTGATAGCATTCACTGCTGGGTTTGGCTTTCGTATAGGTGCCTGTGTATTGATGACTGTGCTGCTGATGCGAGGATTGCCTCCCATTATCTCTGGTGGTGGTGGCGGTGGCGGTGGTGGAGGGCTAACAGGCAATGATGAACTTTTAGGCACAATATTTCTATCGCAGCTGCTTGCGGCCAGTAAAAGTAAGAGACAAAAGACTGAATAAATTCGCATATTTTTTATTTTAAATAAATAATATATTTTTATTTTACTGCCTCAACAGTCATCGTACCTACTCTACAATTATTAAATTAATTCGTTCATTCTGAATACATCACTGGCCTCTCAAAACCTCCCAAACTTCAATTTTAGGAGTCTAAAAACCCTAGATTGCCAAAATACAGCAACACATGATCTTTCAGAAAATTTTCTTGCTCATATGTTTCCAGCTCTGGCAGCGCTTTCATTTGGGTAAAATGAGGCCAGCCCTCGTCGTCGAACCCATCTAAAGTATAATAATCACTTTCCTTTAAGATGGTACAAACGGCAATATGCATAAGATCCTGCTTCTGTTCTTTTGAAAACTCTTGAGGCCCTTGGCCCAATTCTTGAATACCAATAAGCAACAATACCCCATTCATATCGGGCTTGATGCCGTATCGTTCTTTTAGTTTGATACGCAATTTGAGCCAACGCACCTGTAAATCTTCCGCTGCATGTAACATTATGCAAAGGTAATGCCTGCAAATGAATGACAGTAGATAATCATCCTAGCACTGAACCCAGATGTTGCAGTTAGAAATCTATTACGGCTTCCAAACGCTCATTACGATTTTAACTGCAACATCTGGGTTCATATCAGCTTCTACCATTTATTCAATGGACCCTTATCTTTGTGGCATCTATTGTTTTAAATTAAGTAATAATACATGTTACAGATCAGCTATATCAGACAAAATGCGGAATTAGTAAAAGAAAAATTAGGGTTCAAAAATTTTGCTTCCATATACTTGGTAGATGAGCTAATTGGTTTAGATGAAGAACTACGCAAACAAAAAGTACACGCCGAAACTTTACAGGCACAACAAAATGCTGCTTCTAAAGAAATAGGAATGTTGATGGCGAAGGGCGAAAATGCGGCCGCCGAAACAAAGAAACAGGAAGTAACAGATTCTAAAGAAGCATTAGCATCGGCCAAAACAACATTGGAAGAAATGGAGTTACTCCTCACTTCAAAATTACTTACGCTCCCAAACCTACCACACGCTTCTGTGCCAAAGGGAAAAACCTCAGAACAAAATGAAGTGGTAAACGAAGGCGGCACTATCCCTATTTTATACGATGGGGCTAAACCTCATTGGGAGTTGATTAAAGAATACGACCTCATCGATTTTGAAACAGGTGCTCGTATAACGGGCAGCGGCTTTCCTGTTTACAAAGGAAAGGGCGCCAAACTGCAACGCAGTTTGATTCAGTATTTTTTAGACTACAATACTTCTGCGGGCTATACAGAATATGCGCCACCGTTGATGGTGAATGAAGCTACTGCCTTTGGAACTGGTCAGTTGCCCGACAAAGAAGGACAGATGTACCACATCTCTGCTGACGGATTTTACCTGATTCCCACAGCCGAAGTTCCTGTTACCAATATTTATGCAGACCAGTTGTTGAAACAAAACGATTTACCCATCAAGATGACGGCATACACACCTTGCTTCAGAAGAGAAGCAGGTAGCTTTGGGGCAGATGTACGTGGACTCAACAGACTGCATCAGTTCGACAAAGTAGAAGTGGTACAACTGGTGCACCCCGCTACCAGCTATGATGTACTAGAAGAGATGGTGAACCATGTAGAACGCTTACTACAATTTCTCGAACTTCCTTACCGCGTTCTTCGTTTGTGCGGTGGCGATATGAGCTTTACTTCTGCACTTACTTACGATTTTGAAGTATACAGTGCGGCTCAACAAAAATGGCTGGAAGTAAGTTCTGTAAGCAATTTCGAAACCTTTCAAACCAACCGAATGAAGATCCGCTATAAAGATGAGGAAGGCAAATCTCAATTACTACATTCCCTCAACGGCTCTTCTTTGGCATTGCCTCGCATTGTAGCAGCGTTGTTAGAAAACAACCAGAACGAAGATGGCATCCAACTGCCCAAAGCGTTGCATCAATATTTTGGTGCGGCCAAAATTGAAAGACCGTAGTTTTAAAAAATAGTTTCAACACATACGGGTTGGCAATTGATGGTATACATTTTCTCCTTATAAAATTACAATGAATTATTGCACAATTTCCATTCGCATTCTTACGTCGCCTAACGGTCTATTATTACCGTCTCTAGAGGCATTTGCAATTTTACCAATTACTTCTAAACCACTAATTACTTCTCCAAAAACGGTGTAGCCCATATCTAGTTGAGGGGTTCCTCCAATGGTTGTGTAAGCGGCTCTTTGTTCAGTTGTATACTTAATTCCGTTGCGCTGCTCGTATAGGTTGAGTTGTTCTGCTGTTTGCACATTGCCTTCTACCAAATAAAACTGGCAGGCACTGCTGGCTTTTTCAGGATTGCCATCTCTGGCAGCAGCCAGCATTCCTTTTTTATGAATTAAATGGGGGTTGAATTCTGCTGGTATTCTTGTCATATTTGCACCGCCATTGCCCAATCCTGTTTCGGGTGCTGCGTATTTACTGCTAGGGTCGCCGCCCTGTATCATGAATTGAGGAATCACTCGGTGAAACAACAGGCTGTCATAAAAGCCTTGTTTCACCAGCTTCACAAAATTATCTCTGTGTAGTGGCGTTGAATCAGATAATTGTACCACGATGCTTCCAGAATCTGTTATAATCTTAATCTTAATTGACGCAACAACACTAATGGCCTTGCGATTGGCCGCCTGCGTAGGTGTACTTGCCCCACTAATGCGGGGATTAGCTCCATACGGCTCAGGAGTTTTCTTTGGAATACTTCCCCCAGATCCGCTGGGTGTAGGTACAGGGGGCATAGGATTTTGTGCAAAAGCTATCTGGCAACTTCCTGCAGCAATCAAATAACAAATAGAGAGTTTAGTAAAAATAGTCATGCTTGTATTTTTTATTAATTTCTGAATAAAAGGTTTTTCAAAAATAATGAGAAGTAGTTACACCTATTTTTTTTAAATGTAAATGTTAAATACTTTAGAAAAACTGTAAGGTACAATTTAACATTGGGCTAACTATACAAGTTAAAACCTATAAAAGAAAGCTTTTGGCATATTATAGTTATATGTTAAGTGCAACATGGATAAATTTAAAAATGTATTAAACGTTTTCAGTTGTAAAAAGTCCATTGAAGACGAAACCTTAAATTTACTGAATGAACCTATCTAACCGAACTAAAAATCAACATCTCTTGTGGCGGGCTGCGTTTGGGCCCATGGTAGAAAATGCAGCAGGCCTAGACGATTTTTCTCAAAAAAAATTATGGGAGCTCTTGCTAAAAACATCTTCAAAACCAACACAGAAAATTGCAGTAGCGCAAAATCTGGTTGATGGTTTGGCGAAAGGTGTGCAGGATCTTTCAATGCAAAGCGAATTGTCGAAAGCTGAAGCAGGAAGAAAAAAAAGGCAACAAACTAGAGACGAACTCAAAAACCTCAATCTTTTGTGGTTAGATGAAATGATCAACAGCGAAGCGCAGCTTACCGAAAAAATGAGTTTGTTCTGGCATGGTCATTTTGCCTGCCGTGTAGTGAACAGTTTTTTTCAACAGGAATTGTTACACGTTATCAGAACCAATGCATTGGGTAATTTTGGTGGTCTTTTAAAAGCGGTAAGCAAATCACCCGCAATGTTGCAGTTCCTCAACAATCAACAAAACAGAAAAGGAAGACCCAACGAAAATTTTGCTCGAGAAGTGATGGAATTGTTCACCATGGGTAGGGGAAATTATACAGAAAATGATGTGAAAGAGGCCGCTAGAGCTTTTACGGGCTGGGGTTTCAACCTTCTAGGCGATTTTGTATTTCGCAAACCTCAACACGATACTGGCAGTAAAACCATTTTTGGCAAAACAGGTAATTTTTCGGGTGATGATGTATTAAATATGTTGTTGGAAAAACCTGAAACAGCCATGTTCATCACCAAAAAGATATATAGCTATTTTGTAAACGAACAGCCCAACTATCAAAACATTCAATGGCTGGCTAAACGCTTCTATGATAATAATTACGATCTTAAAAAATTATTAAAAGATATTTATACTAGTGATTGGTTTTACGATGAAAAAAACATTGGCAATAAAATAAAATCTCCCATTGAATTGATTGCAGGCATTCGGAGGTTTTTACCAATGCAATTAGACAATGACCAAAGTCAGCTACTGTTTCAAAAAGTGCTCGGACAGATTTTATTCTATCCACCAAATGTAGCAGGATGGCCTGGTGGTAAAACCTGGATCGATAGCAGCACGCTCATGGTTCGACTGCAATTGCCACAAGTATTGGCTGCCAAAGAAACCATTGCCATCAAAGCCAAAAATGACGACGACGTAAACATGGGGCAGATGATAGAAGAACAGCAACGCATCAACAGAAACAAAGCCTATACCACCAAGGGCGCCTCCGCAGACATTGATTGGGGTTTGGTAGTTAAAGTATTTGAAAAAATAAAAAGAGATCAGCTCTCCCAAAAAATTGCAGATACCTTGCTGCAAAGCAAAAGTAGGGTGAGCGATGCAGTATTCAACAAACACCTCGTAGCGGATAGTAGAGAAAATTTTATTAAAACCAGCATCATTCAACTAATGGCAACACCAGAATACCAGTTATGTTAACCAAATAAACACAATAACTATTGGCAATTGTCAATAGCCAAATGCTACGTTATGCAAATAAAAAGAAAAGAATTTTTACAAATAGGTTCTCTCGCCACAGCCTCACTAATGGTGCCAAAATTTCTCAAAGCATTTGAGCAAAAAAATAGGGTACCACAAGGTAACAAAGTAGTAGTGGTGATTCAATTCAGTGGAGGTAACGACGGTCTAAACACCGTGATACCTTTTACCAATGATATTTATTACAAAGAACGGCCGAGGTTAGCTATCAAAAAAGACAAAGCTCTTTCTTTAACAAACGATGTTGGTTTGAACCCTGCACTCGAAGCTTTCAAAGGCTTGCATGATGAGGGCAATTTATCGATCCTAAACAATGTAGGTTATCCGAATCCAGACAGATCTCATTTTCGTAGCATGGATATTTGGCATAGCGCTAGCAATAGCAACGATTATGTGTATACGGGTTGGCTGGGCAGGTATCTGGATGCACAATGCAAAGGTTGCGATAAACCCACCCAGATTTTAGAAGTAGATGATATGTTGAGCCTGGCCCTTAAAGGAAACGAAAAAAATGGCTTAGCATTTACTGATGCACGCAAATTGTACAGCAGCAGCAACGAACGTTTTTACAAAGAAATAAATACGGCTCACCAAAATACAGAAGCAACCATAGATTATTTGTATAAAACGATGAGTGAAACGTTGAGCAGTGCCGATTATATTTTTAAACAAAGCAAAAAAAATTCTACAACGGCCACTTACCCAGCCACTGAAATGGGTAAAAATTTAAAGACGATAGCATCACTGATCATGAGTGATATCAATACCAAAGTATATTATTTATCGCTCGGAAGTTTTGATACACACATCAATCAAGAAGCGCAGCAAAAAAGATTGTTCACAGAATTGAATGATGCCATCAAAGTATTTACTGCCGATCTTAAAAAGAATAACCGTTTCGAAGATGTATTGATGATGACCTTCTCTGAATTCGGTCGCCGTGTTTCTCAAAATGCCAGCAATGGTACCGATCATGGAACAGCTAACAATATGTTTTTCATTAGTGGGGGTTTAAAAGAAAAAGGTATTTTAAATGACATGCCCAATTTAAAAGATTTGATTGAAGGGGATCTGAAATATAAGGTCGATTTTAAAAATGTGTATGCCACCGTTTTAAATAAATGGTTGGGTAGTGATGATGCAGCTATCCTTGGAAAGCAATACGATTTACTCGATTTTATATAATCTAATAACATTAAAAAAGGCAATCTAAAGAGATCGCCTTTTTAATAAATTGTTATTGAACGCCTTTTTCTTTCATGATTCTGTTGAGCCATTTCAACATCGCAAAAATAATAAAGGTAGCTATTAAAAGTAGCATAAAATTTACCCAGAAAAAATTTGATTTGTGTTCATAATCATCCCACATGGTGGCTAGTACACCAGACAATTTATTGCCGATAGAAGTAGCTAGGAACCAGCCGCCCATCATCAAAGAGGTGATGCGTACCGGACTTAATTTTGATACCAATGACAAACCCATTGGACTCAACAACAATTCACCCACAGTAATTACACCATATGAGCCAATTAGCCACCACACACTTGCTTTTTCTGACCCATTGCTACTTACATAGGTTGCGGCTACCATTATCAATACAGACAATGCGGTAATCAATAATCCAAATGCAATTTTAGTAGCTGTAGAGGGTTCTTTTTTTCTACCACGCAGAAAAGCAAAAAATGCCACCACTAATGGTGTTAACAAAATAACCCAACCCGGATTAATTGATTGCGTAAGCGGCGTACTCCAAAGTGTGGCACTGCTTCCTTCTGCTGGCAACCGATCAGCGGGTACATTTTTAAAATAAACTGGATAGCTGTACTCTTTTTTTACTTCGCCTGCTTCGTTTTTTTGAATGCGGAATTGAGTATCATATTCATCGATCGAATCTTTTTTGTAGGGAATATCTTCTGCAAGTTTTACGGCTTTAACAATATCTGCTGCAGTGCCACTTACTTGTCTGTTGGTATAACTATCGGCCCAAATGGTAAGTGCTGTTCCGTTTTGTTTAAACACTGCCCAAAACATAATAACTGCTGCAAAAATAGAGAGCAGTGCAGCTATGGGTCGTTTTTCATCGGGTGTTGCCTTCAAATAAAGCAAGGCGTAAAAATAGATCACAGGAATGCATGCAAAGATGAAAGCATCGTTGCTATCGCTTTGAAAAATATTGCCGGGAATGATCCATCCCAACACTCCAGCTACTACAGATGGAACCAGAATGGTGAGAACAATTTTTGAGAAAGGCATATCTTCTTTACTCATGGGTTTGCGAATATCGCCAGAAGTATAATGTTTAGTGCCTAACACAAAAATGATAACTCCTAAAAACATACCAATACCTGCGGCAACAAATGCATACTTCCAGCCCCAAATAATAATGATAGCGGTACTACAAAAATTACAAATAAATGCACCTACATTGATGCCCATGTAAAAAATGTTAAACCCTTCATCTTTTCGTGCTACAAATTCTGGTGCAGAATATAAGTTACCCAACAAAGTGCTGATGTTAGGTTTAAAAAATCCATTGCCAACAATCACCAATGTCATGGAAACATACAGCATAGGCAAGCTGTGTACTGCCATAGTACAATAACCAATACCCATCATGATACCACCTGCAATGATCGATTTGCGGTAACCAAAATATCTGTCAGCTAACAAGCCACCAATAAATGGTGTTAAGAATACAAGGGCTATAAAAGTACCATACAGATCAGCAGCTTCCCTGTTAGTCATGGCAAAACCATTCTCCACATTTTTGAGATACAACAAAAAGATACCGATCATGAGATAGTATCCAAACCGTTCCCACATTTCACTGAAAAATAAATAAGGGAGGGCTTTAGGATGTTTTGGAGTATTGCTCATGCCATCAAAATTTAGAAAAGGGAAGATAATTAAAAAGGCAATCGAAGGATTGCCTTTTTAAAAATATGTGATTAAAAATTACCTTTACACACCCAATAGAGTTTTGTTGTAGATGTAAAAAATATTTATTCTTTATCAATATGCATCATTTGTTGTAATTTTTTAGAGAGCATAAATAAAATCAATGATGCAATACCTGCCATCACCACAAATAACATAAAGAAATCGTAGTTGTCTTTCATTTCATAGCCCATAAAACTTTTCACTTCGCCATCAGGATATAAAGCACTTAATACACCAGCAAGCTTGTTAGCAGCGGCATTAGCAAGGAACCATACAGCCATCAACAAAGATGCATATTTAAATGGAGCTAATTTATTTACGAGCGATAACCCAATGGGTGATAAACAGAGTTCACCCCAAGTGTGAAGCGCATACATACCTACTAGCCAAATAATACTTACTTTAATACCAGGGCTTACATCTTTTAC
>JBBEBH010000061.1:60296-63612 GCA_040882445.1 Ferruginibacter sp. | reverse complement strand
CTATGAGCTTCGATCATTTTTGCTGTTGTTGCTGTTGCCACCAACAATATCATTTAGCTGTTTTTCTTTTTTGTAACAGAAAGTATAAGTTCAAGTAATAACTGCAATGTTTTTAGGTATATGGCGTTTTCATTTTATTGTACATAATATTTTGTTGCAAAAAAATTTCAAAAGGATTAACATTTCAATTTATAACTTTACTAACTATGAATAAATACTTTTTTTACTTTTTTCTGCAGCTTATAGGCGGTTATGCTTATAGCCAAACTATTTCTGGCAAACTTGCTCAGTTACCTAAGCAAGAAATTAAACTAGAAGGGTTTAATGGACTTACAACCTATCTTATTGCTAAAACTACCATAGATGATAAAGGAAATTTTAATCTTAGTTATTCTACATCCGATATTGGAGTTGGGTATTTAATGTCGGCCGACAATAAGCCCCTGTTTGTTATTTTAAGCGGTGAAGACATTTCTATTGAAGGCGAAGTGTTGAGTGCTATAGAAACCCTTAAAATAACAAAAGGCCAAGAAAATATGGTATTTGAAACCTATGCGAAACAGCAACCCAAACGAGAGCAAGCCTTGAGTGCTTGGGTGTATTTGGAGAAAATGTATGCTTCAGACCCTTTTTTTGTAGATCAAAAAATTGCATCGCAAGCTATTCAAGATGAAAAACAACGCATCCACCAACAAGATGCTAACTTTTTGGATGGTTTACCAAAAGATAGCTATGTAAGTTGGTTTTTACCAACTCGTAAGTTGGTAAGTTCGGTTTCTGTGGTGGCTCAATACCGTACAGATGAAATTCCTGCTTCGATTGCTTCCTTTCGTAAGCTAAATTATACAGATCCACGTTTGTATAAGAGCGGCTTGTTTAAAGATGCCATAGAGAGTCATTTTTGGTTATTAGAAAACAGTGGTAAATCATTAGATGATGTATTTGTAGAAATGAAAATTTCTATCGATGCTATGATGAAGAACCTGGTTAAAAACGAGCAGAAATTAAATGAAGTAACAGATTATCTATTCAACTTGTTAGAGCAACACAGTTTGTTTCAGGCTTCAGAATACTTAGCTGTTTCTGTGTTGAACCAAGGTAGCTGTACCATTAACAGCGATTTAGCCAAACAGCTAGAAACCTACCGCGTAATGAAAAAGGGGAAAACCGCTCCTGATATGGCTTTTGATAAAAGATTTTTTGCTAATCCTACCCAAGTCTTCAGCAAGTTAGCCGATATAAAAAGTAAAAATCTTTTAGTTTTGTTTGGCGCTAGTTGGTGCCCAAAATGTAAAGAAGAACTGCCCGAAATTGCTGGGTTTTATAACAGCTGGAAGGCAAAAGGTCTTGAGGTTATTTTTATCTCCCTTGACGAAGACAATAAAAGCTTTTTAGATTTTGCCGGTAAGTTTTCTTTTAGTTCCTATTGCGACTTGAAGAAATGGGATAGTAAAATCGTAAAAGATTATTACGTATTTGCTACACCTACTATGTTTCTGCTAAATGATAAAAGAGAAATTTTACTCAGACCATCATCTGTAAAGCAAGTAGATGCTTGGATGAAAAGTTTTTAGCGGAGCAGAAAAAAGAGCCAATGTTTAAACGTAATAATTTCTAATTAAAATGTACAATTTTGCTGTTGTTGGTATTGCCACCAACAATATCATTTAGCCGTTTTTTCTTTTTTTGTAATAAAAAGTGTTTTCCCATAAAATATATTATACTCCTTTCTCCTACACGCCTGCAGCGGGCTTCTCTTCTTTTTTGTTTCTTAAAAAAAGAAACCAAAAAGTAGCTCGCCAAACGATCACACCCGTTTTATTGTATTAAAAATCTAAATCATTTATTTGTTTTTTTTATTGATGAAGGACGTACAACGTACAATCATCTTTCAATATTTTTATTACTGCATGCTGATATTCTTCATTGTTTAGTATAACTTTAATGTATGATTTAAACATTGTTATTAATGATGGTTGCACCACTTATTTCACTACAACTTTTATTGCGAACCATGCTGGTATGTTGGGCCACTATACAACTGCTGTGTTATCCATTGTGGCATGGCTTAAGAGATTATCCCATCATTCCTATTTGGGATGTATTGTTGAAATTGCCCTGGTTTTTGCACGATACCTTATTTTATGGCGGGCTCGGTTGTATGTTACTGTTGCTGTGGAAACCTAATAAAAGATGGGCAATGATTTTGCTGGTTGTTACAATATGTGGTGCATTGCTAGATCAAAACAGGTGGCAGCCCTGGCATTATCAGTTTATATGGATGCTGGCGGCTTATGTTTTTTTGCAAAAAGAAAAACAGGTAATCTTGGCTTGGCAAATAATATTGGTGTCGGTTTATTTTTTCAGCGGTTTGGCAAAACTACAGTCTGCCTTTATTCATGATATCTGGAAAAATTTGTTTTTACAATCTTGGTTAGGTATCACTGCCAAAAACCAATGGATATTGCGGCTAGGCTACGTGATGCCCATTGCAGAGATGGGCTTTGCGTTGCTACTGCTTACAGGTAGTTTCAAGAAAATTGGGGTGTATGGATTAATTTTAATGCATCTGCTGATCTTAATCTGGTTGGGTCCTTTTGCACGAAACACCATCATTGAAGTGTGGCCATGGAATATTGCTATGCCATTTTTTTTGGTAGCGCTGTTTTATCAACGCAAGCTGGAACCAATGTTAGCTTTTTTTAAAATTAAATTTGTAAGGTTACTGTTGTTGGCCTGCTGTATATTACCTTGGCTTAATTTAGGGGGTTACTGGGATCGAAATTTGTCGTTTGTTATGTATAGCGGGGGAGTACCTCTACTCTATATTTGTACCAATAATAATACTGTATTGATGCAATATGCGTCATATATGAGTAATCATAAAAGTGCGGTTCTTCCCTGCAAATTCCCGATACCTGTTTACCAATGGGCATTAAAAACAATACATACTTCTCCCAATACAGAAAAAAGAGTATATGCTGCTATTGTAAAACAATGGAAACAATTACACCTAGGTGTAGAAGCTAGTTTTTATATTTATAAATCTGGTTTTAAATATACATTGGTAAAATTTGATCCTCAGTAACAAGCTGCCGTTTTTTTACAATTAGCAAGCCAATTAGATTAAAAAAACATAAATGGTCTTTTTTTTTTAGTAATCTGGGTAAAATATTCAAACTATACCAAGTATTGATGATACAGAAGGAAAATATGTTCTAAATCAAACTATTTTGCTATCAGTTTTTATAAAATCCAAGCTTTTCTAAAATAAAATACAGATTAATATTAGAAAATTTTTGGGCAGCTATAAAAG
>JBBEBH010000061.1:0-60196 GCA_040882445.1 Ferruginibacter sp. | reverse complement strand
CCAATAGATGGTGGTGTATCCTTATTAATTGCTGCAGGTATTGGCTTAGGGGCTAAAAAAGCTTACAATGAGCGCAATAAGAAAAAAGTAATAGCAAGTAATACTATCAGCAAGTAGCTCATTATACAATCATCTGAAGCAAATTGCTTTGGTTACTGCATTGTTCGTTTTAGAACGTAATAAGTATTAACTACACTTACTGATAACCTTTTTACACCCACTCACTCAGCCTATTCAGCTTTGCCATTTACATTTGCCTTTTAAATTCCGTAATTTATAAAAGGGTTAGGGAAAAAGAAATCACAACAATCTAGGGCTTACAGTACCAGTTACACTCAAAGCGTT
This sequence comes from Ferruginibacter sp., assembly GCA_040882445.1. GTDB lineage: Bacteria > Bacteroidota > Bacteroidia > Chitinophagales > Chitinophagaceae > Ferruginibacter. The sequence goes on along the minus strand of JBBEBH010000061.1, from coordinate 59,851 downwards.
GCAGCTTTATGAACATTCATCCGTTTCTTAAAGTTGTTAATTTTGGCTTCACAAATAAGTTTGATGGGTTTACTTTTCTATTGTAACCTATACGCTTGCTTCAAAATAAATTTCACTACCAAGCTTTCCCCATGTATAATAAGTCTGCCGCAGGTTTCTATTTTCCTTTTTTTAAACCAGATTTTTACTCCAAAATCTGGGTTTAAATCACTTTTTTATTCCTTTCTCATATATCATTGTTCAATAAACTGAGAAACACTACCATGTGTAAAAATAATTTTATTACCACAGTTATATTTTAAATTAAAATATTTAATTTTAAGAGTCTAATGTTGATGATAAAATGTTATTCATTGTTGTACTCAAAACAAATGACTAATAAATCCGTCTTTCTTTAGCACCTATCGAAACTTTTTTTACTTCTCTTAAAGCTCCACATGCTTTTTTTTAATCAATTGATAAAATCTATTGTATGAACTATGTATTGTTGTTCCTATTATTAATATTGTTTACGCCCACTTCCGTAAAGGCGCAGTATAAGTGGGTAGGAGATCATCCCTTGGGTAATTTTTCGTTTTTAAATAATTGGTATGGAAATACTGTGCCTGTAATGAATCGGAGTGATATTGATTTATTATTCGAGTATAATAATGCTTCACAAACTTCAACTATTTACGACTTTAACTACTGGGCTAAAGTACGTTCTATCATTTTTCTAAGTACGTTTAGTGCATCAGTGCCATTAAATAGTAATAATGGCAATGGATTTAACTTTTGGTTTAAGATAGAAAATCTAAGCAGTTCACCACAATTTGTAAATACACCACTAAGTGCAATGGGCACGGCATTGGAATTGAACCCAATTAATGATGATCTTACCATTAATAATATACTATACAATGAACTCAACACAGATATATTGGTTTACGGACCTAATCGAAAAAAACTTTCTCTCAGCAATGCTGTAGTAGGAAATGCTACAACCCAATTACTTATAAAGCAATACTCCATAGCTTCTATTGGCTTTGCAAACACGGCAGCTACTAATTCTTTTGGAGGAGGAGTGGTTATTGAAACAGGTGAATTGTGGTTCGAAGAAAATTCATCTATCAATGGTGGAAATATTACTTTGGGAAAAGGTAATAGCAATGAAGCCAAATTATATATTCAGGATGTAAATGGGGGCTATTCATTGCCTAATAATATCATTGTATCTGCATCTTCTCCCTATTGTAATGTAGGCGGACTTAACACTAGCGGTACCAATGTGTTTGCTGGAAGTATCACCTTAAATTCTGCATTGAAGTTAGAAAATAGCAGCGGTGGAACTACGCAGATTTCTGGAAACATCAGTGGCTCCCATAACATCTCTATAAACAACGTAGGTGCAACAGGAAATGCAACAATTGAATACGCAGGCATTTCTAAAACTTATACAGGAACTACCACCATTAACAGTGGCGCTACTTTGCGCATCAGTAGTAACCAATCTCTGAATAATATCGTTATAAATACTGGGGGAAAATTAATTGTAAACAATGGAGTAAAACTTACTGTAAATGGAACTTGGACGGGAGGTGGTGAATTGGAAAACAATGGAACTATTGAAGTAGTAGGTAGTACTGTATTTCCGGGTAGTACAACATCTGTAATATCTATGAATATACTTCAGATTAACAGAGCAGGTACAGTTGCTATGGATAATAATTTAACCATTACAGGCTCCTTAATTATAACTGCTGGTAATTTTAATATCAATTCGGGTAAGCTCTTAACACTTCATTCGGCAACATTGGTGAATGGTTCTGGGTTTTTGGTAGGGTCATCTACTTCAGATTTAACTGTTTCTGGTAGCTCAAATGAAACAGTATTCATAAATTCAGCAATTTCTTTGAGAAATATTTCGGTAATCGATTCACGCATTGTAACACTAAATGGCACCAACAATCTCAATTTATACGGAACCCTAACAGTAGGGCTTTCTGCCATTTTTAATACTGGTGGAGACGCAAGCCAAATAACAAATAACGGGGCAGCCACTATCAACATCAGTGGAACATTTATAACACAACATCCAGGAGGTTTTTTTGGTGCAAGTTCTGCTATACCAACAGTGCCTGTATTGCTCAATAATGGCAGTACTATTGAATATGCAAGATTGGGAGATCAGCAAATATCCTCTACACCATCTTATTTTAACATTCGATTTTCAGGATCTGGAATTAAAACGCCAAATAATGCCATATCTGTGAATATCAATGGAACAGTTTTTATAACTGGTGCTTGCACTGTTGATGCATCTACCAGAAATATAGCATCTACCGAAAATAATAGTACTGGTTTAACAATGAACGGAGGCGTTTTAATATTAGGAACTGCAGAAACCCTGCCGTTAATGCGAGGAACCTATAATATTTCTGGTGGTATTATACAATATGTTAACGGATCTTTTATGAGTATAAGGTCTGGTGCAGTTTACGGATATCAACATATTGAAATTTTAGGCAGCGATGTAAATAATGGTGCGGGTAATATTTCATTAAATAGCAACGGTACTTTTACAATAAAAAACAATGCTGTTTTTACAATAAATAGTAACTCTATCATTGGAGCTTTAGGAATACAAACGGTTACTATTGAATTGGGGGGAAAGTTTAATTGTTCAAATGTAGAAGGGTTTTATGGACCTACAGTTTCATCAAACTCTCCATCTATTAGAAACAATGTTGAAAACGTAGTTTTAAATGCTGGTAGCACAGTTGTTTACTCACGATCAGCTCCACCACTTACTGGCGGCAATCAAAAAATTACCAACACCCACAGCTATCAAAATCTCGAAATTGCTGGCTCAGGAGTTAAAACTGCACCTAGCTCAAGTTTAACGGTGCAAGGGAATTTGTGTAAAACTGGCACTAGTACCTTTTCTTCCAACAACGGTTTGGTTTTACTAAATGGAACCGATCAAACATTTGCAGGATTGGGCTATAGCGCACTTGAAATGACTGGCGGAACAAAAACCACCAACGGAAAATCAACTATAGATAGTTTGCTTCAGCTAAATGCATTCACAAATCTTTCTATCAGTAACACCGATACCATATCTATTCTATCTACGGCTTTAAGAACTGCAAGGGTGGGGGAAATAGGTGCGGGGGCTACCATTAACTATAACAATACTGGTAGTTTCAGGGTAGAACGATACATACGTTCGGGCCGAAAATGGCGTCTGTTGTCTATACCCAACCAAAGTTCTGTACAGTCATTCAGGTCGGCATGGCAGGAAGGTGCAACCTCCATTACCCACAATCCAAATCCAGGATATGGTTTCATTATAGGAGGGCATACGGCAACTGCGGTTTTGAATGGGTTCGACCAGCAGAATCCAGGTGGCCCAAGTATAAAAATCCTCAATGGATTAGCTAATAATTACACCGGTATTCCAAGTACACTTACACCTCTGCAAACTCTTTACCCGTTGGCTATTCCGGCTTTTATGTCGTTTATTTCGGGGAATCGTTCGGGGTATTTACCTCCTTATGTTGGCAGCACAACATTGCGTAGTTCAGGTAAATTGTTTATAGGAAACCCGGGAATTACTTTTACGATGCCAGCTTCTGGTGAGTACATTGGAATAGGCAATCCTTTTGCATCACCCATTAACATGAAAACTGTATTAAACCCAAGTTCACCAACAGGAATCCAGGATTTTTATGTATTTGACCCAAATCTTGGCGGAGGGTCAGGGCTTGGGGTATTTCAGGTGTTAAGTTGGGAACCTACTACCCAACGATTTGAGCCAACACCTGGAGGCGGAAGTTATGAATCACTCGTATTTGCAGATCATGTAGAATCGGGTGTAGGTTTTTTTCTTCAGGGAAACGGGGTAACCACAGCGATTACAATTACAGAAGCTGCAAAAACATCCACGGCACCTCCTTTGTTATTTATAGGAGGTAGCTCAGAATCGTTAAAAGCAACCTTGTTATTAGTATCTGAAAGCCACACGCCACAAATATTAGATGGGTTTAAAATATCTTACTCCAGCCAGTTCGAAGATGCAGTTAATGGGTTTGATATATTGAAAACAAGCAACAGCAGCGAAAATGCGGGTATTCTTTCTGGTGGCAAAACCCTGATTGTAGAAAGAAAACAAAAAGTTGCACTAAACGATACCATTCATATAAAAACAAGTAACCTGCATGTGCAAAACTACCAGTGGCAAATTAGTATTACTAATATGGATTACCCTGGCCGTTCTGGCTTTCTTATAGACAGATACCTTAATACAAGTACGTCTTTAAACTTGGTAGGCACCACAACCGTGAACTTCAGCGTACAAAATATTTCTGGATCTTTTGCATCCGATCGCTTCAAAATCGTTTTCCGCCAAGATGCTGCGGGTCCATTACCTGTGTCATTCACAACGGTTACGGCTACACGCAATTTAGATAGAACTATTGCGGTACAATGGAAAGTAGAACATCAACTAAACATCAGTAGTTATGAAGTAGAACGTAGTAATAATGGCAGCAATTTTATACCTGTTCACAACAGGGTAGCTGTTGGCAACAACAACAGCAGTGCTACGTATAATTTTATTGATGGGATACCTTTTGCAACAGTTAGCTTCTACCGAATTAAAGCTACTAGCATAAACGGATTAGTACAATACAGCAATATTGTAAAACTAGAGGGTAGCAAAGGTTCATCGCTCATAAGTTTGTATCCTAATCCGGTAGAAAACAAAAAATTACAATTGCGTTTTGAAGAACAGGATAAAGGTAAATATCCCGTTCAGCTCATTAGCTTGAATGGACAAGTGATGTTTAATAAAACTCTGGTGATATTAGGCGCAGTTCAGTTGGAAACTATAGAATTATCTGCCTCTATACCTGCTGGTAACTATCAGTTAAAAGTTACGGCACCCAACGGAAACATTACCCAACAAAGTATTGTAGTTCAATAATTAGACGCTATACAATTTGAGTAGGATGTATTTTAAATGTAAAAAATTCTGCTCAATGTTTTGAGTCTATTTATAAAAATATTTTTTCATACAATTAAAACAGCTTTTAACACACCTATTTTCCGTATTAGTAATTCGTACCCTTTTATCAAATTTTAAAGCAATAAGGCTATTTAATTAGCAAGGTATTGCCTATTTGTTCATCAGAAAACTACACTCCATGAAATGCAATCAAATTTTTTCTAAAATTACCCTAAGCTTTATTTGGGTAATGCTACCAGCAATAGGCTTTGCGGATTTGCCTGATCCGGGTTGTGATCCTATGGATCCTGCTTGTCCTATCGACGTTGGTGTATCTCTTTTAATAGCAGCAGGCATTGGCTTGGGAGCTAAAAAGGCTTACCAGGAGCACAATGTAAAAAATGCATCAACTGATTCTAATAGAAGTTAAGTTATGTATTCATTTTTTTATACAGCCCCCACAGAACATTTTTAGATGTTCTGCATTTTCGTTGGTGGTAGGTTGGGATTGGGGTTTTCTACTGGCGCAAGTGTTCGGCATTAGCCGGCTACTTGTGTGTACTAATTCTGCCGCACTTTGACCGGGTTTCAGAAAAACGAAATTCCAATATTATAAGGTCACGGGTGATCCTATCGGAACACCTGCCAGTAAAAATATTTTATGGGAATTACTTTCTGTTATAAAAAAATAAAAAATACGAAGCTTATAAATTATAGTAAATAAGATGCTTTTGCCTGAGGTTAGAAGTTTATTTGCCAGTTGGTGGCTATCAGTACTATCACAACACAACATCTTCTTACATGCCCGACGTATTCTCCGTTTCCGTACGCGTATTTTTTCTTTTGTTAATGGTAGCATCAAACTTTCCAAAACGATAACTAAAGTTGAGGCGCACCATATAGGGGTCTCTCAAGCGATAGTTGTTCTGAGTAAAAAAATTGTTGCTAGCAAAGGCCTGGTTGGCACGACTACCCAATACGTCGCTAATTTGAAGGGTGAGGGAGGCTTTTTTATCTTTCCAAAAATCTTTTCGAAAAGATATATCTATTCCAAAAATAGACTCGATGTAACCCTGTGCTAAGTTTTGGGTATTGCCAAACATACCACCATACATGCCGCCGCCGGCGGTTCGGCCACTGTTGACGGGTAAGATAGTTTTAGATTGGTAATCGCCAGATAATTGTATGCTGTAATTGTGGGGTAATTTAAAATTGTTGATGAGCTTACCAAACCAGCTAAACAATTGGTTATTGGGCGCACCGGGTAAATTGGAGTTGATGAGTGTTACATCAAAAAAATTGAGATTGGAGGTAATTTCCCACCATTGGTTGATTTTATTTCTGCCAATAAGCTCTAACCCGATGGTATAACTGCGGTCGGCATTGGCATACGTGTTGTACACCAAACTATCTGGTTTTGTAATGTCGGTGTTTGGCCCCTTAAACTGATATCTGGTGATGAGCTGTTCTGTATTTTTTCCGTACAAAGTAGCTAGTAAAGAATGGCCCGGCTTAAACTGATAACTGTAATTTAATTCGGCCAGATTGGTAAATTCTGGCAGTAATGCCGGATTCCCAACAGAGAGGTTCAGTGAATCGGAAAAATCTACGAAGGGTAACAATTGAAAAAATCCTGGCCGGTTTATTTTTCTAGAATAGTTTAATTGAATATCCTGTTTAGGGCCCATTTTATAAGATAAATACAAAGACGGAAACAGGCTGATAGGAAATTGGTTAGCAAACTTTTGACCTGTATTGATCATCTCTCCATTGTAATTACTACTTTCTGCCCGCAAGCCCAACTGGTAACTAATATTTTTTAATTGTTGGGAATAGGTAACGTATGCGGCGCCTACAATATCTGAGAAATTATAATTTACTTGTGTGCCGGGTATTATTTCATAATCGCCCGTGTTGAGGTTTTTGCGGTAGTTATCGTTCCAGCTATTGTAATCTCTGCCTGCAACCCTTAATCCAGTTTCCCATTTTTGATTATTGCCCTGCGGAGTTACATAGTCGGTTTGTAAAGTATAAAAATAAGTGTTGTTGCCACCAGTTGCAATTTCATCTCCTAGTAATGGTTTTGGGTTATAATTTTCATCAAAAAAACGGGTATCATACATGGAAGTATTTATATTTTTACTTTGGTTGTAATTAACGTCTGCCGTAAGTTCCCTGCCTGCTTTCGGAAAAATATGTTTGAAGGCTACACTAGCACCAGAATTTTTATATTTGGCATCTACGTCAATAGCTCTTGAAAAATATTCAACCGATTGATAGTTTTGGAGCATAGAATCTCTTTTCGAATTTACTTCGTCTTTCAAAAAAAAGCGACCTGTAAAAAAGTTTCCTGCAAAACTGAGAGTGCTTCTGTTGGTAATGAAGTAGTCGAGGCCAGCCCTGCCAAACATAATAGTGCCGGTGTTGGTAGGACGGTTGTTTTGCGTAGTAATTACTTTGCCATTATTGATTTGATCGATACGATTTGTTTCTACGTCGGTGATTGATTTTCTTTTAAACAATTGCAGGGAGGAAAATACATTGATTTTATTTTTTTTGATATTAAAATCTCCTCCTGCGGTTGGCATTCCTCTTCTGTCGATGCCTGCTCGGATACTTCCATTGTAACCAGATTTCCTGTTTTTCTTTAAGATGATGTTTAAAATTCCCGCACCGCCTCCGCTGGCATCAAATTTTGCGGAAGGGTTGCTGATGATTTCAACAGAAGCAATTTGGTCTGCCGGAATCTGATCTGGTGTTAAAGCAGATGGCCTTCCATCTACAAATATTTGGGGAGCGGCATTGCGGAGTAAAATGCTACCGTCTATCCCAACATTGAGCGACGGGATATTGCGCAGTACATCTAAGCCCGAACCTCCAGTAGTGCTAATGTCTTTCTCTACATTATACACTTTGCGGTCGAGGTACATTTCTAGCAAAGGCTTAGTTGATTCTACTGTCACGTTTTCTAGTTCTCCTTTTTTGGGTATCAGTTTGATATTGCCCATGTCTTGTAGGAAGGGATCGCTGCCCTTTATGAAGCTGATGTTGGAATTGTACAATTCGAACCCCACCGATGATAGCTCTATTTTATAAAAGCTTTTGAGGCTAAGACCAGAAAAGCTGAATTCTCCCTTTTTATCGGTTAGGTTAATACCCACCGGTTCATATTTTTGAATGCCAGAAATGCTGTCAGATTTTAGTTTAAACAATTGTACGGAAGCACCTTCCACTGTTTTTTGTGTAGATGCATTCAAAATTTTTCCATATAAGATTACACCGTTCGCATCTGTTGGAACTGGTTGAGCCATCAATTTTACGCCCATTAATAGAGCAACAATAAGGAATGTTTTATAAAGACTCATCTAAAAAGTGCCGTTAGCTGGCTAGTATTTATTTGTTTTTATAGTTATTTGTTTATCATTAGGTAAACAACCATCATTTGCAATAATCCGATCAATGTACCTATTAATATACCTACAAGCTTAAATTTCAAAACACTCTTGGCAGCGTATTTGTTCATTTTCGCCTCCAAATCTGGCAACGAAAAATGTCGTATTTTTTCTGCAATACTTTTTTCTATTTCCTCACTTTCCAACAAATTTTTACCATACGAACCCAAAAGGGAGGGCAAGATGGTTTCTACTTCGAGTAAAAAGGCATCTTTGAATTTCTGTAGTGTTTTTTCTCCCATCAATTTCGACATTAAGGGGAAGGCTACACTAAGTTTTTCTTTCAAAAAAAGATCTACATGTGCTTCAATGGCCGGTGCCATCTTTTGAAGTAAAGCTGGATTTTGAAGTTGTTGCTTTAGCATACTTTCAGACAAGCATTCTTGCTTAATAGCTGCAGCAATACTGAGCGACATGGTTGATTGTACAAACGGAACGAATCCTTGCACGGTTAAACCAATTATTTTTTTTGGAACATAGGGTTTGAAAAGGATTTTTATGAATATAAGTGCCATACACCACCCCCCAAGCGCACTCAATAAAACAAGAATGAAGGTTAGTGTAGGGAACATTTTTTCTAATAGGTTTCAAAAATAGTTAAAAAAGGCTTTTAAATATCAAATGTAATTTTGTGAGAGTAAAGATTTTATCTATTTTTGCCCTCCAATAAATCAAACGGTAGTCGTAGCTCAGTTGGTTAGAGCATCAGATTGTGATTCTGAGGGTCGGGGGTTCGAGCCCCCTCGATTACCCACATAAAAGGAGTTCTACACGGAGTTCCTTTTTTAATTTCTTCAAAAATAACTGTAAAAGGGGTATTAAATTTGTGAACATCTTTCTAAATTCTATTTTTTTACAGATGTTTTACAACAACCCCCCAAAAAAATATAACAAAGTTATTCTGAACATTAAATATTGTTTCATTCAATTGCTACCATTCGTCCTATTCCTTTTTCCTCATATACTGTTTAACCCAGATTTTGAATTTAAAATCGTAATGATGGTTTCAAACGCAATAACGATGAGTGTTTCAGGTTATTTTTTGGCCGAAGAAATAGTGAACTATTTTGAGATCAAAAAATGTTCTGAAATTCTTAGCTGTGAAGCGTTTAGAAGCCGTTATAGATTTGCAGCTGCAAAATATGGCTTTAACAAAATATTAGTCGAAAACAGGCACTTTTCATCATCATAAACGTATTTTTTTACGTTAATTTTACAACATGCATAAAATTGCAGATTTCATTATGAGTAAAAAGTTCATTCCGGTTATCATTGTGCTTACCGTTGCCAGCATCTTTGTTGCTTTTCAGTCGCAAGGAAGAAACGACGATGAAGACAACCCAAGAAGCAGGTACGCAAAAGTGTTAAAAAACGTAGGTATTTTATTGGAAGATGGTCATTTCAGTCCAAAAATGATCGACGATAACTTCAGCAAGCAGGTTCTTAAAAAGTTCCTCGAAGACTTAGATGGTGATAAAAATATCCTGTTACAGTCTGACCTACAAGAATTGAAGAAATATGAAAATCTGATAGACGATGAAATTCGTGGTGCGCCCATTGAATCTTTTTTTGCTGCTAATGCCATTTATCTTAAAAGGTTAAGTGAAATAGCAGACGTTTATAAAGATGTATTATCGAAACCCATCGATTTTTCTGTGAACGAAACCATTCAAATGGATCCAGAAAAACGTTCATTTCCTTTAAATGAAAAAGATAGGTACGAACATATCCGAAAAACGGTGAAGTACAGTATTATTGATCGATTTGTAACTATGCAGGATGATCGTGAAAAAAGTAAAGACAAAAATGACTTTAAGTATAAGGCAGATACTACGCTCGAAAGAGAAGCCCGAGAGCAGATAAAGAAGCAGATTGAAAGATACATGTCAACAAAAAAGAACCGTGAGACCAGCGACGAAAATTTTAGCACGTTTGTAAATTCAATTACTACAACGATGGATCCTCATACCAGTTATTTTCCGCCCATAGATCTTCGTACTTTCAACGAAGGAATGAGGGGTAGCTTTTTTGGTATTGGGGCTCAGTTGATGGAAGAAGATGGAAAAATAAAAATTTCTAGTTTGGTAAGTGGTGGTCCGGCTTGGAAGAGTGGCGAATTAAAAGAGAAAGACGAGATATTAAAAGTGGGCCAGGGTGCAGAAGAGCCTATAGATGTTACGGGATATGCCGTAACGGATGCGGTGAAGATTATTCGTGGTGAGAAAAAAGGAAGTGAAGTAAGGTTAACCGTTCGTAAAATAGACGGTACCATCAAAGTGATTTCGCTGAAGAGAGATGATATCAAATTGGATGATGTATATGTAAAATCTGCCATCATAAAAGGAGAAAACAAAATTGGATACATTTACCTGCCTGAGTTTTATGCCAATTTTGAAGACCCCAATGGTGCTCGTTGTGCAGATGACGTTGCCAAAGAAATTGAAAAACTAAAAGCCGAAAAAGTTGATGGAATTGTGATAGACCTTCGCGGAAACGGCGGTGGTTCATTATACGATGTGGTGCAAATGGTAGGATTGTTTATCGACAATGGCCCAGTGAGCCTTGTGAAAGGACGGGGCGAAAAAGTACGTGTGTTATCTGATCCTGAAAAAGGAGTAGTTTATACGGGTCCGCTAGCTGTAATGGTAGATGAAACAAGTGCCTCCGCATCCGAAATATTTGCTGCAGCTATTCAAGATTACAAAAGAGGCATCATTTTAGGAAGTACTTCCACCTATGGAAAAGGAACTGTACAACGCAACATTCCATTGAATCCACAATCAGAAAGTAATATTTTCTCTGGCAGCAGTTCTGAAGATCTGGGTACTGTGAAACTCACCATTCAAAAGTTTTATCGTATCAATGGTGGAGCAACCCAATTAGAAGGTGTGGTACCAGATGTTATTCTTCCCGATAGGTTAGAGTATCTTAAATTCAGAGAAAAAGATAATCCAAATGCTTTGAAATGGGACAAGATCAACCTTTCACCATTTCAAACATGGACAAGTACTTATAGCGCTGATGCAATCGTAAGTGAAGCCAATGCTACAGTGAGTAGATCTCCCAATTTTCAAAAAATAAAAACTACCATCGATTGGTTAGAAAAAAACAATGACCGATCGTATTCGCTGAATCTTAAAAAATTTAAGGAGGATCAAAAAGCTTTGAAAGATGCATTCAAAACCATGGAAGAAGCATATAAGTTGAGCTCACCAATTAGCATTCAAAATATGGCAGCTGATACAGCCATCATCAATGCCGCTACTGAAAAAGTAGAAAGAAACAAGCAGTGGTTAAAAGTTAGGAGCGAAGATATTTTTATTGATCAAACTGTGAAAGTGGTGAACAATATGATTCGTCAATCTAATTTGGCTAATAAAAACTAAAGAGTAGTGTTGCTAAATTTTAATAAAAAAAGCCATTCCAAAAAAAGGAATGGCTTTTTAATTGTATTTTTTTAAAAACATTCAATAACGGGGATTATAAGTTAGGGTTTAAGGGCTTAAAACTCCACGGGCGCAAGTGTTCGGCCTTAGCCGGCCACTTGTGTGTACTAATTCTGCCGGACTGTGAGCGGATTTCAGAAAACGGAATTACAAAACACCGCTATTAAATTTAGTATTTGTGATACTAACTCCGGACACAGTCCGGCAGAATTATAAGTCACAGGTGATCCTATCGGAATACCTGTAAAAATATTTTTGCTTCGCTGTGTTTCTTGCGCCACGAACCACGACGCTGGAAATATTGTTGCACTTATCACTTGAACTTACAAAACAAAAAGTATTCATTTCTTTAATTAATCATCATCTTCGCCACCATCTCTCTCATCAAACTGCCGCCAGAACTACCAATGTCGCCAATACCAATCGATTTCAAATTATAATGATGTAGGAGCAGTAAAATACGCTCTACACCAGTATAGCCATAGTTTTTCATCATCAATTTTGCCTGTTGCAGCGCATTTACATTGAAATAAAAAAGTGGCTTCAAACTGGCATCACTGTTGTCTTTCATTCCGTATGCACTGTAAACCCTACTCACAAATCCGTAAAGGGTAGGAAGCACCAGTTGAATGGGTGCCGCTTTTGGATTGCTATCAAAGTATTGAATAATTTTAAGCGCTTTTAACATATCTTTTTTTGCCAAAGCATCCTGCAATTCAAATGCGTTGTATTCTTTGCTAATGCCGATGTATTTTTCAATATCATCTTCCTCAATCTTTTTTTTACTGCCTAAGTTGATGGATAATTTATCAATTTCGTTCGCAATCCTGCTGAGGTCGTTCCCAATATGCTCTTCTAATAGAGCCACCGATTTAGGAGAAATACTAAAACCTTTGCTTTTTACCATATCTGCTATCCACTCCTGTATTTTGTAATCTTTGATTTTTTCAGATACAAATATTTCTGCATTTATATTAATTAATTTGTTGAGTTTGGTCCGTTTGTCGAGTTTTCCTTTATAAGCAACAATAAAAATGGTGCTATCTAGCGGGTTGGCAAAATAGGGCTCCATTTTTTCTATATCTTTCATGTGCTGCGCCTCCTTAAGTAAAACCACCTGTTTTTGGGCAAACATAGGATAGCGTTTGCAGGCATTGGTAACATCTGCCCAATCGGCATCTTTACCATAAAATACCGTTAGATTGAAACCTGCTTCTGATTCTGAAAGCAATTCATGTTCTGCAAAATGAGTGAGTACATCAATGTAATATTCCTCTTCTCCCTGAAGCCAATAGATGGGTTTGTATTTTTTTTGTTTCCAGTTCTCTATTATTTTTACAACGCTCATCTTTCGTTAATTTTAATTGTATTGCTTAAATTAGTGTTGTTGGAGGGTTTTATTGGCTATTTACAAATTTTGGCACAGTTTTGGAAAATAGTTCATGTATTCAACGAAACAACAAAAATATTTACTAATAACCGTAATATTTTTCTTGTGGGTAATTTAAACACAAACTATTCATTTATACCTAAATTTATCAATCATGGCATTTGAAAATTTTCCACAGGCTGAACAACCTACTCAGGTAACAGCAGCCGCTCCCAAAAATAACTTTCGCAACACGCTTACTGCCGTATTAGTGGTAGCACTTTTGGGAACCTGGGCATATATCATATATGATAAGAACCAAACCAAAGAAATGCTGGATCAAAAAGAAACTCTGATTGTATCTACCAGCTCTCAAAGAGATGAGTTGCAAAAAGAATTGGAAGATGCAGCTATGCGTTACGATATGTTAAAATCTACCAACACTAAGTTAGACAGCACCATCACTGCTAAAGACAAAGATATCGAAGCAAAAAGAAGCAGGATTCAATCTTTGCTCAATAAATCTAATGCTACAATGGCAGAGTTGGCAGAAGCCAAACGTTTGATTGCCTCTTTGAATGGAGATTTGCAAGGATATCAGGCTCAGATCGAAATTTTACAAGGCGAAAAAATTCAGTTAACACAAGAAAAACAAGCCGTGATGCAACAGCGCGATATTGCCAGAAGAGAATATGATTCCGCTAATGATGTGATTAAAGAAAAAGAAAACTTGTTAAATGTAGGATCTACTTTGCAAGCATCTAATTTTAATATTGTTGGGTTAGATGAAAAAAGAAGTGGCAAAGAAAAAAATACCAATACCGCTAAAAGAGTTGATAAATTAAGAATCAGTTTCGATTTAAATGAAAACATGATTGCAAAGTCTGGGAACAAAGAAATTTATGTTTGCATTACAGCGCCAGATGGTACGCCAATAGCAGTGGAAGCATTGGGTTCAGGTACTTTTACTACCAGAGATGGCCAACAAAAATTCTTTACGCAGAAGTTATATGTTGACTATACCCAAAATAAAAAACTAACGGTTACTTTCGATTGGAAACAAAATACAAATTTTAACGAAGGCAACTATAAAATTGAAGTTTTTAATAACGGATTTAAAGTTGGGGAAGCTACCAGACCATTTAAAAAAGGTGGTCTTTTTAGTTAAGGTTAAAATGGATGATCGTAACAAATATCCATTATCATATTTTTCATACTTCAATTCATCTTTGCTATAAAAAGAGCCAGTCTCGTTGCGAGACTGGCTCTTTTTTAATACATACTAAAGGAGAAAATGTGCGTTCAAAATTTATAAGAAAATATTTAGCTCATTGCTATAACCCTCTACTATTGCTGAAAGTCCCACGGTAGCCACTGTTTTTTATCTCCAATCTAAAGCCTATGGTTGGCAATGGAATTAAATATTATGTAATGCCGATGCTTCAGCTTTATCCAACGCAAGCTGGGCCTTTAGATCATCAAGACTAGCGAATTTAATTTCTTGACGAAGAAGTTTCAATAACGTTACTTGGATGGTATTACCATAAATCATATCATTAAAATCAAAAATATTCACTTCAATAAGTCTGTTGCCTCCCTCTACCGTGGGTCTGATGCCAATGTTCATCATTCCTTTAAAGGTTGTTTTATTTCCTTCAATATTTACTCTAATCGCATATACCCCATTGGCCGGCACCAACTTATTGGCATCGTTCATTTGTAAGTTGGCAGTAGGGTAGCCAATGGTGCGTCCCAACTGATTGCCTTGAACAACCAAGCCGCTAAAAAAATAAGGATACCCCAACAAATCTGCGGCAGTGTTAATATCTCCTTGTAGGAGGGCTGAACGAATTCTAGTGCTGCTGATGGTGACATTTGCTAACACATGTTCTGGTATTTCCTTTACTTTGAAACCAAAGCGAATGGCTTCTTTTTCGAGCAACTGGTAATCGCCCTCTCTGTTATTGCCAAAACGGTGATCGTAACCAATGATGATCGTATGTGGATGAAATATTTTTACCAGAAAATCTTCGATGTATTGTGTAGCTGTTTGTTCTGCAAAAGCTTTGTTGAATGGAACCTCTACGATATGTAATATGCCATGTTGCTTCAGCAGACTATATTTTTCTTCCGGAGTATTGATAAGAAATAACGCTTCTTTTTTACTGCTAACCACCTGTTTTGGATGAGGGAAAAAAGTGATCAATACAGGCGTTCCGTTAATGGATTCCGCTTCTTTGATCAACTGACTAATAATTTGGAGGTGGCCATTGTGTACCCCGTCAAATGTGCCGATGGTGATAACTGCATTTGAAAATGCAGGCAAATCATTAATATTGTGGTAAACCTTCATATAAACAGTGTGCAAAGCTAATTGATAATTTTATAATGGCAGATGTATAATTCATTTGTATTTTGCAGCTGTTTAATACTCACTCAAAAACTATTTTGTTTTATGTCACTCTACTCTCGCCGTGGTGTTTCTGCCCAAAAAGAAGAAGTGCATGAGGCTGTAAAAAATCTAAACCAAGGTTTGTTTCCCCATGCCTTTTGCAAAATATATCCTGATTATCTCGGCGGTGATGATCATTTTATCAATGTGATGCACGCTGATGGTGCAGGAACCAAAAGCATACTGGCTTATCTCTATTGGAAAGAAACCGGCGACATCAGCGTTTGGAAGGGCATCGCCCAAGATGCCGTTGTAATGAACCTCGATGATCTGCTTTGTGTGGGCATTTACGATAACATCATTTTTAATTCTACCATCGACCGTAATAAAAATTTAATACCGGGTGCTGTATTAGAACAAGTCATAAATGGTACACAGGAATTGTTTGATATGTTGCAAACTTTTGGCGTTCATATTCATTATTTAGGTGGCGAAACGGCCGATGTGGGCGATGTGGTAAGAACTGTAGCGGTAAATGGCACCATGACCTGCCGTTGGCCAAAAGATAACATCATTAGCAATGATAAAATACAAGCTGGCGATGTGATTGTTGGATTGGCTAGTTTTGGCCAGGCGTCTTATGAAACAGCTTATAATAGTGGCATTGGGAGCAATGGACTTACCTCTGCCCGACATGATGCATTGAGTAAGTTTTACGCCGAAAATTTTAAAGAGAGTTACGATAATCAATTACCAGAAGAGGTACTGTATATTGGAAAAAATAAACTTACAGATATCATTCTGGCGGCAGATGGCAAAGAATATGAAGTAGCACAACTTATTTTGAGTGCTACCCGTACTTATGCCCCCGTTTTGAAAAAATTACTCAGCGAATCGTTTGATAAAATTCATGGCTTGATACATTGCAGTGGTGGCGGACAAACCAAATGCATGAAATACCTGCCCGGTAATTTTAGGATTGTAAAAGATAATCTTTTCATAGCTCCGCCAGTTTTTGATCTTCTACAACAAAATAGTGGCAGCCATTTCAAAGAAATGTTCGAAGTGTTTAATATGGGTTGTAGACTCGAAATCTACTGCAATGAGGCAGATGCCAGCAGCATAATTGAAGTAGCACAATCGTTCAACATAGATGCGCAGGTTATAGGCAGGGTGGAAGCCTGTGAGCAAAAAGAGTTGGTAATTATATACAAAGGCGAAACCATTAGATATTAAAATTTGTTCAAAGTATTAATACGCAGATGGAGAGTTGTGAAGGAATCTATCATTTATCTGAAAAATACTTTGTTCGGTTTTCAAATTATCCGCATCACATTTTTTTGATCTTTTTTTTTACTAGTTCCTGCAATTTCGTTTCAAAAATATTGACCTAAATATCTATTTTTTTGCATTTTTAACAAGTTGGTTTAAATTATATTTTCTACGTGTGGCTGTAACGATTAAATTTGCTTAGAATGGATGCAGTAATATTGTTATCCTTTGTGAAATAACATTTTAAAACAATCATGAATTATGTCACAAAATATCATAGAATTAAAAAATGTAAATATTTATCAAAGTCAAAGTTTGATTTTGAGTGATGTAAATATATCAGTAGAAAAAGCAGAATTTGTGTACCTCGTTGGAAAAACGGGTACCGGAAAAAGTAGTTTATTGAAAACCTTGTACGGTGATTTAGAACTTACGGAAGGCGAAGGTTGGGTAGTAGGTTATAACCTGCGGGAACTCACTTGGAAAACCATTCCATTTCTTCGCAGAAACCTGGGTGTGGTGTTTCAAGATTTTCAACTAATGACAGACCGTAATGTGAACAACAACTTAAAGTTTGTACTCAAAGCCACCGGATGGAAAGATGAAAAACTGATGGATGAAAAAATTGCTGATGTATTAGATAAAGTGAATCTTAGATCCAAGGGCTTTAAGATGCCCTTTGAACTCAGTGGTGGAGAGCAACAGCGTATCGACATTGCCCGTGCTTTACTCAATTCGCCAAAGCTTATTTTGGCAGACGAACCTACCGGAAACCTAGATCCAGAAACTAGTGATGAAATTATGGAGTTGCTTTTTCATATTTGCAAAGATTATGGTACTTCTATTGTAATGGCCACACACGATTACATGGTGATCAATAAATATCCCTCCCGAACCATAAAAACAGAAAAAAATAAAGTGTGGGACAATGCTAGTGTAGCCAGCTAATTAATTGAATGGCCGTTTTTTCATTGCAATAACGGTTGTTGAGCAGTTCTTGCCTACGGGCAACATCGTTAGCATTGTAAACCTCTCCATACAACTCAGCAGCTTTCTCTTTAAACGAATGGGCATCGGTGGCTACATGACAAACATTCTCAATGCCAGCCCCTTCCTGTGCCGCAGGGTTTACCAAACAATGACGGCCAGTATACAACGCGTTGATGATCTTTAATTTGATGCCTGTATTATTGAATGAGGGTAAAATATTGATCTGTGCTTTACCGATCAGATCCTGCATTTCTTTTTCCGAGGGGTTCGATACCAAACAAGTATTGTTGTTAACATGAGCCAGTTTTTCCAATTCCTCCGACGGATTACTCCCTGCAATCACCAATGGGATATCAATGTCGTTGAAAACATTGGTAAGCAACCAACTGGCCGCTTTTTCATTTTCGTTTACTGCTAAATTTCCGTGATATAAGCAGAAACTTCCTTTTCCCACGGGCTCTGCCACTTTTTCCCAGCCTACAAAAGGAGGAAGAAAACGAACATCTTTCGCCTTCAATTTATTTTTGTAAAGAGCTTCATCTGTTTTACTCATTGCCAGAAAAATGGCTTTGTCGGCTAATTTTCTTTCATACCGCTGTAGTAATTTGCTCTCGATGCGGTAATACATTTTCTTGAAAACATCCGATTCATTTTCAGCTAACTTATTATAATAATTAAATTCAGTATTGTGTAGGCGTACAAAAACTTTTCTATTTTTCAACGCGCCAACGTGGAGGAAATAAGTACAATGAATACCTTCTAATAAAATGGGGTAATCGTCATTCAGTAGATTCGTCAATAAATGCTTACTAGATCTAGATCGAACGATGTATGGAAGAAAACATTCTTTCATCCTCGACCAAGGTTTTTTGCTGTAGTAAAATACTTCTTCACAATAATCATCTAACATATCTTGCGGAGGCCTTTTGCTAGTGAAGCAATGCAGATATATTTTATAACCGAAATGATGCAGCCATTTTATTTTATTAAACATTTCGATGGCGCCTCCATAATCTGCTGGGTAGGGCACATCTAATGCTACGATATGTAAATGTTTGTTGGTCACAAATAAGGTTGGTAAATAGCTTTTAATTTTTCTGATTCGTTTTCCCAGCACAATTCCTTGGCTGCGGTTACACAGTTTGTTTTTAAGCGTTGATAATGTTCTTTGTCAGAAAACAATCCTTGTACCGTTTCGGCAATGATTGTAGGTTCCAATGTTTCTAAACAGATACCACAGTCAAATTGTTTGATAATTTTTTCTACTTCTGGTATAGCAGTAGCAATAAGTGGAACATTAGCGTGAATATAGTCGAAAATTTTGTTTGGAAGGTTAAACAAATAATTAACATCATCAAAGGAATCTAAACTAAAGCCTAAGTGCGCTAAAGACGTGTATTGCTTTAATTGTGCTGGTGGTATTTTCTCAATCATTTCTACCCGGTCTTCTAATTTCCAAGCTGATCTTTGTTGTTTAATATTTTGCCACAATGTACCGCCTCCTATGAATACCAGCAAAAATTGATGATCTAAATATCGCATGGCTTCTAACAATTCCATTCCGCCGCGTCCCTGGTTGATACCTGCTCCTTGCATCAGTAAAATGAATTTTCCTTCCCAGTTTGGAGGCATTTTTTTTGGCTCTATGCTTTCTGTGATCGGCACATTTCGGATCACTGTTATTGGGTTGCCATATTCTTTTTCGTATATTTTTTTCACAGACTCATTTACGGTATATACAATGGGCAGCTTTGGAAAAATAGAGTCTTCTAATTTTTTCCAGATCTTCTTTTTAAAAGCTGACTTGCGCAATTCAGGAACTCCTGTAAAATACTCGTGGGTATCATAAAATATTTTTTTCCTTCTCCATTTACTCAGTAGAAAATTTGGCAAAAGTACATCTAGGTCGTTGGCCAACAAGTAATCTGTTTTACAAAAAATTAACCGAAAAAATAATTTGATATTGAATTCTGCATATTGCCAAACACCCTTTTTAAATGTACAATAGATACGGGTGGCCTTGAAAGGATATTCATCTAAGGGCAAGCTGTTTGAAAGTGAACGGGCAAATACTCTAACATCAAAACCCATTTGTTGTAGGGTACTGCAAATGCGTATCACCCGCTGGTCGGTGGTAAGATCTGATATAACAGAAACAGTAATTTTTTTTGCAATCATTGTGTTAAGTCAACAAGATAATAAAATTTGCAGGTTTAGAAATAGCTGAGCAGGTGATCTGTGATGTTCTTTGCTGCAGTGCCATTTCCAAAAATGGCAGATTCAAAATTGGGTTGAAGCAGAGTTGTGCTTTTTACCACTGCTTTGATGATGCTTGTGTCTGCATCGGCGCGTAAGCTACAACCTGTTTCTATGATCTCTGGCCAAAAAGGAGAATCCATTATGATGACGGATAATTTTTTCATAAAATAGGCTTCGCGGCTGGCACCTCCACTGTCTGTTATTAATAAGCTGGCATTAGCCAACAGTTGCTTCATTTCGGGATAACCTACCGGAGGCACTACAATAAACTCTGTATTCAAATGATATGCTGCTAGTTTTTTTTGTGTATGTGGATGCATAGGCATCAACACGGGTATTTCGGCGTGTAATTCATTCAACGCTTCAATAATGTTGCTTAATTTTTGTCGGTCTTCTAAGTTGGCAGCCCGGTGAATGGTACAAAGAATGTAATTGTTTGGAAGTTTAATTGGGGCGGTAGCTGCTGCAATTTGTAAAAATGCATCTAGCATCAAATCACCGGTAAACAGGGTTTCGCAAGCGATACTTTTTCCATATCCTTCCGCTTTTAATTGTTGAAGGTTTTGTTGAGTGCAACAATAGTTCACAGCGGCCAACCGATCGGTCAATATCCTATTTATTTCTTCAGGCATACTTTTGTCGGCGGTTCTCACGCCCGCTTCAAAATGAACAATTGGAACGTTGGTTCGCTGTGCGGCCAAAGCCCCGGCTAGGGTAGTGTTGGTATCTCCATATAACATCAATATGGCATTTTTTTCTTTGCTAATTTTTTCTTGAATGGCATCCGCGGCCAGTCCGATAAACTGATTAGACGATGTATGTTGAATCTGAAAATTTACATCTGGTGGCGGAATGTGCAGTTGCTTAAAAAACAACTCATTCATTTCATAAGTAAAATGTTGTCCGGTGTGCAGTATTTCTTGCGTAAACGCCTGGGTGCTTTGCAGTGCTTTGTGCAATACCGCCAGTTTGATGAACTGAGGACGATTTCCTACAACATGAATGATTTTTTTCAATGCGATGTTTGTGAATAAATTTTTTCAATAATTTCTACTGTTTTCATGCCTTCAAAGGCACTTGCAAACTCATGTTCCGAATTGTTTAATGCTAACAATAAGTGTTCATATACTTTATTATGATTGCTCATGCTACCTTGGTAAAAGCCATAACTGTTGGCCGGGTTACCACTACTGAGGTTGCTAAGGGTAATACCTTCAATGTTTTGATATTCTAATTCGTTGAGGTATTCTCCTCCAATTTTTACGGTGCCGAGTTCACCAAAAATGGTGAAAGATCCCTCCATATTTTTGTTGTAACTGTTTACAGTGTAATTCAAAGTGCCGATGGCCCCATTGAGCATTTCAATTAATACCACCCCAGTATCTTCAATTTCGATGGAGGGATGTTCAAAATTTCGGGCAATCGCTTTAATGTCTTTTACATCCCCAAGCATCCAAAAGAGTAGGTCTATAAAATGACTGAACTGAGTAAACAAGGTGCCGCCATCCAATAGTTTGGTTCCTTTCCAGCTATTATCATAATAATGGTGTGAACGGTTCCAAAAACAATTGATTTGAAAAGAATTTATTTTCCCCAGCTTATTTTTCTGCAACAATTCTTTTACGGCTACCACGGGTGGGTTGTACCTGTTTTGTTTCACCACATACAATTGCCTATTTGCTTGGCGTGCGGCTTCCATCATTTTATTTGCATCTGCAACTGAGGTACACAATGGTTTTTCGCACAAAACATGTTTGTGTGCCTGAAGGCTTTGAATGCTATGCATTGCATGTAACCCGTTGGGTGTGCAAATGCTTACCACATCTACACTTGGCTCATTTTTGAGCAGTTGTTCTATGGAAGTATATGGCCTTGCATGGTAAGCATTTGCCAACTCGTGGGCGTATGCTTCCACCACATCGCATACCGCAACCAGTTTGCCTATTTTTGCAATCTGCTCTGCATGCCTTTTTGCTATTCTACCACAACCAATAATGGCAAAGCCTATTTCCATATAGCAAATGTGCTGCATTTTTTTGGGAATAAAAACTACAGAATACACAAGAGGGGTGCTGGTTACAAAAGGCCATCTTCGTTTAGCCGCATACGGTAGGCATTGGTGGCCGTTTCTCCCAGCTTTTTTAAGAGTCTGTAATTTACTACCAGCCCCACAGCAGCGCCCACAACCGGTATCATCTGTGCCAATTTGGCTAGGTCGATGTAATCTCGGTATTCTTGCTGAAAATTTCGCCAGTCGAATTGATGTATGTCTTCTGGTAAGGTGGCTGCTTTTTGGTTCCAGTTGGTCATTTCTTGGTACACTTTGTTTCGGTGTTGAGCACTGCTAAATGCAAGTTGAAAAACCTGCAGTATGTACAACCTTTCTTTATAATCTGATACATCGTATCCATATTTTGAAGCGATATCGAATAACATTTTCATTTTTATACCAATCAGTATAGGGAAGTCTGCAAACGACATTAAAATACCACCAGCTCCTGTGATACCTCCTTCTGCTGCTGCCGATTTTTTATACATTTCAATGCGCTCCTTCAAAACTGCTTCTGTAATTTGGAGCGATTGAATGGTTTCGGGTTTGGATGTGGCCAATGTTGCGCCAAACAACACTCCTCTAATCATTTGTTTGATGGTAGCAGTAATGGCCTTATGAACTTTTTCTGGAATGAAGTGGTTGATCTTTACCTGAATTTTTTTAGTGAATCTGTTTAAAAAGTTCGGCTTTTTTTGCATCTGGCGCTGCCAAGCCCTGAGTTCTCTTTTAACATTTGCTTCGTATGAATTCATGTGGGTTATCATATTGGCAAATTAGGTTTAATTTAAAGAATTTACAATAAAATGGGTACACTTAACATCTTTACCCTACCATGTGCTGTGCTAATTATTTTCACATTAATTAGCTCATTCCAAATACTTTTTAAGCATAAAAGTTTTTTCTATAATCGTTCATTTCAATAGCATATAATCAATTAAATTATACTAACCTTGGCCCCTTTATAAATGTTTTATCATAGCTGTTAATCAAGTACCTTTTAATCAATGTCTCAGCAAGGAGGCTTCTTTTGAAAGTTTTAATAACTTTTTAAGCAACGGGAGCATTTTATTTAGATAAAGAGAGTTCATGTATCCTAAAAAAATGACATTTTAAACAAATCAACTCAAAAATTCCAGTTTATTTGATATAATGAGCTGATGATAACATTTTTTATGCTACTTTTGCAACCGACTATAATAGAAATTAAAACAAAACCGTTTTAAAAAACAAAGAAATGTCTCATTTAACAAAAGAAAGAAAAGAAACTATTTTCACAAACTTTGGTGGCAATGCTACCAACACAGGCTCTATTGAAGGCCAGGTGGCGATACTCACAGAGCGTATCAATCACATTTCTAATCACTTGAAGATCAACAAAAAAGACTTCTCTTCACAAAGGGGATTGATGATGATGGTTGGTCAACGTAAGCGTTTACTCACTTACCTTAGCAAACATGACCTTACTGGTTACAGAGCTTTGATCGAGAAATTAGGTCTCCGTAAATAAAATATTATTATATGTAAGCTGAATTATTCCCAACTGTTTTTTGCTGTTGGGAATTATTCGTTATACATACTTACTTTCATTGCACCCGCATTAGTGGGATAAAAAATTAATACATGTCATTATTACATCCAAAATCAATCACTTTCGACATTGGTGGGGGCCGCATGGTTACCATCGAAACAGGTAAAATGGCCCGACAGGCCGATGGATCCGTTACTGTTCGCCAAGGCAACTGTATACTTTTAGCTACCGTGGTGGCAAACAAAGAACCCAGAGATGGTCAGTCATTTTTCCCTTTGTCAGTAGATTATCAAGAAAAATTTGCTTCAGCTGGTCGTGTACCAGGATCTTTTTTTAAGAGAGAAGCTCGTTTGAATGATTACGAAATTTTAACTTCCCGTCTTATAGACAGAGCTTTGCGTCCTCTTTTTCCGGAAGACTACCTATGCGATGTACAGGTGTTGGTATCTTTATTGTCATCAGACAATGAAGTATTACCAGATTCACTAGCTTGTTTGGCTGCATCTGCAGCATTAGCGGTGTCTGATATTCCGATTCAAGAAATTATTTCAGAAGTACGTATTTCTCGTAAAAATGGTGAGTATATCGTTAATCCTAGCAGAACTGAATTGGCAGGGTCTGACATGGAATTCATCATAGCGGCTACCGACAAAAATATTATGATGGTAGAAGGCGAGAGTATGGAGTGCCAAGAAGAAGATCTTATTGTAGCCATCGAGAAGGCACACGATGCCATCAAGTTGCAAGTAAAAGCACAAGAAGAATTGCGTGCACTAGTTGGGGTTTCTACAAAAAGAGACTACAAAAAGCCTTACCGTAACGAAGCGCTAAACGAAAAAATTAGTGCTTTTGCCAAAGATAAAATGTATGCCATTGCTTCAGCAGCATCCGGAAAACATGAAAGAAGCGATGCCTTCAAAGCATTACACGAAGAAGTAGTGACATTTTTAGGAGAAGAGCTTCCAGACGAAGATAAAAAATTGATAGGTGTTTATACTGGCGATTTGCAATATTACGTGGTAAGAGATATGATCTTAAACGATCGCAAACGCTTAGATGGCCGCGGTACCGAAGATGTTCGTCCACTCGAAATGGAAGTAGACACACTGCCTTCGCCTCACGGCTCTGCTTTATTTACTAGAGGTGAAACTCAATCACTTACTACGGTTACCTTAGGTACTCCTCTAGATGAATTGTTGGTAGAAAGTGCTTTCAAATCTGAATACACCAAATTTATTCTACATTATAATTTCCCTCCATTTAGCACTGGCGAAGTAAAAATGATGCGTGGTGTTGGGCGTAGAGAAGTAGGGCATGGCAACTTAGCGATGCGCTCTTTGAAGAAAATGATGCCTGGCAGTGATTATCCTTACACCGTTAGGGTGGTGAGCGATATCTTGGAAAGCAACGGTTCTTCTTCAATGGCCACCGTTTGTGCGGGATCTATGGCTTTAATGGATGCTGGTGTTCCGCTGAAAAAATCAATAAGTGGGGTTGCTATGGGTTTGATTAAAAAAGCAGATCAGTTTGCTGTATTAACCGACATTCTGGGTGATGAAGATCATTTAGGTGATATGGACTTTAAAGTAACCGGTACCCGGGATGGTATTTGTGGTGTACAAATGGATATCAAAGTAGATGGTTTAAGCATGGATATTATGAGAGCTGCATTGGCGCAGGCCCGCAATGGCCGTTTGCATATTTTAAATGCAATGGATGTCTGTATTAGCGTTGCACGTGAGGAAGTGAAACCACATGCTCCAAGAATGGTGAAGATTATCATCGATAAAGAATTTATTGGTGCAGTAATCGGGCCAGGTGGAAAAGTGATTCAGGAAATACAACGTGAAACGGGTGCGACTATCAATATTGAAGAAGTAAATAATGCTGGTGAAGTAAGTATCTTTTCTAAGGAAAAAGCTAGCCTCGATAAAGCTTTGGCTTGGGTGAATGGGTTAGTTGCTGCTCCAATAGTAGGTGATACTTATGAAGGAACGGTGAAAAGCATCAAAGAATTTGGTGCTTTCGTAGAATTCTTGCCTAAAAAAGAAGGATTGTTGCACATCAGTGAAATCAGCTGGAAGCGTTTAGAATCTATGAACGGGGTATTCAAAGAAGGCGATAAAGTAAAAGTTAAATTACTGGAAGTAGATCAAAAAACAGGTAAATTTAAATTAAGCAGAAAAGCATTGATGCCAAAACCAGAGGCCTCGTAAATGCCGCAACAAGAAAATGAATAATTAAAAAAAAATACCATTTTAAAACTGCCCTTCTTGAAGGGCAGTTTTATTACATAGCACATCATGACAACTATTTATAAAACCGTTTCGTTCACTGCATCAGATGCAAGCAAACAAATGATCATTGCTCTACTTATGAATGAAGGGTATGAGGGGGCAGAAGAGTTAGGAGCGTGCACAAATATCTCTATTCCTGCTGATGCCTTTGATGAACAAGTGCTTGCCAGTGTAATGCAAATGTTTCAAATAAATTATGATATTAAAGATGTGCAGCAACAAAACTGGAATGCCGCTTGGGAGCAGAGCTTTGAACCAGTGCAGGTTCACCATTTTGCTGTTATCAGGGCATCTTTTCACCCACCTATTAAAGGAGTTACCCACGATTTGATCATTACTCCAAAAATGAGTTTTGGAACAGGCCACCATGCCACTACTTACCTCATGATAGAAGCTATGCAGGAACTAGATTTTACTCAAAAATCAGTTATAGATTTTGGAACTGGAACAGGTGTATTGGCTATTTTGGCTGAAAAAATGGGCGCTACCAAATTATTGGCCATCGACCACGACTACTGGAGTATCAACAATGCAACAGAAAATATTGTTTCCAACAATTGCCAACATATCCATTTGCAACTGGCAGAAGCCATGATGGCTCCATTTAAAGCCGATATTATCTTGGCAAATATTAACTTGAATGTGATCATTAGTAACCTGCCATTGATCTACGAAGCATCTAAAGCTGATACCATCATATTGTTTAGCGGATTACTGTTATCTGACGAATGGTTGATTAGCAAAAAGATATTAGAGGCTGGTTTTAATATCCAAAAAATAAGACATAGGAATAACTGGATATGTATAGCGGCTTCTATTAAAGGGTGATGTTGCCAAGGTTTTTTTGCAAGTTTTTTGTTGAGTATTTTCCCCTTATATTTGTAAATACTCAACTAAAGGGACCAAGGATGATAGAATTGTTGTTGATAATATTTGCTTATTTAATTGGTTCAATACCCACGGCATTAATTATAAGCAAAAAATTTTTCGGTATCGATATCCGCCATTATGGTAGTGGAAATATGGGTGCTACCAATACTTTTAGGGTGTTGGGCTCGCGTTATGGTACTATTGTAATGATTGTTGATATTTTAAAAGGTGTATTGGCGTCTTCTTTGTATGTAATTATTCCTTTTTATGCGGATGGCGACAACGAGTTGGAAAGAACAAATTTAATCATCGGTTTGGGAATGGCCGCAGTGTTGGGTCATATATTTCCCATCTTCGCCCAATTCAAAGGTGGAAAAGGAGTGGCTACTTTATTTGGAATGGTGTTAGCCATGCAACCAATTGTGGCTGGAACTTGTGTGGGCGTTTTTTTATTGGTACTCTACCTAACTAGATACGTGTCACTTAGTTCAATTTTAGCTGCAGCTATGTTGCCTATTAGTGTGCTTTGGATTTGGAACGAACATGAAGTACTATATAGAGTTTTCGCGCTATTCGTGGCATTTCTTGTGATATTTACCCATCAGAAAAATATTGGAAGATTGATTCGCGGTGTTGAAAGCCGTATTCCAATTTTTAAGTACCGCGACAAACGAAAGTCGCGCAATCAAAAAGAATTTTAATTACTGCCGCTATCTTATATTCTGAGCTTCGTTTTTTCTGATACAACGAAAGGCCATTAATATGGTAAAAAAGGTCGTATCATAAAGTCCTTCTACTCTCTCTACTAAAGTTTTTTATGTATTGCTGCTTGTAATAATCATCCTATAAATGGTGGGTACTTACAATAATAATGCAGCCAATGCCAACTTCAACCCATATTCTGCCGTTGGAAATCTATTATGGGTCCCAAACGCTGCACCAATAAAATAAGCGATTTCATTAAAATCATGGGAGCCGTTACAATATATTAAAATAGAAAATTATATCTAGCGCTATCATAATGAACAATAGTAGTTAAAATGGCCAATAATGTTGCTGATAAGGCTAAAATAATAGGAAAACCCATCTATTCAATGTATCTTTACAGTCCTAAAAAGTCATATAATGATCATATTTTTATTAAATATTAGGTTATGATCATTAACTTGACATTCTACTTTACGTTTTAACCTTAAGTGTAGTATGGCATTAGAAACTGTGTTAGAAAAATTACAACTCGCTCAAGAAAAAAATCTTCTTATTCAGGGTTTGCCATCATCTATCGAAAAGCAGTTTGCAAAAGTTTCTTTTTGCAAAAGCGTTACACCTTTGTTAAGAAATAGAAAGATAGATTTTGCACTCGTGTTCGCGGTAAGCCGCAAACAGCTCACCGATATTGTAATAGACGTAGCGCCTGCTATGCAATCTGAAGGAAAATTCTGGATAGCTTACCCAAAACCAGCAGCAAAAATTGCCAGTGATTTGTGCCGACACGAAAACTGGGATATGATTTGCAGTTTTGGTTACGAACCTGAATGCCTCGTTACCTTAGACACTTGTTGGATTGCAATGAAATTTAAGAAGTGTGCCCTTCAACCAATGGATAAAACCAGCCTTCGCAACCAAGTTGAAGTTATATAGAGAGCTTATAAATGTATCTATTTTTTTATTGGAAATTTTACAAGGTTACTTGGTGCTATTCTCAGCAAATGTGTATGCATGTTCATAAAACTTGCTATCATTAACTATCACAAAAAGTGTAATGATGTTTGTATGCTATGCATTATTTGTAAATAACAGTGCCTAGGTTTTGAGTAAGTTGTATTTCTATTTGTTTTAGGTGCTGGTGGGTTTGTAATATGAGTAACTGATCTTCGGGGTTTGTATTATGTAGTAATTCCATCTGATTTTCATTGATCATCTTTTTAATTTTTCGCAGCTTCAGATAATTTAAACATGAAATGATTTCTTCTTTAAATAATTCAGCCCTCGTTGGTATATGTGTTTCATATTTTTCCTTCCACTTCGGACTTATTTCTACATCGTTGCTCATCAATTGAATTATAAATTCACTGATGGTTCTGTTTTCGAGATATAAAAAACTTTTTTCGTTGGGTGATTTTCCTGTATTATATAATTCTTTGTAAAGTAAAAGGGCTTGTAACAGTGTTTGATTTTCAATCATTACATCCAATTCGTTATCTTCTATTTCCTTTAGTAGATAATCTGCTACATTGGTATTAGATTCCCATATGTTTTGCCCGAACTCAATCAGGCATTTTAGCAGGGCCTTTTCATTTTGCTCATCTTTATTAAAAAGCAGTTCCTCAGATGGATCTGGTAAATCTGCGATGCCCTCTATACCAACATTGTTGTTTGGAGTAGTAGGAATTTGTTTGTTTTCTTCCTTGTTTATTTTATCCCGGATGATTTTATTCACCAGGGCATTCATTCCGTTTTCCTCTATCTTCAATAATTCCGAAACCTGCTTAATATAATCTTGCCTACGAGTAAAATCTTCTGCACGGTTGATGCGGGCGATGGTTTCTGCCACCTGGTTTACAACTGCACCTTTTTTAGCGCTGTCTGTTCCAGCATCCTTCAGTGCTACTTCTAACTGAAAAAGAATAAAATCTTTTTTATTAGTTGCTACAAATTCTTTGAAGGCTGTTGCCCCAACTTTGTTTATATAACTATCCGGATCTTCATTATCTGGAATCAGTACCAACTTCACGTTTAATCTTTCTTCCAACGCCAGATCTAATCCACGCAATGCTGCTTTAATTCCAGCCCCATCACCGTCGTACACAATGGTGAGGTTGTTACAATATTTTTTAATCAGCCTTAGTTGGTCTGTGGTGAGCGATGTACCACCACTTGCCACTACATTTTCTACGCCTGCTTGGTGAAGGCTCACCACATCGGTATAACCTTCAACCAACAAACATTCGTCTGCTTTATCAATGGCCAACCTGGCAAAATAAGCACCATAGAGGATTTTACTTTTTACGTAGATTTCATTTTCTGGCGTATTAATGTATTTGGGCGCTTTGTCGTTTTTTTTGATGATACGGGCTCCAAAACCTAAAATTTTTCCACTGGGGTTGTGAATGGGGAAAATGATCCTACCTCTGTAATTGTCTTGTAGCTTATCTTCTCGCTGTACCACCAAACCCGTTTTTAGTAATAGGTCTGGGTTGTACAAAGCTTCGGTAGCAGCCTTTGTAAAACTGTCTTTTGCTTCTGGATTGTAACCAATTTGGAATTTTTCTATGATGTCTTCTCTGAAGCCCCGTTCTTTGAGATAACTCAAAGCAATATCTTCTCCTTCAGCAGTTTCAAAAAGTGTTTTACTGAAAAATTTCTGGGCAAACTGGTTGATGATGAAAAGGCTTTCTGAAGTTTGCTGCTGAATTTTAAATTCGGGACTGGTAGCCGTTTCTTCAATTTCAATATTGTACTTATTGGCTAACCATCTCAATGCTTCTACATAACTGTACTTTTCTAGGTCCATCAAAAAGCTGATGCTATTGCCACTTTTACCACATCCAAAACATTTGTAAATTTCTTTGGTAGGTGATACGGTAAACGATGGAGACTTTTCGTTATGAAATGGGCATAAACCTAAATAATTAGCCCCTCTTTTTTTAAGTTTTACAT
This sequence comes from Ferruginibacter sp., assembly GCA_040882445.1. GTDB lineage: Bacteria > Bacteroidota > Bacteroidia > Chitinophagales > Chitinophagaceae > Ferruginibacter. The sequence continues at coordinate 29,276 of JBBEBH010000061.1, read as the reverse complement.
AAACGCCAACAATGTCGAGAATATCAACACTGTTTTGAATTTTTTGTATGGTTTCTTGGCTAATCAAAATAAAATATAGCCAAATTTAGCAACAATCTGCCATTGTTAAAAAAATATGAATAATTGAACATCATGAAAAAAATAGTATGAAAATTTGAACCCTAAATCATCTTTAGTTTTATTAGAAACTCTTTATCTTTAGACCATCAAAAAAAAATGAGCAACATGATCAAAATTTCTATTGTGTCGATGCTGTTTTTGTGCAGTATCAACGCCATGTCCCAAACTTTAGAGGATGTAAATAAACTTCTCGAAAAAAGTCAATACAGAGAAGCTAAAACTGCCGTAGATGCAGTAGTAGCCAATCCAAAGCAAGCTACTAAATCGGATCCTTGGTATTTTAAAGCCCGGGTATACAATGCGCTGTCTTTAGATGCTTCCACACCTTCAGACGAAGCATTCGATTTAAAAACACAATCTTTTGAAGCTTTAAAAAAGTACCAGCAGTTAGACTTAAACGACATCCGTTTAAAGTTTGAAGGGTACCAATCTTATCTGGATATCTATTTAGGTATGTTCGATTTGGGGGCTCGTTACTTTAAGGAAAAACAATACGACAAAGCATTTAATTCTTTTAAATATGCCTTGCAAACAAAAGATTTTATTTTGTCAAAAAATTATACATACAATAATATTATTCTATATCCACTAGATACCTCCTTGGTGTTGAACACGGCTATTTCTGCCATGCAGTCAAAAAATGAAGAGCAAACTGTGATTTATTATAAAATGCTCACAGACGCCAATGTTTCGGGCGAAAACTATTTAGAGGTGTACGAATATTTAGCTGATCTTTACACCAAAAGAGAGGATAAGGTTAACCAACAGGCCATTATTGAAAAAGGAAAACAATTGTATCCCAACAACGATTATTGGTATTTGTTAGAGTTGGATGCCATGAGAGATAAAGCAGACCAAGCTACTATGTTTGCTAAATATGAAGAAGTAATGTCAAAAAATCCAAAAAACTTTGTAGTGCCTTATAACTATTCTATTGAAATGTACAATGCTATTTGGGGAAGAGATGCAAAAGAAGGAGATCAAACGGCCATGAAAGAAAAGTTAACTGCTACTCTTAAAGCCGCTATTGAGAACGACAAAGGCAATGATGCTACAGTTTTGCTTACTAAACACTTGTACAACCTGAGCTCCGATCTCAGCATTGCTGCTAATATAATGAAAGGTACAAAGCCCGAAGACGTGAAGAAAAAAGCAGACTTAGTAGCAAAAACAAATCAGCAAATGGATGAGTTTTTAACGTATGCAAATAAAGCTAGTATTTATTTTGATGCACAGCCTACATTAAAGGGGGCTCAAAAAGGCGCTTATACTGAAATGTTGTTGAGTATGGTAGAAGTGTATAATTACAAAAAGAATCCTACTAAAGCAGCAGAAATTCAAAAAAAGAAAGATGCGCTGGATAAGTAATCAGTATCATATTTGAAATAAATTGAAGGGCCCCTATTTTAGAGGCCCTTTATTATTTATTTTTTATCTCAAAATAGTGAACGTCTTACTGCTAATGTAACTCACGGCGATGGATGCTTTAATCAATAATTCTTGCTCAGTTGTATTGATAATTATTTTACGCAGCATCAATTGCTTCCCCGTGTTCTAGCTGCCCTTCCCACTTACTAACTGCAGCAGTTGCTAATGCGTTACCTAGAACATTCGTCATGGTTCTACCCATATCACAAAAAACATCGATAGCCAATATCAATCCAACTCCTTCTGGTGGAATACCAAACATGGCTCCAGTTGCTAATACTACCACCAATGAGGCTCTTGGAACACCTGCAATGCCTTTGCTAGTAATGAGGAAAACCAATAACATTAAAATTTGTTGGGATACATCTTCAGTGATGCCCGTAATGTTATACGCTTGTGCTATAAACATGCTAGCAAAAGTCATGTACATCATACTACCATCTAGGTTAAATGAATAACCTAAGGGTAATACAAAACTTACAATTTTGTTGTTACATCCAAAACGTTCCATTTCCTCTACCAATTTCGGATACACAGCTTCGCTGCTGGCTGTACTGAAGGCAATTGACATAGGAGTGGCAATTCTTTTTAATAAAATTCTTAGCCTATGTTTTAAAATTAGGTATCCAACTCCAAGCAACAACAGCCATAATATCAACAGCCCCAGATAAAAATCGCCGATATACCAGCCAAAAGTAACCAGTATACCTAAGCCATTTTTGGCAATTGCAGCAGCCATTGCTCCAAAAACACCTGCAGGTGCTAAAAACATTACATAGGTAACCATCTTTAGCACCACATGTGCAATAGAATCTAATGCGTTGATGATGGGTTCACCTTTTTTACCAATGGCGGTGAGTGCTATCCCAAAAAATATAGAGAAAACTACCAATTGGAGAATTTCATTAGTGGCCATTGCTTCAATTACGCTCCTAGGTACTACATGCTCTACAAATTTTTGTAAAGAAAACCCTTGTGATTTTTCTAACAGTTCTTTAAGTGCATTCGGGTCTGTGCTGGTAATATCTGCCCCAACTCCTGGTTTTAATAAGTTCACTAAAATAAGTCCCAGTGCCAACGAAATCAGAGATGCCAGAATGAACCAGATCATAGCCTTTCCGCCCACGCGACCTACTGTTTTCATATCTCCCAATTTGGCAATTCCTACCACCAGTGTGGCAAATACAATTGGTGCTATGATCATCTGCACCAATCGTAAGAATATGGTGGTGAGTAATTTTGCATTGGTAGCAAATGTATTTTGCGTTTCAGTGCTATAATTTTCATGTACATAATACCCTGCAAGTATACCCAAGGCCATGGCAATGAGTATGTAAAGGGTAAGTTTACTTTTCTTAGTAGATTTTTGAATGATTTCCATGCGCTAAAGTGTTGACTTACAATTGAATTTTTGGATAGATGGCAGTTGCAACGATAAAACTAAAGGAAAGATGGGGGAATAAAAAATGAAATTCTGCTAGTGCTGTTCCCTATTTTTTCAAAAACAGTGGTTCTTTGCAATTAAATAATTGTAAAAAATTACCCACGCTACCTTTTGTGTTTAACATTGGCTCACCCTATGCTGTGTATTAAAGTATTTTTAGCAGTAGGAAAGATTGCTGTGAATGATGTGTATAAATTCCTTACCTTTGCCGCCCGAAAAGAGCAATCTTTTTATTTATTCATTTCCCACAAGGCTCTAAAAGTTCCCATCTGTTTGGGGCGCCAGCAGGGAGTAACTAGAAATAAGTTATATAATGCCAAAGGTTAAAACCAACAGTAGCGCAAAAAAGCGCTTCAAAGTTACCGGTACAGGTAAAATTGTTCACCAGAAAGCGTTCAAACGCCACATCCTCACAAAAAAATCAACCAAGCGCAAGCGTGGTATGCGTATAGATGGTCAAATACCACCTTCGCACGTTCCTTTTGTGAAGCGTTTATTGAACCTTTAACAAAACGGAAAATTTTATCAACTATTAACTTTAAAAAAATTAAAATATGCCACGTTCAGTAAATGCAGTAGCCAGCAGGGCTCGCCGCAAAAGAATATTAAAAGCTGCCAAAGGTTATTATGGTAAGCGTAAAAATGTGTACACCGTTGCTAAAAACGTAATGGAAAAAGGTTTAACGTATAGTTACGTTGGCCGTAAATTGAAAAAGCGCGAATACCGCACTTTATGGATCGCTCGTATCAATGCAGCAGTGAGAGCTGAAGGCATGACATACAGTGTGTTTATTAATAAACTAGCAGAAAAAAACATCGATTTGAACCGCAAAGTATTGGCTGATTTGGCCATGAATGAGCCAGAAGCTTTTAAGACACTGGTAAACTCTGTTAAATAATTAACAACCATACAGTTTAACTTATACGGCCATCCACAACAGTGGATGGCTTTTTTTGTACAATAATCGTTTGCTATATAATATATTTGCGAGGCAAAAATATTTTGCAATACTCTAAAGCGCATTTTTAAGAAAATGACTAACAACTACGACAGTCTTGTTCAACAAACATTTAAGTTTCCTCAAGAAGGGTTTAAGCTTCAGGACGATTACCTACAGTACAATGATGTAGACATTAAAGCCCTCATTGACAAACATGGCACACCTTTAAAAGTGAGCTATTTGCCTAAAATTGGGATGCAAATCAACAAAGCCAAACAAATGTTTGCTAATGCTTTCAAAAAACACAAATACGAAGGCGTGTATCATTATTGTTATTGCACTAAAAGTTCACATTTTAGCTTTATTGTAGAAGAAGTGCTTAAACATAATATTCACATAGAAACTTCTTTTGCTTATGATATAGATATCATTAATTCTTTGTATAAAAGCAGAAAAATTAGCAAGGATACACATATCGTGTGCAACGGTTTCAAACAAAAGAATTATACGAGTAGAATTGCCAAACTCATCAACTCTGGTTTTAAAAATGTGATTCCGGTGTTAGACAACAAGGAAGAGTTGAACATGTATAAACGTATCATTAGAACAGGAGAGCCTTTTAAACTGGGTATTAGAATTGCAGCGGAGGAAGAACCTACTTTTCCTTTTTATACATCCAGATTAGGTATCAAAGCCAAAGATGTATTAGAGTATTATGTAGATGAGATAGAGGGCAATGAAGATAAGTTTCAGTTAAAGATGCTGCATATCTTTTTAAATAAGGGCATAAAAGATGATATATACTATTGGAGTGAATTACAGAAAAGTATCAACTTATATTGTCAGTTAAAAAAGATTTGTCCAGAATTAGATTCTATTAATATTGGTGGTGGTTTTCCTATCAAACATTCGTTGGGCTTTGATTACGATTACCAATTTATGATCAACGAAATAGTGGGCAATATCAAAGCTGCTTGTAAAAAAGCAAAAGTAAAGATGCCCAATATTTATACAGAGTTTGGAAGTTACACTGTAGGAGAGAGCATGGCTCATATATTTAGTGTTATTGGAGAAAAAGTACAAAACGACCGTGAAACCTGGTACATGATTGATTCTTCGTTCATCACAACTTTGCCCGATACTTGGGGAATTGGAGAAAAATTTCTGATGCTACCCATCAACAAATGGAGCAACGAATACCAACGAGTAGTACTGGGCGGAATCACTTGCGATGGGCATGATTATTACGATTCAGAAGAACATATAAACGAAGTGTTTTTACCGAAAATTAAAAATAGCGATCCTGGTAAAGAAGAGTCTAACAAAGAACCATTGTATGTAGGCTTTTTTCATACGGGTGCTTATCAAGATCAGATCAGTGGGTATGGAGGCATTAAACATTGTTTGATACCATCACCTAAACATGTGATTATTGAGAGAGATAAAAACGGAAAGCTCATAGAGTGGACGTACGCAAAAGAGCAAACCTATCAAAGCATGTTGAAAATACTTGGGTACAAATAATTAAAAGGTAAACAAATTTGTGGCCATTCCTGAAAAGGAATGGCTTTTTTTATGATACTAACTTGCTCATATTTTATGGTGTTTGAGTTGTTGCGAATCTTTATTTTAAACATTGCTTTGTACATCAACATCATACTTTCTGTTTACTGTTTTACTGGCTGCTTTGTTTTTCATCTCAATCACTAAAGTTGTAGCTATTTTTTAAGGAGATTTGTATGCTGGTTTATCTGTAACTATAAAGAAATCGGGTATTAATCTAGTGCTATCGAAAGAAGAGGCTTGTATAGGCTCACACTACATAAGTTTAAATTCATAAAAAATTAGGTAGTTTATTTAATTATTTTCTGATGGTACTAATGATTTCAGATGATGGTGATTGTTTCAATAAAAAATAGCCAATTCATTGGCAGTATTTAAAAACATTTTATAGGGTTGGTTAAATAAATATTCAGATGTGTGCTACTCATGCTATTTTTAACAATAAAATAAAACAACATGAAATATATTTTTTGGCTATTATTAAGCTCAATGTTTAATTGCACAGTAAAATCGCAGACTGCTGAAGATTCTATCAAGGCTACGATACAAGGTTTGTTTACGGCTATGCAACAAGCAGACGGTGCAGCCGCAGTTGCCAGTTTCGCCGATAGTGCAGTGATGCAAACCATCGGGAAAGCCAAAGATGGTTCTATTTTGGTAGTTACAGATAAAGTTGCTGCATTTGGGATGCAGATATCAGCAGCACCTATGGGTGCTTTGGATGAAAGAATTTCATTTGAAGTTATCAAAGTAGATGGACCGTTAGCTATTGTTTGGACCCCATATCAGTTTTACTATAATGGAACATGGAGTCATTGTGGGGTCAATTCTTTTCAGTTATTAAGAACGGCAAAGGGTTGGAAGATTCAATATATTATTGATACAAGAAGAAAAATAGATTGCAAGTAAAAACGAAACCACTCCGAGAACGGAGCGGTTTTCTACCTTTGTATAATTAACTAAGGTAACCAACTGTATATACGCTACTATTTTTTATAAGATGCTGATTTCTTTTGCATCAGCTTTGTGAATTTCTTTTTTTGGAAGTTCGAGTTTCAAAATTCCATTTTCATATTTTGCTGTGATATTTTCAGCATCAATTTTTTCATCTAAAGTAAAACTCCGTTTGAAAGCACGATAACTAAATTCACGTCGAATTAATTTCTTGTTTTCCTCTGTTGATTGCTCTTTCTTTTCTGCGCTGATGGTTAAAATATTTGCTTCTAATTGAAGATTAAAATCCTTCTTTTCTAAGCCAGGAGCTGCTAATTCAACAAGGTATTGTGCTTCTTTTTCTACGATGTTAACCGGAGGAAAACTCAATACGTCTTCTCTAAATGTTTTAGCTACAGTAGAAGGAAATTCGTTGAAAAGTTCTTTCATCATTCCGTCAATTGATCTGCTAATGTTGTTGTTTACTTTTACAAGTGTCATGATCATTATTTTTTTAAGTTTGTAATTAGATATTTCAAAGTATTCTTCAAATAGAGTTCCAATTCAAAAAATGATAAAATTTGGCAAATTTATAGGTAATAAAAAGACGTAATGACATATTTTTAATTAATAATCAGTCGTAATGACAGTTTTGTTCAATTTTGAATAGAAATATTACGATTGATTATACGCAAGAACTCATTAATTTTGCACTTTTAAAAATCATCATTTAAATATAATTATATGTATCCAGCAGAGATAGTAATTCCAATGAAAGAGGAGTTAACGGAAAATGGTTTTTCAGAAATGTTGAATGCCGAAGATGTAGAAAACGTTTTGAGTTCAAAAGGGACCACCCTTGTTATGATCAATTCTGTATGTGGTTGCAGTGCAGGAACAGCTCGACCGGGGGTATTGATGGCAGTGAACAATAGCGAGAAAAAACCTGATCAAATTATGACAAGTTTTGCGGGTTTTGATGTAGAGGCGGTGAACCAGGTTAGAAAGCATTTGTTACCATATCCACCATCTTCACCAGCTATTGCGCTGTTCAAAGATGGTCAGTTGGTGCACATGATCGAGCGTCACATGATTGAAGGAAGAAGTGCCCAGATGATCGCCGATAATTTAATCGGAGCCTTTGATGCACACTGTAATTAATGAGTCACTCTTTAATAACTATTTATCCTCTTGCAAGTACATAAAGGCAAGAGGGTTTTTTTTTGCCGCTACTTTCAATATATTGCAACTCATATAAACACAAATCAACATTATGTATCCCAATTTATATTACGTTTTCAAAGACTGGTTTGGTGTAGAATGGCAGGGATTTAGTTTTCTGAATACTTTCGGATTGTTTGTAGCACTGGCTTTTATTGTTGCCGCTGTTGTACTATCAGCAGAGCTTAAACGAAAAGAAAAAGCTGGTTTGTTACTACCAAGAGAAGAAATGATTACCGTTGGTAAACCTGCAGGTTTGATGGAATTATTTCTTAACGGACTTACCGGATTTATTTTTGGATATAAATTGCTGGGGTTGTTCTTCCACAAAGATTCAGCGATGCCTCCACAGGATTACATTTTTTCTTCTGAGGGTTCTGTGTTGGGAGGCTTACTATTAGCAGCTATAATGGCTGCCATCAAATATTATGAAAAGAAAAAACAACAACTCAAAACTCCAGAAAGTAGACTTGTTAGAATTTGGGCGCACGATAGAGTGGGAGATATTATTATTTTGGGATTGATCTTTGGAATACTTGGTGCCAAATTATTCGACAACTTTGAGCATTGGGATGAATTTATGGCAGATCCTATCGGTAGACTGTTTTCACAAAGTGGTCTGACTTTTTATGGAGGATTAATTTTGGCAGCGATTGCCATTTGTTGGTATGGATACAAAAAGGGAATCAAAATTAAATACCTGGTAGATGCTGCTGCCCCTGCCTTAATGATCGCCTATGCCGTTGGCAGAATCGGCTGCCAGATATCTGGTGACGGTGATTGGGGAGTATTCAACAGCGCCTATGTGAGCGAACCAGACGGGAAAATTCGGCAAGCTGCTCCCGGTGAATTTCAACAACAATTACAAAAATCAGCTTCTTATTTCACTGAAGGAACTATCGTTGATGCCAGTGGTAAATCTTTTTATGTAACAGACAGGGTATATCCTGCTCTTGATAAAGTACCTCATCTTTATTTTAAAGGGCTCAGCTTTTTACCAGCATGGGTATTTGCCTACAACTATCCGCAAAATGTAAATAAAGATGGTATCATCATACCCGGTGTTACCGACGAACACAATCGTATGCTGCCACAACCAGTATTTCCCACACCTTTTTATGAAACCATATTGTGTAGCTTACTTTTCTTGTTTCTTTGGGGCATTCGTAAAAAGGTTAAAACGCCCTTTGTTATTTTTGGTATTTATCTTGTTATAAACGGATTTGAAAGATACTTAGTAGAATCTATCAGGGTCAATAAAAGCTACGACTTTTTAGGTTTGCATGCATCTCAAGCCCAATTCATTGCAATGGGGCTTGTTTTGGCAGGTTTACTCACCATATTAATGGCACGCAAAATGGCTAGCAAAAATTAATTATTTACCTCCCAGTAACTTTTCTAAAAGGATAACCATAACATATTTGTTGCTGGTTATCTTTTTTTGTTGTTATTGCAATCAATAAGGTTAAATATTTAAGTGATGCTTTGCACACGGCGCAATTATAGCAAGAAAGTATATTTTTGAATGATCACATCAAGCTTTCACTACCTTGGCACATTTCCTTAGCTTCAAAAAAATTGCTGCCATCATACCAGCCATGTTTTTTATATTTGTAAAAAAATTGCATTATGCCATCATTCGACATCGTAAGTAAAGTTGACCTTCAAACTCTTGATAATGCCATCAACGTAGTAAACAAAGAAATTACCAACCGATTTGATTTTAAGGGTTCGCATGTGGTAATAGATCTTAATAAGAAAGATTTTAAAGTAAATCTTGAAGCAGATAGTGAAATGAAACTGACCCAGATCATTGATGTACTTATTAGCAGAAGTATGAAGCAGGGCCTTGCTGCCGAAGTGTACGACTTTAGTAAAGAGCCCTATCCAAGTGGAAAAGTTACTAAGCAGGAAGTACCAGTTCGCAACGGAATTAAACAGGAAGATGCCAAAAAAATTGTGAAACTGATCAAAGATAGTGGGCTTAAAGTACAGGTGGCCATAATGGATGATATCATTAGAGTTACGGGTAAAAAGATAGACGATTTGCAGGATGTGATTCAGGCTAGCAAGGGCTGGGATGTAGGAATTGCACTTCAACATGTAAATATGAAGGGTTAAGCAGCTATTTTTTGCCCAACAAGTACTATATTTGCCATCTTATTTAACACACGTACGGCAAAATCCGTACAAAAAACAACAAAAATGAAACAAGACATTCATCCAAAGAATTACAGAACAGTGGTTTTCAAGGATATGAGTAACAACACCACTTTCTTAAGCCGTTCAACTGCAGACAGCAAAGAAACCATCGTTTACGAAGGCGATGGCAAAGAATATCCTGTTATTAAATTAGAGATTTCAAACACTTCACATCCTTTTTACACCGGTAAAAACGTGTTGGTGGATACAGCTGGTAGAATTGACAAATTCAACAAACGTTACGAAAAGAAAGCAAAATAACTTTGATATTGATTTTTATCTTTATCTGAAGATTGTTTTTTATGATTATACTTTAAAGTCCTTCCGGTTATCTGGGAGGATTTTTTTTTAAGTCAGTTTAACCCAAATTGCGGAAACCAGCCCTTAAATACTTACTTTTATCTAGTATGAAGATTTACTTGGACGATAGTTTATATAGCCCATTTCTATATCCATTTACGAGTACTCGTCACGTATCCGATATCAGGGTAGGCATACTCACTATTGCTGAAAAATGGCAACAGCTTACAAATGCTGTGATTGAGAAATATACAGGTTCACAACACAGCCAAGATGGATGGGTGATACCAGCTCATTTAATACCAACGCTTCAAAATTTCAGATCAATACTGAAAGTTGCAGCAGAAAATGGGGATTTTGATTTAATCCCAAACCTGATGTCAATCACCCTTCCTTGGCACATATTCCAGCTCAATGCTGCGGCAATAGAAGCTGATATTGATATAATGACTGCTGGAAGAATTTCGGCCCCCATTCCTGAGGGAACAAGGGCCATTGCTCCGGAAAGAATTTTCATCGAGCCGGGTGCTACTATTTTAATGTGTTGTTTAAATGCTACAGAGGGACGCATTTATATCGGAAAAAATACCCTCATCATGGAAGGTAGCCTCATTAGAGGGCCCTTTGCTGCATGCGAAGCCGCAGTAGTAAAAATGGGTGCTACTATTTATGGAGGTACTACCATTGGTCCTTATTCTGTGGTTGGCGGAGAAATTAAAAACTCGATACTATTTGCTTATAGTAATAAAGCACACGAAGGTTACTTGGGCGACAGTGTAATAGGGGAATGGTGCAACTTAGGTGCTGGTACCAGCAATAGCAATGTGAAAAATACAGGTGCACAAGTTAAATACATTACGGCACCAGATAGGGTGCCTGAAATTGCTGGACAAAGAGCTGGTTTACTGATGGGAGATTATAGCAGGTGTGCCATTAATACATCCTTTAATACTGGTACCATTATAGGCGTTTGCTGTAATATTTTCGGAGAAATACCCGCAAAATATGTGAATCATTTTTCGTGGGGGAAAGAACAATATATCTTTGAAAAAGCTCTTCAAGATATAGACAACTGGAAAAAAATGAAAGGACATGAGCTCACTTCAACTGAGAGAATCATGTTAAACAATATTTATTTATCAACCCAATCAAAATAATGATGCGTAAACAAATAGCCGTAGCCAATTGGAAAATGAACCTTAGCTTGTTACAGGCCGAAGAGTTAACCAAAGCACTAATTTCTACTAACAGTTCAATGAATGAAAATCAACTTGCTATACTGGCAGTGCCGTTTCCTTACCTGCTCACCGTAAAACAATTACTAGATGGAGAGCAGTTGATTTTTGTAGCGGCTCAAAATTGTTCTGCTAATAAAAACGGAGCATATACAGGCGAAGTGAGTGCCGAAATGTTGCAAAGTATGGGCATTCGTTACGTAGTGATAGGGCATAGTGAACGAAGAGAATACAACCATGAAGACAACGCCCTGTTAGCCCAAAAAGTAGATATTGCTATGGATCATCACCTAGAAGCTATTTTTTGCTGCGGCGAACCATTGCAGATCCGGGAAGCCAATTCACAAAATGAATATGTTAAAAATCAGCTAGTTGAAAGTTTATTTCATTTGACAGCAGATCAAATTCAAAATTTTATAATTGCTTACGAACCTATTTGGGCCATCGGTACTGGCAAAACGGCTTCTAAAGTACAAGCACAGGAAATGCATGCACATATCAGAAAAGTATTGGCCGATCAGTATGGGCAACCCATTGCAGATTCGATTTCTATTTTATATGGCGGCAGTGTAAAGGCGTCTAATGCCAAAGAAATATTTGCGGAAGAAGATGTGGATGGTGGTTTGGTTGGTGGTGCCAGCTTAATTGCAATAGAATTTGCCACCATTATCAACAGCTTAAAAAAATAGTAATTTGATCATTGATCTCATGCAAACAAAATCTTGATATGTTTTTAAAAAAATTATACGAGCATAGTAAGTTTTTGTTTGTAGTTTTTATATCTTTTATACTCTCTTTTATTTTTTTAAATTACAAATGGGGAGTAGTGGCTACTCCAATTTATCAATATGGAATGTTTAGTGGGACTGCTCACTTGAAAGATACCCTTACTATGATGGAGATTAACATCAACGGAGTATCTCCAGATATGAGCCAATACTCCTTTATTTCGAAAGATAAAATGCTGGTGATGCCAGAAAAATACTTGTTATCACTCTACCAAAATGCCGCTGTACAAGCCACTATGCAATCTATTTTTTCAAAAATCGGTATAGGTAACTGGATGCATGGCAGTAAATTTATTTCAGATGTTAATTCAAAAACTTTTATGTTGTGGTATCAACATCAATTGCAGTATTTTGTTAAAGCCAATATTGATTCTATTCAAATCAATCAACGCAAACTGTTATGGAATGGCAGTAAGATTGTGCCTCTAGGATTACCACAAAAAATAAGTACACTTGCCTATCCATAAATTACATATCAAGCAACTAGTCACTTTTTACCTGATTTGTTTTGGGTTAAACCAATGCTGGTTTATATTTCATGGCCTTCACTTTATTGCATTGCAACCTGTGTTTTTTTTAAATAAGTTAGATATTACTGGTAATATATGGATGAGTGCGGGTTTGCAACAGTTGATCATACAATCTTCGGGGGTTAGATGTACTTTAGATTTGTTGTATTTCAGTTTGCCTTTTGTGATGTATGTGGCGGTGGTACGAGAGGGAAAGATGCAATTATGGTTAGCAATTTTTACGGCTATTGGGTCGATGATGTACTGTTACCTTTTATCTACTATGAGTTTGGTGAGTATTGAAGTTTTTATAGCGTGGATGATTTTTCCTTTCATTTTTGCCGGATCTCATCTACAAGGTTTTTATTTCAGATTACACATGGTGCGTTACCTATTTATTTTGTTTTTCTTTTCTACTGCACTTTGGAAACTCAGGGCTGGCGGTCTTTTTAATGTTGAACAGTTTTCTGCCATCCTTCTTAAACAACACTTACCTGTACTAGTATCGGCTCCTAATAATTGGTTTAGTCAATTTATTCAGTGGCTGATTGATCATAGAAATGCTTCCTATTTACTTTACTTCATAGCAACAATGATAGAATTTGTTTTTGTGTTGGGCTTTTTTACTAAAAAATATGATCGAATACTGGCGGTGTTATTTGTATGTTTTTTGATATTTAATTATTGGTTGATGGAGATCAACTATTTTTCTTGGTTGCCTTTTTTGGGTTGTTTGTATTTTTCGCGTTATTCATTGTCCTCTTCATCTAATTGATGTGCACCATCCTTTTCATTAGATTTGTTTCGATATTGCTTCAACATCAGTAGTAACAATACCCCACAAAGCAATGCTCCAATTATTATTTTTACTCCTATGTTGCTATTAAGAAGTAAGTACTTACTAATGCCCATTGCTGCCATTGCAATTAACCACCAGGTAATCAAAAATGTAAAAGGTAATATTCTTTTTAAAGGTATTTGTAAAAGGAGGGAAGTGTGCCAACTATAATAAAGAGTCTGCATCCATGTAGATAAAACAAAGGCTAATGCTAGGCCTGGTAAGCCTGCTAAAGGATATAGGATAAACATTAAAATAAGGGCTACCATTAAATCATAAAAAGCTCCTTTTAAGATAATATCTGTTCTTTGATGTACTTGTAACACAGCTGTAAAATTGGTAATGCGCAAGGGTAATACCCAAAGCGTTACAAAAAAGATGGGAATGGCTGCTTCGTATTTTTCACTAAACAGGAGTGTAAATAACTCTGCGTGATAAAACAACAAATAGGCAAAAGACGGAAATACAAAAGAAGACAGAAACATTGCAGATCGATGAAAAGTGAGCACATGATGCGCTTTACTTTTGTTTCGCGACATTTCAACCAGCATCACGCTTCCCACTGCACTTAACATGAGAAAATATACTGGTATTTCGTAAGAGCCATTAAAGTACAAAGCAAATTGTGCTACAGAAACTAGGTAGAGTATAAACCATTTGTCAACCCATTTAAACAACACCCCTAGCACATCATTTAATCCAAGGTACAACCATTGTTCACCTATTTTTCGATCATATAAATCAGCAGTTGATTTTGTAAAAATGACGAAAAAAGGATTCCACAATCCCACAATTTTAACAATCAACGAACCAATCAATGCTAGCAGTAAGTATTTGAGTGAATAGCCCTTATAAAAAATAATCATGTGTGCAAATAAAAAAAGTATTTGGTATAAAATATTTACCAATAACAACCTTTTTTCTAATTGTTGTTTAACGGCTATGGTTTCTGCAAGGATGCTTCCATGTTGAATTAAGATCATAGCCACCAACAACCACCATTCGGTAATATTAAAGTGTTCACTTGTAAGTATTAAGCCAGTAATAGGGGTCATCTGTAATAGTAAGGCCGTAATGAAAAACAAACGCTGATTTGTTTGTATCCATTGTTGAATACTGCTTAGAGAATAGGAGAGTAGTAATGCTGGCAATCCAAACAAACCAATTACACTAAGGAGGTTGCTAAAGAGCCAAATCAATTGGTATCGGCCATACTCCTCTACAGATAACAAGCGGGCATACGAGTATAAGATTAGTAATTGAACCAGTAATTTTAAAAAATGACTTGCGATGAGTAGCGAAGACCTTTTTCCAAAATCGTTCTGTCTATTGCTTGCTGTCATATCTAGATTTGCTGAATTCGATGCACTCATGTTGGTTTAGTTGATTAATAACTATTGCAGGGTTACCGCCGATTACGCAATAGCCATCTGTAAAACTTTTACTAACTATAGCGCCTGCACCCACAATGGTAAAATCTCCTAATTCTACACCAGGTAGTATTATGGCGTTCATGCCTATCCAGCAAAAATTTCCAATTTTGATAGGATTCACTTTGTTGTGAAGGGCATTATTGATTTTATTATGATTGGCAGAAAGAATACCCACGTTCGGTCCTATATTGCAGTAATCACCAATAATGATACCGTTGTAAGCTTCAATATAATTACCCGGAGAGTCGCCTGGGAATACATGGATGCCTCTTTGAATATTTTGTGAACAAACAATAGTGCTGGTATGATGAACGGCCCAAGGTGTGTCTGCATTTTTTCGGAGAATTTTTCTAAACCAAAAATCAGCGAAGTAAAAATTTAGTCCTACATCTTTTCTGAGTTTAAAAATATGTTGAAGGAATGACTTCATGCAAACAGCAGTCTTTGTTTTGGTGAAGATAAGCTATGTTTATTTTTAAAATATTAGTATGCTAATACCAGTATGGTTATATGTGCACAGGAGGAACTCTACTATATTTTATTTATGATCTGTTTGTTTTTTAAATGGACTTTTAAGCAACGCCATAAAGTCTTCATCTTTTTCGTTCGGATAGTAACGGTCTAATCCATATCGTATGTCAGAAGGTTGCAATTTGCTGAAGGTCCCTAATAATCGATCCCAAATGGCTAACACAGCACCATAATTAGTATCAGTATAGGGTTGTTTCCAATGGTGGTGTACTTTGTGCATATTTGGTGAAACCAATACCCAGCTAAGCGCACGATCTAATTTTTGTGGCAATTTAATATTGGCATGTGTGAACGCAGTAGCCAGTATGAGTATTGTTTGAAAAATCATCACTGCATACATCGGCGCACCACTCACTATAATACCTGCGAAAAAAAACAAACCTCTTAAAATGCTCTCGCCCGGATGATGTCGAAGACCACTCGTAACATCTACATTGTTATCTGCATGGTGAATAAGGTGAAAGCGCCACAAAAAGGGTACTTTGTGTTCTGTGATATGTACCAGCCATCCTCCAAAAAAATCTAATACTAAAAACGAAATTAAAATGGTAGCCGCCGTGCCCACATTAAACCAGTACACCATACCAAATTGATTGGTGAAACACCAGTCGCTGATTTTGATAATCAATATGGCCAGAAAAGTATGTATGATCAGATGTATAATGGTAAAACTGAAATTCACCAATGCGTGTTTAACTTTTGTTTTTTTGTATCGAAGTTGTAAAAGTGGAATAGAGCCTTCAATGATCCAAAAAAGGAGTAAGCCTCCAACCAAGAAGGCCATTCTCTGAAGGGGATGTTTATCGAGGTCCCCAAAATAATCAAGCAATGGTTCCATTTTTTGTAATTATGAATGAAAAGTTAGCAACTTTTTTTATAATGGCAGCTATGAAATATCAATTTTAAGTAGATGAAGTCAAAGAAAGTAAAAAAAAGTTAAAACATCATATAAAAAACAGGAAGTACCTTTTTTTAAAATTATAATAAGTTGTTCTATAAATTGAGGGTTTCATATAATATTTGATTTTAATAGGGTTGGATGTTTATTCTAATTCTTTTTTTATTTTATACATTCACAAGATGAACGTTTATTTCATTGCTGGCCTTGGTGCAGATTCTAGAGTATTTAAATACATCAAATTACCAGCTGGATATGAAATGAAACATCTACACTGGATTAAACCGAAGCTAAAAGAAAGCTTAGCACATTATGCCATTCGTTTGTCTGAATATATAGAAGATAAACAACCATTTGTGCTTATTGGGTTGTCGATGGGAGGTATGATTGCTTCGGAGATTGCAAAAACAAAAAAACCAACAGCTACTATTTTAATCAGCAGCATAGCTACCTCAAAACAATTACCTACAACATTTAGAGTGGCACAAAGGTTGCATCTGCACAAGATATTACCCATCGGGTTATTAAAGAATATTTCTGTTTTTAAAAGAATGTTTACTTCTGATAGTAAAGAAGACCAAAGGCTTTTGATTGATATGATTAAAAGATGCGACGCACAATTTATTCGTTGGGCTATTGGAGCCATCCTTGGCTGGCGCAATGAAGTAGTTCCTGCTCCCTTGTGTCATATTCATGGAACAAAAGATGAAATCTTACCCTTCAAATATGCAAAACCCACCCATGCCATCAGCAATGGTAACCATGTAATGATCTTAAGTAAAGCAACAGAAATTAATGAAATGCTGCTTAGAATGTTCACATCGGTAAAATAGTTCAGAAAAGAATGCCTACTAAATTGTTAAATGTGTATAACCCCGCAAAGCAACAAGTATAAATTTATTACTTTTATAACACATGAAATACTTAATTTTTTTGCTTTTGATGTTGAATAGTTTCGCAACTACAATTGCACAAAACATTGTTGGCACATGGCAAGGAAATATGAGTAATGAATTTATACAGCTCAACATCGAACAAAAGGGAAATAAGCTGTGTGGGTTCAGCTATGATTATCAGTTAGCTGATAAATCAAGTCGTTGTATCGCCACATTTGAGGGCATATACGATCCTGAACGCAAGCTATGGTACATATATGGGAGGCGTTTTATTGAAAATAGTGGTAGCCATGTTCTTATGAAGATGGTATTTTGGAATGATTCTGCAGATGGTAAAAATATTTTAAAAGGAAGGGTGTTTACTTCTTCGCTGATGGGCGCTATGCTAAATGATGGCGAATTGATGGAAGTAAAGCGGGTATCTGCAAAACCACAGCAACTAGGCAATTTATTACCCCCTTGCTTTCCTGCACCACCAAAATCGGCTAGTAAAAAAAATGCAGCGCCCACACCTCAAAAGCGCTCTACCTCGGGTATTTTAACCCCACCTGTTCAAAAAAAATCAACTGTTGATGAAGCAAAGCCTACTTCTCCAAAGCCAATTCCTGTTCCTCAAAAAGAAACCACAGTTTCTGCGAAAAAAGGCGTGGTAGATGAAGCAACGAACACGATGAAACCAACTACACCGTTGCCGGTTGAAAGTAATACGGAACTACAGTTAATTCAAAAGATGAATGCAAGAAAACAACAAACTCAAAATACGCTACAGATAAGTGTATCTCGCATCAATTTAAAAGTGTACGACAATGGAGCTATTGACAACGATAGTGTTTCTATATTTTATAATGGCCGTTTGCTCATAAATAAACAACAGTTATCTGATACTGCCATCGAACTTAACATCGATTTAGACGAAGGAAAAACCTTTCATGAGTTCACTATGTTTGCAGAAAACTTGGGGAGTATCCCACCTAATACTGCACTTATCGTTATCACAGCAGGCGATAAAAGATACGAACTACGCTCCAAAGCAAGCCTCGAAGAAAATGCAGTGCTAATTATTGAGTACAAGCCAAAATAAAAAGAGGAATAGTTCGTTAACTAAAATAGTATTTTAAACTTTTAAACATGTACCTGTTATTTAAAAAAATAATATGTTTTTTATTTGCCATTTGTTGCTATATTAAGATGGAAGCTCAACAACATTTTTACATGAGTTTTTTCGGTGGAGTAACAGGCTATAAAGGTGATTTAGGTAGCCCTTCAATACCTTTGGCGAGTGCAAACGCCGTTGCTGGAATAGGAATGTTGTTTCAGCTCAACAATAGAATGTTGATTAGAACAGATATCAATTATGGCAAAATAGGCGGCTCTGATGCTAAAAGCCTCAAAAATAAAGATCGTAACCTCAGTTTTTTTTCAAAAGTTAGTGAATTTTCCATAGCCTTCGAATACATTTTATTTGATCTAGAAGAGTACAAAGTTTCTCCTTATTTTTTTCTGGGGGTTGGTACTTTTAAGTTTAGTCCCTATACATTCGATCAAAATGGCGGCCGAGTAATGCTGGCCGAGTTAGGCACCGAGGGTCAGGGCTTTTACGAAAATAGAAATGAATATAAGTTACAGCAAATTGCCATTCCTTTTGGGGGTGGCATACAATGGGCTTTATCGCCCAACAAAAGAATTGCACTAGAAATGGGTATTCGAAAAACCAATACCGATTATTTGGATGATGTGAGTACCACTTATGTAGATGCTAATTTGCTAATGCAAAATAATGGGGGAACCGCTGTGCGACTAGCTTATAGGGGCGGTGAGATCAGTAATAGTACGTATCCACAGGATGGTACTCTTAGAGGTAATCCAAATAATAAAGACTTATATATTTTTACGGGTTTTAGTTTTAGGTTAAGTATACAACCAACCTTAAGGCGTAGAGTATATAAATATAAACCCGTTCCTGCAAAAATCAGCTGCCCAACAGTTTTTTAAATATAGCAATGAGAAGAATTGTGATTTAAAAATAAATCACAATTCTTTGAGTAAACATATTTTTTCGATCAAGTTTATTTCGATATTTCTATCTCGCCAGAAGGCTTATTTTTTAGCTAGCAATTGTTGTGCTTTTTCTACAAGCTGTAAAAATTCTGTTCGGTAACCTTCTTTATCATTACCCAATGCTTGTTTGGCCATTGATAAAACACTGGCATAGTTGGAGCTTCCTTTAAATTCTGAATCACGGAGCAGCATTCCAAATTGAGCCACAGCAGTTGCAAAACGGAAATTGGTAGAAGTTTTTTCTAGCAGAATGTGTTGGTCTTTCACAGCATGTATTATAAGTTTGCTTTCATCTTTGTTGGGTGCTTTGTACCTAAATTTGATGGTCATTACTTCATCTTTAAAATTAGTACTTACTCCGATGCCTGTATTAGCCTGATATTTGAGCCCATCTACTTCCTTTATAAAATTACTTTTTACTAAAGTGGGTATAATTTCATAAATCGCTGTAACGCTGTGGCCACTACCCAGATCTCCTGCATCTTTTTTATCATTATTAAAATCTTCTTTTTCTAACATTCTATTTTCGTAACCAACCAAACGATATGCCTGCACTTTAGCAGGATTAAATTCTACTTGTAATTTTACATCTTTAGCAATGGTGAACAGTGTTCCGCCAAACTCTTCCATCAATACTTTTTTAGCTTCTGCCATGCCATCAATATAGGCGTGATTGCCATTGCCTTTATCGGCTAGTTTTTGCATTTTGTTGTCTTTGTAATTACCCATTCCATAACCTAAAACTGTCAGAAATATACCCGATTCTCTTTCTTTTTCAATCAATCTCTCCATCTCATCATCACTGCTGGCACCGGTGTTAAAGTCTCCATCAGTACAAAGTATAACGCGGTTGTTGCCATTTTTAGAAAAGTGAGTCCTGGCTGTTTTGTATGCCAGTTCAATGCCTTCGCCGCCAGCAGTAGATCCACCAGCGCTTAATCTTTCCAAAGCATCTTTGATAACTTGTTTGTGAGCGCCACTGGTTGGTGATAGAACTAAACCCGCGGCTCCTGCATATACTACAATAGATACTTTGTCGTGCTCTCTCATTTGATCAATAACCATTTTAAGGGAAGCTTTTACCAACGGTAGTTTGTTTGCAGATTCCATCGAACCAGATACATCGATCAGAAAAACAAGATTAGCGGCGGGTAAATTTGTAACGGGTATTTTTTTTCCCTGCATCCCAATCATTACCAGTTTATGATCTCTGTTCCAAGGACTGCTGCTAATTTCGGTGGTAAACGAAAATGGATCTTCACCTATTGGTTGAGGATAGTTGTAACTAAAATAGTTGATCATTTCTTCTATCCTAACTGCACCAGCAGGAGGTAGTTGACCATTATTTATTATTCTTCGTACGTTGCTATAAGAAGCTGCATCTACATCAATTGAAAAAGTGGAAAGCGGGTTATTGGCAGTGTTTAAAAAGATATTTTCTTTGATGTAATCGTAACCCTCTGTGTTGTATTCCATTTCATGTATAGATTGGTAACCATCCATGGCTGCTGATCTACTTTGGGCAACCATTGGGCTTGAATATGGCAGTCTTTTATTAGAATGAGGGTTTGATATCACTACATCTTTAACATTGGAGGCAGCTGTTTTAAGTACCACGTTTACAACCGTTCTACCATTCACTTTAATTTCTGTTGATTGGTATCTAACTGCTGCAAAAACGAGGATGCTGTTATTATTTGAAACATTTATTTTGTACGCACCATCAGCACCCGCACTAACACCCACTTTGGTGTATTTAATACTTATAGTTGCATAAGGTACTGCATTACCTTTTTCGTCGAATACAAAACCTGTTACATTGTAATTAGGCTTTAACATAAAACCAA
Source organism: Ferruginibacter sp. (assembly GCA_040882445.1). GTDB lineage: Bacteria > Bacteroidota > Bacteroidia > Chitinophagales > Chitinophagaceae > Ferruginibacter. The sequence continues at coordinate 8,091 of JBBEBH010000061.1, read as the reverse complement.
GGCCGATTGATAAGGGCAGAAGAAGCCAAATAAATTTTTTCATAATAGTAAATTTGATACTAGGATTCAACAGATTCTGATTTTACATAAGACAGCAAATTTTTTTTACATATTTTTGAAAAGTGACATTTATCAAAACAACAAATACTTCAGTTTTACCGGATGAAGATCTGGTGCAAGCCTATAAAGCTAACGGAGATCAGAAAACGCTTTCAGATCTTTACCAACGCTATATGGAATTGGTGTATGGGGTTTGTTTAAAGTACTTTAAAGACGAGGAAAATGCCCGCGACGCCGTTTTATCTATTTATGAAGAATTGATAACGAAAGTAAAAAAGTACGCAATACAGCATTTCAAATCATGGTTGTATCAATTGGCCAAGAATTATTGTTTGATGAAATTGAGATCAGATAAAAAATTTTCGAAATCAGGGATTGACGTTTCACTTATGCAAAATGAAGAAGAAGAGCATCTGAACGGCTTATTAGAGAAGGAAGAACACTTCAAACACATGTATTTTTGTTTGCAGCAGTTAGTACCGGAACAAAAGCAGGTTATAGAATTATTTTACTTAAATGGAAAGTGCTACAATGAAATAACTGAAGCCACTGGTATTGAGTGGAATAAAGTACGGAGTTTTATACAAAATGGAAGAAGAAATCTAAAAAATTGTATGGATAAACAAATGAGTGAATCCTAATGTCAACAGAAGATTATTCACATAGCAGAGTTTGGGACGCAAGCGATTTTGAGCGCTATTACAAGGATTTAATGCCTTCATCGGAGCGTAATGCCCTCGAAAAAGCAGCACTCGAAGATCATTTTTTACAAGATGCACTAGATGGGTATGCTTTTACCGATGATGCTGTTGCTGCTATTAACGACATTAGGGAACAAATAATTGATTTCCAAAAACCCGCGTTAAAGTTGGTTTGGTTTCAGCAAAAGAATGTTCAAAGGCTGATTCGTGTGGCGGCTGTATTGTTGATTACAGGTGCGCTTACTTTTGTTCTATTCAACAATAATAAAGTAAACACACCCAGCATCGCATCTATTACCACAGATACAACAGTACCAACAACAGTTGTAGATAAACCAGATGATGCTACATTAACTGTTTTAGAAACCGACGTTCAAGGAAAAAAAGGTTTTACAGATGTTCCATTGTTTATTCAACAACAACCAAAACCGCCTGCTGTTGTGAAATCTTTGAATAATACAACACCTAGTACTTCTTTTATTAATGATGTTAAAATAGATAGTAATATCAACGACTTGATAGCGGTGAACAGAAGTAAAGTGGAAGAAATAACGACCGCATCTGACAAATCAACAAAAGAAAGTGTTGCTGCTGCACCATCTCTTCAACGTTTTCCAATTACCGTCATACGAGGTCAAGTGATTAATCAGCAGGGCATTCCTATTGCCAATGCTACTATTAAAGATCAAGAGACAAACGTAGTAATTGCAACCGACTTTAATGGAAATTTTGAATTGAGTAACAGTAAAAATTACAGCAATGTTACCATAGATGTGAATGCTGCAGGTTATCGTGTTCTTCAATCTAACCTTAGCAACAATGCCAGTAACAGGATTGTGTTGCAGGAAGAAAAAAGTACTGATAACAATGCGGAAGTAGAAGCAGTTCCTTTACCCCAAAAGAAATATCTTATTGCTCCTATTGCCGATAGCAGCATCAAAGAAGATTTACCGGGTTACTTTAATATGAATCGGGTAACCCTCCAATATGTAACACCAGTTGCAGGCTGGGATGTTTTCAATAGTTTTATAGAGGCTAACCTGAAGTCTGCTACATCACTTGGGAGCTCTTCCAAAGGCAAGGTGGTAGTTGGTTTTAGCATCAATGCTGCAGGTAATGCAGAAAATATACAAATAAAAAGTTCACTCGATTCCGCATGCGACGCCGAGGCCATTAGACTTATAGAAAAGTCTCCTGCTTTTAAACGTACCAAAAGATTGGGTAAAATAGAAGCCATCATAAAGTTTTAGTAATAGTTCTACCTTTTTTATTTTGAACATCTTCTTCTCTACTTTTTAGTTTTTTTTATTGGTAGAATACGTGCATTGGTATAATTTTTTAGTAAAATAGGACTCATAGTATTTGCCGTTTACAATGAGTATATCAATGTATCCTGAGCAATCTTTTTACTTTAACCCAAATTTTGCAGTTACAACCGTAATAGATTTCCAATTGTAAAATATGGGTTTCAAAAAGTAGAAGATGACTAAAATTTCAATTGCTAAAAATTACAAATTAAAAGTTACCTATTAGTGTATTGTCTATTTTTTTTGTTCTATTCTATTTCACTAGTGCAGCAATAACCTAATCTATAAAAACAAGAAACCATTTATTGAATTTGCTGAATAGTATTTTTTGTATATTCAACCTTGAATTTATTTATCTTTAAAAATATAACATGAAAAAAATCATTTTTGCATTCCTTGTATGTATCGCGTTTATTTCTTTTAAGCACTTTGTTAATCAGCCATTAGAAAATACACGTTGGAAAGGAACCATCAATGCACCTTCCCCTATAGAGGCTGTTTTTGAATTTAAAAAAGATAGCTTTTTCTTGTATGTAGATGGACAAGTATTTGAGACCATGTATTATAGAGTTAATGGAGACAGTCTTAGTATTGTTAAACTGGATGGAACAAGCCCTTGCAATGCTGAAGAAGCTGTGTACAATTTTAGCATTAAAGAAAATAAATTGTACCTCAAAGTTACCAATGATCCTTGTTCGATAAGAGCTTCGGCTTTTAATGAATATTATACGAAAGAGTAAGTATAACAAAATAGCCAGAGCTATCTGGCTATTTTGTTTGTAGTCAAAAGGGAATTATTTTTATACCCAAATAGAAAAGATTCTATTTGAAAAACCTATTAAAAGATTTGTATGCTGAGCTGTTTTTATTAACATTACTCAATTTCAAATCGTAACGAGCATCTACACCAAATGCTGATGTAGGATGCTCGTATCAGATACCCACAACAAATCAAAAATCTAAATTTTTATTCATCTTTTACATCAAATTAGCTGCTATCAATGACGCTTATGGCTCCCAGCAAAAATTTAACCTGCGTTTTAGTAAGAACCTTCAAACTATTGTAGCACACCTACTTTACGTTGTAAATCATTAATAAGCCCGCCTGAAATACTACTTTTGAATGGTAGTATTTATGATCATCATTATTAAAATTTTACACATTCAATGTTGTTAAAACTATAATGCCGAATTTGTAAAAACTATGCTCTACAGTAAACGGTATAGCTATCAAAGTTGCTACATCTTACCCTTACAAATGATATGCCAGAAATAGTGTATGCTAAACAAAAATTTAAAGTAGTTTGTTAGAATTTTATTAAAATGTTTATTTATTGTTCATATTGCGGTGCAATTATCTAAAACCATAGCCTATATGAGCATCCTATTATTAGGAGAAGTTTAATTATATTTATAAAAACCTGTGCTTTTCTTACAATCGCTTTTGGTCGGTGTTGTTTTATGGTATTTTTTGATCTTTTTCATCATTGAAAGGAGTGCAGATATGGCTTTACTTTCAAAAATGGGTATTATTTGATATCACCAATACTAGATTATTTGGTTTGCAGTTTATTTAAAAAAATTTAGTATAGCTTAACAGAAACTCAACTAAGCTACAATTCCCGTATTTTTACGCCCTAAAAGAAGACAGCGCTTACATGAAGAATATTCGAAATTTTTGCATTATTGCCCATATCGACCATGGTAAAAGTACCTTGGCAGACAGATTACTTCAAACTACCAATACTGTGAGCGACCGTGATATGCAAGCGCAGGTGTTGGATGATATGGATTTGGAGAGAGAAAAAGGCATTACGATTAAAAGTCACGCCATTCAGATCAACTTTCCTTTTGAAGGAGAACAATATATTTTAAACCTTATTGATACTCCTGGCCACGTAGATTTTAGTTACGAAGTGAGTCGTGCTTTGGCAGCCTGTGAAGGTGCCCTGCTTTTGGTAGATGCTACCCAAGGAATACAAGCTCAAACTATTAGTAATCTTTACTTGGCAATAGAAAATGATCTGGAGATTATCCCTATCATCAATAAAATTGATATGGATGGTGCAATGATACCAGAAGTAAAAGACCAGATCATCGATCTACTCGGTTGCAAAGAAGAAGATATTTTATTGGCTAGTGGTAAAAGTGGTATTGGTATAGAGGAAATTTTAAAAGCTATTTGTGAGCGTATTCCTGCACCCACTGGTGATCCCAATGCGCCCTTACAAGCGCTTATATTTGATTCTGTGTTCAATAGTTTCAGAGGAATCATTGTTTACTTCCGCATATTTAACGGCAAACTAAAAAAAGGAGATAAAGTAAAATTCTTTAGTACCGATAATGAATACGACGCCGATGAAGTAGGCATCCTTAAACTAGGGATGGAGAAAAGAGACGAAGTTAATTGTGGTGAAGTAGGATATATTATAACGGGTATTAAAAATGCTAAGGAAGTTAAAGTGGGAGATACCTTAACAACTGTGGCCAATCAAACTTTATCAAGAATTGACGGTTTTGAAGAAGTGAAACCAATGGTTTTTGCTGGAATATTTCCAGTTGAAACAGACGCATTTGAAGAGCTTCGCGACTGTATGGAAAAACTCCAACTCAATGACGCTTCACTCACCTTTGAGCTAGAAACCTCTCAGGCGTTGGGTTTCGGCTTCCGTTGTGGATTTCTGGGCTTGTTGCACATGGAAATTATTCAAGAACGTTTAGAACGCGAGTATAATCAAACCGTGATCACCACTGTTCCCAATGTAAGTTTTATTGCATATACCAACAAAGGTGAAAGAATAGACGTGCACAATCCAGCGGCCTTGCCAGATCCAAGTCGCACCGAAAAAATTGAAGAGCCTTTCATCAAAGCACAGATCATCACTACCTCAGAATATATTGGTAACATTATGACTCTTTGTATCAATAGGCGGGGTATTTTAATTCATCAAAGTTACCTCACACCTACCAGGGTAGAGCTTACTTTCGAAATGCCACTTACAGAGATTGTATTCGATTTTTACGATAAACTAAAATCACAAACACGCGGATACGCTTCTTTTGATTATTCACCGATTGGGTTTAGAGAAAGTGATATTGTGCGAATGGATATATTATTGAATGGCGAAAAAGTAGATGCTTTAAGTGCTCTCATTCACCGCAGTCGCTCTCATGATTTTGGTCGCAAACTATGCGAAAAATTAAAAGAACTGCTCACTCGTCAGCAATTCCAAATTGCCATCCAAGCTGCCATCGGTGCTAAAGTAATTGCCCGCGAAAATATTAGCGCAATGCGCAAAGATGTTACTGCAAAATGTTACGGTGGTGATATCAGTCGTAAACGCAAACTATTGGAAAAACAAAAAGAAGGTAAAAAAAGAATGCGCCAGATAGGGAATGTAGAAATTCCACAGGAGGCCTTCCTGGCAGTGCTAAAGCTCGATTAAAAGAGCGTTTGCTGCAAAAGAATTGAAAATACTACAGCACCAAAGGTTTTTTGTTACCAGCGTTGGTTTATTTTTGCAGCTTTGGTTGCGTTGCACACATGTACTTTTATCTAATCGTCATCTCAAACCATGAAGCAGTTATCTATTCATTCATTTAAACATGGCCGAAAAGCGAAAAAAATGAGCCTAATCTTTTGGCATTCTTGATATGAAATTTTTTCCAGAATCAACCATACATCAACTAGAATTTGATAAAGTAAAAGAACTGCTGGCAGCGCATTGCAAAACAGAATACGCCAAAGAAATTAGCAGGAACCTTCGCATTCATACCAAAAAAGAATTTATTGAAACTGCGCTTCTTCAGGCGCATGAATTTAAAGCTATCCTCCAAACCGGACTATATTTCCCTAACGATTTTGCTGTTAGCATTAGCAGAGAAATTAAATTATTATCTATTCCTGGCGCTTCACTTACCGGAGAACAATTCATGCTTATCCGTCGACTGGCAGAAAATACGGCCAACATTTTTCGTTGGTTCGCCGTAGATACCCGTTTGGCTTACCCGGCACTCACTAAGGTAATAGACAACAGCTACTACGAAAAAAATATAAAGGGATCTATTGAAGCGGTATTAGATGAGGTGGGCCATGTGAAAGATAACGCCAGTGAAGAATTGGCAGACATTCGAATGAAGTTGTTCCGTAAACGCAATGAGTTGCGTCGCATGTTCGATCGCATTGTTCATAAACTCAATAAACAAGGTTATCTGGCAGATATTGAAGAAAGTTTTTTAAATGGAAGGAGAGTATTGGCTGTATTTGCCGAACAAAAGAGAACGGTAAAAGGAGTGTTACACGGTGAAAGTGATAGCCGGAGAACTAGTTTTATAGAACCTGAGGAAACCACAGAACTCAATAACGATATTTTTTCGCTCGAGTATGAAGAACAAAAAGAAGTGTACCGCATACTACGCCAGCTTACTGAGCAACTGGGTGTGTATGCCCCTTTGCTCAAAAATTATCATGATATCGCTTGTCAATTCGACTTTATTCGAGCAAAAGCAAAATTAGCTATCGACATTAATGGGCATTATCCAAAGCTGGTTGATAAAGCGCATATTCATCTTATTAATGCTTACCATCCGTTGTTGCTGTTGTATAATCAAAGGCAAGGCAAACCTACTATACCCATTCAATTAACATTAGATCAGGATAATAGTATTTTAGTGATCAGTGGACCAAATGCAGGTGGAAAAACAGTGACTCTTAAAACGGTGGGTCTCTTACAAGTAATGCTTCAAGCCGGTTTGCTAGTGTCGGTTAGTCCGGATAGTGAGATGGGTATTTTTAAACAACTGATGATCCATATTGGTGATACTCAGAGTTTAGAATTTGAGTTGAGCACTTATTCTTCGCATCTAAAAAACATGAAGTATTTTATTGAGCATGCCAATGGTAAAACCTTGTTTTTTATTGATGAATTGGGAAGTGGAAGTGATCCTAACCTTGGCGGTGCATTTGCAGAAGTGATTATGGAAGAGCTGGCATTTAAACATGCATTTGGAATAGTTACTACTCATTATCTCAACCTCAAAGTGATGGCCAACAAAGTAAAGGGCATCATCAATGGTGCGATGCAGTTTGATGAAAAGAATTTACTACCTATGTACAAACTACAGGTAGGCAAGCCCGGTAGTTCGTATACGTTTAGTATTGCAGAGAGGATTGGTCTTGATAAAAAATTAATCAACAAGGCACGAAAGCTGGTAGATGAAGAGCATTTTAGTCTTGATAAATTATTGAATAGAACCGAACAAGATCTGCAAATCATCGATAAAGAAAAAGATCATTTAAAAAAACTGATTCATGAAAATGAAGTCTTGAAAAAAGAGATGCAGCAGGTATTGAACAAAGAACAACATCGTCAGGAAACCGAAAAGCTAAAACTTCAAAATCAGGTATCTGAAGAGCGAATTGCTTATGTGAAAGACATGGAGCGCAGGCTGAAAGCGATGGTAATGGAGTGGAGAAAGTCGGAAGATAAAGATACTGTAGTAAAGATGATACATGCATTGCTGTTTAACCAGAAGGAGAAAATGCAGCAAGACAAAAAGCAAAAGAAGATCAACGAAAAATTTAGTGAGGTAGCAGGAGAGATCAAAGTAGGTAATAAAGTAAAGATGAAGAATAATCGAACGGTGGGTATTGTAAAAGAAATTAGGGGTAAAAAAGCCATTCTTCAAATAGGGGTATTGCCCATCACAGTAGATATAAAAGATTTGGTATTGGTGGTAGAAAAGCCTTTGGTATAACTTAAATTCCTGATGGCAACAGACACCAAAAGTGAAGATATTTGCTTTTAAAATGGCTTTTTTTGTTTCTATGAATTTTTTCAACATTATGATGCTCATCGTATTGACCACTCTTCAAAAACTTACACAAAACTTTTAATAATTTTTTGTTCTAAAAACTTGAACCCTTACTTTTGCCGCGGAGAGCTGGCAGAGTGGTCGATTGCGGCAGTCTTGAAAACTGTTGACTGTTACAGGTCCGGGGGTTCGAATCCCTCGCTCTCCGC
>JBBEBH010000060.1:0-12778 GCA_040882445.1 Ferruginibacter sp. | reverse complement strand
GAATCTCAATTATAAAAAAGGGCAGACCATAAGATCCACCCGTATTCTATCTAAAAATTAAAACTAATTATTCTTCGTCTGGCTTGTCAGAATTATATCCTACCAGTAAGGCCGCCATTACCAGACCTACATCTTTTAGCATCATCAACAAGGCCATTTGCCGAGATAATGGATCGCCTCCCATCATGGAAGGCACGTGAATGGTGCCAATAAATACCAGTAACATCACTGCCAGTAAATAGCATGCCAATTTGGTTTGTACGTTGATGAGAATAGCGATGGCTGCCAATATAAATCCAACACCGGTAACGTATACCCAAAGAATGCCTCCAGGCAACCATTTGGGCACCACGTTTTCCATATTGGATGCATTAAAAAGGTGAAAAATACCGAAGATGCCCATGATGATCGCAAACACGATACAAGCCAGGCGGTGTTTAGAGATTTTACCCATAGCAAGTTAATTTTTACCAATATAATGTTTCCTTTTTAAAAATGCAAGAACTAAAAACAACTACGAGGTGCTCCTTCAACAAATTAACCAAACCTCCTCTAAAAACCTTTATTTTGTTGCTCAATTGTATAAATGTGTTGGGTTATGGATAAAAATGGAAGGATTTCGGTAATAATGGCTGTTTACAACACAGCATTCCCTATCGTTAAAAGAGCAATCGACTCTGTATTGGCACAAGATTATTACAATGTAGAATTGATCATTGTTGATGACGGTAGCCTGAAATCGTTTACGGAAGAACTGAAACATTATTGTGAATTGCATAAAGAAAAAATTAGTTTGCTACAGCAGCCCAACCGCGGACAATCATCAGCCATCAACAAGGGAATCCGTAGCAGCTCAGCCGAGTACATTGCCATCTTGGATGCAGACGATGAATACCGCAACCATCATTTGAGTAGTTGTATGAAAGAAATGGCACAAGCCGACTTGATATCATCACTAACATACACGATCGTAGACAAAGAAGCAGATTATTTTGTGCCTGATAAATTTGATCAGCAACAATTGATTCATGTAGATGACTGTGTATTGTTTGCCACGTTGTTTGGGAAAAAATTCGTTTTTGATCAATTACCTTTTATGAGTGTGTATGCTGCGGATGCAGAATTTTATGATAGAGCGGGTACTCAGTTTCGGGTAAAAAAAGTTCCATTGAGAACTTATGTTTATTATAGAAATAATCCGCTTAGTATTTGTTCAATACTCAAAACAAACGTTTCTAATGAAAATTATGCTGTTGCTTAAAACCAGCATTCGTGAAAAATTGAACAGGTTTTCACTTCAGCTTTAATTAATGATATTCACTCAACATATTCCTCCTTCCGTTGTAATGGCATGCCATCTTACCGGTATGTATGATGTTAATAGAAATTATATTTTGAATGACAATGATTTTTCTTTAGTAAAAGAATGGGCTTATTCTTTGAAGCAACAGCATGTGGTGGGCCTCCTTTTTCACAACAATTTTTCGGAGGTAACAATTTCTTCAAACGAAAGCAAATGGTTACACTTTATCAAAGTTGATACCCATCCAGATTTTAATCCAAATGTATACCGATACTATATTTACCATGAATTTTTAAAATTGCATCGACAACAATTAATCAACGTTTTTTTAACAGATGTTACGGATGTGGTGATGCTGAATAATCCTTTTATCGACCGCTTCTTTTTAGAACAACCCGCAGTTATTTTCTGCGGAGACGAACCTAAGCAGCTGCAGAATGAATGGATGGAACAGCACAGTGAACATTTTAGAATAAAAATTTCAGATTATGCCGTTTACGAAGCTGAACATGCAAATGAGGTATTGCTGAATTGCGGCATCATTGGAGGAAACATTAACATGATGGCGCCATTTGTTGAACAACTCTGGAACATCCACGAAACTTACAACAGCAACAACGGCACTGCTTTTACAGGAGATATGGGCGCATTCAACTACTTACTTCGCACTACTTACCAGCACGCTATCTGCCATGGAGTGCCAGTGAATACCATTTTCAAATCTTACGAAAAAGATAGAAAAGATTGTTGGTTTCGGCATAAGTAACGACGAACAATCTGCTGAAAAATATCTTAGATACATTACGGTTGAATATCTAGTAAAAAATCACGCCACCAATAACCAGAATCTTTGATGGTACGCTGTTGAGACCGATGATCAACATGTACCAATCCGAAAGGGGCTTTAAAACCTTCCGACCATTCAAAATTATCCATGAGCGTCCAGGCCATATACCCACCAATATTGATGCTATGTTGTTTTGCCTTTTTAAGGGCTGCAATATGTGATTCAAAGTAAGCGATACGTTCGGCGTCATGCACCCTAGCATTTTTCACTTCATCTTTAAAACAAGCACCATTTTCGGTGATGAGTATCTCTTTCACCGAACCGTATTTCCAGAACCGTTTGATGATTCTGTAAAAACTATCGGGATTAATTTCCCAGTCCATGGCGGTGTGAGGCAATTTTCTGCTGCTAGCTTTTACTTCGCTTGCCTGCACAATCGGCACCAAACTACTGTATTTAATACAAACCGGAAAATAATTTTGTAGTCCAATAAAATCAAAATCAAAGGTCATGCGTTCGGTATATTTCCAAGCTTTGTTTTGCATTTCTAATTTTTCTAGAAACTTAAAATCATCTCTTGGGTAACCCTTGCCCAGCGCTGGTTCAATAAATAATCTGTTCAATAAAATATCAACTCTGTTGGCTGCTCTTACATCATCTGCACTATCAGTATATGGGATCACTTCAGAGCAGGAAAAGCTGGTGCCGATATATGCCTTGGGTACCAAATTCCTTAATATTCTACCGCCTTCTGCTTGTGCCAATACGGTATGATGGATGGCTGGCAGAAAATTACTTAATCCTGTTTTACCCGGTGCGTGTTTGCCTAACATGTAGCCCAAACTTGTGAAACTCATAGGCTCATTTAGAACGATCCAATCCTTCACCCGATCGCCAAATTCCTCGGCACATACGGTGGTAAACCTGCTAAACCATTGTAGTATTCGATAGTTGGTCCACCCGCCTTCTTTGTGCAGAGCATAAGGTAAGTCCCAATGATATAAAGTTACAAATGGGCGCAACCCTAACTTAAGGCATTCGTCGATCACATTGTTATAAAATTGAACCCCCTCTTTGTTAACCCTACCGATGCCTTCTGGTAAAATTCTGCTCCAGGAAATAGAAAAACGAAAAGTATTAAAACCAAGCCCTTTGGCCATCAACAGGTCTTCTTTGTAGCGATGGTAAAAATCACAGGCTTCATTTGGTATAGCACTTCCTTTGATGGACCCCTTTTTTTTTGAAAACTGATCCCAAATAGAAGCAGTTCTTCCACCCAAATTCCACGCGCCTTCATTTTGTGCAGCTGCAATAGCTACACCCCATAAAAAATCTTTTCCAAAAAAGGATGCCGTCACAGCGTTCAATAGCAAAGTTTCAATGATGAGTTACAAAACTGATTTAAATTAGATAGATGGTATATTAAGTTTACATTATCAAATGTTTATTTTAAAAAGGTAAAGTAATTTGTGAATGAACTTTTTCTTTTTTGGCCACTTCTCCCTTTTTTATAGATTTTTTATCCTTTTGTTGGGTATGTTTTTCCAGTATGCGTTTACCCTCCTCTTTTACAATTTTGTCTTTTCTTATACCCCACACTAAGTCACTGGCTATTTTTCGGGTAGCGTCGATGTCTACGATCGGCAATGGATAATTTTTACCGAGCTCTACCTGATATTGATGTTGTTCGCCCAGCGTCATTTTCCAGGGTGTATGTATCAAAGAAGCGGGCACCTGTTGCAGTTCAGGAATCCATTGCCGAATAAATGTACCATCAGGGTCGTGGTCTTCCGAGTTTTTGATAGGGTTGTAAATACGAATGGTATTTACTCCGGTAACGCCTGCCTGCATTTGAAGTTGTGGATAATGGATACCGGGTTCATAATCGAGAAACTGACGAGCTAAAAAATGTAGTTCCCGCCAATCTTGCCAAAGGTTAAAAGTAAAAAAAGACACTAACATCGCCCTCATTCTAAAATTAATATACCCAGTTTGAATCAGGCAACGCATACAGGCATCTACCAGCGGAATGCCAGTTTGCCCTTGCTGCCAAGCCTGGATATACATATCATTTTTAGGTTTAACCAAAGCATCATAACCGCGGTTCACATTTTCAAATTCCATCCTGCATTCATCTTCAAATTTTTGCATAAAATGACAACGCCAATGTAGCCTACTGATGAAATTGCTCAAAGCTCTTTTGTTGGGAGTGCTAGCGTAATGTTGCTGTGTGTATTGAAACAGCATCCGCATGCTTATGTTGCCGTAGGTTAGATAAGGCGATATTCTGCTGCAACTTTTTCTGCTCCATAAAGGTTTTGAAATGTGTTTGCTGTAATTCACATGGCGTTCTTTTAAAAAGCCATCCAAGTATTGCCAGGCATGGGTTTCGCCGCCAGGCTGAAAAAATTGATTGGGTTGGGTAATGTTTTCTGGCAAGGGATCTCCTTGAATTTTTTTTAATGTTGCATCATCCAATAAACAAACGTTCCAATCGGTTTCGTTCACTAATTCAGGTTTACTTCTGTGCGTTTCTTCCCATATTTTCTGCCAGTTTTTTCTACTTTTCAAGTTGCGTATCACGCCATTTATTGGAAACTCTTTCCATAAAATATGTTGTTCTTTACACCATACCGCCACGTTTTTGTCGCGCTGGTAGGTTAACTGATTCCCTATTTCTACATGAGAAAAAACTTGTACAATTTCATATTGTGCTGCAATGGCTTGCAGCACTGGCAATATTTCATGGTGCAACACCATTATACGCACATTTTTGGTATCAAACTTCGTTTGCATATCCAGCAATGATTGATATACAAATCTCCAATGTCTGGGGTCGCTGTCGGGATATTGCATCACAGATGGTTCAAAACAATACAGAAGCAAAAAGGGTATACCAGATTGCTGTGCAGCACAAAGTGGTGCATGGTCTGTAATTCGCAGATCGCGTTTAAACCAAACGATATTCATTTTTTGTTTATGCTTCATCCGATTATTTAAACAATGAATGGGGCAGTTAGTTGTTGTTCCCATTAAAAAAGCGGCACAAATGCCGAGGGCACTAAAAAAGTCAATTAAGACTTATTAGCAAAGGGGGAGTAAAAAGCCAAAAATTTTTTACTCCTTCTTTTTAATTTGTATCAGATTCAAAACTTAATGTAGATATATATAGGCTAAAAATGTTGTAAAACATCAATCTTAACACAAATTGAGACCAACAGACGACCCTATCTCTCCTCACAAAAAATGTAAAATAAAAAGGCGATTAAGCTAAAAACTGATTTAAACTCAATCGCCTTACAAATTTTATCCTAAAAAGAGAACTTTTTCAGTGCCCTCCAAATGCCCTATTTTTTTCTATTTCTAGATCCTGTGTTTTACCACCCCAATACCCAAGCAAATATCAATGGTGCTACAATAGTGGCGTCACTTTCTACAATGAATTTAGGGGTGTTGATGTCTAACTTCCCCCAAGTAATTTTTTCGTTGGGAACAGCTCCGCTGTATGAACCAAACGAAGTAGTAGAATCGGATATCTGGCAGAAGTAACTCCAAAAAGGAACATCATGCCACTCCAGGTCCTGGTACATCATGGGCACCACGCAGATGGGAAAATCGCCCGCAATACCACCACCGATCTGAAAAAATCCTACGCCTTTTCCAGCAGAGTTATTGCGGTACCAATCGGCAAGCCATACCATGTATTCAATACCACTTTTTACTAGGTCGGCTTTTAACTCCCCTTTGATTACATAGCTGGCAAAAATATTTCCGGTGGTACTATCTTCCCAACCCGGACAAACGATAGGGATATTTTTTTCAGCTGCAGCTACTATCCAGCTGTTTTTAGGATCTATTTCATAATACTGTTCCAATTCCCCGCTTAGAACGGTTTTGTATAAAAATTCATGCGGAAAATATCGTTCACCTTTGGCTGCAGCATCATTCCATTGTTTTACCAGGTGTTTTTGTAAACGCCTAAACGCCTCTTCTTCCGGAATACAAGTATCTGTAACTCGATTGTAATGGTTTTCTAACAAATTCCACTCATCTTGAGGCGTAAGGTCGCGGTAATTAGGTACTCTTTTGTAATGTGAATGTGCCACTAGATTCATCACATCTTCTTCGAGATTGGCACCCGTGCAACTAATAATGGCTACTTTGTTTTGACGGATCATTTCTGCCAAACTCAATCCCAGCTCTGCTGTACTCATGGCACCTGCCAAAGTGATCATCATTTTACCACCTTCATCTAGGTGGGTAATATATCCTTTTGCAGCATCTATTAAAGCAGCCGCGTTAAAGTGACGGTAATGATGTTCTATAAAATTAGAAACAGGTCCTTTACTCATGTATAAATTTTTAGAGGATAAAAGTAATTTTTTTTGGGCAGTTGGTTGCATAAAAATAATATCCATTTTCACAAATATTAAACAACAGACTACATCAATAAATATTCTAATCTGCAGGGTGTTTCGTAATTTCATACAAAGTATTATTATGAAACAATGGATGATATTGGTTTTTAGCTCAATTACTTTTTACGCTGGAGCACAATCTTTCAAAGGTACTTGGGAGGGAAGATTACAGGCTGGAACATCGTTGAGAATTGTGTTCATTTTTACTGAAAAAGAGGGTAAAATCTCTGCTACCTTTCAAAGTCCAGACCAAACAAAAGCTATTTTACCAACAGATACCTGTTATAGTATTAAGGATAGTATATATGTGATATCAAAAAGATTTGGAATTAGTTTTCGAGGACAACTAACCAACGACACTTCCATCAATGGTGTTTTTTCACAAGGAGCCGATTTTTCATTACCATTAAAAAAAGTAGTGGCAATTTCCACTCTCAAAAGGCCACAAGCCCCCAAGCCACCATTTCCCTACTTAGAAGAAGAAGTTATCTTCGAAAATAAATCAGCAGGCATACAATTGGTTGGCACCCTCAGTTATCCCAAACCATTGCCTAACGTAGATTATTTAAAAGTGCCTACTTATCCTGCGGTGATATTGATCACTGGAAGCGGCCCACAAGACAGAGACGAAACTCTTTTTGAACACAAGCCATTTGCGGTGATTGCCGATTATCTTACCAAAAAAGGATTTGCCGTGTTGCGCTACGATGAAAGAGGTGTGGGTAAAAGCACCGGAAAATTTCAAGAAAGTACCACGGCAGATTTTGCAAATGACACAGAAGCAGCATTTGATTTTTTAAAATCACAGTCACAAATTGACACCGCTCATATTGGATTGATAGGACACAGCGAAGGCGGCATGATAGCACCCATGCTCGCCGCCAGAAGAAATGATATTGCCTTTATTGTTATGTTAGCAGGCCCGGGCACACCTACTCCCGAACTGATGCAGGAACAGATAGAAGCTGTGTTATTATCTCAGGGAGGAGATTCTGCTTTAGCAGCTATTGGGGGCTCCTTTTTTAAAAAAATGGCCAAAGCGGTTAACAGCAGTAAGGATACCAGCATCCTTTTTACAAACGCATTGGCGATAGCAAATGAATGGTCTATACAACAGCCAGACAGCATATTAACGATGATGAATATGGAGAATGTTGCAGAAAGAGCAATAGCCGTTCGTAACCAATTAAAACCAATGATGACTCCTTGGTTTCGTTATTTTTTATCGATTGATCCAGGGGTTTATTTATCTAAATTATCGTGCAAAGTAATGGCATTAAACGGCGATAAAGATATACAAGTTGTTGCGCTATCTAACCTCAAAGCCATTAAAACAGCGCTTCAAAAAAGTAAATCTACCCAATACGATATTATTTCTTTGCCAGGATTGAATCACTTGTTTCAATCTTGCAAAACATGCACTACGGCTGAGTATGGCGAATTGGAGGAAACCTTCTCTCCTATTGTTTTACAGAAAATGGGGGAATGGTTATTGCTGCATGGCCGTTAATGAATAATGAGTGTACCCTACCATCACCCTTATATGGCATCGGATGCAAAGTAGTACCCAACATCATTTTATTGAAGCGTTTCATTTATAGCCAGCGGCATTTAGCAGCCGACAATTTATCTGTACTCAATATCGGTTGCAGAAGCTACAACATACAATTGTTCATCAACTTTATTTCTGGTAAAATAAAAATATCATGCGCCTGTAACTCACTTCAACCCCATAGGTATATTTTATTTGAATGGCATTTTTCACAATTTTACTGCACTTGAAAGTATTGATGTCTGTGGCTTTTTTAAACCCATATTTTGAGGTTAAAATATAGGTTAAACAGAAGAGAATAGATGTCTGTGCAATGATTGCACAGAAAGCGAAAGTACTCAGCAATAGTACCATTGTAGCGATGGCGATAGTTAAATTTGTAAAGACTATCTTTTTTATTTTTATTAATTACTTACAGCTATTTACTGAAACCACCACAATACAAAAATATTTATTGTAAGCACTTATAAAAGAAAGTTGAGCTAAATGACTCTAATGATTAAATGTAATGTATGTGCCCACAATATTATAAAACAGGCGCCTGTTATTTTTATTGCTTTAAACCTTGTCCGATAAAGATTATCACATACTATCGTATAGAAATGATAAAAGATAAAATGAATTTTTTAAACTACAGCAACGGCAAAAGCCGACAAGATAAACTTATCTTTAAGCATGAATTATTTGGCGCATGCATACTTATCGTTCGAAGACGCCGATATACTGGCAGGCAATATGATGAGTGATTATGTAAAGGGTAAAACGCAATATGATTATCCGCCAACCGTGCAGATAGGCATACGTTTACACCGAGCTATCGATGAATATACAGATCAGCACCCAAGCACCCGTAATATTGCAGGATTGTTTAAACCGCATTACCGCTTATATGCTGGCGCGTTTGCTGATATTGTGTACGACTACTTTTTAGCCAATGATGCTAGTACATTTGAAACAGCCACAGCCCTCGAAACTTTTGCTCAAAAAACTTATGCAGCACTGCATTCGCCTACACAACAATATCCACCCAAGTTTGCTAGTATGTTACCTTATATGGTTTCACAAAACTGGTTGTATCATTATAGATATGAAGATGGGATTCAAAAAAGTTTGGCAGGAATGGTGAGACGGGCAGCTTATATTTCGGATAGTGACACCGCGTTTGCAATTTTTAAAGAGCATAAAAATTTCATGCAGGAACAATACGAAGCATTTTTTCCGAATGTTAAAAAATTTGCTATTCATACTTTGCAACAGCTGTTAGAGCATTGATTCTTTTATCTTTGAAAAAATATTAAATATGAAACACCTGTTAACAGTGATGTACTTTCTTTTTACTTGTTTAGCTAGTTTTGCACAAGTGAAAATTATTCCGCTAGATAAATCTCCACTGGATGTTTGTTATTTTCCCGAAAATTATCCGATGCTCAAAATACAAGGAAAGGCTTATGACCCATTGCTAGCAAGATTGATTTACAGCAGGCCGAGCAAGGGCAACAGAGTAGTGTTTGGAGAGTTAATTGCATATGGCAAATTGTGGAGGCTAGGAGCCAATGAAGCCACTGAAATTGAATTTTTCCAAAATGTTAAAATAGGCAACGAGAAATTAAAAAAGGGTCGTTATACGGTGTACACTATACCAGAAGCAAATAAGTGGACCATCATCTTCAATAAAGAAAACGATACCTGGGGTTCATTTGGGTATGATGCCAAAAAGGATGTAGCTAAAATAACCGTTCCTGTTCAAACCGTCTCCGATTCTGTTGAAGTATTTACGATTTCGCTAGATAAAATCAGCAGCGGATTTAATATGAATATCGCATGGGACAATACCAAAGTAAACCTACCCATTTATTTACAATAATTGTATATGTATCAATTAACAAAACTATCGCGCTTTTTTTTGATTTCTTGTTGTAGCATCATTTTGATGGCTGGTTGTGTAAACAAAGAATATGAGGCTATCAATCCCAGTGCCAAAAATTCTGATAGCTTATCGCTTCTGTTTGGAAAAAATCCTTATTCATCCATAGATCAATCACCGATGGATGTGAGTTATTACCCAGAAGGATACCCACAAATTAAAATGGCCCTGCCGCAACAAACAGCAGGTCCTATAGTGAGGGTCATTTACAGCAGACCGCATAAAAAAGGGCGGATCATTTTCAGCAATTTAGAAAACAGTTTGTGTAAGTATGAGCAACCCTGGCGTTTTGGTGCCAATGAATCTACCGAAATTGAATTTTATGAACCGGTGGTGATCAACAATAAAAATCTGGCTGCCGGTAGGTATGTACTGTATTGCATTCCGTATGAAGATAAATGGGTGCTAGCGGTAAACAGCAACTTGCACAGTTGGGGATTGCACATTGATTCTACCCAGGATGTTGTTCGCATCGAGCTGCCAGTTCAAGAACAAAAGCCAGTATTAGAAGATTTTACGATGGTATTTAAGCCGGCTTTTTATGGCGCAAATTTGATCATAGCTTGGGATAATATCAAAGTATTACTTCCAATTTACTTTTCAAAATCATAGAAAAAGCAACCCCGAAACTCGTTTACAGAGAAGCACTTCCTATATTTACAATATGTGTGGTATAGCTGGCATTATCTCGTCTGATCAAACTATCAATTACAATGAACTGCTGCGTTTAATGGCACAGTCTATCGCCCATCGCGGACCAGATGGGGAAGGTTTTTGGTTAAACGAAGAGCGCACTGCAGGTTTGGCACATCGACGCCTAGCCATCATCGATCTTTCCCCGGCAGCTGCTCAACCAATGCACTTTGCCTCCCGCTACACTATCACCTATAATGGAGAGATATACAATTACATCGAACTAAGAGAAGACTTAAAAAAATTTGGTTATCAGTTCAAAACTAAGTCTGATACCGAAGTGATACTTGCAGCCTACGACAAATACAAAGAAAAATGCCTTCGCTATTTGGATGGTATGTTTGCCTTTGCCATTTGGGATCAACAAGAGCAACAACTATTTGCAGCCCGGGATCGATTTGGTGAAAAACCATTTTATTATGCCCACGAAGACAAGCTCTTTATTTTTGGTAGCGAAATGAAAGCGCTTTGGGCAGCAGGAGTTCCGAAGATGATTGAAAAAAAAATGTTGCTCAATTATCTTACGTTAGGATATGTACAAAACCCCGGCGATAAATCAAAAACTTTTTATAGCAACATCACTTCATTGCAGCCCGCACATTACCTGTTGCTTGATGGGAATAGTTTTAAAATGCGGGTGGTGAACTATTGGGATATCGATAAACATACCACAACAAAAATGTCAGAAGATGACATCATGGAGCAATTTGATTTTTTGCTAAGAGATTCGGTGCAAAAAAGATTGCGAAGTGATGTAACCATTGGATCCAGCTTGAGTGGTGGACTAGACAGCAGTGCACTCACTAGTTGTATCCTGGAGCATACTTCGCCAGAAAAATTTCAAACATTTTCTGCCGTATTTCCTGGCTTTGAAAAAGACGAATCGGTGTATATAGATGATTTGGTTAAACATTTTGGCATCCACAATCAAAAAGTATATCCAACCGCCGATGGCTTGATTGCTGATTTTGAAAAACTTTGTCATCATCAAGAAGAACCTTTCCCATCTTCTAGTATTTACGCTCAATTCAAAGTATTTGAAACTGCTTCCAACCATCGTGTACCCGTATTAATTGACGGGCAAGGTGCCGATGAAATATTGGCCGGTTACAATAAGTATTTGCATTGGTTTCTGCAAGAATTGGTTAGTAACAATAAATTTGCACGAGCAAAAAAAGAACGGCATCTGTTCAAACAGCATGATATGGATTTGTATTGGGGTATTAAAAACATCTTCTCTGCATACCTGCCTTCGCATACCTCCATCGCCCTCGAAAAAAGAGAGTTTAACCACATCACTCAGCATCCAGATATGAGCAAAGAAATGCTTGCTGTTGTAAGAGGCAGCGAATGGGATGGAATTTACAAACCGATCGTGACCAAACTGAACGACATCCTTTATTTTAATGTAATGGAAAACGGGCTAGAAGAATTACTTCGTTTTTCTGATAGAAATAGTATGGCACATAGCGTTGAAGTGCGGCTACCTTTTTTAAGTGCAGAGCTGGTACAATTTGTTTTTTCGTTACCGTCGGCTTATAAAATTAGAGATGGGTACACAAAATACATTTTAAGAAAAACTATGCAGAGCAAACTGCCCGATCAAGTATTGTGGCGAACCGATAAGATCGGTTATGAACCCCCACAGCAAAAATGGATGCAGAATAAAATTTTTACTGAGTATATACAGGAATCTAGAAAAAAAATGATCAATGCAGGAGTATTAAAACCTTCGGTG
Organism: Ferruginibacter sp.; assembly: GCA_040882445.1. Taxonomy (GTDB): domain Bacteria; phylum Bacteroidota; class Bacteroidia; order Chitinophagales; family Chitinophagaceae; genus Ferruginibacter. The sequence continues at coordinate 363 of JBBEBH010000060.1, read as the reverse complement.
TTGTTAAAAAAAGTAAATCCTTTGGGGGCGCATGTTGCCAATAATTACGACTGGCGTTATTTATGTGCTGCGCAACTTTTATAAAACAAAGAGAATAATTAATGGAGCTTTGATTTTATAATATTTATTTTTGTCACTCACTTAACTTTTCGATATGAGTACGAATGATCTTTCTTCAAAAAAAACAGCCACAAAGTTTATACATGCAGGTTCTACCCCCGACCCTAGTACTGGTGCTATCATGACACCTATATATCAAACCTCTACCTATGTGCAATCTGCCCCAGGGGTTAACCAAGGTTATGAATATGCACGCAGTCAGAATCCTACCCGTAAAGCACTAGAAGAAGCATTGGCCATCAT
>JBBEBH010000059.1:0-13089 GCA_040882445.1 Ferruginibacter sp. | reverse complement strand
TCTACAATAATAAATTGATAAAACTGTAAGTAATAAAAATAATTTCCCATAAAAAAGCGGTTATCAGATGATAACCGCTTTTTATTTTTAGCATAATTTTTTATCATTTATAAACAATATGTTAGAGAGGAAACTGCCTTTACTGGCGTAGGTGCAACAATTGATTTAGTTGGGATATATAAAATCAGGTTTTTTAATGAAGTTACTATTGAATTTAAAACGGACTTTGGTGCTAACTTCTACTTTCCAATACTGCATACTTGGGTCGGGAATTCGGGGAAATATATATCCTCTTAATTCGATGGTACCAAATACCAGATTTTCATTTCTGGTTCTAACACCTGCACCAAATGCAGGATAGCCTTTACTTTCACGAAATTTTTCATCCTGCAACTGTATCAAACAAAAATCTGTAAAAATAAAAGGAGCAAAACGGAAACCAGCAATTTTTTTGAGATTGTAAAATACCGATTCCAGTTTGAAGGTGGTTCTGGTTTCACCTTCTACCAATCCGTTGCGCACATAGGGCAACCCATACTCAGATTGAATAAACAGCGGTTCATTTAAGAAAGGATTTATTTGTCGGGTATAATAAACACTCATGAAATTACGGTTAAACCAATTTTTGTTGAGGGTATTGAGTTTGGTAAACCGATCAATGCCGATTAAAAAGTCGATGTCTTGAAATTCATTTTGAAACCAGTAAGCACCTGATTTATAAACGAAGGAATTATAACTGCCATTATTCCGAAATTTACTAGTTTCTAATTCTAATCCTAGGTAAGGGCGTTTGTATCCTTGTTTGTTGGTGTAGCCAGAAATAGCAGAAGCATTCACCCCTTCGGGTACGTCTTCGTTTCGGCCAAATCCATAAATAAAATTAGTACGGTAAAAGTTTTGACGATAAAGCGAATACGATAATAAACCACCAGTAATATTAGCATACCTAAAATTGTATTGACTGAGGTACTTGTCTGGCACTTTTTGAAAAATATGATGAAAGCCTCTTATTGCAACAAAATGTCGTAACCTGTTTTCAGAATCTTTTTTTCGTCCCTTTTTATTCCCAATATTGTAACCCATCCAAACATCTACGTTGAAGAAGCTGTATCTAAATTCATTGTTGTATAAAGAGTCGCCAATATAAGCGTTGGTGGTGTTGTTGAGTGCCACTTCTGCTGCGCCAGTAACAGCTGTGTACCTACTGGCCATGGGTTTATCAAGTTTAGAGTAAATAGTTCGTTCCTCCATTCTACCACTGTTAAACGCACGATCAAAAGTGAGTATTCCATTGCTCCAATTAATAAAACTGCCTTTGATATTACGCTTCAGATATTCTGCTCCCCAGCCGTAGGTAGGTGTTCTTTCTTTGTCGTATAACCCGTACAAAGCTAACCTGTCACCAGACCCTCCAATATTTTCTTCCGATAATTCTGCATCAAATTTATCGATACCAGAAACACTACCGCCTCCCCCAATGCTAAATACATCACGGGTAAGCACCACAACGTCGACCGAATCGTTGGAGTATGGCGAATAAAATACATAGATAAGTGCATCTCGTAAAAAGGTTTGTTCTCGCAAGAAACGTTCGTTATCTGCAATAACCAATGGATAGAGGGGTTGTCCTTTTTTAAAAAAAAGATTTTTTTCAATCACTCGTTGTGTAGTATTGGCATGAAGTGCATCCGTTACTTTTACAGCAAAGCTAGTTTTAATGGGAGTATGGTAGTTGAGTTCATTGTTGAAACCCACCGCCGAAACCGTAATAGTGCGAATGATTTTTCCTTGGTACTGTTTAAAAAGATCCACCGTTTTTACAGGTTCGGTTGGTTCTGAATTAGTGGTAATGCTCTTTCCCAATTTTCCCAATAATCCTCCTTTTTTTGAAAGGAAAAAGGTATCATTTTCGGGAGTTACATTTTGAGTAAAGCCTTTATTACAAAAAGGCAGTAAAGCTAGAAGAAATAATATTTTTTTAGAAATGTGCACCTAAATAGAGCATGATAATTTATTAAATATAAAAAAAGCAGCTCAACTATCATGCACCAGCACGCACTGATGCACCATTTGTTTGCTCCATTGCAGCTGTTTTCATCAAGCTCGCTTCATTTTTTCCAAGGTAACGCTCTATCACATAATGTACCAGATAAATTACGGGTGTCATGGCCAACGCTATCACAAATTTATAGATATAGTTACCGGTTCCTGTAACCATAATCTGCTGCATCGTCCATGGATCGCCCTGCCCGGTTTGCAAACGTTTGCCTATATAAAAAGCGATGAAGATCACCACAAAACTATCTACCAATTGCGATACCAAAGTTGATCCCGTAGCCCTTAACCAGATGTTTTTTTCTCCCGTTATTTTTTTGATACGATGAAATACCAACACATCTAGTATTTGCCCGATCAAAAATGCTACCATCGAACCTATTATGATCCAAAGACCTTGGCCGAAAATTCCTCTGAATGCATTGTTGGGTTGATCAATGTTATTTCCAATTGAAAAATATTCGGAAGGTGCCAATGCAATGGCAGCATTGTAAGCAATAAATGAAAAAGCTATTAAACCAATGGTTAGGAACGATAAAAAACGAACTCCTTTTGGACCGTAATATTCGTTAATGATATCCGTCATCACAAACACCACCGGCCACAACAGTACTCCTGCCGTGAGGTGAAAACTAAATTTACTACCGAATAATGAGATATTTGCTCTTGGTATTCCAAAGGAATCTTCTAAAGAAAATATTTTTACACCTATTACTTCGGCAATAAGTGTATTGGCCACAAAAAAGCCAGCTAATACAATAAATAGCCGCGCTCCCTTATTGTTTAATACTCCTTGGTTCATATAGTTCACGATTGTGATTAAGAAATGAAAAAATACCAAATTTGTACTATGAACATCCCCAGATTAGTTATTACAATCCACTTAGGAAGTGTATTTTCTTTTTTGATCACAAAAAAGTACAACATTTGAAAGGCAAAGACTGCACTTAAAAAAATAGCTCCGTAACCCAAAATCACAACCATACTTTCTAACGGTTGCAAAGGAATAGCACCATCAAAATTTCCTGCTTTTCTTTTGTAATGTTCAACCAATCGCAATATGCAGGCAATAACAAAACAACTATTACATAGCAACACTATTTTAGAAAATGTACGCATGCTACATGATTATTGAAACACCCATAAAATGAATCTATCTTTTTAGCTGTTTTCTTTTTAGAACATACAGTTATTTAACAGTCGTTTTTTTTACTATCGTCCCTTGCCCCAACCAAACCAATCGTTTCCATTGGCATACAACATCAAAGCTAGTAAAATCACCATTCCAACTATTTGGGCATATTCTAAAAACTTATCACTAGGCTTGCGACCTGTAATCATTTCTCCTAAGGTAAACAATACATGTCCTCCATCTAAGGCGGGTATAGGCAACAGGTTCATGAAGGCCAATACTATGGAAAAGAAGGCGGTGATAGTCCAGAAGTGTTCCCAATCCCAAGTATCTCCACTAAATACAGATCCCATTGCTTTAAAACCACCCACACCTTTGTAAGCGCCTGTAGAAGGAGATAGTATTTTTTTAAATTGATCGAGATAAAATTTTAGTTCTTTACCAGCTCGCACTACACCTGCTGGCAAGGCTGCAAAAAAACCATACTTTTTTACACTGTAGCTGTAAATGCCCAGGCTGTCGTAAAGTTGAGGGCTATTTGGCACTCTAAAGCCTATCAATCCTTCTTTGGTAAGTTGGGTAACAACACTCATTAAAGAGTCGTTTCGTTTAACCGTAAGGGTGATACTATCTTTTGCTTTTTTGGTTTTCATGTATTCTGTAAACTCATCATAAAAAGTGGTGGGAGTATTGCTCACTGCCACAATTTGATCGCCTGCTTTTAAACCGTCTTTTTTTGCAAAGCTGCTATCCGAAACTTCTAACACAATTACGGGTATTCTCGGACTGATGATGGGGCCATCGGCTTGCTTCTTTTTTTCTACCAACTGACCAATCAAATCTTGCGGCATCACCAGGTTCATATTTTTGCCATCTCTGATGATAGTAACATTGGAATCTACAATAATCAGTTTTTTTATAATCTCTGTATATTCCTCCACTCGTTTACCATCAACAGAAACAATTTTATCGCCGTTCTTAAACCCAAGATCTTTAAACAAGGGATCGTTGAAAGTAATACCGTATTTTAAAGAGTCGGAGGGTACTTTTCTCTCTCCCCACACCATGAGGATACCAGCGTAAATAACAAAAGCCAATAAAATATTTACCGTAACACCCCCAAGCATAATGATCAAACGTTGCCAGGCTGGTTTAGCCCTGAATTCGTAAGGTTGTGCTGGTAATTTAAGCTGGTCTTTATCCATACTTTCGTCAACCATTCCAGCTATTTTTACATATCCGCCCAAGGGTAGCCAACCCACCCCATATTCTGTTTCACCTATTTTCTTTTTAAAAATAGAGAACCAGGGATCGAAGAAAAGATAAAATTTTTCGACCCTGCACTTGAACCATTTTGCAGTGATGTAGTGACCAAATTCGTGGAGAACCACCAATATAGATAGTGATAATAATAATTGCGCAGCTTTTAATCCCACGCTTCCCCAATCAATTGCTAATAAAGTAAAATTCATAAAAAATTATATTGCTGTATGTTGTTTGTAATATGTGTTATTGTACACCCCTAATGTGCAAGCTGTAATACTCTTACATTTTCATGATAGAGGCTGCGAAGTTACGCGCCTCGCCATCGCTTTCAAAATATTCCTCCAAGCTGGGTTTTTTGATATACTCTATTTTGGCCATCGTTTTTTCTACAACCGCTGTAATGTCTAAAAACCCGATTCTATTTTTCAAAAAAGCCCAAACTGCAATTTCGTTGGCAGCATTTAATACACAAGGCATATTTCCGCCTTTGTTTAATGCTTCAATGGCCAGTCCGAGATTACGAAAGGTTTTATAATCAGGTTCTTCAAAAGAAAGCTGGGGATATTTTTTAAACGAGAACCTAGGAAAATCACAAGCAATACGATTGGGGAAACCCAACGCATATTGAATGGGTAGTTTCATATCAGGAAAACCCATTTGGGCCTTGATGCTACCATCTTCAAATTGTACCATGCTGTGGATGATGCTTTGTGAATGAACCACTACTTCAATTTGATCGGGGCGAAGATTAAACAACCATTTGGCCTCAATCACTTCTAGTCCCTTGTTCATTAATGTAGCAGAATCGATGCTAATTTTTGCGCCCATCGTCCAGTTAGGATGTTGAAGGGCATGATCGCGTTTTACGTTAACCAAAAAATTAGGTTTTTTACCCAAAAATGGCCCTCCACTAGCCGTTAAAATAATTTTTTCAATTGGATTTCTGGCTTCTCCCACCAGGCATTGAAAAATGGCAGAATGCTCACTGTCAACCGGAATAATTGGCGCTTTAAACTCTATTGCTTTTTGCATCACAATATCGCCTGCAACTACCAGCGTTTCTTTATTGGCCAAAGCAATCAGCTTACCCTTCCCTACTGCGCGCAAAGTGGGTTTCAAACCAGCAAACCCAACAATGGCTGCCAACATAATATCGTAGGTATCAAAATCAGCTACTTCTTCCAATGCACTTTCTCCTGTAAACACCTTGGTATCAATGCCCGACAAAGCTTCTTTCACTTTGTTGTATTTGCTCTCTTCGCCTATAACTACTGCATTGGGCTTGAATTCTAAGGCCTGTTTAATGAGCAACTCATCATTGGTTTGTGCAGTTAATATTTCTGCCTCAAACAAATGTGGATGCGAACGAATCACCTCCAGTGCTTGGGTACCAATTGAGCCTGTTGAACCAAATATAGCTATCCGTTTTTTTGCGCCTGCTGCCGCCATACTCTCCTATTTATATTAAAAAATAATATACGAGGTTGCAATTTAACGTAATAAATCGTTTATTGCTGCATTCGCTTTGCCAAAATTGAATAGTAAGCTGGTTTCCTTCATCAAACATGTAAAAGCTGCATTTTACACCATTCCCATAGATACTTTAGGGGTTTAGGGTTTAGAGGGCCAAAGACTACTAAATCTGCTGGTCTGTATCCGGATTTCAGAAAAACAATCATAGCATTCAAAATATTATAAAGCCATGCTTTAATATCATTGTACATAAACAAGTTGTGTTTATAGGTTAACAGACTTTCTGAAATATGGATTTTTAAAGACTTTTCTTCCAAAAGGTCAATTGGTATTTGAACGATATCTTGTAAAGAAAATTTAAAGTTGAAGTAGTTGTTTGCAGAACTCATTAATTTCGAACGGAATTACAAAAGGTTACGATTGCATTACACACAACGCTGTGTTTAGTTTGCCTCGAACCACGGAGCTGGAACACTTACGCCAGAAAAAATTTTTGGTTACTTTTTTCAAAAAAGAAAAACAGCAGAGTTGTTTTACATCAAATCATCCAATCAACAATAGCATTTTCCCAAACTTGCTTAAACGGCGTACTTACTTTGATGTAATTATCGCTGTAGCCATCCATCATGCCATTTTTATTAGCAGCTTCAAAAAGCACTTTACGCGTTTGTCCGATATGTGCTTCAGTAAATTGCTGCATTTTGGTAAAGCTTAATTGGCGTAGTACTTTGTTTCTATCGTGACGAATATTAATAGGTACAACAGGTTTTAATTCAAGCGCATGGGTATGGTCTCTTTCAGAATAAGTGAATACGTGTAAATAAGAGATATTGATGTTGTGTAAAAATTCAGCCGTTTCTTTAAACGATGCATCGCTTTCGCCGGGAAATCCTACAATTACATCTACGCCTATACAAGCGTGTGGCATCATAGTTTTGATAAGATTTACTTTTTCAAGGTATAATTCTTTACGGTAACGGCGACGCATAGCTGCTAATATTTCATTGCTGCCACTTTGCAACGGTATATGAAAATGGGGCATGAAGTGTTGGCTATTAGCCACAAACTCAATCATATCGTTTGTGAGCAAGTTAGGTTCGATAGATGATATTCTGAATCTTTCAATTAGGTTACTTTCATCTAGAGCTTTCACTAGGTCAAAAAAGTTTTCTTCATGTTTACGTCCGCCGGTGAAGCCTTTGCCAAAATCGCCGAGGTTGATACCGGTGAGTACTATTTCTTTAGCGCCGCCTGCGGCTATAGATGCCACATTTTTTAAAACATGATCTATGCTATCACTCCTGCTTTTCCCCCTTGCCATTGGGATGGTACAAAAACTACAATTGTAATCGCATCCATCTTGCACTTTTAAAAATACTCGGGTGCGTTCATTTACAGAATGAGATGCTGTAAACACATTTACATCTTCAATATCGCAACTGCAGATTTTTGTTGCATCATTGTTGGTCATCTCTTTGAGATGAGTAACAATATTGAATTTTTCAGCTGCTCCCAGCACTAGGTTCACCCCGGGGATGGCTGCAATTTGTAGAGGTTTTAATTGTGCATAACAGCCCGTAATTACCACGAGTGCTTCGGGAGCTTTGCGTTGGATTCTCCTCACCAACTGGCGACATTCTTTATCGGCATTTTCTGTAACAGAGCAGGTATTAATCACATACACATCTGCCACTTCATCAAATTCCTTCTTTACAAACCCATCGTTCTCGAGCATCCGTCCAATGGCGGTTGTTTCGGAGAAATTGAGTTTGCATCCCAATGTATGCAGTGCTACCGAGCGATTCATAGCCGCAAAGTTACGGAAAACTAGCTTCCGTATGTTTCCTTCATCTGCCTTACCTGCACTGATGCTGCTTTGTAAACAGCCCTTGGCTATGCGTATCTTTACTGCATGAATAAAAAAATATTTCCTTACCTATTATTGGTGTTGGCTGTTTTATTGTATGTGTTAGTAAAACAGCATCAAGGGAAACCTAGCCGCGATAACATACGCATAGAAACCAATGCTATTGTTGCGGATGATTTTAACCGAACTGCACAAAAAATTACTTATAGCAAACATGCTTTGTGCCGAATGGAGTGCCGGTACATTAGCGACGCAGAAGTGCGGGCCATCTTGGCCAAGGGAACCATCAATACTTCTAAAATTCAGCGGAGCCAAAAAGGAATCAGTGTGCCTTTAGAAGGGCGCACATCTGATGGTAAAAAAGTTAGGATTGTATTTGCCCCAAAAGGAAAAGAGGAAATGGTAGTGGTTACAGTAATTGATCTTGAGCAAGAATATGTTTGTGATTGTAAGTAGGTTTAAAACTTTTGGCTCAAAATAAGAAGTTAAGTAGGGTAAATTCTATTAAAACAAATGTAGATGCTTCGGTTTCTGACAATACTTGCCTATTTTTGGAGGTGCGAGTGATGTGATGCAAAAAACCGAATAAAGATTTAAGAAAAAAGGATGAAAATAAAATCTTTTCTTGCAAAACCTTTTGCCAACTACATTTACAAACTTACTAAGAAGGGCATGCTCAGTGCGGTGGCTGATCAGCAAAACATTTTTCAGCAACTGATTAAAACTGCTGCTAAAACAGCATTTGGACGCGATCATAACTTTAGCACCATCAAAACGCACGAAGATTATGTGAAGCAAGTGCCCATCCGCGATTACGAAGGGTTTAAGCCTTATATAGAAAAAGTAAAAGAGGGTAAACACAATATTCTCTGGAAGGGACTTCCCATTTATTTTGCCAAATCAAGTGGTACCACTAGTGGTGTAAAGTATATTCCTATTACCAAAGATTCTATTCCAAATCACATCAATACGGCACGCAATGCCCTGCTTTGCTATATGGCAGAAACGGGCAACCATGTATTTGCAGATGGTAAATTAATTTTTTTGAGTGGATCACCCGTACTAGAAAGATTAGGAGGCGTGCCTACTGGTCGCCTAAGTGGTATCGTAAATCACCATGTTCCCAAATACCTGCGGGCTAACCAACTTCCTTCCTTTGAAACAAATTGTATTGAAGATTGGGAGCAAAAATTAGATAAAATTGTAGAGGAAACTATCAACGAAAATATGACACTCATCAGTGGGATACCACCATGGATGCAAATGTATTTTGATAGATTAGAAGAAAAATCTGGGAAAAAAATTGGCGATTTGTTTCCAAATCTTAGTGTGTTGGTGCAGGGCGGAGTTAATTTTGAACCTTATAAACGCAAACTAACGGAGAGCATTGGACGCAGTATCGATACCATTGAATTGTTTCCTGCTAGTGAAGGATTTTTTGCCTTTCAAGATTCTCAAAAGTCGGCTGGATTACTCATTAATAGTAATTCTGGTATTTTTTTCGAGTTTGTGCCGGTAGCAGAAATTAACAACCAATTTCCTACTCGGTTAACATTAAGCGAAGTAAAAATTGGAGACAATTATGCGCTCATCATCAGTAGCAATGCGGGTTTGTGGGCTTATAACATTGGTGATACGGTAAAGTTTGTTTCTACTGCACCTTACCGTATTGTAGTAACTGGTCGTATCAAACATTTTATTTCTGCGTTTGGCGAACACGTCATTGGCGAAGAGGTAGAGTGGGCGATGCTAAAAGCCGTAGCGGCCACTGGGGCTAAAATTACAGAGTTTACAGTTGCCCCACACATCTCACAACATCACGGAAAAAGTTTTCATGAGTGGTTGGTAGAGTTTGAAGAAGAGCCAGTTAACATCCAACATTTTATTCAGGTGCTTGATGATGCCATGCGCACCCACAACCTATATTACGAAGACCTCATCCGCGGTAATATTCTCAGTGGTTTAAAAGTAACCGCACTTCAAAAAAATGCCTTTGTGAAGTATATGAAAAGTGAAGGTAAGCTGGGTGGCCAAAGCAAAGTTCCGCGTTTGAGCAACGATCGTTTAATTGCCGATAAACTATATCAATGGAAGCTGCTGCCTACGTAGTAACGCAACCTGCCATTCTCAGAGTGCTGTTAACTGCGCCGAGGCGTGGTCTGTTACCAGCCGACCAAATTTGGGAAAGGAAGATTTGTTTAATTCGTAACCAACGAAAGCAAAAACTAGGCGCTTACTTTTTATACCCAAGGTAAACCCACTTTGTTTCTTTGAGCCTTTGTGGCTAAAAAACTTTTTGCCAAGGGCAAAAGCATTTTGCTTCAAGTTGCTCATTAAACTTTAAGTAAAATGAATGTATCGTTATGCATTGGCGGGTATAAATTCAGCCAATTCTTTAAAAACTCCTTTGCTTGCAGCATCATGCAAAGCCGCTAAATGATTGTGGTGGTGAAGATCGGTGGCAGTAAATGTGGCCAGCCTGTTGCGGATGATGTATCGAGCAGCTTTGGTAACAGCTGGTCCATAATATCCTGTAAGTGAGAGTAGATTTACCTGTAATAAAAAACCAAGATCCTGAATTAAATGGTAAGATTTATAATTAGAATGAAAATATGCATACCGTTCAGGATGGGCTAAAATGGGCGTGTAGCCATTGGTAAGTATCTTAAAAGAAATTTCTTTGGGATTTTCTGGTATGATGCTATAAGAAAACTCTGTGAGAATAATTTTTTCCTTTATACATAACAAGGGAGTGGCTGCATTCAATAAACTTAAAAAGCCTTCATCAAGCATATACTCTGCTGCAGCCGTTACTTCATAATCGATATGCGCTTGTTGAAGTGCCTGCTGCAATTGTTGCAGTGCTGCAGAAATGGTTTCTGGTGTGTTGCGATAGAGATCGCTGATGATATGTGGTGTGGCAACAGATTTTTTTACACCCAATGCCATCAAGCCTTTGATTAACTCTAACGAAGTAGCTACATCGGGCGACCCATCGTCGATACCAGGTAGTATATGCGAATGTATATCAGTGGTGATAGGGAAATAAAAATCCTGTTCGTTTTGTTTCTTTTTACTAAAAAAGGAGAACATGCAGTTGGCTGGTTTTGAGTACGAAGTTGCACACACACTTATCTAAATTGGTGCACCTTGATCAATGGTTTTAATATACTAGCAATTAATGCAAATGGTATTTTGTTGCGTTTCATAGCCAAATAATCGCGGCGATTGGCACGTAAGCGCTGTTTGAGATTTTTGTTGCTGGCACCTCCTGTTCGCATACGAACTATTAATACTGGCAAGTAACAAGCAGTTACTTTGTGCTGGTATAAATAGCGCGCCATGAATTCGTAATCGGCGGCAGTAAAATAATGCGATTCGTAGCCGCCATACTTACTTACTAAGGAACGTTTAACATAAAAAGTAGGATGAGCAGGCATCCAGCCATACCTGAATCTATTGCGGTTAAAAGGCTGTCCTTTCCAAATACGCAATACCTTGTTGGTATCATCCTGAGCCACCACTTCTAAATCGCCATACACTACTTCTGCATTGCTACTTAAAAACGTTTCTACAATATTGGTAATTACTTGGTCATTATCTAGCAGATCATCGCTGTTTAAAATTCCAATCACATCACCGGTAGCCATCGCCATTCCTTTGTTGATAGCGTCGTAAATACCGCGGTCGGTTTCGCTGATCCAAGTAGCAATGCAAGCTTCGTTTTTTTTAATGATATCGATGGTGCCATCGGTACTTTTACCATCAATGATAATGTGTTCTATATTTTTATATTGCTGTGTTTGTACCGACCGAATACAATCTTGTAGAAATTTAGCGGAATTATAGGTAACGGTAATAATACTAACTTTAATAGTGGCAATTTGCAAATCAGCTGCAGAAGTCCTATGCAAAGTATTGCCTGTAAGCAATATTTGTTCCTTATCTTCTACCCTGGGTGTGTTCGGATGCATCATCATTAATTTGGGTAACCAGTAAATAAAAATGCTCTCAAGCGTAAACTCAACTTACTATCTGCAGTTGAAATACACCATTGTACTATCTAACAAATATAAGATTTATATCAACGAGTAATTTAGTTAATAAAATTTTTATCCTTTTAAAAGTCGAGTTTTTACCAACAGGGCCGGATTGCCCTGGTAAATACCATAGGGCTCCAACGATTTTGTTGCCACCGACCCAACCGTTAGAACTGCGTGAGAGCCAGCAGTTACGCCAGGTGTTACAATGGCTTTGGCCCCTATCCACACCCCATTTTCTATGATAATATTTTTAACCATTAGGTTAAAGCAGGGTTCAGTATAATTGTGGTTACCACATAGAAGCATAGCGCCCTGTGAGATACACACGTTATTTCCCAACTTCACGGTACCTAGGTTATCAATCCACACCCCTTCACCAATCCAGCAATGATCGCCAATTTGAAGAAACCAAGGATACTTGATGTGTACGTTGGGTTTAATCACCAAAGCTTTCCCTATTTGGGCTCCAAAAATTCTTAATAAAAAAGATTTTAAACCATAGAAAGGGAAGATGCTGGTTTTGAAAAAAATACCGCTTACCAGCATCCACGCTAATCTTTTTAAGAATGAGCCGGGTTGATATCCCTCATTGTTATAGTTGGCCAGGTGAGTGGTTTGCTGCATGCTTGTTTTTATTCAGTTGTTGGTTAAAAAAATACATCATCATAAATATAAAAACATAAGCTACTATGTTGAACCATGTATGATGGTCGATCCCAAAAGGCATGGTTCGGTTGTTGTTGATGGCAATCAGAAACATACTGATACGGATTGTGTTGATAAGCCATAACAATAATACCCCGCCCACTATCCAGGCTATTTTTCTTAAGATAGCCATGCTGTTGGCTACCACATAAGCAATCCAAAAACTATATACGCCATAGCCCACACAACTCGAGCCAACAATCACGCCTCGTTTACCAATTACCCTGATTACAAACCCAGGTTCTACATTGGTTTCATAGCCAAACATTGCTACCAACCAACCGGTGGCAGCAATAAGAGTATTTTTTATCCAGCTAACATAATCGAGGTATTGATCTACAAAGCCACTATATAATTTGCCAGGAGAGGCAATGCCAATCATGGCAATAGTACCGTAATAGAGTAATAAGTATAGGCCAAGGAATTTGGCGACGAAAATTAAAAATTTTTTATCAGTAAGGAACGACAAAGGAATAAAGGGGGTTTTTGTGGTTTACGCCGAAGTTGGTGTTCACGCCGAAGTTGGTGTTATCACCAACTTCATAAAT
>JBBEBH010000058.1:0-13278 GCA_040882445.1 Ferruginibacter sp. | reverse complement strand
TGGTGTTTTCACCAACAAAATCAACCATTCACGCCTTTGTTGGTGTTTTCACCAACAAAATCAACCATTCACGCCTTTGTTGGTGTTTTTACCAACAAAATCAAAAAAGAAAAAAAGCCCGCTGCAAGCACTGAGGAGAAATAAATTGAAAATATTTTATTGAAAATCACTTTCTGTTACAAAAAAAGAAAAACAAAACGAAGCTTATAAATTATACTAGATAAGCTTTTTCTGCTTGCGGCACAAAGATGGTAACGATTATTTTGGAATAACCATCTTATAAAACCACCTAAAACCGTTTACTGAACACCATACGCCAGCAGCCTATTTTTATATCACAAAAAAAACCACAAGCATAAATAAGTTTCAAGCACAAACCTTTATCATCAATGAATTCTATCTCCCCTTACTTCTTCGCTCACCATTACTTCTTTTTCATATTCAAGCCATTGCTGCCAGCGCTTACGCACCCATTTTTTATCGAGATAATGTTCAGCCAATGTGATAAACATGGTATAATGTCCGGCTTCACTTTCCATAAAGCGGCGATAAAATTTGCGCATGTATTCATCATCTAATCCCTCACTGAGCCTTTTAAATCTTTCACAACTTCGGGCTTCAATTAGTGCCATCATCAACATTTGGTCGAGAAAACGTTCATTTGGACTACCATCTTTTTTTTGAAATTGCAACAACTTATTTACATACACATCTTTGCGTTGCTTTCCCAAGGGGAGGTTTCTTTTTTTAAGCTCTGCTAATACAGCCCTAAAATGGCCCCATTCTTCTGTTACAATTGGACTCAGTTCTTGCACCAACAAATCTTTTTCCGAATTTTTAGTGATGAGGGAAATACAGGTAGTGGCGGCTTTTTGCTCACAGTAGGCGTGGTCTGTAAGTATTTCTTCCAATTGCATTTCTGCTAAATTTACCCATCTTGGATCGGAAGGCAATTGCAATCCGAGTATATTTTTAACATCTATCGTTATTTCCGTATTCATATCTACAAAATTAATATTTACTTAATTAATTTAAAATGTATAATTTTCAGCCCATAAAATCTGTTATGAGAATACTACCTTTTTCAATTGCCGCCATTATCACTGCCGCACTTATACTTTTGTTTAATACCAAATTAGTATTGAAAGCACCGTTGGGTAAACTATTATCGCCACAGCACGGCATTTGGCAAAATGCAGAACCTGCTGACGTTAATTTTTCAGAGACACTTAGTTTCAATAACCTTCATTCTAACGCTAGCGTTTACTTTGATGAAAGGTTGGTGCCACACGTATTTGCCGAGGATGAAAAAGATGCTTATTTTATTCAGGGTTATTTGCATGCAAAATTTCGTTTATGGCAGATGGATTTCCAAACCATGGTAGCAGCGGGTAGGGCAGCAGAAATCGTAGGAGAAATTGCACTGAACCACGACCGTGAGTTTAGGCGCTTGGGAATAGTGTTTGCCGCAGAAAATTCGTTGAAGATGATGGAAGAAAACCCCATCATCAAAGCTAGCAGCGATGCTTATACGGCTGGTGTAAATGCTTACATCAACACCCTTACCGAAAGCTCTTTGCCAATAGAATACAAATTATTAGGCTATGCGCCCGAAAAATGGAGCAATATGCGCTCTGCCCTGTTTTTGAAGTTCATGTCTTACGACTTGGCAGCCCGCGACAATGATTTTGAACTCACCAATGCCCGCCAGTTTTTTAAACCAGAAGATTTTTTAAAACTTTATCCAATCATACAAGATTCCTTAGATCCTATTATTCCAAAAGGAACCTTGTTTACAGAACCTGCTAAGAAACCCATCAAGCCTACCAGTGCAGATTCCCTTTATTTTAAAGAATCTATTCAAGTAGAAAAACTATTGAACCCCGATCGTGAAAATGGTAGCAACAATTGGGCGGTAGCAGGAAGCAAAACAGTGAGCGGTGCACCTATTTTGGCCAACGATCCTCACTTAGGATTAAATTTACCTTCGCTTTGGTACGAGATGCAACTTTCTACTCCAACCTTTAATGCCTATGGTGCCAGCTTTCCAGGGTCTCCCACCATCGTCATCGGATTCAACGATAGTACCGCATTTGGTTTTACCAACGGTGGAAGAGACGTGAGAGATTATTATGAAATAACATTCAACAACGAAACAAGATCAGCCTACCTCTTTAATGGTGAATGGAAAAAAACTGAATTTCGGTATGAGTCCATCAAAATTGCGGGTAAGCCCGATTATCTTGATACCGTTGCCTACACCGTTTTTGGTCCAGTGATGTTCGATAAATCTTACTCAGGCAAAAGAAGCGGCAACAGTAAAAATTATGCCGTTCGTTGGAAGGCACATGATGTGAGCAATGAGTTACTAATATTCAACCAACTCAACCACGGTAAAAATTATGCCGATTACCAGGCTGCAGTTGTGAACCTTCATACACCCGGACAAAATGTAATATTTGCCACTAAATCGGGCGACATTGCCATCCGCACACAAGGCGAATGGCCGGCAAAATGGGATCGACAAGGAGATTTTATTATGCCCGGAACCGACAGTAGTTATTTATGGCAAGGAATGATACCAGATGCCGAAACACCCTTTCAATACAATCCAGCAAGAGGATTTGTAAGTAGCGCCAATCAACGACCAGTAGATGCCACTTATCCTTATTACTTGGGATATGAGTATCCAAGCCCTAGAGGGGTGATCATTAACCGCATGTTGGCTGATACCAATAAGTTTACGCCCGCATCTATGATGAAAATGCAAACGGATAATTACAACGTATTTGCAGAAATGGCACGACCGATTTTTCTTAAAAATATTAAACAAGACCAACTGACAGCTGAAGAAAAAAAATATTTTTCAATGCTTCAACAGTGGAACCTTCGCCATGATATTGATTCTAAAGGCGCTACCTTGTTTGTAAAACTGTGGAGTACATTTTACCAAAAAGTTTATGAAGATGAATTTGCTAAAGCACCACAACCCATTCTAATGCCTTTTGAAAGTACCTTGTTAGAAGGATTGTTGAAAGACAGTATTTATAAATTTGTTGATAATATTCAAACTCCAGCTGTAGAAACTTTAGCTGAGTTAACAACGGCCTCCCTTAAAACATGTGTATCCTTATTAAAACAACTCAACGAAGGCAATGGTGAAAAAATGCAATGGGGGGCTTTTAAGGCCACAAGGGTAAACCATTTAGCAAAACTTGCTCCGTTTAGTAGATTAAACTTGCCTATTGGGGGCGGTATCAATATCATCAACGCCACCAGAGAAGAACATGGTCCTAGTTGGAGAATGGTGGTTCATTTAACAGCAGAAACAGAAGCCTATGCTATATATCCGGGCGGTCAAAGCGGAAACCCAGGAAGCAGGTTCTACGATAATTTTGTTGACGATTGGGCCGCCGGAAAATATTATCGCTTGTGGATGATGAAAAAACAAGAAACAAAAGACCAGCGTGTAAAATGGGTGATGCAATTCAATAAAAAAGCATCTTAATCCTAACTAGCTGAAAAAAATAAAAACATTTCAAATAAAATACCATGAAATTTTTATCCTCTTTTATTTTAATGGCTGTGTTAAGTTTTGCAGCAGGCTTATACCTTCCCTGGTGGGTGGTGGCGATCACCTGCTTTGCTGTGGTGGCACTTATTCCACAACGCCCATGGGCAGCTTTCTTCTGTGGGTTTTTATCTGTAGGAATTTTGTGGACGGTACTATCTTTTTTAAAGAGTAGTGCTAACCACCACATGCTGGCCCGAAAGGTATCTATGCTCATTATTCAAATAGAACAGCCATACCTGTTAATTTTAGTGAGTGCTCTCATAGGTGCACTGGTGGCTGCATTTGGTGCATTAACTGCATCTTTTCTTAAAGAAAAATAAATTGAATCAGGATATCTCCCAAATATCAATATTTTGTTTTTCGTAACAGTATTGCACCTAATTTCGTTGTAACCCAACCACTGTTATGAGATTCATTTTATCCGTTTTGTTATTGTTGATAAGCTACACAAGCAGTTCCCAAAAAATTTATGGCACTGTTTTCACTGAAAATGGCGACTTATTACCCTTTTCTTCTATTACCGTAAAAGGCAGCTCCAAAGGTGCTAGTGGCAACGATAAAGCTCGTTTCTCTTTTAATTTGCCCGTTGGAACATATACGCTGGTGTGCCAACACATCGGTTATGCCCGGCAAGAAAAACAGGTAACGATTGAGGGTGATACAGAAGTTACTTTTATTTTGAAAGATCAAAAACTTACTTTAGAAGAAGTGGTGATTACAAACGGTGGCGAAGATCCAGCATATGAAATTATTAGACAAGCCATCAAAAAAAGATCTACTTATGGCAATCAGGTAAAGGCTTTTGAAGTTGACCTCTACGGAAAAGATATGATCAAATTGCGCAATCTTCCCAAAAAAGTATTGGGACAAAAAATACCTGAAGCTGATAGAA
Source organism: Ferruginibacter sp. (assembly GCA_040882445.1). Classification (GTDB taxonomy): domain Bacteria; phylum Bacteroidota; class Bacteroidia; order Chitinophagales; family Chitinophagaceae; genus Ferruginibacter. The sequence goes on along the minus strand of JBBEBH010000058.1, from coordinate 8,812 downwards.
AAGAAATGGGACTTGATTCTGTAGGGCAGGGCATTATTTATTTATCGGAGTCTATTGCAAAAGTTTTTTCCCAGGAGCCCAACAAATTTAAGATGGATGTTATCAGTAGTCGTGTGAGTGGCAGCGGAGGTTTTGGATTTACATTTCCTACATTCATCAGTTTATACAGCAACAATGTAAAAGTTTTTTCGGAGCGTTTGAATCCAAGAGGATTTATTTCTCCCATTGCAGATGGTGCGATCGGTTTTTATAAATTTAAATTAAAAGGATTTTTTATCGAAGACGGAAAAATTGTAAATACCATCCAAGTCACACCCAGAAGATTGTATGAGCCTTTGTTTACAGGTATCATCAACATTTCGGATGACGATTGGCGGATTCATAGTTTTGATCTTCAAATCACCAAAAAAGCACAGCTTGAATTATTAGATACTTTAAAAATTACCCAATTGCATGTGCCAGTGAATAAAGAAGTATGGCGTGTTAAAAATCAGTTACTATATTTCAACTTCAAATCATTTGGCATAGATGCCATAGGAAATTTTTTGAACGTGTTCAGCAACTATGATGTAGATCCAACGTTTGGTAAACAAACTTTTACCAACGTTATAATAAAATACGACACGGCAGTAAACAAACGCAGTACAACTTATTGGGACAGCATCCGCCCTGTTCCCCTAGAAGTGGCAGAGTTAAAAGATTACACTGTAAAAGACAGTATTTATCTGCAAAACAAAGATTCCGTTTTTAGCAAGTTCACGGTAGATTCTTTAAATAGCAGAAGGCCAAAATTGAAACCCTACAAAGTATTTCTGAATGGGTTAAACAGAACAAAATTCATAAAGAAAGATGCTTCTATTTCATCTATCACTTGGGGTATCAGGCCGTTGATACCCGATCTAGAATACAATCTTGCCGAAGGCGTCACCATCAAAGCCAATGGCTACATCAATACCTATATCCGAAAGTGGAAAACAGCCTTTTCTTTTGAACCGCATCTACGATATGGTACCAACAATGGGCATTTTAATGCCTGGGGAAATATACAATTCAGAACAAGAGACTCCGAAGCCAACAAAAAAATTAAACAATACAGTTGGAATTTTGCTGGAGGTAAAAGAGTATCCCAGTTTAACAAGGATAGTAAAATGTCGCCAACGATCAATACCTTCAGCACTTTGTTATACGGCAACAATTGGATGAAAACTTATGAAAATTATTTTGGAAGCATCACTTACAGCAAACGATTTGAAAATGGTTTAAGGTTTACCGTAAATGGTTTGTTCGAAAATAGAATACCACTCAACAATACCACCAACTTTACTTTTTCTAAAAAAGATAGCATCAACATCACCCCCAATTATCCGAACGAAAAAATTGCTGAACAGTTTACGCAGCACCAAGCTGCTATTTTGTCGGTGGTAATAAGTTTTAAACCCGGGCAGAAATACATTCAATTTCCTTATAGTAAAGTGGCCATTGGATCTCGTTTTCCAACTTTTACTTTTTCTTATTCCAAAGGCATTGAAGAATTGTTTGGTAGTGATGTAAACTTTGATAAATGGAAGTTCTCGGTAAACGGCGATAAAAATTTAAAGCTTCTGGGCGAAGTAAAGTACAACTTAGGGGCTGGTGGTTTTCTCAATAACAAAAAAGTGTATATCCAAGATTTTCAACATTTCAACGGCAATCGTTCTGTTGCTGCTAGTGAGTACCTCAACAGTTTTCAACTGGTGTCATTTTACGGAAATAGTAATGTTGATCGAACTTTTGCATTCGGTCATCTAGAGCATCATTTTAATGGATTGTTCACCAACAAAATTCCATTGTTTCGAAAACTCAATTGGAACATGGTGGGCGGAGCCAATGCATTTTACGTAAACAGCAATAGCCATTACTTTGAGGCGTTTGTTGGTTTAGAAAACGTACTCAAAATTTTCAGGGTCGATTTTGTTGCTGCATTTGAAAATGGTAGATCTGGCACAACCGGCATCCGTATTGGAGCTGGAGGTATATTGGGTGGAAGCGTAAACGTAAACAGAAGCAACAATTCAGCATCTATAAGTTTTTAAAAAATAAAAAATTACCTTTACGGCGAAAAATTTGGTTTGCCCTGCAAGCATCCAATCATTGTATGATTTCTCATTACTGAGATCAAATTAAAATGTATGCCCGTTTTATACAACCGCTTATCGCAAGAAGAGCTGAAAAAGCTGCTGTGTGCTGAAACTTTTTATAGGCATACTATTTCCTTTTACCAGTATTTTTTTATAGAGGATCCAGCATCCTTTAGAGACGAGCTTTACAAAGAGCTCAACCAACTCAACGTGTTTGGTCGCATTTATGTAGCCAACGAGGGTATCAATGCACAAATAAGTGTGCCCCAACATAACCTAGAGGTCTTCAAGTCTTTTTTGTTTAGCCATCCAGCCTTTTATCCATTGCGTCTTAATATGGCGGTAGACAATGACGGGAAATCATTTTGGGTTTTAAAAATAAAAGTGCGCCAGAAAATTGTGGCAGACGGCATCACCGATACTGCATTTAACATGGCCAATAAAGGAAAATACGTAAATGCGCAACAGTTCAATGAACTAGCTGCTGATGAAAATACCATTGTAGTTGATATGCGTAATCATTACGAGTATGAAGTAGGGCATTTTGAAAAGGCTATTGAAGTTCCGAGTGATACTTTCAGAGAACAATTACCCCTGGCTGCCGATATGCTGAAAGATCAAAAAGATAAAAATATCATCATGTACTGCACCGGTGGAATTCGCTGCGAAAAAGCCAGTGCATATATGTTGCACCATGGTTTTAAAAATGTGTTTCACCTCGAAGGGGGTATCATACATTACGCCAACAAAGTAAAAGAAGAAAAGCTGCCCAATAAATTTCATGGAAAAAACTTTGTGTTCGACGATAGATTAGGCGAACGCATTACCGACGAAATTATTGCCAAATGCCACCAGTGTGTAGAGCCAGCAGACACACACACCAATTGCTTAAACGATGGTTGTCACTTGCTTTTTATTCAATGTAAAAAATGTGCCACTACTTTTGAAGGCTGTTGCAGTGAAGTTTGCAAACAAATAATTCAGTTATCTGATGATGAACAAAAGGCATTAAGAAAAGGTCGGGATAAAGGCAATATGATCTTCAATAAATCAAAGCAGCAACTAAGGCCAAGATTGAATAAGCAAGGATAAGTAACGTATACTGCTTTTACACTCAGTTTTATTTTTCAATTTTTAAACCAGATTTTAATGCGGCTTCTATAAGTGAATACAGCTCCGTATCCGTCATAGGTTTTGGCACAAATGGCTCGCCAATAATATTTTCATACAGTTCTATGTATCTTTTGCTGATGGTATCAATCCATTCATCGCTCATCTCAGGAACACTTTGGCCTTCTTTGCCCATGAAGTTGTTAGCAATTAGCCATTCTCTTACAAATTCCTTGCTTAGTTGTTTTTGTTTTTCTCCGGCAACCTGTCTTTCTTCAAATCCCTCTGCATAAAAATAGCGAGAAGAGTCGGGGGTATGAATTTCATCCATTAATATAATTTCCTCTCCAATTTTGCCAAACTCATATTTTGTATCTACTAAAATCAGTTTTCTTTTTGCAGCAATCCTCTTACCTCTTTCAAATAATGCTAGTGTATATTTTTCTAACACTGCCCATTCGTTGGCAGTGGCGAGGCCTTGAGATATAATAGATTCCTTGCTTATATCTTCGTCGTGCCCCTCACTGGCTTTTGTAGAAGGTGTGATGATGGGAGTTGGAAAAAAATCGTTTTCCTTTAAGCCATCGGGCAATTTGATGCCACACAATATTCTGGAACCAGACTGATAAATACGCCAAGCATGACCGGTAAGGTTGCCCCTTACTACCATTTCAATTTTAAATGGCTCGCATCTTTTTCCAATGCTAACAGCAGGGGCGGGGGTAGATAATAACCAATTTGGGCAAATGTCTTCGGTAGCTTTTAACATAAAAGCAGCTATTTCATTTAATACTTGTCCTTTAAATGGAATCTGCCTAGGTAGTATAACATCAAATGCTGAGATACGGTTGCTGGCAATCATTACCAATAAATTGTTGCCAATACTGTAAACGTCTCTTACTTTTCCCCTATAAAAATGGGTTTGTTGGGAGAATTGATGTATATCCATATTGCAAAAGTAGTTACTGTATGGGAGATATATTTTGTTGAATGATTTAACTTTTAAACAGGTAGTTGAAAAATAAAATATTTTGTAGATAATTATTTTCTTAATTTGCTCTAAATTTTACCATAACCAAAATAATGCGAAATGAAAAATCTCACTAGTTTTTTGGTTGTACTCTTGCTTGCCAATTTGCTATCAACAACATTGTACGCACAAAGTATAACCATCAACGGTAACGTTAAAAACAGCGCCTCACAAGAGAACAGCTCTGCTGTTTCTGTTATTCTTAAAGGAACAGACGTAGGAACATTTACTGACGATAAAGGTAATTTTAGCCTTTCAGTTAAAAGTTTCCCCGCAACGTTGGTCTTTACCTCTGTAGGCTATGACCCACAAGAAATTACAGTAAACAATGCAACCGACAAAGTAAACATATCACTGGTTCCCTCCAACACATTGGGTCAGGAAGTGGTAGTATCAGCTTCTAGGGTGGCTGAGCGAAGTTTAGAGTCGGCAGTTACCATCGAAAGGGTAACCGCTGCAAATATCCGTAACTCGCCGGCAGCGAGTTATTACGATGTTGTAAGTACACTCAAAGGGGTGGATGTAGTAACATCTTCTCTTACTTTTAAAACACCTACCACTCGTGGTTTTGTTGGAAGTGGAAATGTACGATTCAACCAAATTGTAGATGGAATGGATAATCAGGCACCTGGTTTGAACTTCTCAGTTGGAAGTGTAATTGGATTAACCCAATTAGATGTTGACAACATGGAGTTATTGCCTGGTGCGTCTTCTGTATTGTACGGTCCGGGTGGTATGAACGGTACTTTGTTGATCAACAGCAAAAACCCTTTTAAATACCAAGGTCTTTCCTTTGAGGTGAAAACAGGTGTGATGCACACCGATAGCCGCCAGCGAGATGCCTCTCCTTACCACAATTGGAGCCTTCGTTGGGCTAAAAAAGTAAGTGAGCGTTTTGCTTTCAAAATCACAACAGAATTGGTACAAGCTAAAGATTGGTTGGGTGTTGACGATAGAAACTATCAGCGTTTGGGTACCGATGGTTTCCCTAAAGCAGGTACCAGAAAATCGGATCCCAACTACGATGGTATTAATGTATATGGTGACGAAACCACTGCAGATATCAGAGCTATTTTAACTGGTATTGGCGGTCAAGCTCCTTTTTTGGCTCCTTTTATTAACACACTCACAGGTAGCCCCATCAATGTATCTCGCACAGGTTACAGAGAATCAGAAATCATCGATCCTACTACGTTGAACTACAAAATAGGCGGTTCATTGAATTATAAATTAGGTAGAAACGTTGAAGCCATTCTTGCTGGTAACTGGGGAACGGGTAATACGGTATACACCGGAAGTGATCGTTATTCACTAAAAAACCTGAAAGTAGGTCAATATAAGTTCGAATTACAAGGTAAAAACTGGATGGCTCGTGCATATACCACACAGGAAAATGCTGGCGAGTCGTTTAACGCTACCATTACAACTCGTTTAACCAATGAGGAATGGAAAAAATCTATCACTTATGCTCCAGATGGGGTTACTCCAGCACCTCAAGCTACAGATTGGTACGTGCAATATTCACAGGCTTACCTTGCCAATAAATTGGGTGGACAATCAGATAATGATGCCCACAACAACGCCAGAGGTGTTGCCGATGTGGGTCGTCCTGCAGCTGGTAGTGCTCAGTTTAAATCTTTATTTGATGCAGTAAGAGGCAGGCCTATCCCACGAGGTGGTTTGTTTGTAGATAAAACCGATTTGTACATGGCAGAAGCACAATACAATCTGTCTGAACTAACCGGTAAATTTGCCGACGTAATTATTGGAGGTAACCTAAAAAAATATGTGCTGAATTCTGAAGGAACCCTATTTGCAGATTCAGCCGGTGTTATCAATATAAACGAATCGGGTGCTTATATTCAGGCTATCAAAAACTTGTTTGGCGACAAACTTAAAATTACGGTGGCTGGTCGTTACGATAAAAACTCCAACTTCAAAGGGCGTTTTACACCAAGAGCTACTGCATTGTTTAAATTAGCAGAAAATCATAACCTGCGTGCATCTTTTCAAACAGCTTACCGTTTCCCATCTACCCAACAACAGTGGATCAATTTAGACGTGGGCGGTAATGTAAGGTTATTAGGTGGTGTAGATAATTTTCGCACTTTTTACAATATGATCAACAACCCCGTGTACACCCTCGAAAGTTTAACGGCAGGTTCACCAAAAGTTTATTCTTTCACAGACTTTAACCCAGAGTCAGTTAATTCTTATGAAGTAGGTTACAAGGGTTTAGCTTTAGATAAAAAATTATTGATCGACTTTTACGGTTATGTAGGTCAGTACACCAATTTCTTAACACGCAGGCTGGTAGCGCAATCCAAAACGGGTAATATTGCAGATTTGGGCAACCCAAATAGAAGAAACATTTACTCTCTTCCAGTAAATGCAGATGGTAAAGTAAAAACCTTCGGTTTTGGTATAGGATTGGATTATCGTTTGCCTAAAAATTTCCAGGTAAGCACTAACTTATCCTCAGATCAACTAGATGATTTACCAGCAGGACAGGTGTCATTCTTTAACTCACCAAAATATCGTTTCAACGCGTCATTAGCTAACAATGGTTTTGGACCTTCAAAGCGAATGGGCTTTAATGTATCGTATAGATGGCAAGATGCGTTTTTCTACCAAGGCGATTTCGCCAGCGGAGATGTACCTTCTATCCAAACAGTAGATGCACAGGTGAGCTTGAAGTTGCCTAAAACCAAATCAGTTTTGAAATTAGGGGCCAACAACCTGTTGAATCAATATTACGTAAACGCAGTGGGTAATGCTCAGGTAGGTGGTTTATACTATTTATCATTTGGATATAATGTTTATTAATCTACAACCAAACGCAATTATTTAAAATATTAAATATTGAATTATGAATCTTCTCAAAAACAAATTGAACATAGGATTACTGATGATAGCAGCTGCTATTACAGTGCTCAGCTCCTGTAATAAGGATGTGCAGCAATTTCCTATTACGCCTGTAACGCCACCATCAGGCCAGAGTTTGGGGCAGTCATTAGCTGCTATCGCCGATGATAGCTTGTATTATAGAATGATCGTTAGAGGCGGTTTATTGCCACTCATCAGCAATACGGCCAATGCTTATACTATGTTTGTTCCAGGCAATGCTGCCATGCGTAGTTTTGTAAATGTGGCTTCTGGCGGTGCCATCCCTGCAGCAGCTCCCGATGCAATTCATTCTAACTTCATTAGTACTATCTTACCTGCAGCTAGTGCAGCGGGAATAGTGAGTTATAATATTTGTCCGCAAAAGCTTACTTCAGCGGGTATACCTACTACTTTTCCGAATTTACAATTTCCTAGTATTTTAAATCCAGCCCCAACGCTTAGTGCTTTGTTAAGGCTCACCACTTTTCCTAGCAAACGTAGTAACGGAGCTTGGTTAAATAATATTCCAATTTCTTCAGTTGACCTTGCAGCAGCTAATGGAGTAATTCATCATACCGCTGCGGTAACTGCTCCTCCATCTATTTATTTGTGGAATAAAATTGATACCGACCCTGCTTTGGCATTATTGAAAGCGGCCATCAACCGTGCTGATGCAGATCCAACAGCCCCCGGCGCTTTGCGTTCTGCATTGCTCAACATTGGTGCTAGTTTAACTGTGTTTGCACCAGATACTACTGCCTTTAAAAATGTTCTTTCTTTTTTAAGTGGTGGTGCTATACCAGCCAATGCCCCGGTTGCTACTTTTAGTGGTTTTATCAGTTCATTGCCTATAACCACTGTAAAAGGAATTGTAGTTTATCATGTGTTAGGTGTAAGAACATTTTCTGTAAACTTACCCACTACTGCTACAAGTTATCCAACACTGCTGAACTCAGCAGTTCCAACACATCCAGGAGTAAGTGTACTAGCTACTTTTACAACAATTCCAGGATTTGGAACGGTTGCTGCCACAGCCACGGTAAAAGGAATTGCAAATGCAGGACCTAGCAATATAACATCACGAGATAATCATTATTTGAATGGTGTTTTACACGTAATTGATCAGGTGTTACTGCCACAATAAAGTATAAAATTCAACGATATTTTTTTTGAAAAGAGCTCCTCCCGGGGCTCTTTTTTTTTGCAGCTCCAAAATTTCTGGTTACTTTTTTCAAAGAAGTTACAAAGTCTGCAGCAGGCGAAAAGAAATTTACCACTGGCGCAAGTGTTCGGCATTAGCCGGCCACTTGTGCCAACTAATCCCGCCGGTCTGTGACCGGATTTCAGAAAAACGGCATTCTAAAACCATCCACTGGCGCAAGTGTTTACTACACCAATAAAAATACTTTACTTACAATTGAGCATTTGTGATACTAACTCCGCACACAGTCGGGCAGAATTAGATGGCACAGGTGATCTTATCGGAACACCTGCCAGAAAGGTGTTTCGTGCGCCACGAACCACGGCGCTTGGCAAACAGTAGCGCTGTAAATAAAAAAGCGGTTATCTGATGATAACCGCTTTTTCATTGGAAAATTGTTTTAACTATTTACTGTTTTATCAATTTATTATTGTAGATCACATTGCCGTCATTATCCGTTACGGTAAA
>JBBEBH010000057.1:0-66933 GCA_040882445.1 Ferruginibacter sp. | reverse complement strand
TTACCTTGTTGTATGTTTGTAAAACCTTAATTACTGTGGAGTAACACAGATTGCGTCAGGTTATAATTTACTGTAAACCATGAACATCATTCAAACACATCCTGTAGAAGAGCTCGGCTATCATTTTATTGATAGCAAATACATTCCTGAAGGTAAAGATGAGTACTATCTTCGCAACATACAGAACAACTCTGGCTTGCATTACACGCCATTAACAACTGCACAGATTGAAACACTGGTGCTAAACAGAAATACCTCCGACAATTGGAACAATATTTTAGTGACTAGTAATTTTGACGCCAAACTTATTAAAAATTGTAAGTTTTATGGCCTCAATCGTATTGGAGATTTACAACCGTTTTACAGAGAGTTTCATAACCTAAGATTAGCTGTGGGATTGTACAACAGTACCATCATCAGTTGCGACTTGGGGAATAATATTTGTATAGACAATGTAAATTACCTTAGCCATTTCATTATAGAAGACGATGTAATGATTGCTAATGTGAATGAGTTGGCCACTACAAATCATTCTAAATTTGGAAATGGTGTTATTAAAGAAGGTGAATCCGAAAAAGTGCGTACATGGGTGGAGGTATGCAATGAAAATGGAGGACGCAGTATTCTACCCTTCAACGGGATGCTCTCCGGAGATGCTTTTCTTTGGAGTAAATTTCGTTCCGACAATTTATTATTGGAAAAATTTAAATCATTTACAGAAAAAAAAATAGATAATAAAAGGGGCTATTACGGAAAAATTGGTAAAAGAACAGTTATTAAAAACTGTGGAATCCTCAAAGATGTAACTATTGGCAGCGACGCTTATGTAAAAGGTGCTAACAAAATTAAAAATGTAACCCTCAATAGCGACGCCTACCGCAAATCACAAATTGGGGAGGGCTGCGAATTAGTAAATGGTATCATTGGTTTTGGTTGTCGTATTTTTTATGGAGCCAAAGCCGTACGCTTTGTAATGGCTTCGCACTCACAATTAAAATACGGTGCCAGGCTCATCAACTCTTACCTAGGAAACAACTCCACAATCTCTTGCTGCGAGGTATTGAACACCCTTATTTTTCCATCACACGAGCAACACCACAACAATTCATTTTTGTGTGCAGCCTTAGTGATGGGACAAAGCAACATTGCTGCTGGCGCTACTATCGGAAGCAACCATAATAGCAGAAGTGCCGATGGCGAGATCATCGCAGGCAGAGGTTTCTGGCCAGGCCTTTGTGTAAGCCTAAAACACAATTCTGTTTTTGCATCGTTCACCATTATTGCAAAAGGTGATTATAACAATGAATTAAATATTCCCATCCCCTTTTCATTGGTGAGTAATGATATCAGCAACAATAAACTTGTAGTAATGCCGGCCTATTGGTTTATGTATAACATGTATGCAATGGAACGCAATGCCTGGAAGTATAAAGACCGCGATAAAAGAACAGAGAAAATACAACTCATAGAATATGATTACCTAGCCCCAGATACCATCAATGAATTATTTGATGCCGTTAGACTATTAGAAAAATTGCAGGTGAAACAAGATGGTACTGCTATCATTAAAGGTTGGGAAAACAGTACCAGACCCACAGAAATTGTAAAAGTGAAAGAAGCCATCGGTATCTATCGGGAATTAATTCAATATTATGCAGTGATGCAAATACTCAAACACATCAAAGCCAATAAGATCGGTAGCTTTGAAGAACTTAAAAAAACATTGTCGGCCAAATTACCCAAAGAAGAGTGGATGAATATCGGCAGTCAGTTAATAAAAAAATCGGCTATCGAAAAATTTAAATCAAATGTAAAAAATGGTATCATCAATAGCTGGGATGACGTACATGCATTTTATGGTAATGAAGGCGAAAGATACCCACAAGATAAACTGCAACATGCATACAATAGTTTGTTAGAAATTGTAGGAATCACATCTCGTCAATTTACAACGTCTACATTTTCTAGCTTTTTAAAAGAAGCGGTAAAAACAAAAGATTGGTTGTGTAAGGGCATTTACCAGTCAAGAGCAAAAGATTACAGCAATCCTTACAGAAAAATGGTATACGAAACAACAAAAGAAATGAACAAAGTAATTGGCACTTTGGAAGACAACAGTTTTATTCAATGGCAGATAAAAGAAATGGATGTTTTAAAAAAAGAAGTGCGGGCACTTAGTAAAAAATGGGTGTTACAATATTGAAAAAACAGCTTTCAATTTATTAGTGAAGCATAAAAAAGGATAGTCATAACAAAAATGGATTGTAATATTTTAGTATAAAGCTTTCTCTTTACTTTTAATGTACAAAATATTCAACCGCCAATTCATACCCTTTCAAACCCAATCCGCTGATTACTCCCACTGCCTTTGCAGAAACATGGGAGATTTTTCTGAATTCTTCTCTAGCAAAAATATTAGTTATATGAACCTCTACTAACGGGCATGGAATAGCAGCAATAGCATCACCAATAGCCACAGAAGTGTGGGTATAACCCCCTGGGTTGAACACAATTCCATTCATAGAAAAACCAGACTGCTGCAAAGCAGTGACCAACTCCCCTTCTACATTACTTTGAAAATAGGTGAATGTAACAGACGGATATTTGACTTTCAAACTCTCTAAAAAGTCTTCAAAAGTTTCAAGGCCATATACATCCGTTTCCCTAATGCCAATAAGGTTCAAATTTGGCCCGTTGATGATTGCTATTTTCATAACACAAATGTACAGCCGAATGGGTTAAGTAACAAGTGATCACAACTTATGGCTCACACACAACTTTCAAAAAATGAACGAGCCAACAACATTTTTCCATTTTATTTTTTGTACGAAACAAGATTTCGAAAAAAAATTGAATAAATGGGATGAAGCAATTGCTTTTAGCCTCTAATCATTTTTATAAACTCATCAAATAAATACCTACTATCGTGAGGGCCTGGTGTAGCTTCAGGATGATACTGAACGGAGAAAGCTTTTTTATTTTTGATACGAATACCTTCAATACTATTGTCGTTTAAATTCACATGAGTAATCACAATATTAGGATTGTTTTTTACTGCTTCCGGATCTACACCAAAACCATGGTTTTGGGTAGTAATCTCACTTTTCCCTGTCTGAGTATTTTTAACTGGATGGTTCAAGCCACGGTGGCCATGGTGCATTTTAAACGTGGGTATATCATTTGCTAGTGCCAACAGCTGATGCCCAAGGCAGATTCCGAAAAGCGGCTTATCTGCAGCCAGAATTTGCTTAACGGTGCTGATGGCATAATCCATTGGTGCCGGATCGCCAGGGCCATTGCTGATAAAGTATCCATTGGGATTAAATTGCTGTAACTCCGCAAAAGATGTTTTAGCATTAAATACTTTTACATAAGCGCCTCTTTCTACTAGGCAAGTCAGTATATTTTTCTTTACCCCAAAATCAAGCACTGCAATTCTTAGCTCTTCATTTTCTTCACCAAGGGTATAGCTTTCTTTTGTACTTACTACAGATGCTAACTCTAGGCCATCCATTGACGGTACTTCGTACAGCTGATTCTTCAATTTTTCAATGTTAGTTTCTTCAGAAGATAGTATACAATTCATAGCACCCTTTGTACGAACATGTGCTACCAGTGCCCTTGTATCAACCCCATCAATTGCAACAATATGTTGATCCTCCAAGTATTGATGCAAAGAATTATTGGAAAGAAAGCGACTATATTTTTCCTCAAGATTTCGACCAATTACCGCTTTTACTTTCACACCGTTGCTTTCCACATCATCAGGATTTACTCCGTAGTTACCTACGTGCACCGTATTCATAATAATCACCTGGCCATAATAGCTGGGATCTGTAAATACTTCTTGGTAACCTGTCATTCCTGTATTGAAACAAATTTCTCCGGTAGCTGTGCCTGTTTTGCCAAATGCATTGCCGTGAATAATAGTTCCATCGGCCAGTATCAGTATTGCTTTATTATTGATCATCTTTTTAATTTATGCTGCAAAGAAAAACATTTGTAACTAAAAAAAAGTGCAAAAAAATAGCAAACCGTTTGAAGTTTGCTTTTTATATAAATTAAGTTTTTGCATATTACGCTTCTTCCGAACCGCCGTTTAATTTTTCTTGCAATTCTTTCAATTCATCCATTTTACCATCAGCAGCCAATTGGGCTTGTTCTGACCAGGTGGTTGCGTCTGCAGCATTAAAGCTTCCTTCAGATGCATCTAGGATTTCTTTGATTTTTTCTGCAGTAGATCCAGCAAGATCAGCAAAAGTTACGATCCCAGCCGCAGTTAACACCTCGGCAATTTTGGGTCCGATACCTTCAATGACCTTGAGATCATCAGCTTTGGCAGCTTTTTTCTTAGGTGCTTTAATTTCTGTTGCTATAACTTCTGCTGTTACCACATCATCTGTAGCATCTACTTTTTTCTTAGCACCACCACTTCTACGTGTTTTCTTAGCTGGTTCAACAGCGTCTGGTGCAAATTTACCGTACACATCATTGAAGTCTACAAGCTCAATCATTGCAATTTCAGCATTATCACCCACACGTGCTCCCAATTTGATAATACGAGTGTAACCACCCGGACGACCAGCTACTTTTGGAGCAACTACCGTAAACAATTCTTTAACTGCTAATTTATCGTTCAGATAACTAAACACAATTCGGTGATTGTGCATGATCGACTCTTTGCTTTCTGTGGCTTTTGTTTTGGTAATCAGTGGCTCGATGTAAGTTCGCAACGCTTTTGCCTTTGCAAGAGTAGTAGTGATTCTTTTGTAAGTAATCAACTGACAACCCAAGTTAGACAATAATGCTCTTCTGTGTGAGGCTGTTCTGCTAAGTTTATTTCCTTTGTTTCCGTGACGCATGACGTTTATTTTTATATTCCCTCACACCGTGTCAGGATTTGTGAGGTACTTGATGAATTTGATAAACCAATGATTGGTATATCTGTAAATTTTTATGCAAATTTGAAAAGAATGATCTTACTCATCGTCTAATTTCAACTTGCTCAGATCCATGCCGAAGCTCAAACCTCTTTCATGCAATACCTGATCAATTTCACTTAAAGATTTCTGACCAAAGTTTCTAAACTTCATCAAATCTTCTTGTTCGTATTGTACCAGTTCGCTTAATGAGTTGATTTTTGCTGCTTTTAAACAGTTAAACGCTCTTACAGAAAGATCTAAATCTTCTAATGGAGTTTTCAGCATCTTGCGCAGTTGCAAAGTTTGCTCATCTACGAGGTCTTCTTTTTTATCTTCTTTGGTGTCGAAAGTAATGTTTTCATCAGTGATTATCATCAAGTGCTGTATTAAAATACGGCTAGCTTGTTTCACAGCTTCTTCCGGATGAATGGTACCATCTGTTACAACTTCCATAATCAATTTTTCGAAATCGGTGCGTTGTTCAACCCTTGTATTTTCAATAACGTATTTTACGTTTTTGATAGGTGTATAGATAGCATCAACGGGTATGTATCCGAAGTGTGAACTTTTTTCTTTATGCTCTTCTGCAGGAACGTAACCACGTCCTCTTCCGATAGTGATTTCGATATCTAGTTTTGCACTGTTGTCTAATGTACAGATAAGCAATTCAGGATTCATTACTTCAAATGCAGGAGAGGCCTCGCCAATCATACCAGCGGTGAACTCTGTTTTATTTTTGAGCGACAATGTAACTTTTTCATTGTTTACATCATGGTCAACTTTAGCCTTAAAGCGAACTTGCTTAAGATTAAGGATGATTTCAGTTACGTCTTCAGTTACACCTTTTACAGTAGCAAACTCATGGTCTGCACCAGAAATGTTGATACCGTTAATAGCATAACCTTCCAGCGAATTTAGCAACACCCTACGCAAAGCGTTACCTATAGTTACACCATATCCCGGTTCAAGCGGACGAAATTCAAACTGAGCTTCAAAATCATTTGCTTTTTGAAGAACGATTTTATCTGGTTTAACAAAATTGAAAATAGCCATTTGTATGTTGTTTTAACCCCGAAGCTCCTATGGAGGTACAAGGCTTATTAGTGATTATAAATTCATAAAACTCCAAAAACCCCTTATAAAAGAGGGAGGAGCAGGTATTATTTAGAGTACAATTCCACGATCAATTGCTCCTTGATATTTTCAGGAACACTTTCTCTTTCAGGATATGTAATGAAGGTACCTTTCAGTTCTGCTTCACTCCAATCGACCCAGCTAAACTTAGGATTTTTACCACGAAGGTTACCGGTAATAGCAGTATTGGCGGCACTTTTGTTTTTAAGGCCAATCACATCACCTGGCTTACAGCTGTAAGAAGGAATGTTCAATACATCTCCGTTTACGGTGATGTGTTTGTGGCTCACCAACTGGCGCGCACCAGAACGACTCACAGAAATACCCATTCTATAAACAGTATTGTCTAAACGCGCTTCCAATAATTTAATCAGGTTTTCACCAGTTACACCTTTTTTACGGTTAGCTTCTTCAAATGTTTTACGGAATTGCTTTTCTAGCAAACCATAAGTATATTTTGCTTTTTGCTTTTCTTTCAACTGCAAGGCATATTCACCCAGTGTTTTACGCTTTTTGGTAGCACCATGCTGACCAGGAGGGTTACTATTTTTGGTTAACCACTTGCCATTGCCTGTGATAGGTTCTCCGAATCTTCTGGAGATTTTTGTTTTGGGGCCTGTATAACGTGCCATAATTGTATGAGTGGTCTTTTAGTGACGATGTAACATTATAAAGACCTTTTAAAATGAATGTTACATCCGGTTAAAATAATTATATGAATACCTTGATCTCAATATTTAGTACTAATTATTACTATTAAACTCTTCTTTTCTTTGGTGGACGACAACCATTGTGTGGCAAAGGAGTAACATCTTTTATACTGTACACTTCGATACCATTTTGTGACAAAGAACGGATAGCGCCCTCACGACCACTTCCCGGCCCTTTCACTAAAACATCTACTCTTTTCAAGCCTGCATCCAACGCAACTTTAGCTGCATCTGCTGCTGCCATTTGGGCTGCATATGGTGTATTTTTCTTACTGCCTTTGAAACCCATTTTACCAGCACTTGACCAGGAAATTACCTGACCTTGTTTGTTGGTAAGACTGATAATAATGTTGTTGAAACTTGCGGTGATGTGTGCGTCGCCATGACTATCTACTTTTACCACTCTTTTTTTAGCAGCTGCTTTTGCGTTTTGTTGCTTTGCCATAATTGCTTTAATATCGGTAATCTTAAAAAATACTAACCTGAAAATTCAGGTCCTACACCAACCCTCCTGCCTGACTACGCTATCTGGCGTTGGTGAAGAAAATCAGTCATGTATAAACAAGGAAATACGAATGATGAATATCGTATGCAGTTATGCTGCGTTTCGAAACCCATGATCCGTAGTTCGTAATAAATAATTATTTCTTGGCCACTTTCTTTTTGCCTGCAACCGTTTTACGTTTCCCTTTTCTGGTGCGACTGTTGGTACGAGTACGCTGACCTCGAAGGGGTAAACCTTTACGATGTCGCAAACCACGATAGCAAGCGATGTCTAACAAACGCTTGATATTCATTTGTGTTTCACTACGCAAGGCACCTTCAGTTTTAAACTCCCCATTAATGATGTTACGAATAGCAGTTTGTTCATCATCATTCCACTGATTTACCTTTTTATTTACGTCGATGTTTGCTTTGTTTAGGATATAAGCAGCAGTAGAGCGACCAATACCGTAAATGTAGGTAAGACCTATTTCGCCTCTTTTATTTTTTGGTAAATCTATACCGGCAATACGAGCCATATTCTTATTTTAGATGTTTTATTTTTGATGTGGGTTAAAATACTATTGTTGGCAATTATCACCAACCATTAGTCAAAACCAGTTTTATCCTTGCTTTTGCTTAAAACGTGGATTCTTTTTGTTGATCACATACAGACGACCCTTTCTTCTTACAATTTTACAATCTGCACTGCGTTTCTTAATTGAAGCTCTTACCTTCATTGTTATTATTTTTATCTATTTGCGAATGGCTGGCAGCATGCTAACAGCCTTTTAAAACTATTTGTATCTAAATATAATCCTTCCCCTCGTAAGATCATAAGGACTCATTTCTACCCCAACTTTATCGCCAGGCAAAATACGGATGTAATGCATTCTCATCTTACCTGAGATGGTTGCCAGAATTTCGTGGCCATTTTCTAATTTAACCTTGAACATTGCATTGCTCAACGCTTCAATTATTACTCCATCTTGTTTAATAAGTGCTTGTTTAGCCATAAATTTGGGAGCGCAAAGATAAGAGTAATTATTTAAATTGTAAACAAAATTTCTTATTATTACAGAATAAACATCACCAACTATGAAAAAAATACTTTATATCGGTCTTTTTAGTACTCTTTTAGCTGTTTCCTGCGGCAAAGATAAGGATACGCCCCCAGACCCTAATGGTGGGTCCTATATGAATGCGAAAGCCGGCAGCACCTGGAATTACGAGGTCATCAACAATCAACCTCCTGTTTCTACTTCAAACTACACACTCACTTCAACCAACAGAGACAGTAGCGTTAATGGTAAAACCTACCATGTATATATTAATAGTAGCAATGGGCGAAGTGAATATTACCATGTTGCAGGCTCAGATCACTTCACTTTTGGCAGCCTACCTGCCGCTGTTGGAGCCAATTTCAACGTAGAAAATCTTTATCTGAAATCTGATGCAGCGCCAGGTGCTACCTGGTCTCAGCCATATACTATTACCTTGCCGGGGTTTCCCTTACCGTTAAGTGTAACCGTTACCCACAAAATTGAAGAAAAAGGTTTAACAAAAGTAGTAAATAGCGTTACCTACAACAATGTGATTCACATAACTACCACATTATCAGGGCCTGGAATCACGCCCAGCATTTTAACAACAAATATCAATATTTTTTATGCGCCAAATCATGGTTTGATAGAAAGTAATAACATTATCACTTCTTCACTTATAGGCAATAGCAACAGTACTACCCGACTCAAAACAGCTACACTGATTCCATAAAATTTAAAAGATTGAATACTCTACATAAAAAAGGTCAATTTAACACTGACCTTTTTTATACTTTTTTTCAAAAGAGTTAATCCAGAATTTTTACCTCAGTGCGCCTATTCTGAGCTTTCCCTTCATTAGTTTTATTGCTTTCTATGGGTACCAACATCCCATACCCTTTTGCTTCCAACCTAGAGGGATCGATCCCCTTTGAAATCATATAATTCATGACTGCCGTGGCCCTTTCCATCGATAATTTAAGGTTATTCACTGCAGTGCCTACGTTATCGGTATGGCCACCAATTTCTATGCGGTCATCTTCTTTTCTGACCAAATAAGCTGCCAGTTCATTTAAAGAAATGTAAGATTCAGGCTCTAACACCGCCTTCCCAGTTTCGAAGTTTACATCTTCCAACACAAAAGTTTTTGCAGGCGAAAATTGAAAACTGAGTGTAAAGGGTTCTTTGTAAGAGGCATTTGGACCAGGATCAGGAATGTCCATCATATCATAAGAAGTAGAATCTTTGAAACCTAAAATGTAGATCTCGTATTTGTCACCAGCAGGCAGCCGAACCAAAAAACCACCCGTACTGTCTGTCAGCCCTTGGTACTCACGCTGGTTAAAATTACTTTTAAAGATCATGATTTCTCGGGGTAATGGCACATTATTAAAATCGGTAACTGTTACATTTACCTGTGCATCTTTAACCTGCAAAGCATTTTGAACAACTGGCGTTTGGGCTTGTAGTGATACATCAAAAATTAAAGCCAAAAAGCTTCCTAATACCAATTTTTTCATAGCTAAGTATTTGATGGTGTATAATAACCTCAAGGTATAACTTTCATTCTGTTTACAAACTGCCCATTTCCCATATATTATCCACTATAATTTCTGCTGCAAACGAACTGTCATTTCCCTTTTCCAACCTTCAAAATCTCCTAACTGAATATGTAAACGGGCCTGTTTCACCAGCCAAAGGTAAAATGCTAAGTTGTGCACACTAGCAATGGTGAGTCCTAAGTACTCTTTGCTTTTCATTAGATGACGTAGGTAAGCCTTACTATAGTAATTGCTGATTGGGCAATCAATGCCATCATCTAAAACAGAAAAATCTTTTTCCCATTTTTTGTTATCTATATTAATTACACCATTGGAGGTAAACAGCATAGCATTTCTTCCATTGCGGGTAGGCATTACACAATCAAACATATCTATACCCATACCAATAGCTTCTAAAATATTCCATGGTGTACCCACCCCCATTAAATAACGAGGTTTATTAGCAGGTAGATGATCGCAGCAAAGCGAACATATTTCATACATTGTTTCTATAGGCTCCCCCACACTTAAACCTCCAATGGCATTTCCAGTGGTGTTTTTAGATGCAATGAACTCACAGGAAGCTTTGCGCAGGTCGTGGTAAACACCTCCTTGTACGATCGGGAATAAATTTTGGGTATACCCATATTTATCGGGTGTGTCACTAAAGCGTTTAACACACCTGTTGAGCCAACGATGCGTAAGCTCCATGGAGGTTTTGGCATATTCGTATGCACTGCCACCGGGAGGACATTCATCAAATGCCATGATGATATCACCACCAATGACTCTTTGGATATCCATCACCCTTTCCGGAGAAAATAGGTGTTTACTTCCATCGATATGTGACTGAAACACTACTCCCTCTTCTTTTATTTTGCGCTGACCTGACAATGAAAACACTTGGTAGCCGCCACTATCGGTCAAGATAGGCTTTGGCCAACCATTAAACTGGTGCAACCCGCCGGCTGCTTCCAATACTTCTAAGCCGGGCCGAAGGTATAAATGGTAGGTATTGCCCAATATGATCTGGGCCTGAACTTCATCGATCAATTGCTGTTGGGTGAGCGCTTTCACAGAACCTACTGTACCCACTGGCATAAAAATAGGGGTTTCAATATTACCATGATCGGTACAAATCAAACCAGCCCTTGCTCTGGAACTACGATCGGTATGTGAAACAGAAAAACTAAGTGCTGCCATGTTGTTTTTAAAAAGAGGGCAAAGATAATTATTAACAACAGCAATTGAAGTGTTGATAGAAATAACCACCAATATTCTGCTTCATTCATTTGCGGAGAAACTTCGAACCTGTATTTTTGCAAATATGGACCTACCTAAACTGCTATTGCTGCATTGGCAGCTCATTTTATTTATATGCTTGTGTTTAGTTACATCCACTCTACTTTTTTATTATACTTATTTTTTTAGCCGATTGGCATTTTATAAAACAACGCCTAAACTTCACTCCAGAACCAATGCCGTTAGTGTAATCATTTGTGCCCGGGATGAAGCAGCCAATCTGGCCAATAATTTACCGGGTGTGTTGGTGCAGCAATTCAACACTACCCACGAAGTAATTGTAGTGAACGATAATTCTTATGATGAAAGCAAATACATCCTGGAAGAATTAAAAAAAGAATTCAAACAGATGAATGTGGTTGAACTTACCCAAGAAGCAAAAATGATTCCTGGGAAAAAATTTCCACTCAGTATTGGCATCAAAACAGCCAAATATGAAATTCTTTTATTATCAGATGCAGATTGTGTTCCCGCTTCCGAAAACTGGATTTATAGTATGCAACATGCTTACGAGGATGATACAGAAATTGTGTTGGGCTATGGTGGCTTTCACAAAAAAAAAGGTTTACTTAATAAAATGATTCGTTGGGAAACATTTCATACCGCTTTGCAATACATGAGCTACGCACTCGCAGGCATCACTTACATGGGTGTAGGTAGAAACCTTTCTTATAAAAAAGCAGTATTTTTTAGGCATAAAGGATTTTCTGCACACAACCATATTGCCGGTGGTGATGATGATCTGTTCATCAATATGGCTGCTACCAAAACAAATACTAAAATAAATATAGACCCTGAAAGTTTTACATTGAGTGTACCCGCCGAAAGCTGGTCGCAGTGGGCCAAACAAAAACAAAGGCATTACAGCACCTATAAATTTTATAAGCCCTTGCACAAGTTTTTACTGGCCTTATATGCCTTTTGTAATTTTATGTTTTATCCCCTATTGGTAGCAGCTGCCATTTTCTACAGTTGCAAATGGAGCTTATTGGTATTGGGCATCAAGTGGCTGTTTCAAATGATCGTATATGTAAAAACAATGAAAAAAATGGGTGAAAAAGATTTAATTCCATTTGCACTTATTTTTGATATCTGGATGTTTTTTTATTACATCATTTTCGCACCTACCCTGTTTAAAAAACCAAGACAAACGTGGAAATAATTAAAAAATATTTTTCAGATTTTACCCCTTTGCAGCAAAAACAATTTGCTGCACTCAAAGATTTATACAGCAATTGGAATAATAAAATAAATGTCATCAGCCGAAAAGACATTGATAACTTTTACCTACACCATGTTTTACATTCTCTAAGTATTGCAACCCAATTTGAATTCAGGAAAAATAGCGAAGTGATGGACCTTGGTTGCGGCGGTGGTTTCCCTGGGATACCGCTGGCCATATTTTTTCCGGAAGTTACCTTTTATATGATAGACAGCATCAATAAAAAGCTAAACGTGATCAAAGAAATATCACAGGAAATAGGATTAAAAAACATTCATACCAAACATAGTCGGGTAGAAGATATCAAGAACCAACAATTTGATGTGGTGGTATCAAGGGCAGTAGCCCCACTCAAAGATCTTTGGTTTTGGAGCAAACCTTTGATTAGAAAAAACAAAAACAAAGCAGCGCAAGAACCCAACGGACTGATCTGTTTAAAAGGGGGTGACTTAGCAAAAGAAGTTTTTGAAAGTGGTTGTAAACCTTTTGTATGGGAATTAGATAAAATTTTTAAAGAACCTCATTTTAAAGAAAAATTCATGCTATATCAACCCTTGAAATAAGCCATGACATCGCTATAAAATATAAATGAAATTGAAAATAATACTACCGCTTCATTTAAATTCTATTTACGTAACTTACTATGTGTATATCATCAACTAAATACAATACACACTACCAGTTTGAGGTATTTTTTATTTTAAATATTCCTATATCTTTACATATATGAAAATCTCAGTTGCCGTTGTGGAAAACAACTACGACATCAGAAAAGCGCTCGAACAAATCATCAGCATGAACAGCAAATTTGACCTTGTTTGCAGCTGCGAGAGTGGTGAAGAAGCCCTCATTAAATTGCCCATCTATTTACCCCATGTAGTATTGATGGACATCCACTTGGGCGGTATAAATGGTATAGAAGTAGTACGAGAATTAAAGATCACTCATCCCGAAATTTTGTTTATGATGTGCACGGTGTATGAAGAAGATGATAAAATATTTGAAGCACTCAACGCCGGAGCCAGTGGATATATTATCAAAAAAACAACTCCTGCAAAGATGTTAGATGCCATAAAAGAATTACACAACGGGGGCGCTCCTATGAGTAGCCAGATAGCCAGAAAAGTAGTATCTGCTTTTCAACAAAAGCCAGTTATCACCAGCAACGAATCGCTAAACAATCTTAGTAAACGTGAATTAGAGGTTTTGCAAATGCTGGCACAAGGTCATGTGTACAAGGAAATTTCCGACAAACTGAGCATCAGTTCAGAAACAGTTCGAAAACATGTGTACAATGTGTACAACAAACTTCATGTTTCTAATCGGGTTGAAGCAGTGAACAAATATTTTGGACGTTGAAAAATATCGTTTTCAAATCAAAGCCCCTTTACAAAAAGGGGCTTTGATTTATTCGGTAAGTTGTTTTACCAATTTAATACCAGTACATTATTTTTCCTGTTCACATCAGCCATTCTTTTACTTGGATCAATTTCTACTTTTTTAAGATCGATCAACCTGCCTTTTACCTCTAGCACATAGGTTGGATGAGTCCAGCGCCAAGGCTCATGAATGGTTCTGGTTTCCCCATCGTTTTCAGAAGGCTTGTTGGCATACATTAAGTTCATAGGAATATATTGCATACTAGTAGTGCTGTCTTTGAAAGTAACACGAAAATCAATCGGCATCGGCATCTTACCTACTCTTTTAAGCCTAATTTTAGAGATACCATTTTCTTCCCACAAACTATCAATACCATAATCGATGGTTTTGGTACTATTTACAAAATATTCTTGGTACCAATCTAATTGAATGCCACTTACATCTTCCGCCACTTTTACGAAGTCATATACATTTGGGTGTTTGAAACGCCATCTGTTGTAATATTCCAAAATTATTTTATCTCTTACAGAAGCCCCAACGATATATCCCAGTTGCTCCATAAAAACTTGGCCTTTAGAATAAGCTGCAGTGCTATAAGCATAGTTATTATTAAAATGATCGGCATGTGTTGTTAGCGGTTCTTCTAACCCACTTTCGGCCAATCTCAAATACCCAAGATAAGCCGAACTATGTTGAACTGGCACTTCATACTCTATTTGATCTTTGAGGATCTCATTATTAGGATTTCTTTTTAAGGCTGCCTTTAACTCATCAATTTCGGGATAACCGTTATTAAATTGGGTAATCAGATTTTCAGCATAACTAGTAAAACCCTCATCCATCCAGGCATACAAACTTTCGTTGGTACCCAGCATCATCTGATACCAGCTATGCATCCACTCATGAATAGCAGTACCCAATGATGGAGAACTAACTAATGTTGCCATAGGATACTCCATACCACCATCGCCTCCATGAATAAAAGTGTATTGTGGATACGCATATTTACCAAAGTTTTTCTCCATAAATGGCAATACTTTTACCGCAACATCTGCCACTTTTGTCCAGGCTGTATCGTCTTTCAGATCATTTGGTTTATCGTTGTAAATAACGTGAATAGTAACACCGCCCTCTGCTTTTCTTACCACGTGCTTGTACTCAGGATCGGCTGCCCACATAAAATCGTGTACGTTGTTACCGATAAAACGCCAGGTTCTGGTATCGCCAGGGATAGGTTTCAGTTCTGTACCTGGCTTATCGTATCCCCAACCAATAGTAGAGGCATTTTGCAACACACCGGTTCCACCAATTTTGTAGTTTTTATCAATGTTGATGGTTACATCAAAATCGCCCCAAACGCCATAAAATTCGCGGGCAATGTATTGGTTGGGATGCCAACCGTCTTTGTCGTACTCACACAATTTTGGATACCACTGACTCATGCTCAAACGAACACCCGTAGCTGGATTGTCTCTTCCGCTTCTACGAACTTGTAAGGGAACCTGTGCTTCAAATTCCATTTCAATGATCACTTTGCTATTTGGCAAAATAGATTTCAGCAGTTTTACTTCAAGAATGGTTTCATGGTAGGTATATGGTTGTGACACACCGTTGATGCTGATGGCTTTTATTTTTTGATAACCAATTTCATCTTCTTTGAGGTTGGCGATGCGGTCTCTCACCCTGGCGTCCCAATCGGGGCGATTGTTGGTTTTAATTTTACCTAATTCTCTGCTGCGCACATCCATGCTGCTGTTGGGTTGAAAAGCATTGAAATACAAATGATAAAACAAGCGATCCAATTTATCGGGAGAGTTGTTGGTATACTCCAATTTTTGTTTTCCGGTAAATTGGTTTGTTTTCACATCCATATTGATGTTCATCGTGTACTTCACTTTCTGCTGCCAACGGGTAGGTTGTGCAAATGCCAAGGTTACAAAACTGGTTCCTAGCAACAATAAAAAAATAGATCTATAATTCATGTCCTTTTTTTGTTTGCGTAAATTTCGGCAAAAAAATGTTACATAAAGTAGAAAATAGATAAATAGACGATTTGATATGGAATAAATACAAAAAATTAAAAAAAATATCTAATTAACTAACCAAAAGTCTTTCCTTATTTGTGAAAATAATAGCATGGGCATTGTTTACCTTTAAGAGATGAAACAAATCGAATTACCTGAAAGCTTTGGAACATTATCGGAAACGCTCAATGGATTAATCAAATTAGGTTATAGTCACGATTTTAACATTAAAGAGGACTGCTTGGTCTGCAATAAAACTAATGAAAGTTTACAACCAGACGAATTTCAAATAGACAAAGTCTATCGTTTTGAAGGAGCATCGAATCCAGATGACCAATCGATATTGTATGCCATTTCTTCTCTCAAATTTCACATGTTAGGAACTTTAGTGAATGGATATGGTATTTCTGCTGATGAAGAAACTTCGAAATTGATCAAAAAATTACAAACACATACAACATTTATTAACAAAGAAAATAAATCAAATGATACTACCCTATAACAACCGAAAGTTAGCTAGGCCTTAAATGCTACTTTTAATAGAAAAGAACTTCTATTAATTCTGCGACCAAATAAAAAATGAAAGCACAACTGCAAGAAAATATTCATCATGTTGAATGTACACTTTCCGAAAAAAATTCTACTTACATCCCCTATAAGTAATAAATAGCGTGATTTTAAAAATGAATGTGCAGCATGTTGGAGTAAAGTAATGAATTATTTACTTTTCCCGTTCACCACAATTACTATTTCCCCTTTAACTGGCTTTGTATCAAAATAATCATGTACTTCTTGCAAAGTACCTCTTTTGTTTTCTTCAAACTTTTTGGTAAGTTCACGGCTGACGCAGCACATTCTTTCGGGACCAAAATATTCAATAAAATGAGATAAGGTTTTAACCAATCGGATCGGACTTTCGTAAAATACCATGGTACGTTCTTCTACTGCCATCTTTTTTAAAAAAGTTTGTCGGCCTTTTTTAAGCGGTAAAAAACCTTCAAAACAAAAGCTGGTGATGGGCAATCCACTGTTTACCAAAGCAGGTACGAAAGCGGTAGCACCCGGCAAACATTCTACCCGAATGTCTTGCTGCACACATGCCCGCACCAATAAAAAAGCCGGATCACTAATTCCTGGGGTGCCAGCATCCGTGAGCAAAGCCACAGTTTTACCCGAAGCCATTTGATCGACTAAATGTGCTACAATTTTATGTTCGTTGTGCTGATGATAAGGAGATATGGGTTTGTGAATCTGATAATGATGTAGTAACACCGAGGATGTTCTAGTATCTTCTGCCAAAATAAGATCTACCGATTGCAGCACAGTAACTGCCCTGAATGTGAAATCTGCCAAATTACCAATCGGTGTGGGTATAATGTATAACATGATAATGGGGTGCCCAGCTAATTATTTAAGGCTGATGAAGAAAATCTGCAATCAACACATCAGCCAGTGAACAAACTAAGCAATGGTAACTTCAAACATTTCCATTACTTGGTTGGCCAGCAATTTGGAAGATGCTTCTGAAGCAATGGCGATGGCTTCCTCTTTGCTGTTTGCTTCAATTTGAAGATCGATGTGCTTACCGATTCTTACATCAGCAATAGCATTGATTTGTAAATTTTGTAACCCACTCAACACTGCTTTCCCTTGTGGATCTAATAAATCTTTTAATGGCATTACTTTAACCTGTGCGGTAAATAACATGTTTATTTGTTTTTGAAAATTAAAGATAAAATAATGTAGCCTATAAAAATAACCGGAACAGCCAACCACTGTAATAAAGCCGTTGCTATTAGTGAAAAAACTATCAAAATAATTTTAGGCATATTGTTTTTTAGAGAAAGATCTGTAAGCTTTAAAGCCATTAAAGGTAGTTTGCTGATCATCAGGCCACTTACAACAACAATAATGGCATATAATACCCATTTATTGAGTAAAAGTGCTTGAACGTATTCATTGCTGCTATTCCAGTAAATCATGGGTACAGCCGCAATTAGTAAGCCTGCGGCAGGAATTGGAACTCCTTTAAAGCCATATTGCTTTCTGGTATCGAGATTGAACCTAGCCAATCTGTAAGCTCCTGCCGCTGCTAACAGCATTGCAGGCGACAGCCAAAAAATTGAAATATCAATGCCGTTTTCTTCCCTAGCGAAACTCATGCGCAAAAACTGGTACATGATCATCGAAGGCGCTACACCAAAACTAACCACATCGGCCAATGAATCTAACTGCTTACCCATTTCTGAACTCACATTAAAGAGTCGGGCCACAAAACCATCCAGAAAATCGATGATCGCAGCAATAGCAATGAACAGCGATGCTAGCCATATTTTTTCTGGTATATCAATCAGTTGCGAACCTTCTGCACTATACTGAATGGTGATACCATTTTGTAATATGCAAACAATGGCCAAACAGCCAAACACCAAATTGAGTAAAGTAAAAATATTGGGAATTTGTTTCATGTTGTTTGTTTCTCAGCTATTTACTTTTAATAGACTATCTGTATAATAAATGTTTAAAACCTAATTAATTTTTTTAAGAATAAAGAAAACAGATTTTATTTTTTCATCAAGGCCTCTATCTCTTCTACCGTGATCGGAATATTTTTCATCAGGTCTTTATTGCCATTTTTGGTGATCCAAAAATTATTCTCAATTCTAATACCCATTTGTTCTTCTTCAATGTAAATACCCGGCTCAATTGTAAAAACCATACCCGCTTTGATAGGTTCTGTTCTGGTGCCCAAATCATGTACATCTATGCCTAAGTGATGAGAGATACCATGGTAGAGATATTTTCTATATGCCCTGTTTTCGGGATCTTCATTTTTAATATCCGATTTTTTGAGCAGGCCTATTCTCTGAAAAACAACAGTTGCTTCATCCCCAATTTTTTCAGTATAATTTACAATGCTGATGCCTGGCTTTAGAATAGTGGCAGCATATTGATGTAAATGCAAACAGGCATTATAAACCGTTTTTTGTCGGCGCGAAAATTTACCATTCACAGGAATAGTTCTGGTAAGATCTGCACAATAGTTGCCATACTCTGCACCAAAATCCATCAGAATCAGTTCGCCATCTTTACACTCTTGATTGTTTTCAACATAGTGCAGTGTTCTTGCTCTATCGCCACAAGCGATAATAGAACCATAGGCAGCACCTGTAGCGCGCTGTGACAAAAAGGAATGATAAATTTCTGCTTCAATTTCATACTCCATAACACCAGGACGAATGAATTGAAGTAAGCGACGAAAAGTATTTTCTGTAATATTAATCGCTTGTTGCATCACTTCTACCTCCATCGATGTTTTGATGGCACGTAAATCTTTCAAAATTTTTGCACTTCTACGGTATTGATGTAACGGATACCGTTGCTTTATCATTTCTGCATAACGGTAATCTCTTACAGGTACCAAATTGGCCTTGCGATCATTTTCATTGCTATTCAAGTAAATAGTATCCGCCAAATGTATCCAGGGTTGTAATATGGCATCAAGTGTATCGAGCCACACAATAGTTTGAATGCCCGATATCGCCCTTGCTTCGTTAACCCTTAGCCGATGACCATCCCACTTTTCTTTTGTCTCGTTTGGCCTAACCAATACCAATACTTCCCTAAACTTTGGATCTGGATTGTTTGGAAAAATAACCAGCATGGTATCTTCCTGTTCGATGCCAGTAAGCCAATATAAGTCTGAATTTTGTTTAAATTTAAACAGTTGGTCGGCGTTGGTAGGTAATTCATCGTTGCTATTAAAGATAGCGATAGACTGTTTTTCTAAGCGTGCAGTATAGCGTTGTCGGTTCTTTACAAAAATTTCAGCATTTAATGGCAGATATTTCATCAGGCTAATTTTGATGTGTTGAATAAATGGGACCAATCGTCCAAAGAACTTGCAATATACGTTTAATAGAAAAAGGAAAATAACTCCCTTAATTTTTAAAAAAATTATATAAAATGGAGCAGTTTTAAAAGAATGTGGCAAAATGTGCATCCTGTTTAAGAAAAGATGATTGTATTGAATATTATGACACAAACCAGCCTTATTTATAAAAATGCTAAATTTTGTTCCTTTTTTGGGTACAAAAGGGAAACACTACCTTTGTTTTGTAAACAAAACGCTTGCTATATGTCAGTATCTAGGATGCTCGAATCTTCTGTAAAGGGCTTGGTAGAATTGGGGTTACAAACTACGCAATCTATTCATTACCAACTTTCTCCTTCTGAACTATCTGAACAGGCTTTACAGAGAAACGAAGCAGTTTTAAACGACACTGGAGCACTGGTGATTAAAACCGGTAAATTTACAGGTAGAAGTCCGAAAGATAAGTTCACTGTTAAAGATGAAATCACTAATGGTACAGTAGATTGGAATGATTTCAACATCCCGATTGATGAAAAGTATTTTTTTCAACTAAAAGATAAAATGATGGCTTACCTATCTGCCAAAGAGCTATGGGTAAGAGATTGTTTTGCGTGTGCAGATGAACAATACCAACTTAGTCTGCGAGTAATCAACGAAAGTCCGGCCAATAACCTTTTTTGCTACAATATGTTTATTCGCCCAACTGCAGAACAGCTAAAAAACTTTACTCCACATTGGCACGTGATACAAGCGCCAGGTTTTAAGGCCAACCCATCAGAAGATGGAACCCGTGCAGAGAACTTTGCAATTCTGAGTTTTAAACACAAGACCATTTTAATTGGTGGTACTGGTTACACCGGTGAAATGAAGAAAGGAATTTTTACTATGCTCAATTTTGTACTGCCTGTTCGTGCCAATATATTAAGCATGCATTGTAGTGCAAATATGGGTAAAGATGGAGACACTGCTATATTTTTCGGACTGAGCGGAACAGGTAAAACAACATTAAGTGCCGATCCCAATCGTATGCTGATTGGTGATGATGAACATGGCTGGACCAGTGATAGTGTATTTAATTTTGAAGGTGGCTGTTATGCCAAAACCATCGATTTAAGTGAAGAAAAAGAACCGGAGATCTTCCATGCTATTAAACCAGGAGCACTAGTAGAAAATACCAGTTTTTTCGAAGGCAGCAACAAAATAGATTTTAGCAGCAAAGCTATTACAGAAAATACAAGGGTAAGTTACCCCTTAACATTTATTAGTAATGCGTTGGAGCCTTCTGTTGGTAAAACACCCAAAAATATTTTCTTCCTTACTTGTGATGCTTATGGTATTTTACCTCCGATCAGCAAGCTCACTCCTGGACAAGCCATGTACCAATTCATCAGCGGATATACCGCTAAAGTAGCCGGTACAGAAGCGGGTGTAACAGAACCAAAAGCGACCTTCAGTGCATGTTTTGGTGCACCTTTTCTGCCATTGCATCCTGGTAAATACGCCGCCATGTTGGGCGAAAAAATGAGAGCCCATGAGGTAAATGTTTGGATGATCAACACAGGCTGGTGTGGCGGACCTTACGGTGTTGGACAAAGAATGAAATTATCGTACACCAGGGCCATGATCACCGCTGCATTGGAAGGGAAGCTAGATGAAGTAGAATATGTAGCACACAAAACCTTTGGAATGATGATGCCCAAAGAATGTCCGAATGTTCCGTCCGAGTTGTTGAGTCCACGTTACGCATGGTCTAATGAAGATGAATACGACATCAAAGCAAAAGAACTGGCCAATATGTTTATCAAAAATTTTGAAAAATATGCCACTGGAGTAAATGAAGAGATATTGGCTGCTGCTCCAAAAACAAATTGGTAAGCATAGTTGTGAATTAATAGAAAAGACTGTATCCCGCAAAGTGATACAGTCTTTTTTTATTTAGAATATCCTACTTAAAATGTCATTTCGGGAACATCTCCTACAATGATCAATTTACCAGCAGTTTTTTGTTGTATTTCTTCAATACTCACTCCAGGCGCTCGCTCAAGCAAGTAAAAAGCAGCATTTTTTATTTCGAGAACAGCAAGATCGGTCACTATTTTTTTTACACAACCAATACCTGTAAGGGGCAAGCTGCAATTGGATAATAATTTGCTTTCGCCTTTTGGGTTGGTATGCATCATAGCTACAATGATATTTTTGGCACTAGCTACCAAATCCATAGCACCACCCATTCCTTTTACCAATTTACCAGGAATTTTCCAGTTAGCAATATCACCCTGTTCACTTACTTCCATGGCGCCTAAAACAGTAAGATCTACTTTGCCAGAGCGGATCATGCCAAAGCTAAGGGCACTATCAAAAAAAGAAGATCCAGGTACTGTAGTAATTGTTTGTTTACCTGCATTAATTAGGTCTGCATCTTCCTTTCCTTCTGCTGGAAAGGGGCCCATACCAAGTAATCCATTTTCACTTTGCAATACCACCCGTATACCCGCAGGAATATAATTGGCTACCAGCGTAGGGATGCCAATGCCTAAGTTCACATAAAATCCGTCTTTCAGTTCCTTTGCTATCCTTTGTGCAATTTGGAATTTATCTAAAGCCATATTCATCTGCTATTTTGAATGTTGAAATTTTATACTCGAGTTTAAAAAGTTAAGCTTTCTGAACGGTGCGTTGTTCTATTCTTTTTTCATAATTGACACCCTCAAATATTCGATGAATATAAATTCCTGGCGTATGAATATTATTAGGATCCAAGCTTCCTGCAGGCACCAGCTCTTCAACTTCAGCAATAGTAACTTTTCCGGCCATTGCCATTAAAGGATTAAAATTTCTGGCTGTGTCTTTGTAAATAAGGTTGCCTTCGGTATCGCCCTTCCAAGCTTTTACTATTGCAAAGTCGGCTTCAAAAGCAAGCTCCAATAAATAATCTTTCCCATTAAAGTTGCGAATCTCTTTACCGGTTGCCACTTCTGTTCCAACTCCGGCAGGGGTAAATATTGCCGGCATTCCATAACCAGCAGCCATACACCTAGTTGCCAGTGTTCCTTGCGGAATTAATTCTACCTCCAGTTCCCCACTCAGCAGTTGGCGCTCAAATTCTTCATTTTCGCCCACATAAGAAGCGATCATTTTTTTTACTTGTTTTTGTTGCAGCATCAGCCCAATCCCAAAATCATCTACGCCTGCATTGTTGGATATACAGGTTAAATCCTTTGTTCCTTTTCGAACAAGAGCAGCAATGCAATTTTCTGGAATACCGCAAAGACCGAATCCGCCCAGCATAATCACTTGTCCGTTCGCAATATCATAAACGGCTTCTTCGGCATTTTTAACAACTTTTTTCATTAGTCAGGTTTTGATAAAACAATGCTGTCGTTAGCCATTTTTATTTGAATAGAATCGGAGTATTGAAGCCATTTCTGCTGTTGGCGTACCTGCATAGTATCTAACATATCTTTCATCAATAGTTGATGCGATATATAATACTCGTAGCTTTTATAAAATGTTTCTTTTGTGATATTGTGTTTTTCGAATAACTGTTGTTGTAATTGAATATTGAAGGAGTCAATATTGTTAAGAGAATCTTTTGACAGCATTTCTTTTGCAAACACATCTGCCCTGATATAATCCCAGTAAACGGCCTGCATTTTTTCAGGCCCTAACACTCCATCTGGAACCTTCGATTTAGAGCAGGAAACAACAAAGAGGTGCACCAGTGTTAAATATAGGAGGCTTCTCATTTCAATTGATCTTTATAAATGCCTGAATTAGTGATGTCTAGTTTTTGAAGTAACTCAGATGCTCTTGCCTTATCTGCTGGTTTTGCTTTTAAAAATACCTTAATCAACTCGGTTGATTTTCCTTGAAAGAAAAACTGTTTGATCATGGTATTAGGATTTTCATTGTTGAAATTGGTTAATAAGTTCAACACATTCAACAACTCTGTTCTGGCTACATTTTCATCATCATACATTTTATCCATTCCAAGACGGTAATAATTGTAATATACATCATGCACAATATTCAACCTCGAATTGAGCATGTTTTCTACCAACCAATAACGATTACGAATACCATCAAATGCTTTCCATCCACTGATTCCTCTTCCATCTGGTGCGTTGTTGACAATATTTTGTGCTTTTAAAAAATGTACATCTCCACCTTTTGGTGCAAAAGAAAGTTTATCGAATGCTATAATGAGGTTGGCATAATATGCTAATACCGCTGTTAGATTAGCTACAAGCGCATCATTGCCTCCCACCCTGTTATCATTGAACTCCATGATTTGAAATTCGATATATTTAAAAATAACGTTATCATCTTGAAAGTTGATGATAGGAGAAAGATAGGAAGTATTAAAAATCGGACGGGCAGCCTGCACCGTTAGTGAGGCTGAGTATACGTTTTGTTCAGAAGTTTGATCAAGATTCAATAAAAAGTTACAATCAATTTTTTCGTTTGGAGCATAAGAATCTATACTCCACTTTTTGTTATTCAAAAAATTATTCAGTGCTGTTTGCAAAGTAAGAAAGGTACTTCGGTTTACGGTATTCCCAATTCTATTGGCAACTATAGTAACTTTTGCATTCAACTCCTGTGCATTGGATGCATATGAGAACAGAATAAGTAAAACTAGGAGAATAACTTTATTCATGGGTGTAGTGAATGATGCTGTTAATAATTTTTTTTACTAATTCTGTTTTTGAAGAAGTTTCGAGATGTTGCCAATCCCCTTTATTTTCAAAAATACTTATTTTATTATTGTAACCCTCTAAACATGCCCATTTACTATTGCAAGATAACTCTACTAGTAATTCATCTTTTGTTAAAGTTGTAAATGTTAGAGGGGTTAAAAATGAAGAAGAAGAAGGTTTCATTATTACTTTCACTACTGCGTGTTGTTTTACAAGAATACACACTTCCGATGCTATTTTATAAGCAGCGTTGCTTCCTGTATCAGCAATCATTATTTCTTTATTCATAACCATAAATAAACAACGGCGGTTTTAATAAACCGCCGTTAAAATTATGATTTCTTCATTAAAAGAAGTCGTTAAAAAAGTAATACTTAGCTAAACAGATCCTCTTCGTTTTTACGATGATAAATTTTATCTTCTAAGAACTCTGCAGTAGCCAACAAAGCAGGGTTAGGCATACGTTCGTAGGCTCTAGAAATTTCTATTTGCTCTTTGTTTTCGTGAATCTCTTCAAGGCTATCTGTGTGGCTGGCAAATTCTTCTAATTTATTGTGCAGCTCTTCCTTGATACTAATGTTGATTTGATTTGCACGTTTTGCAATAATGTTAATTGACTCATATAAATTACCTGTTTTGTCTTTCAACTCAGATAATTTTTTTGGCTCTACCACACTGCTGGTATTACCGCTTAACTGACGACGTAGTTTGCTCATTTTGTATCTCTTTTATTTGAATTTTACTTAAATTACTATATTCTTCTACTTCTTTTAAAAACTTGCTGTCTGGATATCTTTCAGTAAAGTCTTCAAACTCTTTCACTACTCTATCGTATCGCTCTGCCTGTTTATCCCGATAGCTCAATTTAGCGAATTTATAATAAGACTTTACTGTCATTACCTTATAATCTTCCCCTTTTGGAGACTCTGGGTACTTAATCAACAAGTTGTTGAATGATAACGCAGCTGCTCGGTACCTTTCTAAATCGTAATAAAGATTAGCTGCACGAAATTCTTTTTGCTCCATTTTAACGCGACTTTCATCGATGATTGACGTAGCATCAGCAATTCGGGGCGAACCAGGGTGCGTGTTGATGAATGTTTGCATCATATTCATCGTCTTCATGGTATTTACTTGTTCCAATTCTAGTTTCGGACTTTGCTTGTAATAACAATATGCCCTCATATAATCCATCTCTTCGGCTCTGCTACTATTGGGAAATACTTCTATATATCCCTTGTACATATTTTCGGCGTCACTATACAGCTTTTGATAAAAAAAACAGTAAGCATATTTGTAGTAAAGATCTTCAAATTTATCAGAGCCTTTGTATGCAGGGAAAAGGCTCTCGTAGAGTTGTTGTGCGAAACGGTACTTCTTTTTGGCGTAATAATCGTCCGCCATTTTTAGTTTGTACTCCACATCCTTGCTCTTTTCCACTTTGGCATATTTACTACATGATGTGAGTAAAAAAACCATGAGTATCAATCCTGTAAATACTTTTAGTAATCTCATAAAGAAAGGCGAAATTAAATGTTTTTAACGAATTTGAGTGTATTTAATTTAACATCCAAAATTGTAACGTTAATGAATTTATAAAGCAGCCATAAAATATAATACCCTCCCAAAAGGGAGGGTATTATATTTGAGCAAAAAGTGGAATTAAAACTTATTAATTAGTTAGCCTTAATATCTATAGTACTTTTATCACCGCCACCAACTTCAGCATTTGTAGAGATTCTGTCAGTACTAATACCTTCAACTTCAACTAGATATGCCTTTGCTGATTCTAGTCTTTTTAACGCTAGTGCTTGAGAAGCTTTAGAAGCCTCAGGATAAGCGTTCAAAGTAACAGAACAAGTTGGGTTAGACTTCAATAGTGCTGCTGTAGAAGTTAACAAACCTTTGTTGGTTTCATTAACCAAAGATGTATTGCCAGAGAAAGAAATACTTGGATAAGTACTTGGGCACACAGTTACAGGAGGAATTACTTTAATTTCTGAGCAACAAGCTGGTTCTGGACATTTACCAACACCATCAGCATCCACTGGTTGACACTCTGTAGGAGTGATCAATTGTTTGTCTTTATGATCAGGAATACCGTCGCCATCTGTATCTAAGCTAACACCATGAGTGTCAACTGGTGCACCTGCAGGCGTATTTGGTTCGCGATCTAATTGATCAATTACACCGTCGCCATCTGTATCATCCAAAACTGGTTTTGGAAGTTTCATATGCTTTGGATTGTTCAACTCGCTATAAGCATAATCCAAAGGATTCAACCACCACAAAGGCTCAACTGATTTAGAACCAAGATTGAAGTTTAAACCCAAAGAAATGTAGTTATATGAGTCATTATCTCCAGTTAAAGTAGCGTCTCCTAATGGGTGTTCTTGCCATTGTTGACCATCTAATAAATCGTCATTTACAAAAGTATGACGATTTTCTAATGCGATATTGATTCTTTTCCCAAGCTTTAGGGCTACTCCAGCCAATGCTGTAGCAGAGAATCTTAAAGTATTGTCGCCAAGTGTTCCACGACGTGTATCTTGACCATCAGCATCCGTTTCGTACGTATCGTCTATACCATCTCTTAACTGTTTGATGACATCTTTACGATTTTTGAAGGTAGTATTTGTGATAGAAGAAAACAATGCAGTGTAAGGATTTCCGTTTTCGTCTAGAGAATTTACGCGAACATCATATGTTGAAGCCCCAAAACCACCACCAACATAAAATAAGAAACCTGTTTTTTGTTTGTGGAAACGTACGTTATTTAATGTTATAATACCTTGCAAGCTTAAATCTTGCGTTTTGTTTCTATAGTTGTAATAAACATTGCTTCTATTCTGTGAAACAGGACCATCAATACCAAATTTGTTAATGATTGTACCTTGAAGGGTTCTTTGTGGTGAAGCATATTTGTTCCATGCAACATTTTTATTAAAGTTACCAGCAGGTCTCCAATTTATACCTGTACCAGTACCATTCAGATATTGTAATCTCATTGAGAATACGTATCCGAAAGCTTTTCTTACGTGAGCTGCGAAACCAAAAGAAGGGAATCTTGAGTCAACATCACCAGCTACATTAAATGAACCTAATGAAACACCAACTTCCCACTGGTTGCGGGGTTTAGCTGGATAATCGTAAGAATTATTCCAAAATTCGTTCTGCTGAGGCATTCCTTTTTCTGTAATTACAGTGGAATCATACACATTGTAACTACTTTTTGATTGGGCGAATGAACCCGTTGCCAGGACTATAATAAACCCTGTTAGTAATAATTTTAACTTTTTGCTTGCCATAACTTAATGATTAATAAATTTCTAAATATACAAGTTGTTTAAATGCAAATGTATTAAAGTTGTATGAAATTAAAAATTTTTTTAGTAATAAAACATATATTCCATTGCATTTACTTCTAAAATTAGTAAATTTTACACTCAATTAATCATAAATTGACTAAATATACATAAAATTATTTATACATACTGCTTATAAATTAATTTGATAACCACGATCTCTGGCTTAAATTGCTTGTTTTTAATTAATATGAAGTTTGTAAATAACATAATAGGGCCTGAATTAAAAACCTTTGAAAGCAAGTTTTCGGAAGCAGTTAAAAGCAACACTTCTCTTTTAGATAGTATTATGAAATATATTATCAAAAGAAAAGGCAAGCAACTGCGGCCGATGTTTGTTTTTTTAAGTGCTAAAATGCATGGAGAGGTAAATGAAAGTACTTACCGTGCCGCTGCTTTGGTAGAGTTACTTCATACCGCTACCCTAGTGCACGACGATGTGGTTGATGAAGCATTTGAGAGAAGAGGATTTTTGTCTATCAATGCCATTTGGAAAAATAAAATTGCTGTATTGGTAGGAGACTATCTACTGTCTAAAGGGCTGTTACTATCTACTAGTAACAACGACTTTAGGCACTTGCACATCTTGAGTGATGCAGTGCGACAAATGAGTGAAGGAGAACTTTTACAAATAGAGAAGTCGCGTAAGCTAAATCTCGACGAAAAGGTGTATTTTGAAATCATCAAAAGTAAAACAGCTTCTCTGATTTCATCCGCTTGTGCTGTAGGTGCCTATAGTACCACACAGAACGATGAAATCACTCGAAAAATGCATTTATTCGGCGAAAAAGTAGGCATCGCTTTTCAGATTAAAGATGATCTTTTCGATTATGGAAGCGAAGATGTTGGTAAACCTACAGGGAACGACATCAAAGAAAAAAAATTAACTCTGCCATTGATTTACACATTGAATAATGTAGATAAGGGAACGAGAAGGTTGCTGATTTATATTATTAAAAATGAAAATAAAGATTCACAGAAAGTTAAATTTGTAATTGAAGCGGTACAAAAAGCGGGAGGAATAAAATACGCAGAACAAAAAATGATGGCGTTTAGAGATGAAGCACTGGATCTACTCAATTCATTTCCTGAATCGCCGGTAAGAAACGCACTTGAAGAATTGGTTAGATACACTACAGACAGAAAGTATTGATGCAGGAAAAAAGATGGAACATATTGCCCTATCAAAAAGAGAAAACAAACAACCTTCACCAGCAGCTGAAGGTGTCGCCTATTTTATGTAATATTTTAATACAACGTGGCATCGAAAACTATGAAGATGCCAAAGCATTTTTTAGACCTAACCTCAACATGCTACATAGCCCTTGGCTGATGAAAGATATGCAGAAAGCTGTGCATAGGGTGATCGACGCAATTAGTAGATTAGAAAAAATTCTTGTATTTGGCGACTACGATGTAGATGGAACCACTTCTGTTGCATCTATGTACCAGTTTCTGGTGAATATTTATGAAGAATCATCCGTCGACTTTTATGTTCCCCATCGATACAGAGAAGGTTACGGCGTAAGCAAGATGGGTATTGACTATGCAGCTACTAATGGAATCACACTCATTGTTTGTTTGGATTGCGGAATTAAATCGGTAGAACTGATTGCCTATGCTGCTAGCTTGGGAATCGATTTTATTGTGTGCGATCACCATCTGCCCGATAAAACTTTACCTCCAGCAGTTGCGATTCTCAACCCAAAACAAAAAGATTGCAACTATCCTTACAAAGAACTTTGCGGCTGTGGAGTAGGATTTAAATTGATGAGCGCTATTGCAGAAACATTAAACCTCCCAGAAGACACTTATCTAAAATACCTTGACTTGGTAGCTACCGCCATTGCTGCAGACATTGTACCAATGACCGGTGAAAACAGGGTACTGGCTTTTCATGGATTAACACAAATCAACGAACAACCTTCGCCTGGTATCAAAGCTCTCATTCAACTTTCAGGCATCACAAAAGTGCTTCATATCACCAATGTTGTATTCGCTATCGCTCCAAGAGTAAATGCAGCTGGCCGCATGGACGATGCTAAAAAAGCAGTACAACTTTTTATTGAACAAGACTTTGCCAAAGCGTTAGAATTGGCAGAAGGATTACACAGTGATAACAACGACCGTAAAGATGCAGACCGAAGTATAACGGAAGAAGCTCTAGAAATGATAGGTGCCGATGACAATGCGATAGGAAAAAAATCTTCAGTAGTATTCAAGCCTCACTGGCACAAAGGTGTTGTGGGAATTGTGGCTTCCAGACTGATCGAGTATCATTATAGACCCACCATTGTTCTTACTGAAAGTGGTGGATTGGCAACTGGCAGTGCCCGAAGTGTTCCAGGGTTTAATTTGTATGAAGCCATTTATCAATGCAGAGAATTACTGGTAGCATATGGCGGACATTATGCTGCCGCTGGCTTATCCTTATTGCCAGAAAATATTGAAGCTTTTAGAGACAAATTTGAAACGGTTGTGGCGAACAGCATAGAAGATCATTTATTGACACCAGAAATTGTAATTGACAGCGAAATTCATTTCCCTGAAATAGTAACCCCTTTATATAAGTTGATTTCACAAATGGAACCCTTTGGACCCCAAAACCTATGTCCAGTTTTTGTTGCCAAAAACGTAACTGATACCGGATTTTCAAAAATAGTAAAAGAATTACACCTCCGTGTAGTTCTTCAACAAAACAATGTTACACTCTCGGGTATTGGTTTTAATATGGCAGAGAAATACGCATTGATAGAAACTAAAAAACCACTTGATATTGTTTTTACCATCGACGAAAATGAGTGGAATGGAATTATTAGTGTACAACTAAAGTTGATGGATATAAAACTTAGCGAGTAAATGAATTGTTGGATATTCCTCAGCACTATGAAACATCCTTCGTGAGTATATTTTAAATTTGCAAAACCTCTTTCACAACTTAATAAATTTCACTTGAACCCTTTCCAATACCTACAATATTTTTTCTATCTCACTTTCAACTGGAATGTTCGCATTGCTTACCATATCATCAAAAAGGAGATAGCTGGAGAAAAAAAATATGGCATCCAAACTACTGGCGCCGACGAATTAGCCTCTTTAGATAAAAAAGGAATAGATATTGAACATGCTACTATTTATATGCCCATCAGTTACGACTTGTTAGAAGATGTATTTGCAGCTGTAAGTATCCAACAATTTAATCACTTGCTCGATATCGGATCTGGTAAAGGTCGTGCTCTTTGCGTAGCCGCTCATGCAGGAGTTTGTAAATTATCTGGCATCGATATTTCCAAAGAATTCTGCGATATCAGCATAAAAAACTTAGAACACACAGCTACCCTTTTCTCAAACATCCAATATAAGATTTATAACAACGATGCCTTCTATTTTGACATTCCATCCGATGTAGATAGCATCTTTTTATTTAATCCTTTTGATGAGGTGATCATGAGTGCAGTTCTAGAAAATATTGAAGAAAGCCTTGTTCTACATCCTAGAAAAATGACCATCATGTATGCCAACCCCATGCAGAAACATCTATTTAAAAATTATGACTATAAAGAAATTTACCATACCCAAAAATTAAAATACCTAGAAGCACTTGTACTCACAAAAAACCCCGGCTAGAACCGGGGTTTAATTTAAATTATTAAGGTATTTAATTCTTATTAGACATAATGTCTACACTACGACTGATAAAATCAGTTAGATTTTTACCAGTAAGCAAGCCTTGAGACAACAATGCCAGATCACCCAAATTTTTAACCAACTGTTGTTGTTTCTCAACTGTAGCTTCCGCAAGAATACTTCCAAATATCGGATGATTCCCGTTCACAGTTAAATTGACTTCATCTGGCATTTGTGCGTAGAATGCTGCCATTCCTCCACCCATTGAACCCATATCTTTCATTCGTCGCATTTGTTCTGGCCTAGTAGCAGTTACCGGCGGTGCATCGATACTCAGCCCTTTCACTTCTACGGTAATGTGTAATCCTTCCTGAGGTTGTTCAAATAATGTCTTCAGTTTTTCAGCATCATCCTTACTCAATATACTATCAGAAGATTCAATTTTATCTATCAGATTGTCAGCTATATCAGCATCCACCCTCGTAAAAATAAAATCATTCCATTTCATTTCCATAGTGTTGATAAACGCTGCATCTACTAAAGTTTCCATCTTTACCACAGTATACCCTTTTGCTACGGCTTGCTGTATAAACACGTCTTGCTGCACCGGATTGGTACTGTATAAAATCACCTGCTTACCCTCTTTATTTTTTTGATTTGCCTCGGTAACAGTTTTGTATTCCTCCAAGGTATAGAACTTTGAAGCAGTATCCTGCATCACAAAAAATTTATTGGCTTTATCCAAAAACTTATCATCTGTCATCATCCCATACTTCACAAACAAACCAAGACTCTCCCATTTTTCTTCAAATGAGGAACGTTCATTCTTAAATATTTCTTCTAATTTATCAGCCACCTTTTTAGTGATGTGTGCATTAATCTTCTTCACATTTGGATCGCCCTGCAAATAACTTCTACTAACATTTAAAGGAATATCCGGACTATCAATTACACCATGCAACAACATCAAAAATTCAGGAACAATATCTTTTACTTCGTCGGTTACAAATACTTGGTTGCTATACAATTGAATTTTATCTTTTTGTATTTCGTAGCTCTGTTTAATTTTAGGGAAGTACAAAATACCCGTTAAATTGAATGGATAGTCTACATTCAAATGAATCCAAAACAAGGGTGTTTCACTAAACGGATACAACTCTTTGTAAAAATTTTCATAATCTTCTTTCAGAAGCTCGGAGGGCTTTTTCGTCCAAGCAGGCGAAGAATTGTTGATGGCTTTGTCAACCAACGGTTCTTCACCTTCTTTAAGTGTTTCTTTTACCTCATTCACATCTTTAAAATAAATGGGAATTGGTAAAAACTTACAAAATTTTTCGAGGGTTGATTTTACTTTATAGCCGTCTAAAAAATCTTTACTTTCTTCATTAATGTGCAAAATAATATCGGTACCTCTAAACTCCTTTTCAGTTTCGCCCAGCGAAAATTCTGGACTACCATCACATTCCCATCTAACAGCCTGTGCGGCCTCACTAAAGCTTTTACTCACCACTTCTACTTTTTCACTTACCATGAAGGCTGAATAAAAACCCAGGCCAAAATGCCCAATGATGTTATTTTCGTTTTGTCCTTTATATTTTTCTAAAAACTCTTCTGCTCCACTAAATGCTACCTGATTTAGGTATTTATCTATTTCTTCTGCTGTCATTCCTACCCCACGATCACTGATCGTAAGCGTTTTGTTAACTGCATCCAATGTTATATCAATCCTCAACTCTCCTAATTCGCCTTTGGCTTCACCGATAGACGATAAGGTTTTTATTTTTTGAGTAGCATCTACTGCATTACTGACAAGTTCTCTGATAAAAATGTCATGTTCGCTATACAAGAACTTCTTAATAATAGGGAAGATATTCTCTGTTTGAACCCTTATATTTCCTTTTTGCATATAATAACTGTTTGTTTATTGTTAGAGTGCTTATATGCAAATGCAATACCAGCCTTACCAAACAGGAAAAACTGTCAGTTGATCTTAAATACCAATTCTACTTCATGATGGTATCACATTTATTGAGTTCTTACGTTTCTATTAGGTCTATGTCTTCTTTTCCAAGTATCGGTAAATTTCTAAATCGTAAAAAAATATTACCGGTTGTAATAACATCTTTCTCACAATAAATGGCAATTCGCCTAAGACTGTCATTCCTCTCTGCTTCTGTACCCGACCAGTACAATTCGCCTACCATACTTCCATCTATATCATCTTTAGGAGAGGAAATCCCCAGCGCTGCCGCCAGTAAACGCAAGGAAGTATAATTTTTATAGTCGCCAAAACGCCAATATTGAAAAGTATCAACAATATTGGTTTCCCAGGGTTTCATGTGTTGAAAATCGAGGTAACGTGGTATTATCATGCCATTGATAATAAGCCTCCTGCAAATAAACGGAATGTCAAACTCTTTGATGTTATGCCCGGCAAAACACCATTTGGTATGAATACCTTCCATTTTTTGAATCGTCTTCAAAAACTCTTCCAGTATCTTTTTTTCATCATGCCCGAAAAAAGATTTCACTCGCATTCGAAGTGTCTCTTCATGGTTAAAATAGCCCATGCTGATACAAATAATTTTGGAGAACTCTGCCATCACCCCTGCACGTTTCGGATAAAATGTTGCAGCAGTCATACCTTCAGGTATACTATTTTTAACTTTATCTGCCCAAAGTGTTTTCCATTCTTCATCTAATACTTCAAAGTGTGAAGCAACTGCCGCTGTTTCAATATCAATGATCAAGAGATCATGGGGTTTAATATGTTGCATACATCAAATTTTATATCAATATACAACATCCATCTAAAAAATAAAAGGGGGATAAAACCGAATAATTATTTTTCTTCGGGCTTATTCCTTGTAATTTATTGATGGTGATCATTTACGACACATTAAACCCCGTTCATTTCTGAACGGGGTTTAATGATCCTACCAAATATTTATATAATACTTAATTAATCGTCAGTCTTCATCTTACCTTTTGCTTTCGCCATTACTTCTTCAGCAATACCGTTAGGAGCTGGTGCGTAGTGACTAAACTCCATAGTAGAAGTAGCACGTCCAGATGACAAGGAACGCAATTGGGTTACGTAGCCAAACATTTCGCTCAGAGGAACTTTTGCTTTAATTACCTGAACACCATGTTTGCTATCCATACCTTCTAGCATACCACGTCTGCGGTTAAGATCACCTGTTACATCACCCATGTATTGGTCGGGGGTTAACACTTCTACTTTCATAATTGGCTCTAGTAACTGAGGCTTAGCTTTGCGACCCGCTTCACGGTATCCTTGCTTGGCACACAATTCAAATGACATCGCATCAGAATCCACCTGGTGAAAAGATCCGTCTTTAACCACTACTTTCATACTCTCCATTGGATAACCCGCTAAAACACCTGTTGTCATTGATGTTTCAAAACCTTTTTGAATTGCCGGAACAAATTCTTTTGGAATTGAACCACCAAATAAAGAATTTACAAACTGGAAGCTGCTTTTACCATCCATTTCTTTCAGGAATTCTACATCTGCAGGCCCTATCGTAAAAACGATATCGGCAAATTTACCACGACCACCCGTTTGTTTTTTCAATGTTTCGCGGTGATCGATGGTGCTATTGAACGACTCTTTATAAGCCACCATAGGTGCACCTTGGTTTACTTCTACTTTAAATTCACGGCGCATACGATCGATGATGATCTCTAAGTGAAGCTCACCCATACCACGCAAGATGGTTTGACCAGTATCTTCATCAGTATTCACACGCAAGGTTGGGTCTTCTTCTACCAACTTCGCGATTGCCATACCCATTTTATCAACGTCTACCTGAGTTTTAGGTTCAATTGCAATAGCAATTACCGGCTCTGGGAAAGTCATCGCTTCTAGCACCACTGGAAATTTTTCATCGCAAAGGGTATCACCTGTTTTAATGTCTTTAAATCCAACAGCTGCCCCAATATCACCCGCTTCGATGAAATCGACTGGATTTTGTTTGTTTGCATGCATTTGCATGATACGACTGATTCGTTCGTTTTTCCCAGTGCGGGTATTTAACACATAAGAACCAGAATCCAAATGGCCACTGTATGCTCTGAAGAACGCCAAGCGTCCTACAA
Source organism: Ferruginibacter sp. (assembly GCA_040882445.1). Taxonomy (GTDB): domain Bacteria; phylum Bacteroidota; class Bacteroidia; order Chitinophagales; family Chitinophagaceae; genus Ferruginibacter. The sequence goes on along the minus strand of JBBEBH010000057.1, from coordinate 31,484 downwards.
ATGGATCGGTCATGATCTTAAATGCCAATGCAGAGAATGGTTCTTTAGGATCTGCTCTCCTTAATACTTCTTCACCGGTATCGGGATTGGTACCAACTACTGCATCAATATCTAACGGACCAGGAAGGTAACGTACCACAGCATCGAGTGCAGTTTGTACACCTTTGTTTTTGAAAGATGAACCACACATCATCGGAATGATAGAGATATCGATAGTTGCTTTACGAATCGCCTCATGCATTTCTGCTTCGGTAATTGTATTTGGATCATCGAAGAATTTCTCCAACAACTTTTCATCATAATCTGCCACTGCTTCCACCAATTCCTGGCGGTATTGCTCCACTTCTTCTTTCATATCCTCTGGTATAGGCACTTCTTTGAAAGTCATACCCTTATCTTCTTCGTTCCAAACGATTCCCTTCATGGTAATCAAATCTACCACACCTTTAAAATTATCTTCTGCACCAATGGGCAACTGCAATGGAACAGCTTTTGCACCCAACATTTCACGAACTTGTTTAACCACGTTGAGGAAGTCGGCACCACTACGATCCATTTTGTTTACAAAACCAATACGAGGTACCTTGTAACGATTGGCCTGGCGCCAAACAGTTTCACTCTGGGGTTCTACACCAGATACAGCACAGAACAACGCCAGCAAACCATCTAAAACACGGAGTGAGCGCTCTACTTCTACAGTAAAATCAACGTGACCTGGTGTGTCTATAATGTTGAATTTGTATTGTTTGGTTTCAGGTACTTTTTGACCTTGCACCATTGGAAAATTCCAAAAACAAGTGGTAGCCGCAGAAGTAATTGTAATACCTCTTTCTTGCTCTTGTGCCATCCAGTCCATAGTAGCACCCCCATCGTGTACTTCCCCAATTTTATGGTTTACACCGGTGTAATAAAGAATACGCTCGGTAGTGGTGGTTTTACCCGCATCAATATGCGCTGCAATACCAAAGTTTCGTTGATAACGTAAGTCTGCCATTTTTTTTGTTTAAAATTAGTATTTAAAAGGTTGTTTTTTGAGTGCATCTGTAGCGCTTTTAGCAGCTTTGCTTACATTGCGCTCCTGCACTTTTTATTTGATGTTTAGTAGAATTTTTTCGGCTGAATGCAGCGCTACCCTGAAGGTGGTACACATTAATTCTGTTGTACCAGGGTGTTTATATGTTGTTTATGATCTCATATAATGCTAAATCATTGGTCGCCATCCTTTTTTGCCAAAGCATTTAGCGCCGCAAAGGTAAGGATTTTGATCAGGTTTTCAAAGGAACTTATTAGAATATTTCTGGTTTGATGTCATTATTAAACATAAAACACACATTTATGTGGCTTAGCAACCAATTTTAAGACTTTATTCCGTAAATTTACGTTCTAAAAAAAATTAAGAATCCCTTTAAACTGTATCATACTCTTGCAAAAGCTACCCTTTATTCTTTTCTTTTTAATTTTTGCCAACCTACCGGTCAGTGCCCAATGGGTCAACGACCCCTCTATCAATAAAGCTTTTAGCAGCAACGCAACTTTTTCAGAAATCGAGCCGGTATTGGTAAGTGACGGAACCGGGGGGGCCATCGTGGTTATACAAGACGCAAATACTAAAAATCTATATGCCCAAAAAATAAGCACAAATGGTATCATTGCATGGAGCGATAGTACAAACCCAGTGCTGATCCGTAGCGGAGCTAGTCAGCATATAAAGCATACTGCCATCGCCGATGGGGCTGGTGGGGCTTTCATTGCCTGGATAGATTTCAGAAACGATATAAATGAAATTATTGGAGAAGTGTATATGCAGCACATCAATGCCGCAGGTGTACTCTTATGGACTATTAATGGCATTCGGATTACAGAAACCAACGACCGAGATGAAACAGATGTTTTTATGTGCACAGATGGTGGAACGGGCGTCATTGTAGCTTGGAATTGGGAAGATTACCTAACCAACAAAACCGTATCAGCTCAACGTTTAAATACCGCAGGAATAGCCCAATGGGGAGCTAATGGTAAAATTGTAGCAGACGGAGGTGGTTTTAGATGGGCCAGCACAGTAGTGCCCGATGGAAATAATGGAGCAATTTTTTTGCTCACAGATACTCGAAATGTTCCCAACGGAACCAACTACTCATTGTTGTTTGATCAAGTTAACCCCGACCCGCTCATCAACTTAGATCTGTATGCACAACGTTTAAATGGATCAGGAATAAACCTTTGGGGAACTTTAGGCGTACCTGTTTGTACAGCACCATACAGACAAAACACCGACGCTAAAACAGGCGTTATTCCTACCTTAGATGGTGGGGCTATCTTCGTATTCAATGATGCCAGAAACGGCCCAGGTGTTAATACCATTTTCGATATTTACACACAGAAATTAAATGCAACAGGTACCGCTTTGTGGACAAACAACGGAGTAGCTGTGATCAGTACAAATCAAAATGAAACCGTTGCTGCTGTTATCCCCAATGGGTCAGGTGGGGCTGTAGTTGCCTGGCAAAATGAAAACAATTTAAGGTTGATGATGCAGAATATCAGTAATGCTGGTGCTCAATCATGGCTCAGCACTGGTTTATTTGTAACACCTGCTAGTGATATTGTAAATTCGTCGAGGCTGGTACTCGACAGCAATAAACAATACATTTGTGTATATGAAGCCTTCAATTCTATTTCTAGTATTCAGGCACAAAAATTAAATAATGCAGGCAATATATTGTGGAATATTTCAGGCGTCCCCATAGCAAATAAAAGCAACTCCACACCCGCTGCTCTAACAGCACTGCTTAGTAAGGATACCACTTTAATTGCAGCATGGGAAGATTTTAGAAATCCCACGATCAATATTTATAGTTCTAAACTTTTGACAAACGGAACACTAGCAGGTACAACTAACCCCAATTATATTACTATCGCTAATGGCAACTGGAACAACGCAGCCATCTGGAATAAAAACAGTTTGCCCCCCATCAATGCTAACGTTACTATCCGACACATAGTTAATGTAAATATAACTGCTACCGTTAAAACATTGGATATCATGCTGCCAGGCGGTTTACTCACAATCTCAACTGGAAACACATTTACTGTAGTTAATTAATGATATGCTGTATTCAATAAAATATGTTCTTACATTCTATTGAATTTAATTCCCTTTAACATCTTCTTAGAAAAAGTTATTTATTCAATAAGCAGCCCATTTGTTCAATTCCTATCATTTCTACTATCCAAAAACAAGTATCTAACAACTTCGAACTTAGTTGTAAACGCAAACCAAATTTCATTATACGCCAAATTGTGGTGGCTGAAATTTAGTATAGCTTTTATGCAAAAGCACTTGATACATACTTGTTTATATCATAGTATTCCGATTTGGAAAAGTATGTAGATAATTCATAGTTCAAATTGAAGCAAGTTGGTATTTAAACACCCAAACATTGTACAATTTTTTGTTGGGATTATATTAGCGAGCATAAAAAAACCACCTTCTATAAAAAGATGGTGGTTGTATAAAAAAATTTAATTAGGTTATACTTTAAAGTGTGCAAACGCTTTGTTGGCTTCTGCCATACGATGCGTATCTTCTTTTTTCTTGTATGAAGCACCTTCTCCTTTACTAGCTGCAACAATTTCGTTGGCCAACTTATCAGCCATACTTCTTCCGTTTCTATCGCGACTGAAACGTACCATCCATTTGATGCTCAAAGACACTTTTCTGTCTGGCCGAACCTCTGCTGGAATTTGAAAGGTAGCACCACCAATTCGGCGACTGCGAACTTCTACACCAGGGGTAATGTTAGTTAAGGCTTTTTTCCACACTTCGTATCCATCTTCACCGGTAATTTTAGCTACCTTATCCAAGGCATCATAGAAAATATTAAAGGCTCCACTTTTTTTACCTTCCCACATCAGATTATTTACAAAACGAGTTACAAGTTTATCGTTAAACTTTGGATCTGGTGCTAAAGGGAGTTTTTTGGCTTGTGCTTTACGCATTGTTCTTTTATTTTTAGTCTTGGTATTTTATCAAATACTAAATACTGTTATGTATTATTTTTTTGCTTTTTTAGTTCCGTATTTACTACGACTTTGCTTGCGGTCTTTAACACCTGCTGTATCCAAACTACCACGTACGATGTGGTAACGTACACCTGGCAAATCTTTTACTCTTCCCCCACGAATTAGTACAATACTATGTTCTTGCAAGTTGTGTCCCTCTCCTGGGATGTAAGCAATAACTTCAATTTTATTGGTCAAACGAACTTTTGCTACCTTACGCAAAGCAGAGTTTGGCTTCTTTGGAGTGGTGGTATATACCCTAGTACATACACCTCTACGCTGTGGGCAAGCATCCAGTGCTCTGGACTTGCTTTTAGCCTTAATAATTTCTCTTCCTTTTCTTACTAATTGTTGAATAGTTGGCATTAATTAACCTTTTTTTTCGGACGGCAAAGGTAGGTATTATGATTTAATAAAGAAACAGAATAGAAAAAAATATTCAACTTTTTTCAAAAAACAATAGAAAAAACGCCATGATGGCGGTTTTTACTGTAAAATAGTTGTTTCTAGTTTTAAATTTTTACCATCCATTGGTGTGTATCAGTCCTTCTACCATAACGAATGTCGTTCAACATCTTTTTGATTTCAGGAGCAGTTTGCCATTTATTTACATCAAATTCCATTACATAGTCTTTGTAGCGCAGTTCTTTGATCAACGAAATGGTAGCGGCAGTTCCGGTTCCAAACACTTCATACAGCAAACCAGCTTTGTGTGCTATTATCACATCATCAATAGACAGCAGTCTTTCTTCTACTTGAAAACCCATTTCCCTCAATAATGTGATCACACTATCGCGGGTAATGCCCGCCAAAATGGTACCCTGCTCCAGAGCTGGCGTAATGGCGGTATTACCGATGATGAAGAACACATTCATTGTTCCGCACTCCTGTACATATTTGTGCTCATGGGCATCTGTCCACAGAACTTGATCGTATCCTTTTTTCTTAGCCTCTGCGGTTGCAAACATAGCAGCGCCATAATTACCAGCAGCTTTGGCACCTCCTACTCCACCCGGAGCTGCACGAACGTATTGTTCCTCAACATAAATGCGCATAGGTGTTGCGTAATAGGGACCAGTTGGACTTAAAATGATCATGAATTTATACTTTTCGCTGGGTTTAACACCAATCATTTCGTCGGTACTAAACATAAAAGGACGGATGTACAATGAGTGATCTGGCTTTGAAGGAATCCAGTTGCTGTCGATGTTGATCAGTAATTTCATTCCTTCTATAAAAATATCTTCCGGAATTTCGGGCATCTGCATTCTTGTAGCAGAAATATTAAAGCGTCTGTAATTATCCTGTGGTCTGAAAATATAAGCTTCCCCAGCGTCATTTTTATATGCTTTGATTCCTTCAAATATCGCCTGTCCGTAATGGATAGCAGCCATTGAAGGATCGATTAATAAAGGTTGATAAGGTTTAATCTCGGGAGTTTTCCATTCCCCATCTTCGTAATCTACCTCCAGCATGTGGTCTGTGAAGTATTTTCCAAAAGGGATATTTTCTAAATTGATATCGTTTAGTTTACTCTTTTCAACTTTGGTAATATTAAAATCGGCAGCAGCAATCATAATCATTAATTTTACAACAAAGAAACGAAAAAAAAGGCGTGTAAAAGCAGGTTTTATGAGTTTAGACAATATTCAACTGAGCACATTTTTATTAAAGGATTTGTATAAGAAAACCCTTGTACAGTTAGAAGCTTTGCAACCAACTACGCCCCAAAAAGAGCAGAGCAGTATCTCCTTTTTAGGTAAAAATGAAAGAAAGATATTGATTGTGGTTGACGAAGAAAACACTACTTACCTAAGTGATGAGGACTTGGGGTTGTTGTTGAGTATTTTATCTGCCTGTAAATTAACGATGGCGGATGTGGCTTTAGTAAATGCACATAAGAATAATAACATCACTTACAACGCTTTAATGGAAGTATTTACACCAACATTAGTGTTATTATTTGGAATACAGCCAGTACAACTCGATTTTCCATTACAGTTCCCAAACTACCAGTTACAGCGTTATAACAACCAAACTTATATCAGCTCTCCGTCGATAAAGGTACTAACTGCCAAAAAAGAAATGAAAAAACAACTTTGGATATCCCTTCAACAGTATTTCTTTAATTAATTTTCTGGTATCATGTCTAAAAAAAGCAGAATGATCTTTGCCACTAATAACCAACATAAAGTCAACGAAATAAAGCATATCCTCGGTGATTCATTCCATATTAATTCATTGAAAGATGCAGGCATCCACATCGATATACCAGAACCGCATGATACATTGGAAGCAAATGCTACAGAAAAATCGACGGTGATTTATGCGTTAACCGGAATAGATTGTTTTAGTGAGGATACTGGGTTAGAAGTAACAGCTCTTCATGGAGCCCCAGGGGTAAAAAGTGCCCGATATGCAGCTGGAGAATCTTTCAAAGACAACAATCACAAACTTCTTTTTTCTTTAGAAGGACAAAGTAATAGAACTGCACAATTTAGAACCATCATTTCTCTCATATTTAATGGAAAAGAATTTCTGTTCGAAGGCATTTGCAAAGGAAATATCCTGACCGAAAAAAAGGGCTCTGAAGGTTTTGGGTATGACCCTTTGTTTGTTCCAGATGGTGCTGAGAAAACTTTTGCTGAAATGACGATAGATGAAAAGTCTATGTACAGTCACCGAAAAAAAGCAACCGAAAAATTAATTGAATTTTTAAGAACACAACATGGCCAGAGTTAAAATCGTTATCCCTTCACATCAACTATTTGATTGCAATATTGGGGTTAGAATTTCAGACATCAACTATGGTAATCACCTAGGTAATGACTCACTCGTAAGCATATTACAGGAAGCGCGAATGTTATGGTTGCAGTCATTGCAGTACACCGAACTTTCAATAGAAGGAGTCGGATTAATCATGAGCGACCTAGCTGTGATGTATAAAAACGAATCATTTTATGGAGATGTACTCAACATAAAATTATACCTAGGAGAAACTTCAGCAGTAAGTTTTGAATTGGTGTACGAAATCAACAACCAGCAACATAGCTTGATCGCCATTGCAAAAACAGGTATGGTTTGTTATAATTATGAACTAAAAAAAGTAAGTAGTTTACCAGAATTTTTTTTAAAAAAAATACAGTTAGATGGCTAAAATCTACATGAAGTAGGATAGCTATTTACCAAACAGTATTAGCCACTGTTCCATATCTTCCAGTTTTCTTCTGCTTGCAATAAAAGCATTTCAAAACCATTTTTTATGATTGACTGCCGTTGTTTGCCTTCATTTAAAAATGCAGTCATAGCCGGCTTATAAACTAGGTCGTATAAAAAATGTTGATCCGTAATGGCGGTGTATGGTATGGGAGGTTTTGAAGTTTCATCCGGAGTCATCCCAAGTGGGGTACAATTAATAATGATAGTGTGTTCAGAGATGATCTGTTGGTCAACTTCCTCGTAAGCCAATATATTATGAACTGCATTAGCCTTTCTAGAAACCACAAAAAAAGGTATCTGTAGTTTATTCAAAACATATTGAACAGCTTTGGAGGCACCTCCTGTTCCGAGAATCAATGCCTTGGTATGGTGCGGCTGTAAAAGTTTTGTAAATGATTGTTCAAAGCCAATTACATCGGTATTGTAACCTTTTAGATGTGTTCCTACTACGCTGATACAATTAACTGCGCCAATGGCAACCGATTCCTCTGAACAAGTGGTTAAAAAAGGAATTACAGACTCCTTGTAAGGAATCGTAACAGCTAGCCCTTTTAATGCTGGTGTAACTGCCAACAAGGGTAATAAATCGTTGATCTGAGCTAAAGGATATAATTCAAAAAAATAATCCTCCAGACCTTCTTTTACAAACTTATCATTAAAGAATTGTTTTGAAAAAGAGTGACCTAGAGGATAGCCTATCAAGCCGTATAAATTCATTTACCGTTTTCTTTATTAAGATAGAGTTCAAAAGTATCGCCTCTTAATCCAATACGCATCGCTTCCAATGCAATCATTTCTGAAGGGGCTATGTTACCCAAATTTACATTGCAGCCTATTAACTCCAGAAAATAGAGTTGTTGTGCTTTTTGAGGTGCCTCCCAAATAATTTTTTCTTCTGGAATCTGTGTTAGTATCTCTTGCACCAATCCTTCCCTTACTTCGCCCGAACCTCTGTAAATACCAACATTACCCGCTTCTCTAGCCTCTGCAATCACATAAGTAGATCCTGCACTTAGCTCTGCTCGCATCAATTCGATCCATTTATATGGAGGAATAATATGTGCCGCATCTTTGCTTCCTACCTCACTCAATACGATGCCATGTTTGGTCAACTTTTCAATATAACCACATTTTTCTGCGTGGGGGATGGTAATGGAACCATCACTTACTTCCATATATGAAATACCAAATTCTTTACAAACATTGATATAATCTTCAAACTGATTTCTGATCAAGAATGCTTCAAACAAGGTTCCTCCGAAATAAACAGGGATATCATATGACCTATATACTTCTAGTTTTTCTTTTAAATTAGGTGTAACATAGGCAGTTCCAAAACCAAGTTTTACTATATCTACGTGGGGATGTGAAGCACTCATAAAATTTTTTGCTTCTTCTACACTAAGGCCTTTATCCATTACCATGGTAATTCCATGTTCCCTTGGCTTTAAACTGCGTTCGGGGATCTGAGTCAAGTTAAAATTCATATATAAATTGGTTATTTTAAGCTGCGAATATAATTCAAATGCGGCTAACTAATCCGAGTATAAAAAAGACCTATCTAATAGTCTTCTTTTTTTTATAGCGCGCAATAATTTCTACTACGGCCGGGTGTTGAAGAATAGAAGGATTTAGTTCTATAAATTTTTTGACCAGTCTGGGATTGGCAATCATACCATTCTCTAGTTGAAGTGCTGCTTCTTTATGTTTACCGTCTGCAAATAAAAACATGCTCTTATAATAATAAAACAGGGGTTTGTGATCGGTCTGCTCTAGAGCAAATTCAGCATATTCTTTGCCCTCTTCAATCATGCCGGCAACTAACATACACTTCAAAAGTTCTGTCCAACCGCTGATATTTTTGGGCCTTACCCTTACTACGTTTCCAAAATAGGTAATTGCTTCTTCAATATTGTTGAGCTGCATGTAGCATTGTCCTAACGCCAAGTTATATTCAGGCTGCATTTTAAACATTCGAGTAGCGGTTAGCAATAGTTTGATAGCAGACTGCCATGCAGCTTCGTTCATGTAGGTGCATGCTATTTTATAATAAAGTTGGCTGTCTTCTGCATTAAGATGACTAGCTTTCTTATAATAAAATCTAGCTTGAGCATAATTGGCGAGTTTGTCGTAACAATGACCAATAGCCTCATACACAACGCCTTCAGGCCTTGCTAATTCCATTACTTTTTCCATGCATTCGATAGCTTCTTTGTACTTTCTTAGTCTGATATATGCATCCGCCATGTTGCGATAGGCGAAATCGAATTTTTCGTTGATGGCAGTGGCATATTGATAAGCATCAATTGCTTTTTCATGTAGTTTCAAACCCTGGTAGGCGGCCCCTAGGTTAAACCAAGCTAGTTCGTTGAACGGATATGCTTCAATAATGCCTTGGTGTAATTTGATACTCTCATCGTTTCGCCCTGTAAAATCTGTCCAAAAACATATTTTATATAGCGCTTCTTCATTATTGGGATCTAACTTCAGAATCTCTAAAAAACAATCGAACACTTTTTCAAAATTCTCGTAATCGTCATAAACATCGGCCAGTTCAAATAAGAGATCTGTTTTCTCTTCTCCTTCAAAATAAAGGATCGCATTTTCAAGCAATACCGCCGCTTTTTCTTGCTGATCAAGCGCCAAATAAACATCTGTTTTTAAAATATACAAATTGGTATCGGTGCTGTCGAGCAATTCAGATTGCTCCAATACCTGTAGAGCTTGCTTATATTTTTTCAGAATGATCAAGATATTCCCTAACGTTAATAACAATCCAGAGGAATATGGGTACTGATTAATAGCTAGTTTGCAGGCTTCCAGTGCCTCATTGTAAGCTTCAATATCTTCCAGATGCTCCACAATTCTCTCGAAACCATCTTCTTCAATAAAAGAATTTGGTTTGCCATCCTTGAGGTTCTGCAATTGCTGGAGAAGGTTTTTTAGTTCCTCCCGTTCCTGTCTGTATGGATTCTTACTCATGTATCTAATAAAGGTTGAGGTAATTTAGGAAAAAAAAACAGTAAACACCCGTTTTCAGCAATATTAGTTATGAAAAAAATTTGTTTAAATGTTTTGTTAATTGTTTTGATGAACGGCAATATTTTATCAAAAAAAATGTTATATATTTGTTCCAACAATTTTTAATAATGAGTAAAATAACCAAGATTGCACTGCTTACTGCCGTTCTCCATGGAATTATGTTTACTTCATTGGCAGATCGAGGTGTAGGAAAAGCGAAAAAGAATAACACCAATTTTAAATCCACGATTTCCCTGAACCTAAAAACAGGCCTGAAATACAAAGGTTCTCTTTTAACTGGTGTGAATAGTAATAAAACGTCTTTAATTACCAGTAACCTGGTAACCTACCAAAAAGGTAATACCATTTTTGTTGTACCTTATAAGCAAAAAATCATTGTAACTGAGGTAAAACAAGGTTACACCGGGATGAAGCTGATCATCAAACCTAAATTATAAAAAAGACCTCATCAAGGTCTTTTTTTTTGCAGCAAATTAATTTCTTTTTAGCTGTTGATTCTCTTCATACGTCATTATTCTGAACCCTGACTTAGGTGCATCAAACTTTGTAGTTGCTATTACTTCGTAGGTAATTTTGCTTAATGTGTACATAAAGCTAATGTTACCAGATTGCATTTCATACTGAACAGGAAGCCCTGGTAATTGTGCAAAGGCATTGTTATAACTCTTATTGCTTAAAGTGATATCCGGATTAAAGTATACCACAAAACTTTTACCATCTGGTAAACTTGCGGTTGCTTTTTTACAGAGGTAATTAGAGATCATCGTTCTTTCTTCGGATATATTAAACTGAAGCGATTCGTATACACGATTCTTTTCGGCCCAATTACTAGCATTCATAGATATCAACAACTTCTGACCACTGTATTCTTTTAAAATAAATCCTTTATTTATTTTACTATCAAAAACTGTTGTTTCAACGCCCACTGAACTTTTCATTTCTGTTTTACTTTGATTAGACTTTAGAAATACTTCTAGGGTAGCTCCATTTAAAGTATTGATATTTGGTGTTTCAGATTTAGCAGAAATGATAGAAATATTATATTGCAAACTCCCTTCTACAAAAGGTTTCTGGGCTTTTGTAACGTTTGTACTAAGCAGCAAAAAATAAAACAAAGCAGCTGCCAAATAATATTTAAACATTTTGTTCATGGTATATTTTCTTGTTGTGCATAAAGGTAACACAATATAATGCCAAACAATACGGTATGTATTGTTGCTAAAGAACCCGCACTATCTGTTAGTGCGGGTTCTTTATATTTTAACGAAATCTTTTACTTTTTTGTATTCTTATTCTTCATATCCTTCACTTTTTTCTGTGACTCTTGCATGGCTTCTACCCTTGCTTGTAGCTTTGACTTTTTGATTGGTTTTTTTCTATTCTCATTTATCTGAGCCAGAATTTTACTATGGTTGATAATATATTTCTGGATGATGATTTGTAATATCAGCGTAATGGTGTTTGATACTGTATAATACCAAGTAAGTGCCGATGGAAGCGTGTTAAAAATGAACAATAAAAACACCGGAAATATATATGGCATGTATTTCATGACCGGGTTACTATTGTCCTGCATATTACTCATGCTGTAAACCGAAATCAGTAAACTGGTAAGGGTAGCAGTGATCGTAAATAAACTCACATGATCCCCATAAAATGGTATGTTAAAGGGGATTTGTAAAATTGAATCGTACTGAGCCAAGTCATCTGCCCACAGAAAGTTTTTTCCTCTCAAATCGATATTCGATTGAAAGAAATAATAGAGTGACATAAAGATTGGAATCTGTAATATGGCGGGCAAACATCCCCCCAACGGGCTTACGCCTGCGCTACGCCACAATTTCATTTGTTCCATTCCAAAAGCTTGCTGATCGTCTTTGAACTTTTCTTTCAAAGCGTCTACCTCTGGTTTCAGCGCTTTCATTTTTGCACCACTTAAGTAACTCTTATAAAGGATGGGTGAAGTAACAAGACGAATAAGTAAAGTAAGCAATAAGATCACAATACCCATACTTGCAACATTTCCCCGAAGGAAATCGAATACAGGCAATAGAAAGTATCTGTTGATATATTTTACAAAAGCAAAAACACCCGTACCGTAAGGCACAATGTTTTCCATTGAATTGTTGTATTGCTTGAGAATATGATAATCACTTGGGCCATAATACAACTGAAGAGGGATGATCGCATTTTCACTTGCTGGTAATACCATTGAGGCATTGGCCATTAAGCGAGTAATATATTTACCGGTATCTGCAGGAACAGTCCAACTTATTTCCGCTGAGTTAAATTTATTTTTAGAGAGCAGGGCTGAAGCAAAAAATTGTTGTTTCACTGATAACCAATCTACTGGCTTTTGAAACTTTACGTTGTCGCCGCTACCCAAATATTCAAAGTCAAAATTTCCTGCTTCAGAATAACAAATATGCGTTTGAGTGGTTTCGTATTTTTGATCTTTCTCAATTTTGGATGCTTCTGCCTGCCATAAAAACTTAACTGTATTTTGTGTAAAAAGTTGAGGAACACCATTTAAAGTTAAATTTAGATCCAGCATGTAATCAGCAGGTTTGATGTTGTACTGATGTACTATTTTTTTTCCAGTAGAGTCGGATGCGGTAAAAGTAACAGATTTACTTTTATCAGCATTTACCACAACAGCACCGGGTGTAAAATATATGTTAGCGGATTCCTCTGTTTTATTATTAGCACTATTGAAAGTATAGGAAAAACGATTAAAAGTTCCGTCTTGCACTACCACAGCTTTACCATCAGCAGTTTTAAATTGTTTAAGAGTTACCTTTACTGGCTGTGCTCCTTTGTTAGAAAATCTAATAACCATCAAATCGTTTTGAACTTCTGTAAAAGTTTCAGTAGCTAACGGTTGTTGAAAAGGAGAAGTTGGTTGTGGAACAATTTTTTTGTTAGTATCTGTAATAGCAGTATTGATCAACGCGGTATTGCTATCAACTTTTGGTTTTAAAGCAGCAATAGAGTCTTCTATTCTTTTCTTTTCCCCTTCAGTAGCAAGTCTGCTTCTACTATTGATGGCAAACATCGCGATGAGCATCGCTGCTATCAAGCTAAATCCAATCAAGGTATTTTTATCGATTCCCATGAGTAATCTTTTTGAGTTGGCAAAGGTAATTCAATTTAACCCAGATTTTGCAGTTAAAATCGTAATGAAGATTTCAAAAGCAATACAGATAAGTGTTTCAGGTTATTTTTGGCCGAAGAAATAGTGAACTATTTTGAGATCAAAAAATGTTCTAAAATGCTTATCTGTGCAGCGTTTGTAAGCCGTAATAGATTTCTAATTACAAAATCTGGGTTTAAGTTTTGCTCACATGTATAAATAATGAATGCCCTATGAAGAGGGCATTTATTTTATCAACGGTTGTTGTTTTATTTTTTTACAACTTTAGCAGCAGTTGCTTCTTCTTGTTTCAACTGACGAGTCATTGTTACAGAAGCAATGGGAATACGTGGTGAGTTCAGAATCTCCATATTTTCTGCTACGATGTCCTGCACACGAATATTTTCGTTCAGTTCCAGCGCATTGATGTCTACTTCAATTTGCTCTTTGAGGTATTTAGGCAAGGTTTTTACCTTTACTGATTTCATTTTGGTTACCAATTTACCACCAGCTTTCACACCTGCGGGTGTTCCTACATATCTGAGTGGTAATTGAGCAATTACTTTTTTGTCTTCTACCAACTCAAGAAAATCAATGTGCGTTAGAGCATCTGATACTTTGTTAAATTGGATATCTTTTAAAATACAACGGTAATTTTTACCGTCAACATTAACCTGAGCAATCATAAATTCAGATGTATAAACGATGTTTTTAAAAGCTGCTGCCGGAGCGGAGAAACTGATTTCAGTTGAACCACCATAAATTACAGCTGGCACTAAGTTCTGAGAGCGAAGTTGGCGGGTGGCTTTTTTTCCGCTTTCGGTCCTCAGTTGTCCTTCGATTGTAATTGTTTTCATTATTATAAATTTTTTATGAGGCGCAAAGGTAAGGAAATTGATCAGATACGCCTCATGTGTAGCAAAAGTTTTGTTTAAAAGTTTTTACATGAAATATACCCGTCTTTTTAACGCTTTCTACCTCTTATAAACAAGCTATTTATGCTCTTATTTTCGAAAGCATTGCGAATAGTAACTGCAAACAATTCATCTGTTGACAAAACTTTGATCTTATCGTACCCTGGTTTCACCGGAATCGTATCACACACCACCAGTTCGTCTAATACACTGTTTTGAATATTTTCGTAAGCGTTGCCACTCAAAACGGGATGCGTACAAAGAGCTCGCACGCTTCTAGCTCCTTTTTCTATCATAAGTCCGGCGCTTTTAGCCAATGTGCCCCCTGTGTCACAAATATCATCTATTAGTACGATGTCTCTGCCCGTTACGTCGCCGATTACCACCATACTGGCAATTTCGTTGGCACGTTTACGGTGTTTATCACAAATCACCATTTCGCACTCAAAATAAGAGGCTACTTCTCTGATTCTATTAGCGCTACCCACATCAGGAGCTGCAAATGTTAGGTTCTCTAATTGTAAATTTTCGATGTAAGGAATGAAGATCGCCGAGGAATCTAAATGATCTACCGGTATATCAAAATAACCTTGTATTTGCGGAGCGTGAAGATCCATGGTAATCACCCTATCAGCGCCAGCAGCGGTGAGCATATTGGCTACCAGTTTACTGCCAATAGCTACCCTTGGCCTATCTTTCCTATCCTGACGAGCATATCCGTAGTATGGAATCACTGCAATTACTTTGTACGCAGAAGCCCGCTTAGCTGCATCTATCATCAGTAATAATTCCATGAGATTATTGGCTGGAGCAAAAGTGCTTTGGATCAGGAAAACGAACCTCCCTCTAATACTTTCTTTAAACTCTACCCCTATTTCTCCATCACTAAAGGTTTGTATATTTACTTGACCAAGTGGTTCTCCAAATTTTTTGGCTATTTTCTCTGCCAGATACTGCGAACCCGTACCTGAAAATATTTTTGCATTTGATTCCATGTAATAGCAGTTGATGCTGTTTTAAGGTGAAGAATTGCGAAAATACATTTTAAAAGATTAAAAAATTGTCTTTATGGAAACTAAAAAAAAAAATGGGGTCACACCCATCAAATCTTGGGCTGTAGATGACCGTCCCAGAGAAAAAATGCTATTAAAAGGTGCTTCAGCATTGAGCGATTCGGAACTCCTAGCTATTCTCATTAACAATGGAAATCAAGAAAGCTCTGCGCTCGATCTTGCCAAACAAATTTTAGCGCTCGGTAAAAACAATCTCAATGAATTGGGGAAGTTAAACATAAAAGACTTCTGCCAGGTAAGGGGCATCGGACCTGCTAAAGCGATAGCTATTACAGCTGCACTTGAAATTGGAAGAAGGCGCGAAAGTGGCCATTTCCTTCAAAAATCAGTGATAAGAAGTAGCCAAGATGTGGCGGGGTATCTTAAAACAAAGTTGAAAGATTATATCCATGAAGTTTTTGCTGTAGTTTTTTTGAATCGAGCAAATAAAATCATCGATTTCCAAATCATCAGCAGCGGCGGTATATCTGGAACAGTGGCCGATCCAAGGATTATTTTGAAACAGGCAGTTCAGCTAGGGGCGAGTGTTATTATCTTGAGTCACAACCATCCATCAGGGAATCTTAGGCCCAGTAAAGCAGATGAAGATATTACACAAAAGATAGTAAAAGCAGCGTCTTATTTGGATATAAAGGTAGCAGATCACATCATCGTAAGCGAAGAGGGCTACTTTAGTTTTGCTGATGAAGCCTTGCTATAAAGTGGTGTTGAATTGATGAAGCGTAACTTTCAGAAATTATTTGTTTGAAAGTAACTCTAATACCTATATATGCACTATGCCTGTGCAGTAGGGCCACCAAAGTTAAATGGAACTTCAAGTGCTTCAAGGTCTTGAATGGTGCCATTGGTGGTTTCAAACTTTTGCACGTTTTCAACGATGGCTTTCATCAGCCTTTTTGCATGGAAAGGGGTTAATATGATCCTGCTTTTTACTTTGCTTTTAGGAGCACCTGGCATTACGTTTACAAAATCAAGCACAAATTCGGCATGGCTATGGGTAATGATGGCTAAGTTGGCATAAGTACCTTCGGCCATTTCTTCGGAAATTTCTATGTTAAGTTGTTGATCGTTGGCGTTATTTGTAGACATATTGTGTTTATTTTAAACGAAGGTAATTTAAAAGCCCCTATTCATACAGAATAGGGGCTTTTAAATATTTTAAGAACCTTTAATTATCTTGGACCGATATAAGTAAGGGTATCCATGAAAGCTCTATCATTGTTCATAAGGTATCTCCAATAAACAAACATCTCTTTAGTAGAAGGAATAAATCTTCCTTGACCACTATTAGTACCTGCAAAAATGTCAATCACTGTACCACCAGCATTGTTAAATACGTTGGTAACAAGGTTGGTAGAAGGATCAAATACTACGTGAGGAGCGATAGCAGGACCATACCAACTAGGACCAGTAGGCGTTTGGATAGGATGACCGATTGAACCAGCTAGGGGCCAATAAAAAATTACTGAATTAGCACCAGTTGTCACCATGTGCATCGTTTGATCGTAGATATACTGAAACCCTGGACGGTTATGGAAACCCCTTAAGTTATATTCACCATCATAGTTATTTTTTGCGCCTATTTCTACTATTACCGTTCTGTTAAAGGCAATTACTCCATCAGCATCTGCCGAAGTAATAGTGAAAGCCAGACCATACTTAGAGCTCGGATCCAATACAGTTGCATTTGGAATTACGATATCTATTGGTTTTGCAAATTCGCCTGGGTTCATCACGATATTGAAACGACCACCCATACCACCAGTTTTAGGGGTAGCAGGCTTAATGGTATAAAAAGCAGCAGGGAGATATATCAATCCTGCACCACTTGCTACATTATAAGCACGAAGTGCTGCTGTATCGTCAATAATCGTAACATTCATGGTACGATTCAATTCCGAGTTGCTAGACACATCTCTTCTGAGATCCGCCATGGTTAAAGTAGTGGGAGTTGGAACAAAATCTATTGCGTATTGTCTGATACCAGGTTGACCGCCGTCAACGAGTTTTACAACCGTTTGTCCAGCGTTGTTTAACGGAGCGGGAGATTTTACTTTCTCACAAGATGTGATAAGTCCGGCAACCAATGCAACTACTGCGAGGGTTTTGGTGTATTTTATCATTTTCATGTTTATGTTTTTTTAAAAAATTAATAAAGTATAGTCATCATAAATATGATTATTATACCGAAATATTATTTATTGATCCCACCAAACTTTAGAATTCATAACATCTCCACCCGGCAAACGTGTTACTGCAGCTCCTACTTTGTCTGGAGCCAAACTGTATTCATTAGTACCATACACATAACGTGTAGGGATTTGTTTGCCAGCAGCTGCATTGGTAGCATTCACGGTAGGTTGTAGTAAAGGGAAATCCAATCTTCTAAACTCACTCCAAGCTTGAATTCCATCAGCAAACAAAGTAAGGTATTTTTGAAGTGCAATTCTTTGAATAGCTGTGGTGGTTACTGCAGAACTTGTTAAAGGAAGCTGGTTGAAGGAAGGACTGTTGCCAATACCTGTTCCACCACCTGTTCCATCTGTAAAACGAGCTGCGTTTGCATTCACATATGCAGCACCTGTAGTTAAGCCCCATTGTTCAAATGAAGCGATTACGCCGGCATTGTAAGCTGAATTAGCTGTATAACCTTGCGTTCCAGATGCAACCCAACCTCTTTGGATGGCTTCTGCAACTGTTAACAAAGTGTAAGAAGCACTCATGATTACTACTGGAGCATTATCTGTTCTCTTAGCTGCTGCAAATACGGTTGCGTAGTTGGTAGGCAGTGTTACCGCCTGTGCTCTTGTTAATCCATAAGGGAAAGTAGAACCCGGATTACCATAAGCATTCCTTCTTTCATCGCCCATGTTTGCGAGAATGTCACCAACAGTTTTGCTGAGTGCATAGTCAGATCTTCCGTTGTATACACTAAACCAAGGGTTTTGATAAACTGAACCAGTTGGATAAACTAGCGTAAAATTATCAGCGTTGGTTCTGATGAACCCAGCTGGATCATTCATTGCTAAAGCAAATTGTGTAGCGGCATATCCTCCCGCATTGGGGAATTTCAAACTCAAACGCATGGCCATTTGCATACGCATAGTGTTAGCCAGCTTTTTCCATTTGTTTTGGTCTCCGCCATAAATGATATCTCCACGTACTGGTAATCCAGCATCAAAAGTAGAGTTGGCTACTTTTAAATCTTCAATCATTTTTACATAAATGTCTTCCTGCTTATCATAAATAGGGAAGAAGTTAGCGGCTCCTTTCAAAGCCTCAGAGTAAGGTACATCGCCCCATCTGTCTGTAATTGTCCAAGCGAAAAAACTCTTTACAATTGTAGCAACAGCAATTTGGTTTGCACTAGACCCCGAAGAAGCAAACTGTGCAGCAGTGGCTGCATTTGAGTTTCTGTTGATAATAGACTGTAAGTCGTACATAGCACCTGCAAAAGTGCCCCCAAATTCTAATTTAGGTTCTTGGTAAAGAGAATTTTCTGTATACTGTGTTTCGGCAAGATGCTGAACATATATTGCTGGTGTAATAGATCTACCTAAACCACCCATTTGAGACAATGCATTGGTTAGCAAAGCTGCCGTTATTGGGGCCGTAGCACCCAATGGGTTTATATTAGTATCTCCAAAATCTTCCAATTTGTTACAACTAGTGTTTACCAATAGTAAACTACCTGTTGCCAGTACCAAGGCTGATTTTAAAAAATTATTTTTCATATTCGTTTTATTTAATTGTTATTCATAAAAATTTAGAATCCTATTCTCAGATTCACACCCAGTGATCTTGTTCCAGGTAACTGGCCATCTTCACCATAAACGTTACTGATTTCAGAAGGATCAAAATCTTTTGTTTTGGCATAAATCAACCATGGGTTACGAGCAATTACTGAGAAAGTAGCATTTTTAACATACTTACCAATACCCATTCTATCTACTGGTAATTTGTAACCAAGACTAAATTCTCTCAACTTAACAAAAGTAAGGTCGTAGATAAATACTTCAGAAATGTTAGCACTTCTAAACTGATGATAGTATTCCTGTGCATCTATATAAAACTCTACAGCTTTGCCAGTTGCATCCACACCATTTACTTGAACTCCACCACCGTCTGCTACTGCATCGCGGATAGAATTTCCTTTGTTGTTCAATGTAGCAGTTCTAGCAGTTAAGCCAGAATAAGTACCCCAATGATCAGACAAAGAGAAGAATTTACCACCGTAAGAGAAGTCGATATTTATGTTAACTGTAAAATTCTTGAAGATGTTGAAGGTATTTTGAACACCACCTGTATAATCAGGAATTACGCTTCCGAAATTAACATTGTCTTCTTTGATGAATAATCCACCAGCAGTTAAAACAGGCTGTCCGTTTAAGCGTTTAATACCACCACCAAACATCTGACCCCATCTCTGACCAGCTTGATTTACTGTGTAGGCTGCAGAAGATCCAGAAAAAGCACCAGAAGCAGTTACCTGACGAGTAATGCCCGACTCTGGAGCAATTGATACTACTTCATTTTCTAACAAACGACCCCAGGTTGCACTGATCGTCCAGTCTAAATTTTTACTTCTAACAGGTTGAGCAAAGAATTGTATGTCGATACCTGTTTTAGCTATTTCACCTGCGTTTAATCTAACACTTGTTAAGCCAGAAGCACCAGGAACTGCTACACTTACTGGGAAATTCTTGTTGGTTCTATCCCAATAGGTAACCTGTAAGCCCAAACGACTTTTTAAGAAACGAGTTTCAATTCCAATTTCTGTTTCATTATTGGTTGAACCTTTCAAATTTGGATCAGGAACCGAGTTTGGTTCACCCTGAAGGAAGTTACCATTAAATTGTTGTGCAGCGGGAGCGTACAATACGTTTAATTCATAAGGGTTCAGCGATGCAATGGTTTGACCAGTTGACATTCTCAATTTACCATAAGAGAGAATTGATTTGTCTTTGATCAAATCACTGAATACGAAAGATCCACCTATTGAGTAGGTTGGGATATCGTTACCAAATGGTTCTGCAGAGGTGTAATCAGTGCGCAATGTACCTTCTAAAAATAAGAAGTCTTTGTAACCTACATCACCTCTAGCAAAAATACCTCTTCTAGAATATTCTTGGTATGATTGACCATAGTTGATGGGATTCTTAGAATTAGACAGTGTATATAAACCAGGAACGTTCAAACCACCCATAGTGTTTTGATTGCTACCAGTCAATTTAGTTTTTAAGATGTCTAAACCAGCATTGGCGTTGAATTGAAAATCTCTTACTTTTTTACTGTAAGTAGTCAATAATTCATAGTTCTGACGATTGCTACCACTATTTGAGATACCATAAACAGCTATACCTGTTCCTTCGTAAGGATTGAAAGAAGTTTGGTTGTTACTGATTTCCATTTCTGTAGGGTAAATGTTGGAAGACTCTGCATCTAGTGCTTGCTTACGATAAGTAGCCTTAATTCTGA
Organism: Ferruginibacter sp.; assembly: GCA_040882445.1. Lineage (GTDB taxonomy): Bacteria > Bacteroidota > Bacteroidia > Chitinophagales > Chitinophagaceae > Ferruginibacter. The sequence continues at coordinate 10,563 of JBBEBH010000057.1, read as the reverse complement.
AATCGTTGTTCACTTTGTAAGTCAAAGAAACGTCTCCAAAAGTCCTAATTCTTTGATCTAAGTTTTTCGCCAAATCAAAGTAAGAATAAGGGTTCATCCAGTAATTGCCTCCGTAGAATCCCTTAGGATTGCTAGCGCTGTAAGCATTAGGATTTGCTTTATTCCAACTGGCATAAATTCCTTCTGGAGTGCGTAAACCACGTAATTCTTTCATCACATTCATATCTAATTCTCTGTGGAACCACTGGTTAAAAGCACCAGTTGATTGGTTAGAGTATCCATCATTGTTTTCTGCGTTCCTATTTTGTTGAACGTAATTGAAATTAGTACCCAAGGTTAATTTATTACTCAAGTCCATGCTGAAGTTAGCCGTGAAAGTGTGACGCTTCAAATAACTGTTTGGAATTAATCCTTTCACATCCAAATTAGTGTAAGATGCTCTTAGGTTGTAATTGTCACCAGCTTTTGAGAAGTTTACGTTATTTGTGGTGGTAACACCAGTACTATAAAAATCTTTAGCATTGTTGGGTTGTGGAACTAAAGTAGCCGTTTTAAATGCTCTTTCATGACCACCATACCATGCATACCAAGGAATGTATTCCTGACCAACGATGCGTGGTCCCCAGCTAGCATCATCGGAATAGTCGTGGTAATATTTACCGTCCAATGCTTTCCAGCCTTCTGGTTGACCTGGTTGCCAGCTATATCTTGTCATATCTCCAGCAGCACCACCAGCATATGAATTCTGATAGTTAGGAGTGATATAAATTTTATCGAAAACTACACCAGAGTTTACTTCAACACCCATACCTGACTGGCCTTTGCGTGCTCTTTTTGTATTCACCACAATAGCACCATTGGCACCATCGGGTCCAAAAAGTGCGGCTGCTGCCGGACCTTGTAAAACTGTTACGTCTTCCACGTCATCGGGGTTGATGTCATTGGCACTAGGAATAATGGTACCATCTACAACGTAGATAGGTCCGCCACCCACGCCTAATCCATTCTCACCACGTAAACGAACGATTGTTTCTCTACCAAGTGCAGCTGCAGACTGGCTACGAATTTGAGCACCAGCTACCTTACCAGCAAGTGCGTTGTTGATGTTAGAAGCACGTACAGTATTCAATTGTTCAGCACTTACGTTTTGAACATTGGATGCCATACTTCTTGCAGCACGTTTGGTTTGGAATGCACTGGTAACAACTACCTCGGCAATCGTATTGTCCTTCAATTGAAGAGTGGTGGAAATGTTAGAAAGAGAGCCTACTGGAATTTCGATCATCTCAAATTGAGATTGTGAAACTTGAAGTACATCTCCTGGGTTTACTCTGATTGAGTACTCTCCATTAACATCGGTTTGTACACCTCCGCCTCCTTTAATAACCACAGAAGCAAAGGGAACAGGTTTTCCGGTTGCGTCGGTAACCTTACCGGACACCACCCGGCTTTGACCGAATGCTAATACTCCACAGAGCATCAACATTGTAAACAGTGTTAAAAATCTTCTCATGTGCAATAATTGTTTTTTTGATGAATTGTAAAAATACGGATATTTTATTTACGCCAAAAAATTGTTAATTTATTTTTTAAATAAAATATCCTGAACCTATAAAAGGACAAAAAGCATTGTTAAAATGCTGCATCCGTCATAAAATTAAATTAAAATTTGTAAAATACCTGAAATTTTATTTCTGTACGCTTTTTTCCATTGATGAGATCTAGCCCCGATCCCACTTCATCTTTATCTAAATAGATAAATTGGGCCCATTTACCCCAAAAAGTAAGCTTTTTGTTGATATCATAACTTACATTTAGGTAGTAACGGTACCCTTTTCCTGAAAAAACAGGGATGCTAAACCCATACAATACATCGCTTTCGTAAGCATACAACCTACTGTTAAACCCTTCTGTTTCAAAATATTGTAAACGAATATTACCAGATAAAGCCTTCAGCATAGGCTTGAAAAGCAGATCGCCATACATTAAAAAGCCTTGTTCTGCCGCATTACCCTTTTTATCAAACCAAATCAATTCGGTTCTACCACGTATAGTAAAATAGGAATTGATTTTAAAGCTAAAATTAGTTCTCCAATTTTTCCTAGGTTGGGCTACTACCCTATTTAACACTGCTTCGTTGAAATTAAAATTGATTGGCTTAGCCTCAGCCTTGAAGCGAGTGTATATTTCCAGTACCTTATTGGGTTTGTAATTCAACTGTATCATATATTCTTTCCCCTCAGTGGGAGCATTCACTCTGAATCGGAGCCATGGAAATCGGTAAATATCTGCATAGGCATCCATTCTCCAACTGCTATGCGGTCTGATGCTGATGCCCATATAAAAGCCTTTTTCATTGGTAGGAAAGGTATTTTCAGTAAAGGCGTTGGTGTACAAGGATTGATATCCCTTTGAAATATTGCGGTAAAACATACTCATGTCTACATTTCCAGAAACGCTTATCATTAAGCCATTTAGAAAAGCTTTGTGACCTTTATTGGTAATAGCTGCTTCTCCAAAAAAGTGAGCGTTTTTAAAGGTGTAACTGAAGTCGGTGCTATAGTTGCCAAAATTGCTGCCGTTCAACGCAAATAGGTTGTATGGTTCGTTTGCCATAATTATGGGTGCATCAAAATTAAATTGTACTGCATTTACACCTATTTGCAGCCTATTGAATCTGTAAGAGAAATTACTTCCAAAAGCCAATTGTTGTTGTGATCTTTTATCTTCTAATTCGCTGGCAGTGCGATGCAAACCTGAAGTTTGTAGAGATGAAACAAATTCATCTTGCCCGTTAATTGAATCAGCGGCATTGAGGTTAGCATCAATTTGGCGAACAGAACCAAAAACGGTTGCCTGCCATTTATTTTTACCCACCGTAATACCTACACCCCTATGAAAAAGTATTTCACCCGGAGAATTGTAAGGTCGCAATACAGCACTTTGGCGTTTCACGGCCATGATATCTGGTCCCTTTTTAAAGGCCAAAGTCATCCATTGGGTTAAGCCCTGTCCCATATTAACAGTGAAATCACCTATCGCCAGCGATTTGATGATACCCATATTTCTGATAAACAGGTGTGCAGAATAAAAATCAAATCCCTTTTTTTGTGATCCTTTAAAAAACTCTTCTCCTGCATCTTTTTCTCCTATAAAACCATACTGTAACAGATTCTTGAAGTTATATTTATAGCGCAAAAATATTCGTTGAGGTGAGCCAGGATAAAAATTTTTAGCCTGAGAGGAATCCAATAAATAACCTTTCGATTTTTCGAGCACCTGTGTAACTCTCACCAGCAGGCTTTGATCACCTCCTGAAAAACGCGATAAAATATCTTCAGAAAATGCGAGTGTGTTTAACACGCTAATAAATGGCCTGATTCTTTTTATGGTAGGTATGTCCCAACCAGGTATGGCTTGCAACTCATACAAATCAATCAATTTCCCCAACAGATCCCTGTATTTCAAAAAATTGATGATCTGAATGGGCGTCAACAATCTAAGGTCACGAAGAAAATTTTCGTCAACCGTATTAATATTTACTGGATTTCGTTGCAACTGTACCAACTGCTGTAAGTAAGAATCATCTTCTGTTTCCTGATCTTCACTATTCTCTGTAATATTTTCTAATTGTTGTTCGGTAGTGGTAGTTGGCGTAGGGGTTTCAGATGTTGTTACTTGTGCTTTCAAATAATGAAAACAACAAAATAAACAGCAGCTAAATAATAATTTATAATACATTTTCCGCCTTCTTAAAGTTCGTTAAAAACAACAAACCCGGAGAAAATCCAAGCTGTGGGTGGTAACTACCGGAAACGTGTAAACGAAAATTTTTCCAGCCCACACCAATTCCGGCAAATCCACTGCCAGTATCGCTTACAAAACCAACTCGTACAAATAATTGTTTCATATACTGGTATTGAATTCCTCCTGTTACATTAACATTTCGATTTTCTTCCTTCACAATTTCTGCACTCACTGTAAAGTTTTCTGAAGGATCATATCCTACTCCAAATTTGAAGGCCGAAGCCAACTTTTCCTCTTTTTCTTTACCAAACTTTCCGCCAACAGGATTGTAAATATGAATACCCCCAGTAAGTTTGTCGGAGAAATGCAACAACATCCCCAATTCTACATTTATAGCGGATGCGTTGTCATATTGTGGAATGCGATATCCATAGTAATTAAATTGAATACCTACATCAATCAATTTGCCCAATGATGTTGCATAAGCAACTCCTAATTTGCTTTCATTAAAACCTGTAAAACCTGCATAATTTAGTTGTATGCCAACATTGCCTTTGTTGGTAGGAATCGTAGCCGAAAGACCATAAACACTATTTTCGGCTAACAAAAATCTTCGCTCACCATAAACCCCTACCCCAGCCGAAGTAGCCTTTGCCAGCGCAGCCTGGTTGCCAGTAAACGAAAATGCATCCGATTGCCGATTGCTGTATGCACTTAAACTCACGTAAGGCATGCTCACATTGTATCTGAGTGTTTGGGAAACAACAGAAGGGATGCTAACAATGGTAGCAAAAATAGTTAGGGGTACAGAATAAAAACAACTCAAAACGGGTAAATTTTAAATCAAACTCAATATAAGCAAAAACCCTTAATATTTTGCAAAGAGCCAAAACTTAACCAGAATGTAATATTAGTTATTTATTTTTGCGGCATGCAATTGTTAGACGGAAAAAAAGTATCGCAGGCAGTAAAGAATGAGTTGCGAGAAAAAACCACTGAACTCATCTCCCAGCAAAAAAAAGTGCCTCACCTCGCTGCCATTTTGATAGGTTCCGATGGTGCCAGTGAAACTTATGTTGCCAGTAAAATTAAAAACTGTGAGGAGATAGGATTTAAGAGCAGCTTATACCGTTTTGAAACAGATGCCACAGAAGCACAAATTTTTGCAAAAATTGCTGCGCTCAACATCGATGATGAAGTGGATGGTATTCTGGTTCAACTACCCCTTCCCAAACATATCAGTGAAGAAAAGATCATCAACTTGATTCATCCAGAAAAAGATGTTGATGGATTTCATCCGAGCAGTGTTGGCAAACTCGTTCAAGGCCTTCCAACCTTTTTGCCTGCAACACCCTATGGCATTATGCTTATGCTCGAACATTATAATATTGATACTGTAGGAAAACATGCAGTTGTGATAGGTAGAAGTAATATAGTAGGACGCCCCATGAGTATTCTGCTCAGTCAAAATACGAATCCTGGCAATTGTACAGTAACACTTTGCCACAGCCGCACCAACAACATAAAGCAACTGTGTTTACAAGCCGATATCATCGTAGTTGCTTTGGGGAAAGTTTCTTTTATTACGGCCGACATGGTGAAAGAAAATGCTATTGTGATAGATGTGGGCATCACACGTGTACCCGACAGCTCTAAAAAAACAGGCTTTAGTATCAAAGGAGATGTAGATTTTGAGAACGTTGCACCAAAATGCAGTTACATCACTCCTGTACCCGGAGGCGTTGGATTGATGACCATTGCAGCTCTGCTGAAAAATACCTATAACGCCTGCATACAAAACCAACAGCACTGATGAGTACCCTAACCTACCAGCAAACTACCTATCCTGTAATGGAACATTTTTATACCATACAGGGAGAAGGTTTTCACCAAGGCAAAGCAGCATATTTTATTAGACTTGCAGGATGCGATGTAAACTGTGTGTGGTGTGATGTGAAAGATAGCTGGGACGCAACTAAACACCCTTCTTTTTCAGTAGAAGAAATAACCAACATGGCATTAGAAGGCACTACAGCGGATCCCACAAAAGTGATAGCTGTTGTAACCGGGGGTGAACCATTGTTGCATCAGCTAGATGCATTAACAGATGCCTTACATCAAAAAGGTTATGCCACCAATATTGAAACATCTGGATCTAGTGCTTTAAGTGGCCAATGGGATTGGATATGTTTGAGTCCGAAAAAATTCAAAGCTCCTCTTCCAGAAGTGATCCGTGTAGCAAATGAGTTAAAAGTGGTTGTGGTTCATCCATCAGATTTTAAATGGGCAGAGAAATACGCTGCTGAAGTTACACCTGAATGTTTATTATACTTGCAACCAGAATGGGATAAAGCCTCTTTAGTAACACCTCTGATCATCAACTACATCAAAGCACATCCACAATGGCAACTCTCTTTACAAGTACACAAATACATCAACGTGCCATAATGATGTTGCTTGTTATTATGCAACTATAACTTTAACAAACTTGCTTTAAGATACTCAGCCAATCAGACTACCTTCAACAGTAAGATCACCATCAATGAAACCTCAGCCATACAGATATCAATTTTACATACTATTTTTTGCAATTTTATGTTTACCACTCATCAACTATGCACAGTGGTATAACCCTGATAAAATAAATAAAAAAGCAGCAGAAATCTATGCAGAAGCATACGAAAATGCACAGGAAGGAAATTATATTGCAGCCATTGCAAAACTGAATGATGCACTTAAAGTAGAGCCTACATTTGTGGATGTATATCTCTCACGGGCGGGCATACACGCTAATCTAAAAAACTATACTGCTTCTGTGGCCGATTTTGAAAAAGGCTTGGAGATGGATAGAGACTATTCCAAAACATATTTGTTGCCTTATTCTATTTCTTTAGCTGGAACGGGAAACTTTCAAAAGGCATTGGAAGCCGTTAATGAATTTTTGGCTACACCCAAACTCAATGAACAAAGTATCAAGGCCGGTAATTACAGAAAGAAAACATTCACATTTGCTCTTCAACAAGAATCAACTCAAAAAAATACAAGCAATCTGTATGTTTTTTCTCCCAAAAATATGGGATCCAATATCAATGGCGCTTCACTTGAATATTATCCTTCGCTTACCATCGATGGTAGTAAAATGATTTTTACCAGAAGAGAAAATGATGATGAAGATTTTTATGAAAGCAGTTACGAAAATGGCAGCTGGAGCATATCTGTACCGGTACCCGGAAAAATTAATACCAATTTGAATGAGGGAGCTCAAAATATTTCACAAGATGGTGATTGGTTAATTTTTACAGGATGTAATTACCCCGAAGGCGAAGGAAGTTGCGACTTGTACATTTCGTACAAAACAAAAAACGGAAGTTGGACAGAAGGCGAAAATTTAGGGGATATTATTAACACACAATTCTGGGAAGCTTCTCCTTCTCTATCGCCAGACAAAAGCAAATTATATTTTGCCAGCAACCGTTTGCAAGGATATGGAGGAAAAGATATTTGGGTAAGTACAAGGCAGCCAAATGGTAGATGGGGCAAGCCAGAAAATCTAGGACCTGAAGTAAATACTTTTGCAGATGAAGGTTGTCCATTTATTCATCCTGATAATCAAACGCTCTACTTCAACAGTAATGGGCACGAGGGTTATGGCCTAACCGATTTATTTCTTGTTAGAAAAAAAGAGGACGATACTTGGGGCACCCCCATTAACCTTGGCTACCCCATTAATACCATTGATGATGAGGGTTCACTGATTGTGGCGGCTGACGGTAAAACAGGATTTTATGCCAGCGATGGTGCAGATACCAGGGGTGGTTTAGACCTTTACCAATTTGAATTGAGGGAAAATATTCGTGCATTAAAAGTATTATGGGTAAAGGGAAGGGTATACGACAAAAAAAATAATAATGGATTGCCATCAGCAGTGGAACTAACTGATATCCATACCCGAAAATTATTGTCGAAAATTCAAACTGATGAAAATGGTAACTATCTCCTCACTCTCCCTGCTGGAAAAAACTATGCGTTTAATGTAAACAGAAAAGGATATTTATTTTACTCCGATAATTTCGAAACCAAACCAGGTTATTCAGATAGTGCCATGCAAATTGATATTCCGTTGCAACCTTTAGAGCCTGGCGCTTCGGTAATATTAAAAAATATCTTTTTCAACAGCAATCAGTTTGAACTCAAAGATGAGTCGGTGGCTGAATTAGACAACCTGTTACAACTGCTCAATGATAATCTAACAACCCGTGTAATGATCAGTGGCCATACAGATAATATTGGGAAAGCCGATGATAATCTGGCATTAAGTACTAGTAGAGCTAAATCTGTGGTACTGTATCTACAAAAAAATGGTATACAACCCAGCAGACTTGTTTCTAAGGGCTGGGGATCTACCAAACCAATATCCGACAATAGCACAGAAGTAGGAAGGGCTAAAAACAGACGGACAGAATTAAGTATACTGAAATAATAGATTTTTATTTATCTTGTTTCTTATACGTACTTACAAATATGAACAACGATTTATTTTACCAAATCGCGCTTACGATGGTTCCTACCATTGGCGACGTGAGATCCAAAACGCTGGTTTCCCATTTTGGAAATGCGGCTGACATTTTTTCTGCGAGGATTTCACAGCTGCAAAAAATTGATGGAATAGGTTTTGTGCAAGCATCGGCTATTAAACATTTCAAAGAATTTGAAAGAATTGAAGAGGAAATAGCGTTTATTGAAAAATTTAAAGTGACGCCCCTTTTTATGACTGATGCAGCCTATCCTAAGAGGTTGCTCAACTGTTACGACAGCCCTTGCCTACTCTATTACCGAGGTAATGCCGACCTCAATAAAAACAATATTGTGGGCATTGTTGGTACTCGTAATCATTCGGATTATGGAAAACAACAATGCGAAAAATTAGTAGATGATCTTAAAAATGAATCGGTACTTATTTTAAGTGGATTAGCATTTGGCATAGATAGTATTGCTCACAAAGCAGCGCTAAAAAACCAGCTCCCTACAGTAGGCGTAGTAGCCCATGGATTAGATCGAATGTATCCTGCTGAAAATAAGGCGCTGGCAAAGCAGATGATAGAACATGGTGGATTGCTCTCCGATTTTATGAGTGGTACCGATCCCGAAAAACAAAACTTTCCTAGCAGGAATAGGATCGTTGCAGGAATGGCAGATGCCATTGTAGTGGTAGAAAGCGGAGAAAAGGGAGGCTCGTTGATCACAGCCGAACTTGCCAACAGTTACAATAAAGATGTGTTTGCCTTTCCGGGTAAAGTAACAGATTCTAAAAGTGAAGGTTGTAATTTTCTCATTAAAAATAATAAAGCTTCTTTAATCACAGGTGCTTCAGACCTGTTAGACCTGATGAACTGGAGTACCCATAACAAACCAGTTCCCAAAAAACAAAGAGAACTGTTTATTGAATTAACCCCTGAAGAAAAAAAAATTATTGAAATTTTACAAGCTCAGGAAACAGCCCAAATAGACGAACTCTATGTAAAAACTGGTTACAGCAGTAGCACCGTGGCCAAAGCATTGCTCATGCTCGAAATGCAAGGGGTCATTGTTTCGCTTCCCGGAAAAGTGTATAAACTCATTTGATGGGTATTGCTATATTATTTTTTGTACTGATTTGGCTGCATACATTTTTCTTTTATCTTTGCACATGGCAACAATAAAAAAATCTCCTGCAACAACATCCAACAAATTTTTTGGAGAAGGATTAACCTTCGATGACGTGTTATTAGTTCCTGCTTATTCGCAGATATTACCTAGAGATGTAGATATTAGATCAAAACTTACAAAAAAAATCACCCTCAATATTCCCATGCTGAGTGCAGCTATGGATACCGTAACAGAGGCTCAGCTTGCAATTGCGCTAGCAAGAGAAGGCGGTTTGGGTATTCTTCATAAAAATATGAGTATTGAGCAACAATCGAACGAAGTACGAAAAGTAAAAAGAAGTGAAAACGGTTTGATTCTAGATCCCATTACCCTTACAGCGGATGCTACCATTGGAGAAGCATTGCTATTGATGAAGGAAAATAAAATAGGGGGAATTCCCATTGTTGATCATGGAGGAAAACTGGTGGGCATTTTAACGAATAGAGACCTAAGGTTTGAAACAGACTACAAACAAAAAGTGAGCTCCGTGATGACCTCTCAAAATCTCATTATTGCCCCCGAGGGAACCGACTTAAAAAAAGCAGAACTTATATTTAAGAAAAATAAAATTGAGAAATTACCAGTTGTAAATAAATCTGGCAAACTCATTGGTTTGGTTACATTTGGTGATATCCTCAAGTTAAAAAGCCATCCGAACGCCGTTAAAGATGCATTCGGTCATTTGATGGTGGGTGCGGGAGTAGGCATCACATCTGACACTATGATTCGGGTAGATGCTTTGCACAAAGCTGGGGTAGATGTTATTTGTTTAGACAGTGCACATGGTCATACCAAAGGGGTAATAGAAATGTTGAAAAATGTGAAAAAATCTTTTAAAGGGCTAGATGTTATTGCAGGAAATGTGGGTACAGGAGCGGGTGCTAAAGCTTTGGCCGAAGCAGGTGCAGATGCCATCAAAGTAGGAATAGGACCAGGCTCTATTTGTACCACCCGTATTGTTGCAGGAACTGGTGTTCCGCAAATTACCGCAGTAATGGAAGCCGCTGCTGCTTTAAAAGGAAAAAATGTTGGAATCATCAGCGATGGAGGTATTAGGTACACAGGCGATATGGTAAAAGCACTAGCCGCAGGCGCTACTTGTACGATGATGGGAAATGTTTTTGCAGGTAC
>JBBEBH010000056.1:43756-68728 GCA_040882445.1 Ferruginibacter sp. | reverse complement strand
CTACAGCAAATGGGTGAAACAGAAATACTGGCCCAACTGGGTTACGCAACGTCCCTTGTGGGAGACGTTGCTAGGAAAAGAACTAAACTTTCGGCTACCACAAATGTGTCTGCGAAGCACGAAACCCTGCCTTTTGGTTAGCTGCTGTCATTCTTTAGTACTTATTTATCTCACCATGAATTGTAATTGCAAATCTAGCCTATTTCGCTTCTGCCCCTGTCCCTTCCTGCAGCGGAGTCGAAAGGTCGGTATGATGATGAACCATTTTCCATTGATTGTTTTCGAGGCGGAACACATTGGTAGCCCTAAAGCGAACAACCACTGGTTTTCCATCAGCGCTCATATTTTCACCCTCTTCGGTGCAAACCGTATATCCCATATCTGTTCCAGCATGAACAAGCAGGTCTTTGCAAACAATTTTGCCTCCCAGTTTCATGCTCGCTTCTTTTTGGAATTCTGCACCAACAGCAGCCCAGCTTTCAAGCCGACCTCCAAATGGCCCCATATCTGTAACCTCCTTACCATGAGACCAAATGGCATTCATGGGTTCCAGATTTCCAATAAACATGGCGTTGAGTGCGGCATAAAACTGATCGTTGGCAACACGCAGCGCTTGTTCTGCTTTAATTTTGTTTTCGTTGGAGTTTTCTGTAGATGTAGTTTTTTGGTCTTCGGTATTTTTATTGTTGCAAGCTGAAAATAGGAAGCATGCAATGAGGGTTGCACCAAAGATTGTATGTAATTGTTTCATGTTTTATTATTTTAAAGAATGATTAATTATAGATTGAGATTTATAAAAACGAACTAAGTGGGCGAGAAGGTAGCTTGGGGTCAATTACTTTTTGAGTGCTTTCAGCTCCGCATATAGGTAACCCAGTAGGATCGAGTAGCCCTATTTGCGCCAGCACACTTGCCTGATCCCAATAAACATGTTCGTGAGTAATTTTGTCACCTTCAAAACCAAGAATTACTACAAAAGCTATTAATACAGGCTTTCCTGTAGGCGCAACTCCCGGAAGGACAAAATCAATAGGAGTGGTGTGCGTAAAACTGATAGCTAATTCCTCTACTATTTGGTTATGCCCAATAGTTCTGGAAATAGTTGTCATTTTAACATCAGGTGGAAAGAATTTTCCAACTAGGTGATTGGTGTAAAAATCCCTGACTCCTTCCTTTCCTACACCACCTGCCATTATGGGCACGTGATTCAAATGAGGGTTGTCTGTCATGGTTGCCATAAAGTTTCGATATCACCCTGTAGTTCTGCATTTACATGCTGTTGAAAATGTCTACCATCTTTTGCTGTTGCGGAGATAATGATACTGACATATATCTTGATTTTAAATGATTTAGCTTACTCTGTTTGGTTTTCAGCATCCCCGTATTTTTTATTTCAGATAATTTCTTATTTACACTTTCAAGCTACGATGTGGCCCAAGCATGTCGCATAACCTTTTCGGCTTGCTGCTGTGTTGGCATTTGAAAAACAGTTAGCTCGGTAACCGAAGTCGATTAGAACTATTGATGATTAAATTTAGTACAAAATACCATTAAAATCGGTCAAACCCAAATTCAAGATGATAGGTCAAACAAAAGATGAAACACCTACACTATTCACGGAATTTATTTTAAATGATTAACAGTCTCAAAATTTAAAAATTAAATTGAAATGTGAAAGAGGTAAATAGCCATATTGAAAACATTTTTTTCTGCTTGATGTGGTTAGGGGAAGTTGTGTTGGGTATATACCCCAAAAAGAAAAAATAAAATATTATGAATCGGTTACTACCCATAAAACCAAATGTATGGCCTACAAATACACCTAAAGGAAACCGTATTAAACTCTAGTGTGTGTACTGAACAACGAGTAGCAAAAATGCCCCTGTAACAGTTTGTTTATAGGGGCATTTCTTCTACTCTACTTAATGTTATGCTGTAGTTATTTTTCTATTCCGGAATATTTTTATAAATGGCACGATAACCGAATAGTCTTGCAATTGGTGCAATAGTATTCATTAATACTTTTAGGATACCAAGTTGCATTAGCATGTTGATGTAAATATTTTATTGCTAGAAAAAATTCAAATATTGTTGTAATACATAAAGGATAGGAAGTTCTTTATCCCCTTTCCAAAACGGCCATGGCGGCATTATGGCCGGGTATTCCGCTGACACCCCCGCCGCGTTTGGCTCCTGCACCACAAATAAAAATTCTTGGTTCATCCGTTTCTACCCCCCAACTTGGCTTTTCATCTTCTTCCCGGAAAGGAAAAGATAAATCTTTGTGGAAAATATTGCCACGAGGAAGAGATATTTCTGCTTCAATGTCTAAAGGTGTTTTTACTTCAATACAATATTCTCCTTGGGAGTTTATAGCTAATACTTTTTCAATGGGTTCTTTTAAATATTGATTCAACGAATGAATAGCAGCCTCTTTGGCCAACTGCCTTTGTGTATCGTGATTTACATCAAATAAATTAGCAGGAGTATGTATGCCAAATAGGGTCAAAGTGTGATACCCTTTTTCTTGCAAATCTGGGCTTAAAATGGTAGGGTCAGTTAAGGTATGGCAATAAATTTCTAATGGCAAGGTTGAGGGTATTTGACCCTTTTCGGCTTCATGATAGGCCTTTTCTAATTGGGAAAAGGACTCATTGATATGCAGCGTACCCGCAAAGGCATCGGCTGGATTAACACCCGATTTAAATTCAGGCAGTTTTGTCACCAACATATTTATCTTCAACTGGGAACCTTCCAAACTGCGAGGCACAGGAGTACCGCGTAGTTTTGCCAATACCTGAGGGGCTGCATTTGAAAGCAAATATTCACTTTTAAAAACATTGCCGTTTTCAAGAACAACGGTAACTTCTTCTTTACTACTTTCTACTTTGGCCACTTTTGAATGAAGGGAAATCTCTACTCCTGCAGCTTGAGCTACTCGTTTGAGTTCAAGAACTAAAGCACCCATACCTCCTTCTGGCACTTTCCATTCGCCACTTCCATTTCCTATCAGATGATAAAGAAAACAGATATTAGCTTGAAGTGAGTTTGCTGAAACGAAGGTGCCAATTAGGGCATCTGTTAAAATGACTCCTTTGATGTAATCATTTTTAAATCGCTCGGAAATAACTTTTCCAATGGGTTCATCTATCAGATATTTCCAAGTTTCATCTAATCCAATGCTATTTTTCAATTCCTCTCTGGAAGGCAATGGTTTCAAAAGTGTTGGGGCAATTTTTTTAGCGAACTGAGCTATTTCTTCATAAAAAGATTGCCATTCTTTCATGTCTTCATTTCCATCGTTCAGATTTTGGAAAGAGGAAATCGTGTTTTCGTCCCAATTCCTAGCAATCAACAAACCTATGTGGCTTGCATTTTCTTCGATTGGTGTATAGCTCATCACCTCTCTGTGAAGGGTTTTAAAATTCAAGTTTAAATCGCTGATGATTTTGTCGGGTAGGAGCGAAACTAAATAAGAGTATCTCGATAAACGCGCATCAAAATCTGGAAATACGCGAACACTTGTAGTGGCGCCACCTAGTTCCCCATTTGCTTCTAATAATAAAACAGATTTGCCTGCTTTTGCTAAATAGGTTGCAGCAATTAATCCATTGTGTCCCCCTCCAATAATGATTACATCGTAATTTGATTTGATCATTGTGTTTTTGTTTTTAAAGTTACAATTTTTGTCTACTTTTAAAACGTACTATTTTTGGCGGAGTTTATAGTACAGCGCAATAAAAACGTAGCAAATGTTTTTGAGTTCATAAATCTGTATTTTTGATGTAACAACAAACAATTAGATTCAATCGGGATTCATTTCCACAAAAAACATTCCATGGCGAGTATTCTGATTATTGATGATGAGAAAGCAATCCGCAAAACCCTCACTGAAATTTTAAGTTTTGAAGGTTACAAAATAGACGAAGCCGCAGATGGAGAGGAAGGGCTGAAGCGGTTTACAGAAAAAAATTATGATCTTGTACTCTGTGATATTAAGATGCCGAAGGTAGATGGCATCGAATTTTTGGAGAGAGCTAAAATGATTCATCCCGATATTCCAGTGATTATGATCAGTGGGCATGGCAATATTGATACTGCCGTAGAAGCAGTTAAAAAAGGAGCTTTTGATTATATCAGCAAGCCACCCGATTTAAACAGGCTGCTGATTACACTTCGCAACGCTACCGAAAAACAAGAATTGATTGCGCAAACCAAAGTGCTGAAACGCAAAGTGGGCAAGGTGCAGCAAATGGTAGGAGATAGTGGACCGATTCAAAAAATAAAAGACACTATCCAAAAAGTGGCTCCAACAGACGCCAGGGTATTAATTACAGGAGAAAACGGTGTGGGTAAAGAATTGGTGGCTCGTTGGATACACGAAAAAAGCAATCGCAGCAGCGGACCTATAGTAGAAGTAAACTGTGCAGCCATTCCTGTGGAGTTGATAGAAAGCGAATTATTTGGACATGAAAAAGGTTCTTTTACCTCAGCAATTAAACAACGCATCGGAAAATTTGAACAAGCCAACGGCGGCACATTGTTTTTAGATGAAATAGGTGATATGAGTTCAAACGCTCAGGCCAAAGTGTTGCGTGCTTTGCAAGAAGGTAAAATTACTAGAGTGGGGGCAGAGAAAGATATTAACGTAGATGTAAGAGTAATTGCTGCTACCAACAAGGATCTTTTAAAGGAAGTTGATAATAAAAATTTTAGACTTGATCTGTACCATAGATTGGGGGTAATCATCATACATGTGCCCTCTTTGAATGAACGCAGAGATGATATACCACACTTAGTGAATTATTTTCTAGAAATTATTGCAGAGGAATACGGACAACCCGTGAAACCTATTGAGAAAAAAGGAATGGAAGCATTGAGGCAATATAACTGGACTGGAAATATTAGGGAGCTGCGCAATGTAGTGGAACGCCTTATTATTTTGAGTGGTAAAAGCATTACAGCTGATGATATAGAAGCTTATGTTTTGCCTAAGTAGAGGAAGATGCTGTTTTTATTTCGTTAATTTATATTTAAACTTTTACCGTTTAAGTAATTATTGTTGTGTGAATCAGTTACATATAACTAATTTTGGCATTAAAAAATTGCAAATATGAGCATTGGATGGATTTTAGTAATTGTTGGAACCCTAGGCTGGCATGTAGGATTGTATGGTATGTTTAAAAAAGCTGGGATGGAAGGTTGGAAAGCTTTGATACCTTTTTACAATACTTGGTGTATGGTAGAAAAAATGGAACTAAAAAAAGTTTGGTTTTTTCTACAATTGATTCCTATTGCTGGCCAGTTTATTACCATCTGGATCATGATCAAATTTGTAGAGCATTTTGGTAGATTTGGTGTTATACATCATGCGGCAACTGTATTGGCTCCCTTCGCTTATTTTCCTTATCTCGGATTTAGCAGTAACGAAAGGTTTGCAGGTAAAAAGGTAGTAGATAATTATAAAAAATCGGGCGCTAGAGAGTGGATAGATGCTGCTGCATTTGCTATTGTAGCTGCAACATTGATTCGCACTTTTGTGTTTGAGGCTTATACCATTCCCACACCTTCGATGGAAAAAACATTGTTGGTGAACGATTTCTTGTTTGTGAGTAAATCGAGTTATGGCCCTCGAATTCCGAACACACCTTTGGCTGTTCCTTTTGTGCACCATACTTTACCCATTACCAACACTAAATCATATTCGGAAGCCATTAAAATTCCTTATACCAGGTGGTTTGCTAGTTCTGTAAACCGCAATGATGTAGTAGTATTTAATTTCCCAGTGAATGATACACTCATCAATGATGAGGTAAATTTTGGTAGTAGGGTTACCTATTACCAAGCTGTTCGCGACAATGGTAGGGCACAGATTTGGGATCAGTATGGAGATATTATTGTTACCCGTCCTGTTGATAAAAGAGAAAATTTCATTAAACGTGCGGTAGCTGCTGCAGGGGATGTATTGCAAGTAAAAAATGGGGAAGTTTTCGTAAATGGTGAAAAAGGTATTTTAATGCCTCAATCACAACGTTACCACCGTTTGGTGGTGCCTAAAGATGGTTATGTGGATGCAGATATATTGGCTACGATGGGAATTTATGTAAGAGAAAGTCAGGGTGATCTGCAACAAATGCCAGACAGATCTTATCTGGTGAATGTAACCAATAAAGAAAAAGGGAACCTCCAACTTCCTCAAGGATACGTTTTAGATCCTTATGTTGTAGAAAACACTAACCCTTATTATCCATCCAATCAGTTGTTTCCATATTATGCCGATACCACTGTGCGCTGGAGTGTTGACAATTATGGACCTTTGATGGTTCCAGGAAAGGGAAAAATGATTGAGTTAACTGCAGATAACCTTATCCGTTATAGAAGGTGTATTGAAGTATATGAGGCCAATAAAGTAGAATTGAGTGGCGATAAAGTACTGATCAATGGATCTGAAAGCAACACTTACACTTTTAAGATGGATTACTGTTTTATGATGGGCGACAATCGCCACAATTCATTAGATAGCCGCTACTGGGGCTTTGTACCAGAAGATCATATTGTAGGCAAAGCTTCTCTCATTTGGTTTAGTTGGGAGGGTGGACCAAGATGGAAACGATTGTTTAACGGTATAAAGTAATTATAATAGTACAAAAAGTGTTACTTTCAAAAAAACTAAATGTCCTTTCCGTAGCAATACAGAGAGGATTTTTTATCTAATTCTACATTATGCGAAAAGAAGAAATATCATTCGAATACGAAATTTATGAAAGTATTGATGAACTTACTGCCAACGATGCTGCTCTATTGCAAGAAGCACGATCTATAACGACCAATGCGTATGCACCGTATAGCGGTTTTTTAGTGGGGGCAGTGGCTCGAATGAAAAACGGAGCAACCGTTTCAGGAACTAATCAAGAGAATGCGGCTTACCCTGTTGGTATTTGTGCCGAACGGGTGTTGATGAGCGTGGCGGCTGTGTTATATCCGAACGAATCTATTGATACCTTGGCCATTAGTTACCATAATTTAAAAGGTACAAGTAATTCGCCAGTGTCGCCATGTGGTATGTGTAGGCAAGCCCTTAAAGAGTTTGAAGATAGAACAGCGCAACCCATTCGATTGATTTTATCGGGGGAAGCTGGATCCGTTTTTGTTATTTCAAAATCTACCCAGCTATTGCCTTTTTCATTTGGTAGTAAGGATATGAGCCAGTAACGCATTTGATTTTAAAAATGCTTTTATATCTTTTTCCAAACTCTGTATATCACACCTGCATAATCATCACTGATGAGCAGGGAACCATCTGCCATTTCTGCTACATCTACGGGTCTGCCCAAAACTTTACCGTTTGCTTGAAGCCAACCCTCTGCAAAAGTTGATTTGCTAAAGACCTTACCACTGCTGTCTGCTTTCAATAGCGTAACCTTATACCCAACCGGTTCGGTGCGATTCCAACTACCATGCTCAGCAATAAAAATCTGGTTGCGGTATGCTTCCCCAAACATGTTGCCGGAATGAAATCGCATGCCTAATGCGGCAACGTGTGCACCTAATTTATGAACGGGGCTCACATAATCACTACAGTTTTTATCAGCTCCATATTCAGGGTCTTCTACATCGCCCTGGTGGCAATAAGGATAACCAAAATGTAAGCCGGCAGATGCCGCAATGTTGAGTTCATCTGAAGGAGTATCATTCCCCATCATATCACTTCCGTTTTCGGTAAACCAGAGTGCTTTGGTATCGGGGTGCCAACTAAATCCTACTGAATTGCGAACACCGTTGGCAAAGATTTCGAAGCCGGAGCCATCATCGTTGATGCGGGTAATGGAAGCGTATATTGGATTGTTTGATTTGCAAATATTGCAGGGAGCGCCTACCGGTACATATAACTTTCCATCCGGACCAAAAGCTATGAATTTCCATCCATGATGGTTATCGGATGGATATTGATTGTATACCGTAACTGGAGCCGGTGGTGCAGCAAGATTGGATTCAATATTGGTGAGTTTTAAAATAGAAGAAATGGTAGCAATATAAAGATCACCATTTTTAAATGCCACTCCATTGGGAGATGACAAACCACTTGCTACGATGTAAACTTTATCGGCTTTTCCATCTCTGTTCATGTCTGTGATAGCATATACTTTGTCTTCTGAACGGTTACCTACATATAACACACCTGAAGGCGAAACTGTCATGCTCCGTGCGTTGGGTATTTCGGCATACACCGAGATATGGAAACCCTCGGGAATTTTTATTTTATCAAGATTGTATTTTTCTGTTTGCGTGTTAAACGGTGTACTGCCAACTATGCTTGTTTTTTTACTATTGCTGTTGCACGCAAATAAGAAGACGACCGAAACGGCCCTCAATAATAATTTCATGAGATGTTACTTTGTTGATGAAACGATTTGGTGTCTAATAATTGCATCATGCTATTGCAATGATACAGTTCATGTTGCCTCCGCCTTTGTTTGCGGCTAAATGTTTGGGCATATTCTTCCAATGGTAAATTACCTTCAATTACCTGATAACAAGTAATAATAAAAGCAATGTGGTTACAGAAGCTGGCTATGCTATTGTGTAGTATTTTATTGAACGGTGGGTTGCTCTCATTAACACCGGTTTTGATATTTAACAAAACTGCTCTAACTTTTTGTTGAAATTGTGTTCTCGGTTGTTGTAGGTGCAGATCGAACAATAGGTTTGTACCATTGAAGTAACTAGTTAAATATTGTTTATAGTGCATGAGTATAGATGAGGTTGAAACGGTTGTAATTGAATCCATATTTTGCAGTTTGAAATCTATTACGGCTTCCAAACACTGCACAGCTAAGCATTTCAGAACATTTTTTGATCATAAAAAAATTCGCTTTTTCTTCGGCAAAAATATAACCTGAAACAAATATCTGTATTGCGTTTGAAACCCTCATTTCTATTTTAGCTGCAAAATCTGTGTTGAATGATTTCATAGATTGATTAAACAACAATGAATAAAAAAAGTTCTTGTGAAGTATCCTGCAATGCTATATTTGTATTGAATGGAAATTGTAAAGTTAACAGATATCAGTTTCATAGAAAAAGCAAAATCGGCAGTAGCGAATCCATATCGAATGAGCATCTTAAAAAAAATCTAGAAAAAGGTGCTGTGCGTTGTTGCGATGTGGTATCAATCACTGGTTTATCACAGCCTACCTGCTCTCACCATATCAAGTTATTAGCAGACAGTGAATTGATCGAATGTAAAAAAGAAGGTCGTAATAATTTCTTCTCCATTAATAAAGATAATTTTAAATTGTTAGAACAGTACTTTCAGCAATTTAGCAAGGTTTAACCTATTTTATCTCCATTGCTTACTGGCATTCCTGGATGTAACAATACTATTTCATTGTTGGCATTATATACTCCCAACACCAAGCATTGGCTGATAAAATTGGCAATTTGTTTTGGGGGGAAGTTTACCACTGCAACCACTTGCATTCCAATGAGGGTTTCACATTGGTACAAATCTGTAATTTGTGCCGAAGATTTTTTGATGCCGAGTTCACCAAAATCGATAAGTAGCTGGTAGGCTGGTTTGCGGGCTTTTTCGAATCGTTGCGCATCAATTATGGTACCTGCTCTCAGGTCTAACTTTTCAAAATCTTCCCAACTGATCATTTTAAATTTGTAGTTTTTGTAATCGATCACTTTTACCCAATAACAGATACAGTAAAATACCTACGAAGCCAGTGAGGATAGTGAAAAACAACCAGAATACTCTTGTGTTTTTTCCTTTGTATGCATGGTTAGCTGTTTCTAAAATAGTACTAAACCAAATGTAAACATACCCGATTACTAATAAAATAAATAAGAATAGCCAAATACCTTGTGGCATTGCAATTAGAAAGTGTTGCATATTATATAAATTATGCATTCAAAATAATAAATATTATTTAATAATGTCAGTTATTTTTATAACTGCCTCTACATTAATAGGGCCGAAAATATGTGGAAATTCTTCCATTACCGATGTAGCTAGTTCGTATTTTAAAGGAGCTGTTAGCTTGGTTTCATCAATATGTAGTAACAATAAATCTGTTTGGTATTTATAGTATCGGTTCAGTACCCCTTCCACTTGCGCAGCTGTACTGTTATGAATGAAACCTTCTAATTGCAGAGAGGGAGTTGTATAAAAACCGGAGTTTAATGCTAATTGCCATGCTGTTTTAGTAGTAACGTGATAAATCATGGGTTTAATATATTGGCTAGGGCAAGGAGTTCTTCCATCTTATATAAATTTCTTTGGTTGTCGTAGCATTTGCTTAACTCTTCCAATAAAAATTGAATGGTCTTAATATTATTCATCGGTTTAAAGTAAGCGCGAACTGGCGGTACCGACAATCGTTTAAAATAGGATTCAATATCTTTATGAGCGTACATTTGTCCAGTTAGCGGATCAGCATAAAACTTTATTTTTTCTGAAGGGTGGCCAGCAGGGTTTAGCAGTTCATATTGATCGTTGAAATAGCCTAATAAAAATTGACGTGGAATGTTAACTGCTCTAACAGGGATGTCTAATAACTGACAAAGAATTAGATATACTATTCCGTTCCCAATGTTATTTCCTTTTTTTGTTTCCAGAGATTTGTTGATCAGAAATTGATCGGGATGTTCGTAACTAATCTCAGTTCCTTTTTGTTTATGATACTTATAAACAATACTGTTCACAACATGTATTGTTTCTACAGGCGTGAGGTAATTGTTGAGTTCTAGCCAAATGTTTCGGCGTAGTTTTTCTATTTCTTGTCTAATTTGTTCCGTCTGTAAATCAGGATAATTGTATCGAGCTACTATCAATGCGCCCGTCATTAAATCTGTGGGGTTATTTTTCCACAGCACTAATTCGTTTGTGAGATCTCGAAAATGCACGCGGTGTATGAGCATCTCAATTCTTTCCTGAGTATCCTCATTGTGAATGTTTTCCCAGAGGTGTTCGAGATTGGGGATGATATTTTTACCGAAAGAAAGAATTTTTTCACTCACCGTATTGTATACGTCTTCATCCGGATCATCGATTAGGTGAAGTAAGGCTAATATTTCACGGTTTTCTTGCAAGGAATTTAATTTGAGTTCAAGGTCGTTGTTCCCGATTGGTTTATGAAGGAATAATTTTCCACAGATGTTATTAAACCCCGATTTTGCAGTTTAAATCGTAATGAGGTTTTAAAACGCAATACCGATATGTGTTTCAGTTTATTTTTTGGCCGAAGAAATAGTAAACTATTTTGAGATCAAAAAATGTTCTGAAATGCTTTGCTGTGCAGCATTTGGAAGCAGTAATAGATTTCTAATTGCAAAATATGGGTTAAACTACTGTTATTTTAAAGCAACAGCAAAAATAAACCCCAGACTTGCTGGGGTGTATGATTTATTTCTTTTTAGGAGAAGCCTTTTTGGTGGACGCCTTCTTTTTAGCAGGTGCTTTTTTATCGAAGGCCTTGGGTTCTTGTATCAAAATCATTTTTTTAACTGTTTCTATGTCTATAACAGCCAATTCTTCTGGTGTACGTTTTCCGTTGGGGCCGGCAGTGAGTTTCAACATTTTTTTACCGAAACGAATAAATGGCCCCCATCTGCCATTTTCTAAAGCAATTTTTTCATCTGGCCATTGCTGTATGAATCTGTTGGATTCCTTTTCTATTTTTTTATTAATTAGTTCATTGCAATCGCTTTGGGTGAGGTTATCAAAATTAAATGCTCTTGGAATATTGATGAATAGATCGTTCCATTTTATAAATGGACCAAATCTTCCTTTTCCCTTGGTAATTGGTTTATCGTCGTAAAATGCGATAGGGGCGTCTTCTACTTGTTTTGCCTGTATAACTTCGATAGCCCTAGAAAGTTCCACCTCAGTGGGTTCTTCACCTTTTGGTAAGCTTACAAATTGCTCGCCCCATTTTACATAAGGGCCAAAACGACCAATGTTCACCGATACTTCCAGCCCTTCATGTTCACCTAGCATAAGTGGTAATTTGAATAAATCCATGGCCTCATCGATGCTAATAGTTTCAATACTTTGACTCTGCTTTAGTTTAGCAAATTTCGGTTTGTCATCATCTGTTTGTGATCCAATTTGCACCATCGGGCCATAGCGTCCCATTCTAGCAGTAATTGGCTTTCCGTCTTCTGCTACTCCTAAAACTCTTTCTCCCACTGCTCTTTCAGCGGTTTCCAATGTATGCGCTACACCAATATGAAAAGGTTCATAAAAATTATGTACCATGTTGTTCCACTTTATCTTTCCATCTGCGATTTCATCAAACTCTTTTTCAATATTGGCTGTAAACGAGTAGTCCATTACATTTTTAAAATGCAGGCTCAAAAAATCGGTCACCACAAAACCTAGATCTGTTGGAAATAATTTAGATTTCTCAGCGCCAGTGTTTTCAATCTCTGTCACTTTTTTAATCTCATTATCTTTTAACTTTAGTATACGAAATTCCCTTTTAACAGGATCTTTGTCTTTTTTCTCTACATAAGTTCTTTTGATAATGGTAGAAATGGTAGGTGCGTAGGTACTGGGTCTTCCAATGCCTAGTTCTTCCATTTTTTTAACCAAAGATGCTTCTGTATATCGTGCCGAGTGTTTGGTATATTTTTCGGTAGCCGTCATTTGATTGAACTGTAAAACTTGATTAATAGACAGATTCGGGAGTTTGCTTTCAGCACCTTCTTCGGTTTCTGTTTCTTCATCATCGGTACTTTCTAAATATACTTTTAAGAAACCATCAAATTTGAGCACTTCTCCGCTTGCGGTTAGGTCTTCGTTGTTGGTACTGATATTGATCTTGGCCGTTGTTTTTTCAAATTCTGCATCGCTCATTTGGCTAGCGATGGTGCGTTTCCAAATCAGTTCATACAAACGGTTTAATTCAGGATCGTTTACGGTATTATTTTCCATATAAGTTGGTCTAATGGCTTCGTGCGCTTCCTGGGCAGATTCATTTTTATTTTTATACTTGCGCACTTGCAAGTAACGAACTCCATAGCTTTTATTAATCTCTGCTTTAATGGCATCCATGGCGGTATCACTCAAACTCACACTGTCTGTTCGCATATAAGTGATTTTCCCACTTTCGTACAATTTTTGAGCTAACAACATGGTTTTGCTAACGCCGTAACCCATTTTTCTGCTAGCTTCCTGCTGTAGGGTAGAGGTGGTAAAAGGTGCTGCAGGCGTTCGTTTTCCTGGCCGTACTTGAATATCTCTTACGGTATAATTAGCCCCAATACAACTCTGTAAAAACTTTTCAGCGTCTATAGATTCGGTAAATCGTTGCCCTTCTGCCTTAAAATTCACCGAGCGGTTGTTTAGATCTGTGGCGGCCAAAGATGCTTCTACTTTGAAACTACCTACGGGTATAAATGCGTTGATCTCTCTTTCTTTTTCTACGATTAATTTTACTGCCACACTTTGAACGCGTCCGGCACTTAATCCGCCTTGTCGTCCAATTTTTCTCCATAAAACCGGACTCAATTCAAAACCTACCAATCTGTCTACCACCCTACGTGCTTGTTGTGCATTTACTAAATCCATATTGATTAATCTAGGATTTTGAACGGCTTTTTGAATAGCAGGTTTAGTAATCTCATGAAATACAATTCGTTTGGTAGTTTTGGGATCAAGGTTAAGTACTTCAGCCAAATGCCAGCTGATGCTTTCACCTTCTCGATCCTCATCCGATGCCAGCCATACTTCGTCTGCTTTTTTGGCAAGGGCTTTTAATTCTTTAACTACTCGTTCTTTTTCTGCGGGTACAATGTATTTGGGGGTGAAGTTGTTATTAACATCTATACCCATATCATTTTTTTCGAGGTCGCGTATATGTCCAAAACAGCTTTTTACCTCAAAGTCTTTTCCTAGAATCGCTTCTATTGTTTTTGCTTTCGCTGGGGACTCTACTATCAACAAGTTTTTCGCCATAATAATATTATATCATTTCCTATAAATTCAGGAAATTTAAATGAGGGTTACTATATTTATTAGCTATGAAATTAAATCCTGTTTTTTGAAGTTTAAGGTGAAAAACAACAGATTAATAGGTTGAAAGTCACACTAAGAATAGTGCAATATTAGTTTAAAATTGAAAAATCCAATTTATTCCTGTTTAAATTTCATTCATCAGCAAAATCGAAGATGGCTTTTTTAACAGCAGCATCGCGATATATTCTTTGATGTCCTAAACCTTTTGTAAATAGAAATCGCACATGCGGAAGTTGATCTTTTTCTGCTTTGCGCACATCTCCAATGGGGGTAATATCATCATCTTCGTCGTGTACCCATAAAACCGAAGCTTTGATATTGTTCATGGCTCGTCTGATAGAAAACCACTCTACGGGCTTACCACTTATTTCAAATATAACGTTGTGGAGAGCTTTTTTAATAGATGCTTTTTGCAAGCCTAATATCACAAATGCTCCTTCGATGGCGCTGCTGGTTTCGGTGGCAGGTGCAATGAGTACTATTTTGGTGTTAGCGTCGTGTTTCAGGTCTTCCATTGCCAAACTGATAGCGATTCCGCCAAAGGAATGTCCCACAAATAAATCTACCTTACCATACAATTCTACCACTTTTTTAATCAGGTTGCTGTAGTCTACTGCATGTATCGATTTTCCTTCACTTGCCCCATGTGCAGGGGCATCAAAAGCCAATACTTCGTAATTTTTTTTAACCAATTCTATGGCATATTTATCAAATTTGTGACAGCTAGACGAAAATCCATGTAGCAGCAGTGCTCTTTTTGGTGCACTAGTATTGCAGCGATAACCGATCACCTTTTTATCATTCAGAGAAAAAATGAGTTTCTCACCCGATGTAAATATAATAGCTTCTTTACCTTTATACTTGGCAGGTGGGGTACAAAAAATCCGAAATGCTTCTTCACCAGCTTTTCGTTTACTGATCACTGAAAGTAGGTTGATCTTGGCGCGTAAAAATCGAATTGCCAGCTTTTGTTGTATATTCATTTCGTCAAAATTACTACTTATGAAAATAGTATTGATAGGCTCTGGTAATGTGGCCACTGTTTTAGGTAGATTGATGGTTAGTAAGCAGCACCAGATTATTCAAGTAATTAGCCGAGATATCCTAAATGCTCAAACACTTGCACAGGAATTTGTTGCGGGCTTTAGCGATTTTTCAGGAAAACCAGATCTTTCGGCAGATATTTTTATAATTGCAGTAGCCGATCAGGCATTAGATCATTTGTTTACTCAGCAACATATGGGCAACAAACTGGTGTTGCATACAGCGGGTTCTGCATCTATAGATGTGTTACAAAAAATGTCGGAAAATTACGGCGTTTTATATCCTTTACAAAGCTTGCGCAAAGAGATGAAACTCATTCCGCCGATTCCTTTTTTGATTGATGGCAATACAGAAGATGTTACCAAATTTATAGAAGATTTTGCTCACAGTATTTCTGATGCTGTAAGAAGGGTAGGTGATGAAGAGCGTTTGAAACTGCATGCAGCAGCTGTAGTGGTAAGCAATTTTACTAACCATTTATACGCCATTGCAGAAGAGTTTTGTGAAAAAGAAAACATCGATTTTGCGATGCTGAAACCACTCATATTGGAAACAGCCTATCGGGTGCAATCTGTTTTACCATCTAAAGTTCAAACAGGGCCTGCTGTGCGAAAAGATATTATTACTATGGACAAACACTTGCGTATTTTAGCGGCACATCCCAAGTTACGCTCTATGTATCTGCGATTAACAGATAGTATTATGAACCCATGAATAATAATTGTTTAGTTGCGAGGAAATACAATGTCTGTTTGAACTTTGTAAGGGTCTAAGGGTTTTCCATCTGTACCAATAGGATCGGTTACATATACTTCGTAAGGATTCCCTTTTTTCTTTTTCTTATTGTCTTTAGCCCATTCTGTTAATGCATCGTAAGCCATATTGGTTTTAGAATAGGGCCCATAATAATGTGCAATGATGGCACTGTCGCCTCCGATGTTTTTAACCATGATACCCTTGGGTAGCTTTACAGGTTTTTTGGTGATGGGTATGCCAGCTTCAAAATAGAAAGGCGCTTTATTAGTTTTGTACCACACCATAGGATACCCATCTATTAGTAATTGTTGTTTTTTTATATACTCGCCTAGTTTTTGTTTGAAAATCAAACTCAGCTTACCGCTAATTCTTTCACTAGTGGCAGCACTATCACTGACAAACAATATTAGTTTTTTTGGAGCAATGGTATCAACAATATTGATAATAGGTGGCCGACCGGCATTGGTTACGGGTGATGTACTATCTTTTTTTGTTTTAACTGGAGGTTGTAAACGGTTGGTTATGTTGTTCGATTTTTTTTCTTTGCAGGAAAAAAGCATAAAACATACAAACAATGAAAGAGGTAGGATAGCAGCAATTTTTTTCATGAAATGTTGGCGTACATTGATTTGATAACAAAATAGCGATTCTTTTATATATTCACTAGATAAAAAAATGAATTTTTCCTTAATTGGTAATTTGAAGTAGGTTTGCAATCGCGAAATTTGCATGCATGTATAGTATAAAGTTTAAATTTGAACAGAAAGGACGAGAACCGATAACCATTAGCAACGTTGAAGTAGGTGAATCTATTTTAGAAGTAGCACTAAAGAACGATATAGAATTGCACCACAATTGTGGTGGGGTTTGTGCCTGTAGCACTTGTCATCTCTACCTCGAATTTGGGGAAGGTTTTGTGGAAGAATTGACAGATAGAGAAGAAGACTTTATTGATCGAGCGGTGAATCCACGCCTTAATTCACGACTGGGCTGCCAGTGTGTATTGCAAAAAGGGGAAGGAACCCTAGAGGTAACTTTACCAGATCAATCGCAGTTTTTTGGAGAATAAGGTGTTAGCTGTTGGCACTTTTTAAAAATGTAACATTTAACCATTCAATTAACCTAGCAAATAAACTATTAACTTATTTGCCCATTAAAAATAATATGAATTTTGAACCACCGATTCAATGGAACGATTATGAAGATATTGCTCAGAAATTGTACGAACGTTTTGGGGATGACTTTTCTGAAGCAAAAATTTACCGTATTCGTTTCACCGATCTCCACAAATGGGTAATGGAATTACCACATTTTGTTGGCAAATCTGATGAAAGCAACGAAGGACATCTAGAAATGATTCAAAGTAGCTGGGTGTACGAGTGGCGCGATAACCAAAAATAGTATGTGATCACCAATCTTTATATATGAGTTTACTGGCCAATTTTAAACCAATCCGATTGTTTGTTGTGGATGTTGACGGTGTGCTTACCGACGGCTCCTTGCTTGTTTTCGGAAATGGTGAAATGGTTAGAAGGATGAATATTAAGGACGGTTATGCACTACAGCTAGCCATCAAAAAAGGTTATAAAGTGTTGGTAGTTTCGGGTGGACAATCTGAAGCAGTTAAAGAGCGATTGTTGAAACTAGGGGTAGAGGAAGTACACATGAATGTGCAAAATAAAACCGAAATTTTACTGCGTTATGTAAATTCACATCAAATTAGTTGGAATGAGGTACTGTATATGGGGGATGACATTCCAGACTTAAAAACTATGCAAATGGTGGGTTTAGCTTGTTGTCCTTCTGATGCAGTTGCAGAAATAAAATCGATTTCTCATTATATTTCGCCCATCAAAGGAGGGGAAGGATGCGTAAGAGATGTGTTTGAAAAAGTATTGAAATTAAATAATCACTGGACTGATGATGGCGATATTGTATCCAAATAAAACTGCTCCAGCTTTCTTTTATACACAAATAACTTCATGAAATTAGTAGCCGCTTTTTTTAAATTGATACGCTGGCCTAATCTTCTTTTTATTGCACTTACACAAAGTCTGTTTTATTTCTGTGTGTTCGAAAATCTTTTACTAATAGCTGAATATCCACATAGTCATCTTTTATTTTTATTATTAGTATCAGCTTCTGTAATTATTGCAGCGGCCGGTTATATTATAAATGATTATTTTGATTTACAAATTGATGTCATTAATAAACCACAAAAAGTAGTGGTAGATAAAATTGTAAAGCGAAGGTGGGCTATCATCTGGCATTTGTTGCTCTCCTCATTGGGTATTGTATTAAGCTTATATGTCAGTTATAAAATTGGTAACTGGGTAATAGCAGTTGTTAATAGTATTTGTGTATTGTTATTGTGGTTTTATTCTACTACTTTCAAGCGCAAAGTATTATCGGGAAACATTATCATAGCTACATTAACCGCATGGGTAATTATTGTAGTTTATTTTTTTTGTGGTGCCAATATTATCAATTGGCAACAAAAAAATATTGTATTCGACGTTACTAAGTTTTTTAAATATATGGTGTTGTATGCCGGTTTTGCTTTCATTGTTTCTTTAATAAGAGAAGTGGTGAAAGATCTGGAAGATATGCAAGGTGATGCCAAATACAATTGCAGAACCATGCCTATTGTTTGGGGAGTACCTGCATCAAAAGTGTACACAGCAGTGTGGTTGGTAGTTTGTATTGCAACCCTATCAATAATACAATTATATGCGGTACAACTGGGTTGGTGGCCCGTTGCTATTTACAGTATTTTACTAATTATTATACCTTTGATATTTATATTACGAAAGCTGTTTAAGGCCAAAGTGGCCAATGATTACAGCCAAATGAGTAAGCAGATAAAATTCATAATGCTCGCAGGTATTTTATCTATGTTGTTTTTTATTTTTTAAGAATATGCAAAAAATCATACTTGCTTCCCAATCGCCCCGTAGAAAACAATTATTAGAGTGGGCAGAGATACCATTTGATATAATGGTGAGTGATATTGATGAAAGTTTTGATGCTTCGATGAGCTTTGAAGAAGCGGCTATTCATATTGCCCATAACAAAGCAAAAGCCATTGCAGAAAAAGTAGGTATGGTTCAGCCCATCCTGGCTGCAGATACAGTAGTAGTTTGTAATAAACAATTTCTTGGCAAACCAGTTGATGAAGAAGAAGCAGTTACTTTTCTGAAGATGTTGGCTGGTAATACGCACCAAGTAATTACTGGAGTTGCCATCTTATTTGAGT
This sequence comes from Ferruginibacter sp., assembly GCA_040882445.1. Lineage (GTDB taxonomy): Bacteria > Bacteroidota > Bacteroidia > Chitinophagales > Chitinophagaceae > Ferruginibacter. The sequence continues at coordinate 49,646 of JBBEBH010000056.1, read as the reverse complement.
CACAACAAATTTTATTTGCTGATACAACTGAAGTTAGTTTTCATTCTTTGTCAGAAATAGAGATCCAACATTATGTAAAAAAATATAAACCCTACGATAAGGCAGGTGCTTACGCCATTCAGGAATGGATTGGGGTAGTTGGGATAGCATCTGTGAATGGAGATTTTTATAACGTGATGGGGCTACCCATTAGCAGGGTAGTACAGTGTTTGAAAGCATTGTGATATTGTATACCTTTTCAGTTGCATAATTTTCACAATAATTGGTGGGAGAATTCCCTTGCACAACATTGTTCATTAATACTAATTTAACAGATATCATTCTGTACCCTTAATTAGTAAAAAATGACAGAGAAACTTTTGCATTTTATTTGGCAACATCAATATTTTGAAACAAAACAACTTCATTGTACACAGGGAGACGCTTTATTAATACTCGATAAAGGAACCCTTAATACAAACCAAGGACCTGATTTTTTAAATGGAAAAATTAAAATTGCTTCCACAACTTTAGCAGGAAATATCGAATTACATGTGCTGAGTTCTGATTGGGATCTCCACCAGCACAGCACTGATCAGAATTATCAAAATATTATTTTACATGTAGTTTGGAAACATGATCATATGAAAATATATCCGTTTCCAACAGTAGAACTTCAACCTTTGATATCGTCTGTTTTATTATCCCGATATGAGGAACTTATGCAAAGTGTGCATTTTATTCCATGTCAGCAACACTTGGCATCTATCCCTGAAATTATTTTTAGTTCCTGGAAAGAGCGTCTACTTGTTGAAAGGCTTCAAGACAGGGCAAAACACATTGAACAATTATTAAAACAATGTAACAATCATTGGGAAGAAATATTTTGGTGGCTGTTGGCCAGCAATTTCGGCGTGAAAATCAATAGCGATTCGTTTGAACGGATTGCCAAAACAATTCCTGTTAAACTTTTAGCAAAACACAAAAGCCAAATCCTACAAATAGAAGCTCTGTTGTTGGGTCAAGCAGCAATCTTAGACAAAAAATTTGACGATGATTATCCAAATATGTTGAGGCGTGAATATATTTTCTTACAGAAAAAGTACCACCTTAAAAAAGCACATGCCCCCCTATATTTTTTAAGAATGCGCCCTGCCAATTTTCCAACGGTACGTTTAGCCCAACTGGCCATGTTAATACAGCAAAGTCATCATTTATTTTCTATTATAAAAGAAGTAAAAACCATTAAAGAACTTCAAACTTACTTAAATGTTACTGCTAACGATTACTGGCATTACCGCTACATGCCAGATCATCCCACGGCTTTTCGTAAAAAAACACTGGGTAAATCTATGATGGATAATATCTGTATTAATACCATCATACCTGTTTTATATGCCTATGGATATTACCATAACATAGATGCATTTAAAAATAAAGCAATTGATTGGTTGAGGCTATTGCATGCTGAGCAAAACAAGGTAGTTCGCGGATTTGAAAGACTAGGTATATCATCGTGCAATGCCTTTGATTCGCAAGCATTGTTACAATTAAAAAAATGGTACTGTGATGAAAAAAAATGTTTGCAATGCGCAGTTGGTTTAAAATTACTGAAAGGTTAAAGCATACCGATTCACAGCTATAGGTTGTCATCTTTAGTAGGATTAGTATCACCAAAAATTATTATTTTATGGATAACTACCTAATTCAAGTTCGTTTTTATAAAATCTGAGTAAATGGTTTAACCCCATTTATAAATGGCCATTATCTCCAAATCGGGGTGTAAACTTTTGATTACTGGGCAAGTATCACCAATTTTTTGAAGAATTAGTTTGTCTTTTTCTGCTATATCCAATGCAGGTAAATAAAGAATTACTTCTATTTTACCAATGCGTCTTGGGTCTGCCAACATGTGTTTGGTTACATCCATTTGGGTGTTCGTAAGATCAATTCCCATATCAGCCGACTTAATTCCTATGGTGGTAATCATACAGGTGGCCAATGCTACACAAAGGGTATCGGTTGGACTAAACTTTTCGCCTTTTCCTCTGTTATCAGTAGGTGCATCGGTTTCTATCACAGTACCACTTTGCAAATGAGTACATTCGCATCTTAGATCTCCTTTATAAATTACGGTTGCTGTCATGTTATAGATTTATTAAAATATGATGAATAATTAGTTAAGTTCTATGAACCCATATTTTGCAGTTGGAAATTTATTACGACTTTCAAACGCTGCACTGCTAATCATTTCAGAACATTTTTTGATTTCAAAATAGTTCACTATTTCTTGGGCCAAAAAATAACTTGAAACACTTATCTGTATTGCGTTTGAAACACTCATTACCATTTTAGCTGCAAAATCTGGGTTAAAAAGAGGGTAACATTCATTGCTGCATTCTATTTTTGCATAAATTTACTCAAGTAAAAAGAATCCATGAAGAAAATATTTTTAATACTATTAGCTATTTCTGTAACGATGGCTTCTGTTGCACAAGAGCAAACAACTTCTAGGAAAACAAAAAAAGAGATTCGAAGAGATCGAATTGATGCAATGACCAAGTTAGAGGAGGAAGGCGTTATTACCTACAAAAAGCACACTGTTTATGGTGGTAAATTTACATCGCATGGATACGGTGCTTTTATGGAAATTGGCAGGGCAAAATCTGTAAGATCCGCTTTGTTGTTTCAACTAGAGATTGCAGAAGTCAAACACGAAAAAGAAGAGAAGCAGCAGTTCAACTTCAGTACTACTGCACCGATCATATATGGTAAAATCAATTATTTTTATCCTGTAAAATTGGGAGTTCAATATCAATATTTGTTAGGAAATAAAGGCAACAAAAATGGTATCAGTGTTACTGGCAATGTTGGTGGCGGTGCTATAATTGGGTTGTTAAGACCCTATCTTGTAGAAGTAGAAAAGCAAGGCCAACGCGAATTTGTGGGTTACAATTCACCTGATAGTTTGTTCTTTTTAAGTGGTCCATTTATTGGCGGACCAGGTTTTGGAACGGGTTGGGGAAAGATGAAAGTAACCCCTGGCCTTTATGTGAAACCCGCTATCCGCTTCGATTATGGCAAATACAACGAAATGGTAAGTGCTATTGAGGTTGGTTTGATGGGAGAATTTTACAGCCAAAAAATTCAACAGATCATTTATCAGAAAGAGCGTCAGCTTTTTGTATCAGCTTTTGTGGCCATCGTTTTCGGAAGACGGAAATAAACTTTTACCATCAAATAATGTTAGTTAGTAAGGCCTTGCTCTATTTGCAAGGCCTTATCTTTACATATCGAATTAAATATCATTCATATGGCGTGTGCACCAGAAATATCTACAACTGAAAATACTACACTAAAAAAGCCCAATTGGTTGAGGGTAAAACTTCCAATTGGCGAAGATTATAAACATGTGCGTAACCTAGTTGATACACATAAATTGCACACCATCTGTGAGAGTGGCAATTGTCCAAATATGGGAGAATGCTGGGGTGCAGGAACTGCTACTTTTATGATATTGGGTAATATTTGTACTAGGAGTTGTGGTTTTTGTGCAGTAGCCACAGGTAGGCCCTTAGAAGTAGACTGGGACGAACCCCAGCGTGTAGCAGAAGCCATTCATTTAATGAAAGTAAAACATGCAGTCATCACTTCGGTAGATAGAGATGAATTAAAGGATGGTGGAAGTATTATTTGGTATAATACTATCAATGCTATAAAATCTTTGAATCCGGATACGACGCTCGAAACACTAATTCCAGATTTTAAAGGAAAAAATAAACAAGAAAATGTTCAGCGCATCATTGATGCAGCACCTGATGTGGTTAGCCATAATATTGAAACTACTGAAAGGCTTACCCGCCAAGTGAGGATACAGGCCCAATACTGGCAAAGTATGGATACCCTCAAAATGTTAAAAGATGGTGGTATGCGCACCAAAAGTGGCATCATGTTGGGATTGGGTGAAGTAAAGGAAGAAGTGGTGCAAACCTTACACGATTTGTACAACAACGGCGTTGACGTGGTTACTATAGGGCAGTACCTGCAACCTAGCAAAAAACACTTACCCGTGCAACGTTTTGTGCATCCGGATGAGTTCGCAACATACCGTGAAATCGGCTATCAAATTGGCCTCGATTATGTGGAAAGCGGCCCATTGGTACGATCATCTTACCATAGCGAAAAACATGTGATTCCTAACTGGGGAAGAAACAAATGGATGGAAGAAAAAGCGAGTTTTTAATTCTATTTTTTTTTACGTTAACTATTTTCTATAAAACACCTGTTTAGTAAACCCTTAAAAAGTCTCCTATTCTTTTTTCTATTGAGTTGTTTACTCTTTGTGTAATTATTACTTGCAAATAATTGGGTAAAATATCGTTAACAGTAAAATAAATAGCTGTGAAAAAGCTATTTATTTTTTCAATACTGTTTCAAATAGCTTAAAAATTCTTTTGTATTCATCCGTCCAGCTGCTAGGCTCCACAAAACCATGGTCTTCCATGGGGTAGGAAGCAAGTTCCCAATTGTCTTTACCTAGTTCTATCAAGCGTTGGGTCAATTTTACTGCATCTTGGTAGTGTACATTCACATCTACCATACCATGGCAAATGAGTAAGTGACCTTTTAATCCTTCTGCAAAATAAAGCGGTGAACTTTTTCTGTAAGCAATACTATCGTTGAATGGTTCATTCAAAATATTAGCTGTGTAACCATGATTATATTGAGCCCAATCTGTAACAGGTCTAAGTGAGGCACCTGCTGCAAAACTGGATGGCTCGTTAAACATTGCCATCAATGTGATGAAGCCACCGTATGAACCGCCATAAATGCCTACTCTGTTTTTATCTACACCGTAAGTTTTATGCAGGTAGGCTGCTGCATCTACATGATCTGATAAATCTTTACCACCCATGTGTCGGTAAATACCCGTACGCCAATCTCTACCATATCCTGCACTACCTCTGTAATCGATGTCCATCACATAATAACCCTCATCTGCCAATAAATTATGGAACATGTATTCGCGGAAATAATTGCTCCACCATTTGTGTGCGTTTTGTAAGTAACCTGCGCCATGCACAAAAATAACCGCTGGCTTTTTTGGATCTGGATTGGTTGGTTTGTACACACGTGCGTATACATCGGCACCATCACTGGCTTTGAAGCTGATTACTTCAGGATCTTTCCATGAATAGGTTTTAAATTCTTCGCTTTGAGCCTTGTTGGTAATCTGTACCATCGTTTTTTCTTTGCCCAACTCTTGCATGTACATTTCTGTAGGTTTGTTAGAATAAGAGTAGAGGAATGCCATCCATTTTTCATCAGGCGAAATGCTTACTTCATTGTTGCCCGTCATGGTTGTTAATTTTTCAGCTTTACCACCGATTACGGGTAAACGATAAAAATGTTTTTCACCAGGATGTACTTCATTGGTAGTAATGTAGAAATATTTTTTATTGGCAGATAGTTCTGCTTCCTGTACTTCGTATTTCCCTGAAGTGATTTGTTGTTTTAGTGCAGTGGCTGCATTACCAATGTACAAATGACTGTAACCACTGTTCTCTGAATGATACCAAAACTGTTCGTCGTTGATCCATCCTTTTCTGTTAGCACCTGGGCCACCCACCCACGCTTCATCGCGTATGCGATCGATGTGTTTGATACTGGCCGTGCTGGCCTCCCACACTGCCAACCAACGGTCTTTGTTGTCTTGCGAACGAACATCTATCAATAAATATTTCCCCGATGGCGACCATTCTGTATTGCTAAAATTAATCGCTCTAGGGGCAGGCTTTTTGTTTTTTTCTTCCCATACCGCTGGATAGTCTTTTAGATAGGTTGGTAATTCCTGAATGCCTGGAAAATCTGCAGTACTTATTTTGTACAAGGTATCTTTTTCACGATCGTA
>JBBEBH010000056.1:0-43656 GCA_040882445.1 Ferruginibacter sp. | reverse complement strand
GGGTGCTGCACCTGTTTGAATTCTGGTCAGCTGCATGGTTTCACCAGTAAGAATATCCCATGCATACAAATTCTGCAATCGAGAAAACACCAGCTTGGTTTCGTTAAAAGAAAATTGAGGATTCGATTCAAGGTCGGTGGTTTGTAACACTCTTCTGGTTTTGCCTGACTTCACATCTACATAAAAAATATCTCCGCTTTTTGCATATACATACGCCGTTTTTTTTGAGTTGTATAGCAGGGCACCTGCCATCATCATATCCTGGCGTTCTTTAACTGATACTTTTTTGGGAACATAGTTGTTGGCACTAATCGCATACAAAGAATCGGCAGGGGCTCTATCAGGATTCCAATTAAAATAAAGTGTTTTACCATCGGCGCTCCAGCGTGGGTTGGAAGGCGAACTGCCAATCCATTTTGGATCTCGCATAATTTTATCGACAGTTAATTTTCCGAGGCTGTTTTGGGCCAATAAGGAGGAACTGCTTAACAAGCAAACAAGCGTAAATAATCTCAGCATGATGTAGAATTGGTTTTTGTAGCGTAAATATATCCGATTCTTGCTTTAACCAATGGCCGCTTGTAAAAAATATCAATTTGGGTTTCGTATTTATCTAAATTTTAATAAAATTTATGTACTGGTCACACGATTGTGCTAATATGTACACGATAAATTTTTTAAGTATGTTTTTTTATTACCTTGAAAAAAATTATTTTATGAGAATACTAAGAACCTTATCATCCTTCATTTTTTTAGTAATAGCTTTTACAGCTTGTAAAGGAATCAAAAAACAAGGGTCTACATCGGATACAAAATATACTGCAGAAACTGTGCTCGATTCTAATTGGTTTGTGTCGTCTAACATTTACGAGGTCAATTTGCGACAATATACTTCAGAAGGAACCATCAAAGCATTTGAAAAAAGCTTACCAAGGTTAAAAGAAATGGGTGTAGAAATTTTATGGTTCATGCCTATCACTCCCATCGGAATTGAAGGCAGAAAAGAAACTGAAAAAGACATGGGTAGTTATTACGCAGTGCGCAATTATAAGGCTTTTAACGAAGATTATGGAACGATGGATGATTGGAAAAATTTTGTAAAGAAAGCACACGAAATGGGGTTCAAAGTAATCACCGATTGGGTGGCTAATCATTCAGCGCCCGATAACCCTTGGGTAAAAAACTTTCCAGAATTTTACGCAAAAGATTCAACTGGAAAATTGATTGCACCATTTGACTGGACAGACGTAAGAAAACTAGATTATAGAAACCCTGTTTTAAGAGACAGTATGATTGCAGCTATGACATACTGGGTAACCGAAACTGGTATTGATGGTTTTAGATGTGATGTAGCTGCAGAAGTTCCTACCGATTTTTGGAAAGAATGTATCGTTGCTTTAGAAGCAGTGCGACCAGATATATTTATGCTAGCTGAAGCAGAAAAACCTGAGTTGCACGAGGTAGGTTTTGATGCTAGCTATGCTTGGAGTTCGATGCATGCCATGTTGGAATTGTACAAGGGCAAAATGAAATTAAAGCAATTTGATTCGTTGATGAATGCCAATATCAGTACACATCCTGCTAATGCTCCACGAATGTTTTTCACCACCAATCATGACGAAAATAGTTGGAATGGTACTGAATATGAAAAATATGGCAATGCAGCAAAAGCCTTTGCAGTGTTTAGTCAAACCATGGGGCATAGCATACCGTTGATATATAGTGGGCAAGAATTACCGAATAAACGAAGGCTTAAATTTTTTGTAAAAGATTCCATCCAATGGACGGGTAATTATGAAATGGCGCCTTTTTACAAAACACTACTTTTGTTGCGGAAAAGTAATGCAGCACTATGTACAGATGCTAGCTACAAAAAATTATCAACTAGTAAACCAACCGCTGTGTTTGCTTTTTTGAGAGAAAAAGCTGGACGCAAGGCCCTGGTGGTCATCAATTTTTCGGCTGGCCCTCAAGAATTTCAGGTGAATGATGCCGCCATCAAGGGCGAGCCAATGAATGTTTTTATGGGAGTCAATGAAAAAATAAGTGATATCCATACATTCAGCGTAGCGCCATGGGGGTACCTCGTGTATGATTATCAGTAATCAGAAAATTACATAAACTACTTTTAAGAAGCATGCTGGTTTAAAACTTACATGCTTTTTTTGTAGAGTCAATTATTATTGTATTTTTAGCATTGTGTAAAATTTACACTTTGTAAAAATAATTTATTAAATAAGTTTTTGTTTCAGACATTCAAATAAAAGATAACTATGTCTTCATCAGCTGCTTCGCCCCAACGGAAATTATCATTTTGGGAGCTTTGGAATATGAGCTTTGGTTTTTTTGGAATTCAATTTGGATTTGAATTGCAAAATTCAAACGTAAGCCGCATTTTTGAAACGCTTGGTGCCAACAAAGATGATATTCCTATTTTATGGATTGCTGCACCACTAACCGGTTTACTGGTGCAACCCATTGTTGGTTACCTTAGTGATCGTACTTGGCATCCTTACTGGGGCAGGCGTAGACCTTTCTTTTTTATTGGGGCGATATTGGCTACGATAGCATTGTTCATTATGCCTAATTCACCCAGCCTATGGATAGCAGGAGGTATGTTATGGATTTTAGATGCTTCTATCAATATTTCAATGGAACCTTTTAGGGCATTTGTAGGGGATAAACTAACACCTTCTCAAAGAACTGCTGGTTTTGCCATGCAAAGTTTTTTTATTGGTATAGGGTCTGTGATTGCAGCCTTACTGCCTTGGGTATTTACCAACTGGTTTGGTTTTAGTAATACGGCTGATGCCGGTGAAATTCCTGATTCTGTAAAATGGTCGTTTTACTTGGGTGGTGTTGCTTTTTTAGGAGCGGTGCTTTATACAGTTTTTACTACCAAAGAATTTCCTCCAGCAGACTTGGAGAAATTTAAACAGGACAAAAAGGAAACTACTTTTAAGGACGCATTAAAGGAAACTTTTGGTGGTATTTTTAAGATGCCTTCAACAATGAAGCAGTTGGCCTTCGTGCAATTTTTTACATGGTTTGCATTGTTTGCTATGTGGATTTACTCTACCAATGCTGTTACTGCTAATAAATACAACATGAAGGTAGATCAACAATTAGTGACTAAGATGGAAACCGCCTTAAAAGCTGATAGTCTGAAAATGGCCATAGAGTCAGCTTCGCAATCAGCTGGAGTTATTGATATTGCAAACGAAAAACTACAAAAACGAATATCTTCTCTACAAAACGATGTGAAAGAAATTCGGGATTACCGAGCTTCACAAAATCCGGTTGTTATTTCAGTGAATCTGGCCAATCATTTCTCTGATAGTTTAAACATGAACACCTCTGCTTCAGAAAAAATAGAATTGAAACGGGTGCAAAAGGAATATAATGATGGTGCAGACTGGCTCAATGTATGCTCTAGTGTGCGAAATGGAGTAGCCGCATTGTTTGCTTTTATTTTACCATTGATTGCAGCACGAACCAATAGAAAAATTACTCACCTTATTTGTTTGATCATTGGAGGAATTGGTTTGATCTCTATTTATTTCATCAACAATCCAACCTATATTATTGTTTCTATGGGAATGGTGGGTATAGCCTGGGCCAGTATTCTTAGTATGCCGTATGCTATGCTTTCTAATGCTTTGCCTGCTAATAAAATGGGATACTATATGGGGGTGTTTAATTTCTTTATTGTAATTCCACAAATCGTTGCTGCCAGTATCTTGGGCTTTTTTACTATGAAAATATTTGAAGCCAATACCCTTAATACCATCGTATTGGGTGGTGTTGCGATGATAATGGCAGGGCTCCTCACTTTATTTGTAAAAGATGATGATAAAAACTAAATCTGTATGAAAAAATTAATCCTATTATGCGTTTATGCTAGTCTCGCCTTGGTATCAAGGGCTCAAACCGATTTGCCGAAAGCTTATCCTACCCATTGGTTTGCTGGTATGAAAAATTCATTTGTACAAGTGATGTTGCAGGGCAGTAATATTGGCAATACAGCTGTTTCTTTAAATTACCCTGGTGTGAAGTTAGTAAAAGTACATAAAGTTGAAAATGTCAATTATTTGTTTGTTGACTTGAGTATAAGTGTAGCTGCTAAACCTGGCACCTTACAATTCAGCATAAAAGAAACTGGAAAAACTTATCGATTACCATTTCAACTCAAATCAAGAAGAAAAGGAAACGGAAGCACTTATGCGTTGGGTGTTACCTCGAAAGATTTTATGTACCTCATCATGCCAGATCGATTCAGCAATGGCGATTTCAGTAATGATCAGGTACCAAGAATGAAGGATCAGAGTTTGCGAAGAGATACCGTTTACAACAGGCACGGCGGCGATTTGAAAGGAGTAGAAAATAAGTTAGACTATTTAAAAGAGTTGGGTGTTACGGCCATTTGGCTCAATCCCATCATAGAAAATGATATGCCCACCCGAACCGAACATGGGTATGCTTTTACTAATCATTATAAAGTTGATCCAAGGTTGGGAGGAGATGATGCTTATCTTAATTTGGTAGATGCCGCACATAAAAAAGGGATGAAAATAATTCAAGATGCTGTGTACAACCATGTTGGGGTTCATCATCATACCGTGGTAGATCCACCAATGAAAGACTGGTTGCACCAATGGCCAAAATACACTAACACCACTTATAAAGACCAAGTTTTGTTTGACCCATACGCCAGCAAAAAAGATGTGACGGTGATGTCTGATGGTTGGTTTACCCGTGAAATGCCCGACTTAAATCAAGACAACCCTTTTGTTGCAAATTTTTTAATACAACATGCTATTTGGACTGTAGAAGAATTTGGAATAGATGGTTGGCGAATTGACACCTATGCCTACAATGATCTAGACTTTATGAATCGTTGTAACAAGGCGTTGGTGAACGAATTTCCCGCACTCACATTATTTGGTGAAACATGGGTACATGGTGTTCCTAATCAAAGTTATTTCTGTGAAAACAATTATAATATTCCCTTTAAAAGTAACCTACAAGCCGTTACTGATTTTCAAACTTTGTGGGGAATTACAGATGCCATGACCAAAGATTTTGGTTGGAACGATGGCGTAAATAAATTGTACACAACATTGGCGCAAGACTTTGTGTATAAAGATCCGATGCGTAATGTTATTTTTTTAGACAATCATGATTTGTCGCGTTTTTATTCTGTGATTGGTGAGCACAAAGAGAAATATAAATCCTCGCTGAGCTGGTTGCTTACTTGTAGAGGCATTCCGCAATTGTACTATGGTGCAGAAGTGAATATGACGGGTGTTACTAGTCCGAACGATGGTTTTGTGCGCCAAGATTTCCCAGGTGGATGGCCCTCAGATACGGTAAATAAATTTACATTAGCTGGCAGGGTAGGTATCGATCAGCAAATTTGGAATCATATTGCTGCCCTTGCAAAATTCAGAAAAAGTTCTTCTGCTATAACCACTGGAAAAATGATGCAGTTTGTGCCAGAAGATGGCGTATATGTATATTTTAGGTATGATACCAAACAAACGGTGATGATAGCCATGAATACTTCTAAAGAAAAAAAGGAAGTGAGGATAACGAATTTTGCAGAGCGTACCAATGGGTTTACGTTAGCAAAGAATGTGATTTCTAACGAACGAAATGCATTGGCAGATTTTTCGCTCGAAGCTCATCAGACGGTGGTATTGGAATTGATAAAATAAATGTAAAATATATTTTCAAAAAGTATTAACAGCACATATTTGTTCGTCTTTAACATACCACTTGTTTCTGTAAATTAAGCCGATTTGTTATCGTGTTTCCGAAAAACTCAGTTGCGAAAATTCACATTATACCATTTATTTAAAAAAAAGTTAAGAAAAAAACGACTCTTTTTGAGCTCATTTTCAGCTATTGTGTATAAATTACACTTTAATTTGGACGCTTATGCAAAAAATATTACTCTCTTTATTGTGCTTGCTATGCTGTGTTACTACTTATTCGCAATTACTAAGTTGGAGTCCTTTATTTTCTACAGAAAATACCAATACATTCGAAATAACCGTTGATGCCACGAAGGGCAATAAAGGCTTAGATTTTTATACACCTACAAATGATGTATATGTACACACCGGAGTTATTACCAATTTAAGTACTAGCCCCACCGATTGGCGGTATGTAAAATTTAATCAGAATTTTAATCAACCCAATGCTTTATTGAATGCCACATATGTTGGGTCATTTCCATCTCAGAAATGGAGGTTTACCATCACTGGTGGATTGAGAAATTATTATGGAATTACCGATGCTGCAGAAACTATTCAAAAAATATCGATTCTTTTTAGAAATGGAGTTGGCAATAAAGTACAAAGAAATATAGATGGGAGTGATATGTACATTCCTGTTTATAACAATGATCTAAATGTTCGGTTTACTAGTCCCTTCTTACAACCTACTTTTAATACTATTCCAGAACCTATCACTAAAACAGTAGGTGAAACTATTTTGGTTACAGCTGAGGCTAATTCTTCGCCGTTTTCAACCATCATGCGTTTGTATTTTAATGGAAATTTAATTCAAACTGTAAACGGTGACATTACGATATCTGCAACACCTACTATTGCTGCTGCTGGTTTACAGACCTTTATTGTAGAAGCCACAGACGGTATAAACACCAAAAGTGATAGTTTGAAGTTTTTTGTGGCAGGTGCTACACAAATTGAATCATTGCCTGTAGGAGTGCGAGATGGTATTAATTATAGTGCAGACAACACATCTGCTACTCTGGTGATGTATGCTCCCTTTAAAACACGGGCCACAGTTATTGGTGATTTGCCTAATAGTAACTGGGAAGAACAAACGCAATACCAAATGAAAAAAACACCGGATGATAATTATTTCTGGTTAACCATTACTGGTCTTACTCCAGGTACTGAATATGCATTTCAATACTTGGTAGATGGGAATCTCAGAATTGGGGAGGCTTATACAGAAAAAGTTTTAGACCCATGGAACGATCAGTTTATCACGCCTAGCACTTATCCCAACTTGAAACCTTACCCTGTTGGCAAAACATCTGGCATTGTATCAGTATTGCAAACTGCTGCACCCACTTATACTTGGCAAACTACCAACTACACACGACCAGATAAACGAAACCTCATTATATATGAATTATTGCTCAGAGATTATTTAGCAGCCCCTAATTGGAAAACGTTGACGGATACATTGAATTATATCAAAAAGCTTGGTATCAACACCATTCAATTGTTGCCATTCAATGAGTTTGAGGGTAACATTAGTTGGGGTTATAATCCCTCTTATTATTTTGCTCCTGATAAATATTATGGGCCAAAAAATGAATTAAAGGCTTTTATCGACAGTTGTCACAAACGCGGCATTGCTGTGGTATTGGATATTGCACTGAATCACTCCTTTGGTCAATCGCCCATGGTACAGTTGTATTTTGATAATATCAATAACCGCCCAACATCGGAGAATCCATGGTTTAATCCGTTTCAAAAACATGGATTTAATGTAGGCTACGATATGAACCACGAAAGTTTGGCTACCAGATACTTTACCAGTAGGGTAGTTACGCATTGGTTGCAAGAGTATAAATTAGATGGTTTTAGATTCGATTTGTCGAAAGGATTTACCCAAACTCAAACATGTGATGGAAATGGCAATAATTGTAACATAAATAACTGGGGTAATTACGATGCAAGTCGCATCGCTATCTGGAAAAGATATTACGATACGCTTCAACTCAAATCACCCGGTTCTTTCACAATATTAGAACATTTTGCACAAAACGATGAGGAGGTAGAATTGGCTAACTATGGCATGATGTTATGGGGAAATATGCATTACAATTTTTCAGAAGCAGCACAAGGTTGGATCAACAATTCTAATTTCAATGGTGCCTTGCACATCAGCAGAGGATGGTTACAACCACATTTGATTTCTTATTTGGAAAGTCATGACGAAGAACGATTGATGGTAAATATTAGAAACACAGGAAGGCAAGAGCCTGGTTACGATACCAGAAACTTTGAAACAGCCTTGGATCGTGCAGCTTTGAGTGCCGCTTTTTTGTTAACCATGCCAGGACCAAAAATGATCTGGCAGTTTGGGGAACTTGGTTATGATTACTCAATCAATTATTGTCAGAACGGTTCTAATAATTCTGCTTGCCGCACCGATCCCAAACCCATCACCTGGGATTATTTGCAGGTGAATGGCAGAAAAGATCTTTACAATGTATATAAGGCGGTTTTACAATTGCGAAACGATCCATTGTATGCAGAAGCATTTACCACAGGTTCCATTAACCGCGATTTTAGTGGAGCATTCAAGTGGATGACCTTGAACAGTGGTGCAAGTAAATTGGTGATCATTGGCAATTTTGATGTAACGTCGACGGGTGGCAACGTTACCTTCCCCACTGCGGGTATTTGGTACGAATACTTAAACGCACCCGCTACTTTTAATGCAAATGGGGGTTCACAATTTTTCTTCTTAAACCCTGGAGAATTCAAAATTTTCACTAGCTCCAATGTCGTTTTACCTGTAACATTAGTAAACTTTTATGGAAAAAACAATCGTTCTGAAAACCTGCTCAATTGGGAAGTTAAAAATGAAGTTGACTTAAACCATTATGAGTTGGAAAGAAGTTTTGATGGAACAATATTCAATTATGTAGGAAGAATCAACGCAACCGGAAGCAGCAATTACAGTTATACAGATAAAGATATTTCTAAATCGCCTGTTTATTTCTATCGTTTGAAAAAAGTTGACATCGATGGAAGATTCAGCTACAGTGGCATTATCCGTTTAAACGGGAATATAAAATCTTTAACGCTAGTTGCAATTCCAAATCCATTTAAAGAGATCTTGAAAATTTCGGTTTCGAGTGCAATAAAAATAAATGCTCATATATCAATCACAGATTTAAGTGGAAGGGTATTGTATCAGCAACCATTGCAAGTACAACCAGGGGTAAACGTATATGAAATTGCAGAAGCGAGTAAATTCGCAACAGGAACTTACCAATTACATTTGCAAAGCAGAGAACAAAAAACTACGTTGCGTGTGCTGAAAGTAAACTGATTATATTTAATTATTAACACTTACAAGATGGTAGAACATAAGTTAGAGGCTGTGCAAAATAAAATTAAAACTTTTAAAACTATACAGTCTGAGGTACAGAGTATCAATAAAGTAGCGTTGTCTGTTGATTGTGTGATTTTTGGATTCGACGAAAACAAATTAAAAGTGCTGCTGATCAGGTCTGACTTAAAAAAATATCAAGATAAATGGTCATTGCTAGGGGATCTTGTTTCACCAAACGAAGGTTTAGATGAAGCAGCTTATCGGATTTTGAAACAAAGAACAGGATTGCGTGATTTGTTTTTGGAACAAGTACAAACTTTTGGAGAAGTAGACCGACATCCTGCAAGTAGGGTGGTAACGGTAGCTTATTGCTCTTTGATTAATGTACAGCATCATAAACTAAATATCCTCGATAATGAATTGCATTGGCATGATGTAGATTCTATAACAGACTTGGCTTTTGATCATCAGAAAATTTTTGAAACCAGCTATTGCCAGCTTCAGAAAAGAGTGAGAGAACATCCGCTTGGTTTTAGTTTGTTGCCAAACAAATTTTCGTTGAGGGAACTCCAAAACCTTTATGAGGCTATACTCAATATTAAACTGGATCGAAGGAATTTTCGCAAGAAATTTTTTGCGATGGATTTTTTGGTTGACCTAAATGAAATTGAAAAAGACGTGCCACATCGGCCAGGAAAGCTGTATCGGTTTGATTATGCTAAATATGAACGAAGTACCAAAAAATGGACTGGAATTGCTTTTTAGCTTACAATTGTTGATTTTCTAAATAATTTTTTAAAAAAAACTTTAACAAAAAAGTAATATTCTCAAATTTTCTTTAAATTGTGTAAAATATACACATTATTTTAAACCTAACGATTGCTATTATGAGAAAGAAGCTACTATTCTTTAAGACTTTCTGTGTATTCCTTATTTTAATTTGTGGAGCCAGTGCAGCAGTTGCACAAACGACTGTTACAGGTAAAGTAATGGATGCAAATGGTGCACCGGTACCGGGTATAACGGTTACGGTTAAAGGCACTACAACCGCTACCCCTACTAATACGGATGGTAGTTATTCTATCAAAACAGCACCCGGAGCTCGTACATTGGTTTTTTCAGGTGTTGGATTCATTACCCAGGAAGTTAGCCTTGGCAGCGGCATCAACTATGATGTTGTATTAAAGGCATCAGCTGGCGATTTAAATGAAGTGGTGGTAATTGGTTACGGTTCGGCTCGTAAAAAAGACTTGATCGGCGCTACTACTACTGTATCGAGCAAAGATTTCCAAAAAGGCGCTATTGCTACTCCGGAACAATTAATCTTAGGTAAAGTAGCTGGTGTTAGTATCGTGAATAATAGT
The DNA here is from genome assembly GCA_040882445.1 of Ferruginibacter sp. Classification (GTDB taxonomy): domain Bacteria; phylum Bacteroidota; class Bacteroidia; order Chitinophagales; family Chitinophagaceae; genus Ferruginibacter. Next base: position 33,184 of record JBBEBH010000056.1, on the reverse strand, counting down.
GGTGCACCAGGTGCGGGTAGTACGATTCGTATTAGAGGCGGTGCTTCTTTGGCAGCCAGTAACGATCCACTAATCATCATTGATGGTGTTCAATTGAGTGGAGGAGGAATTGCTGGTTCACCTAACGCACTTTCATTGATTAACCCGAATGATATTGAAACCTTTACTGTGTTAAAAGATGCATCTGCAACGGCGATCTACGGATCAAGAGCCTCTAATGGTGTAATCATTATTACAACTAAAAAAGGCAAATCTGGAAGGCCGACTATTAATTTTAATACCAATGCATCTGTAGGATCGGTAGCAAACACAATCGACGTACTCAGCGCTGATCAGTTTAGAGATTTTGTAAAAGCCAATGGTACACCACAACAAATAGCATTGTTGGGAACAGCTACCACAGATTGGCAAGATGAAATATATCAACGTGCATTAGGTACCGATAACAATATTAGTGTCAGTGGTTCTTTGAGTGGTAAAGTGAAATTACCTTACCGAGTTTCTGTAGGTTATTTTGCACAAGAAGGAACGCTGAAAACAAGTGATTTAAAACGTTTTTCGGGAGCAGTAAATTTGAGTCCTAGTTTTTTCAAGGATCATTTAAAAGTAAACCTGAATTTGAGAGCAACCAATAGCCAAAGTCGCTTTGCCGATGAAGGTGCTATAGGAGGTGCTGTAAACTTTGATCCTACTAAACCCGTTAGAACTGGTTTCAACAGATATGGAGGTTATTGGGAATGGCTTGATCCAAATGCAACCAATGGCCTAAGAGGTCTTTCTCCCAACAATCCTGTTAGTAGTTTAATGGCAAGAAACAACAATAGCGATGTAAATCGTAGCATCGGAAACATTGTATTAGATTATAAATTTCACTTTTTACCAGAATTAAGAGTGAATGTAAACACTGGCTATGATATGGCAAAGGGTTCTGGCAATGTGATTGTTAATGACAGTTTCAAAACGTCTTACCGCAGAGGTTTTGATGAGTTTGGTAATTTAAAAGGTGGTGAAAGAAATTTTTATAAGCAACGTATAGAGAATACTTATTTTGAGACCTACCTTAATTATACTAAGTCTCTTAAAAGCATACAGAGCGTAATTGATCTAACTGGAGGTTATGGTTACTACAATAATTTATCAATAAACAACAGTTATGCTAACTACTTTTTTGATGGTACTAAACAAATAAATTCTGACCCTCCGTTTAGCATTGATAGTCCACAAAACAGATTGATATCTTACTATGGACAATTACAATATCGTTTGAAAGAAAAATACCTCTTTAATGGTATGATAAGAACCGACGGTTCCTCTAGATTGAATCCAGATAACAGATGGCTTACTTACTATTCTGCAGGTTTTGCATGGAGAATCAGTCAGGAGAATTTCTTGAAAAACAGCAATACTATTTCAGATTTAAAACTAAGGCTAAGTTATGGTATCACTGGTCAACAGGATGGTATCGGCAACTACTCTTATCTTGCTAATTATGGCATCAGTAATCAAACGGCACAATACCAACTAGGTAATCAGTTTTTTAATATGTACCGTCCAATAGCTTATAACCCAACACTCACTTGGGAACAAACAGCCACAACTAATATCGGTTTAGATTTTGGGTTTTTCAACAATAGAATCAGTGGTAGCATTGATGCTTATATGAAAGAAACCAAGGATCTTTTGAATGATGTAAACCAATCAGCAGGAACAAACTTTGCTCCAATTATTTTATCTAATGTGGGTAATATGGAAAACAAGGGTATTGAGTTTACTATGAATACCCAAATAGTTCGCAAAAAAGACTGGACAGTTGATTTTGGTTACAACGTTACTTTCAACAGAAACAGAATCACTAAATTAACTTTCTCTGACGATCCAAATTACGAAGGACAGCGTTTTGGTGGAAGATCTGGTGGTACCGGTGGAAGCATCCTGATAAACTCTGTTGGTTATAATAGAGGGGCCTTTTATGTGTACAAACAAGTATACGATGCAGCTGGCAAACCAATCGATAATTTATTTGAAGATTTGAATAGAGATGGTGTTATCAATGATAGAGATAAATACAGATACAAAAGCGCTAATGCCGATGTTTTCTTAGGTTTCAATGGTAACGTGGGGTATAAAAATTGGAATTTTGGTTTCATCGCCAGGGCAGTATTGGGCAACTATGCTTACAATAACGTTGCATCTGGAACAGGTGCAGCAAGAAATATCTTGAACCCACTGGGTTTCCTTAGCAATGGCTCTGCCAATGTGTTGGAATCTGGCTTTAAAGGTGATGGAGATCGTTATTTTGATTCTGATTATTATGTACAAAATGCATCTTTCTTCCGTATGGATAATATCAATATTGGTTATGATTTTGGAAAAGTATTTAACCAAAAAGCCAATATGCGTTTTAATTTCAACGTACAAAATGCGTTTGTGATTACAAAGTACAACGGAGCAGATCCTGAAGTAAACGGTGGTATAGATAACAATTTCTACCCAAGACCAAGAACTTTTGTGGCAGGATTAAACCTTGACTTCTAAAATTTGTTATAAAATTATAAAACTTGTTATATGAAAATAAGACACTTAAAAATAACGGTACTTTTCTTGAGCTTGGGGCTTGTAGTTGGTTCTTGTTCAGATAAACTTGATCTTGCTCCGATCAATGATGTAACTTCTGAAGTGGTGTACGCTACACCATTGGGTTACAAACAATCTTTAGCCAAAATTTATGGTACCATGGCCCTCACCGGAAACGCTGGTGGAGCCGGGCAGGCCGACGTATTTTTTCCTGGATCTGATGAAGGTCAAAATTCAGATTTCTTCCGCACATTTTGGAAAGCACAGGAGCTTACTACTGATGAAGCAGTGATTGCATGGGGCGACCCAGGCGTTCCTGATTTTCACAACATGAGTTGGTCGCCCTCTAACCTGTTTTTACATGGAGTATACTACAAAGCATTGTATCAAATTACTTTGGTGAATGAATTTTTGCGCCAGTCAACAGACGAAAAACTCGCACAAAGAGGAATCGCTGGGGCAAGTGCAGATGAAATTCGTAAATACAGACCAGAGGTTAGATTTTTGAGAGCTTTCCAATATTGGGTTTTGATGGACCTATTTGGTAATCCTCCATTTGTTACAGAAGAAAGTTTGATTGGAGGTGCTAACCCTCCTCAAATAATGAGAGCTGATTTGTTTAAATACGTGGTAAAAGAACTTACTGAAATTGAACTATTAATGCCTGCACCAAAATCTAATGAATATGGAAGAGCAGACCAAGCTGCCGTATGGAGTTTGCTTGCTAGGGTTTACCTCAATGCAGGTGTTTACACCAGCGGCGCTGAAAATAAATTTACAGATGCAGCAACTTTAGCAAAACGTGTGATTGATGCAGGTTACGCTTTAGTTCCCAATTATCAACACATAATGCGCGCTGATAATCATACTGCTAACAATGAATTTATTTGGACAATCAATTATGATGGTGCACGAACACAAGGTTATGGTGGTACCACCTTTTTGGTTCATGCTTCTATTGGTGGAAATATGAATGCGGCTGACTTTGGGGTAGATAACGGTTGGGGTGGTTTGAGAACAACCAGTGCATTCGTTAACAAATTTGCTGACCCAAGTGGTAACACCGACAAAAGAGCACAGTTCTTTACTAATGGACAAACAATAGATATTCAAAGTATATCTACTTTTAGTAATGGATATGGAGTTACAAAATTTAAAAATATTACCAAAACAGGCGGAGCAGGTAGTAACCTCACATTCGCTGATATAGATATACCTGTATTCAGACTTTCTGAAATGTATTTGATATATGCTGAAGCTATTTTACGTGGTGGAGTAGGTGATATCAACCTTGCTAGAACCTATATCAATAATATGCGTCAAAGATCTTATGGTAATACCTCAGGAAATGTAGCTGTTATTGATATCACTCTAAATTTCATTATAGATGAAAGATCAAGAGAGTTGTATTGGGAAGGCCATCGCAGAACAGATTTGGTTCGTTTTGATCGATTTGTAGAAAGTACTTACTTGTGGCCTTGGAAAGGTGGTGTTGCTTCTGGTACAGCTGTTTCAGCACACAGAAAAATTTTCCCAATACCTTCTGCGGATATAAATGCAAACAGAAATCTGGTTCAAAATCCACAGTATTAATCAACTAAAAGAAAATACACTGATATGAAAAATATAATTAAATCAATTTTATTCCTTGTAGTAGCAACAGGATTATTTTCCTGCGAAAAGGATGAGAACCAGGTAGTATTTGAAGGCGGTACCGCTCCTGCGCTATCAGCGTCAGCAACTGTTATACCTTTGAGTTTTGCAAACAAGGATTTGCCAGCTATTACATTCAACTGGTCTAATCCAAATTACAAATTCAGCACAGGCTTAAGTTCTCAAGATGTTTCTTATTTGATGGAAATAGACACGGTTGGTTCAAATTTTACCAACCCAAATAAGCAATCTATTACTATTGCAAATGATCTTTCTAGAACCTTTACTCAGGATCAGTTCAATAACTTTTTAACCAATCAGTTACAATTGCCAACAAATGTAACCAAGGATGTTGAAATTAGAATTACTTCATCACTTAGTAACAATGTTGGTGCGTTGGCTTCTAATGTATTACGCTTTTCGGTTCGACCGTTTTCTACACCACCTGCAGTAAATCCGCCGTCAACCAACAAGTTGTTCATTACTGGAAGCGCTACTCCTGCTAGTTGGCAGTGTGGTTGTGGTGAGCCTGAATTGGGTAGTCAGCGATTCACACAGTTATCTCCCACTTTATATACAATTAATATCAACCTTAATGCCGGTGGGTCTTATTTGTTATTACCTCAGTACGGTAGCTGGTCGGCCAAATTTGGTGGTACAGGTGGTAACAACAGTAACAACGTAAATGGTGGTGATTTCCGTGCAGATGGTTCAGATTTATTGGCACCTTCAGTTGGTGGTTTACATAGAATTGATGTAGATTTCCAAAGAGGTAAATTTACTGTAACCAAATTGTAATCCTTTTCAATTTTTGAGACAAGAATAAAAACAATCGATATGAAAAAAATATTAAACATTTTAGGCTTTGTTGCAGCATTAACCATGTTTGCATCCTGCGATAAAGTAGATGACTTGCCTTTTTATGATCAAGGCTCAACATCAGCATTATCAGCTTCCGCAGTTGCAATTGCACCAATTCCTGCAGACTCTAATAATGTAGTGGTTACTTTCAACTGGACTTATCCCAAACATAGCACAGATTCAACGAATCACAAATATGTGTTAGAAATTGATTCGGTGGGTAAAAGTTTTGGTAACCCTTTGCGTAGTACTGTTTTGGCTACTTTGTCAACTTCTTACACCGCAAAACAACTTAACAACTTCTTGTTGAGCAAGTCATATGCTTTTAACGTACCTGTAAGCATGGAAGCCAGATTGATCTCTTCTTATGGCAATAACAATGATCAAAAAATATCTAATATTGTTCCTCTGCAAATGACACCGTACAAAATACCTCCTAAAGTAGCTTTGCCTGTTGGTAGTCGTTTGTGGGCCAATGGTGGTGCACTGCCTTGGAGTTGGAATGGAGCACCTCCTTCGCCACAATCTGAATTAGCCAGACTTGATAATGAAACTTGGGGTGGGGTTTTTAGCTTAAATGCAAATGATCAATTTTTAATTTTAAGCCAAAACGGTGGTTCTAATCCTTACGATAAAAAATATGCCGTACCTAATAACCAATTACCAACGATAACAACTGGCGGCAATTTTGGATTTTATCCTCCAGGAACAGGCGGTGACAACTTTAAGTCTCCAAGTAATACCGGTTGGTATAAATTTATTATGAACTTTCAATCAGGTACTTTTACCATCAATTCTTTCGGAACCAATGCACTTGCGCAGGACTTGTACATCACTGGTGATGCTACCGTAGGTGGATGGGTGAATAATCCTCCGCCTGCACAACGTTTCACAAGAATGAACAGTTCTGTTTATGAGCTCACCATAGCTTTTGTACCCGGTAAAGCGTATAAATTTTTATCTTCTAGCGGAAACTGGCAACCTCAGTTTGGTGGTAACAATGCAGCTGGTGGTCCATTGGGTGCTAATTATGGCAGCGGTGGTGATCCAGATGCAATTCCTACTCCGGCATCAGCAGGTAACTACAAAATTGTAGTGAACTTCTTAACAGAAAGATATTCTGTAACTAGATTGTAATTCTATAAAAGTAAATATACTGAACGAGGCTATCCATTCATTTGGATAGCCTCGTTTCTATATAGCATTATTTTTTGCTTCCTACTCCTAGGTTACTAAGGTTAAAAGTAATACTCATAAATCCACCTATTCCGTAACCTGCGCTTACCAAATTTTGCGGGTTCGTTTCAGTGGTAATATCTCCCAACTTATTTCCATTGGAGAGTTTATTTACTTTAGCACCTGCAGCACCAAAAGTGAGCAGAACGGGCTCATTTTTTCCAATAGCAGCGGTGAGCCCCAGAAGAAAATTAACATCTTTTTTTTCTCCCTGTAATGGAATACCAAAACCAAAGGCTCCACCGAGTTTAATACCTTTTACTTTACCTGCATAAAAATGGATGAAAGTAGATAAGAGCGGAGTGAACAAATCTTTATCGCTACTTCGTATCACACTGTCATTACCAATGTAATAACTAGTGTTATTGGCATTAAAAAAGGTAAAAGCAACTCCCACAGAATTCCTGATTTTTACATTTCTTTTTTTTACAAGGTCAAAATATTGAATAACAGTATCTTTATTCAAAGAATCTAGTTTGGGGTAAACTTCTAGCTTTAAATCAGAGATATCATCTTCATTACTCACGAGGTAAGAAAATTGAAAATGTGCCGTATTAATTTCTTTATACAGTTTAGCAATAGCTGCTACTTCCTCCATTAACTGATCTGGCTTTGCTTCGTTTAAAAGTTTAATTCTTGATAAACGTTGAAAACTACTAGAAGTAATGTCGCCTATTTCTTTTAACGTACGTTCTTCATATACTAGGTTAGGGTTCACCAACTTTTCTTGGCCTCTTAAACTGCTGGCTAACGAAGCCGCCTGCTCTAGTGAATTGGTATAGCGACTGTTGAAGTTTTTACCCATTTGCAAAACGGTAGTGAGATCAGGATTTTCTGTATCTAATACCTTTTTTACAGTTTTCTGTGCTTCCGCTTTAATTGCCAACTCCGTTTTATTAATGTCATATTTTAATTCTGTTAACTGTAACCTGGCAATTCGCAATTCCTCTAGCTTTTCGCTAAGTGTAAGCACATCATCATAGGCTTCTGCATATTTGGTAGCTGTATTCACATAGTTGTAAGTAGCATCATCCACATCTCCTCTGTTAAGGCCACCTCTGCTTTTTGGAAGATCAAGCATCGGTAGGCTACCAGCAATATTACTAAAGCCTCCTGCCAAAATACTGATTGGATTAAAGGCATCTGCATATCCTACTTCTTCTTCTACAGGATTTTTATATGCTGTTACTTTTGCACCCCAATAAAATGGGTTGTAATTATTTACTTGTAACAATATGCGTCCACTTTTTTTAAGTTCGATATTTTTTACTTTTAAAGTATCCGTATTGCTCACTTTATAATATCCGGTTTTTTTTGTTTGGATATCATGTTTTATAAGATACTGCTGGGCTTGTGAGTTCCCCATTATAAATAGGGTTACAACCAATAAAAAAAATTTCATGAGATGTTGTTTAATGCAATACAATTATTTTTTTGAGTATTTAAACATCAAAGGTTGTGATTGGTACATATTTTTCATTTCACCTTCTTTAGTTTCTACCACAACTTTAAACTCTACTAAGATATTTTCTTCCAACGCATACGGAGGTATTTGATCTAATGGAAGAAAGAACTCAAAGTCTTTTTTCTTTTTTTGATTGTACTTAATCACTTTATTAGCTGGAATCAATACTTCTCTTATTGTGGCCACTACACCATTTTCTTGATAAGTGCCGTCTTCGTCCAATAAAGGGAATTGAAAAATTGCATCTAGAAATGTAAACACCATTTTTACCCGGCCTGTTTTACCAACAGATTTGAGATCAAATGTTGGGAAGAGTGAAATACCTCCTTTTTTAATATTCGACTCTAATAAAATTTCTTTGAAATTTTGTACTTCAACCCTTGTTACTTCATTGAGTCTTTTCCCCTTCTTGGGATATAAAGCAGTTACAATATTAATATCACCTTTGCTTAATAAATTGTTCCAACCAACTGAGTAACCATCCAATGTTTCTTCGGGATAAATAGGGTAGTGCATGATAGATTTGGGGTCGTATTTGCTTCCATTGGTATATGAGGTATTATACGTCCTAAATACTTGAAAATCAACCATTTCTTTATCCCATCCTTGCTGTTCTTTATAAGCTTTATACAATTTCTCTTTGTTCCATTTTATTCCTGAAATAGGACTACTGTGTTCGTGTAGCAAACCGATGGCATGACCGAATTCGTGTAATACTACCCCTTTCATAAACACAAAGTCGTTTCCGATGTCAGCAGAATCTAAATTCATGGTTTCTTCTTCCGGGTCAATATTTCGAGCTACAGTACCAATATATGAGCTGTGGCCATTACCTCTCCCAATAAAAATTCTGATTTCTGCATCTCCAAATTCTACCAACTGAAACTTGATGTTTGCATATTTTTCCCATTCTTTGGCGTAATTAAACATTTTCGTTCTGAGTGCTCTGCTGCCACTTAAAAATTTTACTTTAACGATACTGCCCTCATTCCAAAGAAAATAGTTATCTGCCAAGGATCTACCCTTGGTAGTATCAGATACATTTTGATGCATATTGGGGATTTTTTCATTCATACCACTTTCAATGGCAGAACAACCAATTTGACGAGTTTGAGCAGTAGAGCTAATGCTTATGCAAAATACTGCTGCCGTTAAAATTGAAGTTTTTTTCATGATTTGTTGTTTTAAGTTTTATTGGTATTAGCAAATTATGATAATAAATCAATAAATTTAAATGATGGTAATCGATTTCTAATATAAACATTCATATAACCCTTTTAGTTTTTTGTAATCCTCTATGCATGGGTTTGTTTTATATTTGGATATCTTTTATAAAATGACATTGTGAAAAATGGTTAAGTTAAACATCCTTAGCCCAAAGATGGAGTTCTGAAAATAATTTCATAACCCGAAATCATTTTTTGTTTCAACATAACATCAATTTAACAAATTTATTTTATAACCCCAATTGATTACAAATAAAAACTAAATTAAATGTACCATTTTTTAGCAAACGCATTTAAAACTTGTCAGTTTTTTTCATTGATCACTATTTCAATGCTGTTTTACACAAGTTCATTATTTGCACAGAACAAAAAACATGCGCTTATCATTGGAATTGATACTTATAAGCCTCCCGTGACAGTACTTATTGATCCGGGCAGTCAAAGAAGCTGGACCAATTTAGATGGTTGTGTAAATGATGCTAGTGCAATAAGAGATCTTGCAATGGCCAAATATTCTTTTTCAAGTACAGATATCAAAACCCTTTTTAACGAAGAAGCTAGTAGAGATAGAATTATTTCGGAACTAAAGTACTTGGTTGAAAATGCTAAATCTGGAGATGTGGTGTTTATATTTTACGCAGGGCACGGTAGTCAGATGAAAAATTCTTTATCAAAAGAAGCTGATAAAAAAGATGAAACCATGGTTCCTGCTGATGCCTGGAAAAAAGGCGTGGCAGATATTCGCGACAAAGAACTAGCTGTTTATTTTAATCTGCTTATTGATAATGGAGTATTACTCACTGTTATATTCGACAGCTGCCACAGTGGTTCTATCGGAAGGGGCAATGAAAATTTTCTGAATGATCCACCTAAAGCAAGGTATATTGAAGGAAGTAATTTAGATGCTAATGATGCTACAGAACCGGCACGCCCAGAAGAGCGTGGAGCCTTGCTCATTTCTGCAGCACAAGATTTTGAGTTTGCTAAAGAACACCGTGATGAAAATAATGTAGCCCATGGCGCATTTACTCTGGCGCTGTTGAAGGCATTGCAACAACAATCTACCGATGCACCTGTAAACGACATCTTTAATAGTTTAACTGCTATTATGAAATATTACGGCAAAACCCAGGAACCCGTGTTGGCAGGATCTGAACAACGAAAAAATGGAACACTGTTCGCATTGCCCAAAGGAAGTATCAAAAATAGGTTCATGGTCGCAAGCAGCCGCGTAGAAGCTAGAGGAATTGAGATGCAGGGAGGGTTTGCTTTCGGTTTGGGCGAAGGTGTTAAACTTGCAAATAAGAACGATACCTTGCAAATTATTGAAATGCGAGGTGCCAACAGAAGTTTGGCTAAAATAGTGAGTCGTAGTACTAATAAAATTTTACCGGGTACCTTATTCGAAGTAGTTAGTTGGGCCAGCAGTAAAGCTCCAGCTCTTAAAGTGTACATTCCTCAAGCCGTTACCGATAAAGAATTAAAAGAGTTCGCCAAAACGTATCAAACGGTAAAGGCTACTAAAAAAATTGATTGGGTCACCGATATCAGTAGGGCTAATCCTGATAAGATTTATTATATCGAGAATGGAAAATGGAGTTATAATGATAAAAAGGTTGGGAAAGTAGCTATGGAAGCAGGTTTTACAACGGCTGCATTTCAATCAAGCATCGGTAATGCTAGTTCTGCTTTTTTAAGTTTACCCCCAACAGTTTCCCTTTATCAGCAAATATGTAAAAGTTTTCAAACATACAATAACATCCAATTGGTAAACAACGCCAACGAGTCTCAATACAGCTTGATCGGCATTTTAAATGAAGCCAATGTTCCTGAATATGCATTGGTGAAAAGTCAGGTAACACTACAAGATACTACTGAAAGTTTACCTGCCAGAACTGATTATATTTCCTATGATGCTGATGCCGATAATGCAGCTGGTATTGCAGAGAAATTATCCGAATCAGCTTTTAAAATTGCAAAGATACGCGATTGGCTGATGCTCACTGATCCCAAAGGTCAAAACAAATTCCCTTTTAAACTCGATTTTAATTACTACGAATCTGAACGAGCGGTTAGCTCCAACAAAGTAAAAGTAGGCGATACACTTTCTGTATTTTTTCAGGAAGATAAAATAGATGGTGGTTGGAAAAGCAATTTCAAAAAAAGATATATTTACGTTTTTTCTATAGACAGTAAAGGCAATACCAATTTATTGTTCCCTTCTATTGAAAGCGGAAATACAGAAAACCGTTTTCCAGTAACCAATGCTGATGGAGTTGCTGATAGCAGAACACACCTGGCAGATTTTCTGATAACACCTCCCATGGGATCCGATAATTACTTTATGCTAACTTCCGAACAAGCTATTAGTAACCTTTCTGTTTTTAACCAAGAAGGTGTATTGTCTAGGGGGCCAGACACCTCAACCAAAGGAGAGCACAATCCGCTAGAAGATTTATTATTTACTGGCAGTAAAACTCGTAATCTTGTAATAACACCTATCACCTGGTCGATTTATAAAAAAATTCTGAGAACCACTGAATAAATTCACATGTTTAAATACCTCTTTAAAAAGGATACTATTTTAGCTACTATCATGGTGTTTGTGGTAATGGGTTTATTAGCCCTGATTCCTATTAATACCCACGTACTGGATCCGATTAAAATGGCTTTACAAGATTTTGATTACAACGATCTCGCTTATTCGAAGTTTAATAAAAATGGAAATCCATCAATTGATACCAGTATAGTTATTGTTAATATCGGGGAAGCAAACAGATCAGATATAGCATCAATGATACAGTCTATCAGTACTGCAAAACCTGCAGTTATAGGAGTAGATATTTTATTTAACGAACCAAAAGATCTTTTTTCAGATTCTTTATTACTAACCGCATTCAACAAAGAAAGTAATATTGTGTTGGCATACAATTTAAAAGTAGAAGATGATCAAGTGAGCAGTATAGGATTCCTTTGCAGTAAAATAGCCAATAAAGGATTTGCAAATTTTGTAGGTGAAGAGGGTGGATCTATCAGATTGGTAGCACCCTTTTATAAAAACAATGAAGAAGTATACCAATCTTTTGCAGCTGCCGTTTCTCAGAAAGCTTATCCAAATGCTTATGATGCATTAAAAAAACGAAACAATGTTACAGAAGCAGTAAATTATACCCATACCGCCGATGATTATATAGTTGTAGATGGAGAAACAATTTTAAATGATTCGAATTACAATTATAATATTTTTCTAAATAAATTGGTATTAATAGGGTATATCTCTAACAGTAAATATAGTTTAGAAGACAAACATTTTACACCATTGAATAAAAAGTCGGTTGGTAAAACTATTCCAGATATGGAAGGTATTTTTATCCATGCCAATATTATTCAAATGGTTAAAGACGCTGGCTATATCAAAAATTTGCCCACTTGGATCAACTGGATGATTGCAGGTTTGTTAGGATGGTTGCACATGAGCCTTTTTATCAGCTATTTCATAGAAAAACATATATGGTTTCACTTGGTAGCTAAAATTGCGCAAGTACTCTCTGCCATTTTATTTATTTATATCGGATTATTATTTTATTACAAGTGGAACATTCGCATCAATCTTGCACCCACATTTGTGGCTATAATTTTGGCGGTGGATGTGTTGTATTTTTATGAAGCCATTACTGCGTGGTTGCACAAAAGATTTGGATATCACTCATTGTTCATCAATGCACATCATCATTAATATGAAATTAATTTATATTTTTTTATTGAGTTTTTTGTTTAAACCTGTTAAAGCAAACGATATTTGTTTTATTGTGTATCATGTAAAAGGTAGTATCACTAAAACTAATAGTAAACAAGTTTTAAAAAAGGGCGACCAATTGTTTCTGAAAGATATGTTGATGTTAAAAGATGCCTCTAGTGTGGTATTGATTTGTAATAATTATAAAATCATTCAAATCAATAAAAAAGGAAATTATTCCATTTCTTCATTAATGCAACAATGTAGTAAAATAAATGCATCATACAGCAGTTCGTACTTTAAATATGTATGGAACGAACTTACGCATACAAAGGGAAAATTAGAAAAAAAACCAGGTGACTTCATGAAAAATGTAGGAGCTGTTAGTAGAGGTTGCACAGATGTAGTATATGGAATGAACATAGATACCATACAGATATCAACTCAGAGTAAATTACTAATTCATTTTAAAACTTTTTATACCAATGGATATGCGGCTATTTATCTTGAATTATATGAAGGGGCAGCGCTGAAAAAACAGCCTGTTAATCTAAAAGATAGTATTCAAATAGGCAATTTAACAAAAACATTGACACCTGGCATTTACTATTGGCAAATAGTTGCAGAAGACGGTACCAGCTGCGAAAGAAATTACATCAGAATATGGGATCATAAAGAGTACAAAAATATGATCTCTTTCTTATTAAAAGATGTACCCAATAGCACTGCAGCCGAAACCGCTTTTGCAAAAGCTTTTTTACTGGAAGAAAATAAATTCAATGCAGAGGCATTAATCTGGTACAAAAAAGCAGTTCAACTAAATCCTTCTAATCAAATTTATCAGCAATCATTATCATCTTTTTATGAAACCAAATTATAAAGTTCTAGCATTTCCATTTCTGTTTGCCATTACGGTGGCGAGTTGCGCAGGATCCAAACAAAGTTCTGCAGAAAAGCGGGAAGATGTAAATATGAGCATTAAGGAGAAGCCAGATGTGATTCAATACGCATCGCTTCAAAAACAAGCAGTACCAGATATGGCTAGTCGCGGTTCGGGCGATCGTGGCCCTCTTACTGGCTTGGTGGGAGGGGCTGTTTCGTTAGCCACCAACGCTGTGAAACAGATGATTGCAAAAGACCAGAAAAAATATATTGCCAATTATAGTTACGGCTTAACTGATTTATATTTCTACGATCAATTGTCGGTGGATGGACCTTTTGATCCGCTAGGACTTCAATTTAGTGGTTTTAAATTGGTAAGAACATTTGATAACAATGGCAGTATGGATACTGCACTCACAGCGGAATTTGAACTAGATGCCACTAATCCGTATGAGATTCTGAACAACTCTGTATTTAGATTAAAGCTAAAAAGTATCCAACTTAATTATGCTAAAGCTAAAGTGCCAGATAATAACAATTTTCTGAACATGGATTTTGAGATTGTTTTCAACAGTTCTTACGTAAACCCACAAGGTCAATTGTTTAAAAATGTTGAGTTAGGTAAATTTTACTTTTTCTTAAGGCAGGCGCCACTTGATAAAGATGTACCTGGTTATACCAAATTTTATGAACAAGTGATAGGTAAAAAATTAGATGGTTGGAGCTTCATTGTTCCGCGTTCTTATGGATACCACATGGTAGACCGCAACAATGCGCAACCAGCTTACAGCCAAGGTGCATACAGCATTACAGTAAATGTAAACGAAAGTTCTAAAAACAAATTTGTGAATCAGATGATTATTGATAATTCTGATAAATTGGTAGATGCATTAGGTGATCAGATAAAAAAAATTGCACAATAACTCTTATTTGAAAAGATGATGATGGAGATAAACCTTTAGATTATATCTTAGGTTAAATAAATACAGAAACTGGTTATATAATTAGCTTGCGCCAACATTCAATGTTTAATCATGCTCATTTATACAGCTTTTTTAAATGTAGGGTTTAACTGGTAACAAATGGTTCATGGTCATTAATAGAAAATAAAGGGCTTAAATTAATATTATCTTTCATGGATTCACCTCATATTGCTGCATAGTACCATTGGCAAATTGTAGATGTAAACTTCACGTAGCTATTGTTTAAACTGTGGGGTAAATTTATTAAATCCTATGCCACTAAGTTGTATGTAGATAGCCACTGAAGATATACAATGAACCAAGCATACAATAATTGCTAAGAAAAAGTATCATCTTTTAACTGAATAAAAATCAATACATGGAACGCAATCGAAGATACTTTTTGCAAAAAGCCGCCATGCTTACTGGTGCATTTTCATTAAATAGCCTTTTCAGCCAAACTTATGCAACAGAATGGAAATCTGCCATGTATAATAAATCGCATTTATTACCCGAGATATTGGCTACCGACGAGGATTATTGGAGTTTCATTCAACAGGCGTATACGGTAAATCCTAACATCATCAACCTCAACAATGGTGGCGTGAGCCCTGCACCCATAACTGTGCAGCAGGCATTACAGCGTTACAATCAATTGGCAAATGAAGGGCCTTCCTATTACATGTGGCGAATTTTGGATCAGGGAAGAGAACCCCTACGTGCAAAGTTAGCTGAGTTAGCAGGATGCGATCTGAATGAAATTGCTATCAATCGCAACGCTACAGAGGCCTTGAATACGGTGATTTACGGACTGCGTTTGCAAAAAGGTGATGAAGTGATTGGTACCAAACAAGACTATCCCAATATGATACAAGCGTGGAAACAGCGAGCTTTGAGAGAAGGAATTGTATATAAGCAGATCAGTTTCGATTTTCCCATAGAAGATGATGATGCCATCGTGGCCGCTTTTGAAAAAGCCATTACACCCTCCACTAAAGTGTTGCACATCACACATTTGATTAATTGGGTAGGTCAAATAATGCCTGTAAAACAACTAACGGATATGGCAAAACGAAAAGGCATTCAAACAATTGTAGATGGAGCGCATTCTTTTGGTTTGCTCGATTTTAAAATACCGGAACTTGGCTGTGATTATTTTGGAACGAGTTTACATAAATTTTTGAGTGCTGCAGTAGGCAGCGGAATGTTATGGGTTAAAAAAGAACGAATTGCAGCATTATGGCCCATGATGTGCAATGATAAACCTGAATCCGATGATATTCGTAAGTTTGAAACACTTGGTACACGAAGTTTTCCCATTGAACAAGCCATTGGGGAAGCCATTAACTTCCACAATGCCATCGGATCGGCTAGGAAACAAGCTAGGATTCATTATTTGAAAAATTATTGGGCTTCTGCCGTACAACAAATACCAGGCGTAAAATTACATACATCTTTAGATCCCAGATGGTCATGCGCTATTTGTGGGGTAAGTATTGTTGGAAAAACGCCTGCCGAACTTGATAGTGAATTGTTTAACACGTATAAAATACATACCGTTGGAATAGTTTGGGAAAACATCGAGTGCGTTAGAATTACGCCACACGTGTACACAAAGTTGAAAGACCTTGATAAATTGATTGCAGCCATTAAAGACATTGCTTCTAAAAAATAATAACATGCACATCAACTGGGGAATCATTGGATGCGGCGATGTTACAGAAGTAAAAAGCGGTCCGGCTTTTAATAAAATAGCGGGATCCTCCTTGCATGCTGTAATGCGTAGAAATCATCAAAAAGCAGCAGATTATGCGCAGCGACACCATGTACCTGTTTTTTATTCCGAAGCTATGGAGCTCATCAACGATGCTACCGTAAATGCAGTGTACATTGCCACTCCGCCCGATTCACACGAACAATATGCAATGTGCGCCATTGAAGCGGGTAAATCAGTATATGTAGAAAAGCCCATGACGCTCAACAGTTTTTCGGCAAAAAAAATCATGGCATTTGCAAAGGAGAAAGACGTAAAATTGGTGGTAGCTCATTACCGAAATGCACAGCCTATTTTTTTAAAAGTGAAGGAGTTACTTGAGCAAAATACCATTGGAAAGTTGCTAACTGTACAAATTGATTATCGAAGAAAACCTCCAACGGCCACAGAATTGTTACTGCCCTCTATGGCTTGGCGGCTCAATCCTGTGCAGTCGGGCGGAGGTTTGTTTCACGATCTGGCACCACACCAACTCGGACTTTTACAATTTTTTTTTGGTAATCCTATCTGCAGCAAAGGTATTTCTGCAAATCACCATTCGGCTATTATAGTAGATGACCTAGTAACTGGTTTGGCTATGTTTGATAAAGGAATTCAGTTTTCTGGTATATGGAATTTTAATGCAGCACCTCATGAGGAAGTAGATATTTGCTGCATCAGGGGTACTTTAGGTAGTATAGAGTTTGCTGTTTTCAATAATACCCAAATTAAACTAACGTTGAATCATCAAAGAGTTCAGGTATTAAACTTTCCGGCACTGCAGCATGTACAACAACCAATGATTGAAAAAGTAGTGGCATATTTTCATGGAACGGGAACCAATCCCTGTACCCCTGAGTCGGCGGTTACGGTAATGGAGATGATGGATGCTTTTGTATTCCGTGAAAAATTTCCTGATTAATAAATTCAATAGAACCACATTTATTCATAAATATTAAGGTATTTCGCAGAATGGACATTAGTTTGAATAAATATATAAGCGATAGTGGCTTTTGCAGCAGGAGAGAAGCGGATCGATATATTGAAGAGTGTAGGGTCACCATCAACTACCAAGATGCCAGTAAAGGCAACAGAGTGAAAGAAGGAGATATAGTGAAAATTGATGGCGAAGCTATTCGAAAGAAAAAACAAACTGTTTATTTGCTGCTTAATAAACCCAAAGGTATAACCTGTACTACTGATACCAAAGACAAAACCAATATCGTTGATTTTGTAAATTATAAAACCAGGATATTCCCCGTGGGAAGATTGGATAAATTATCGGAAGGCTTAATCTTTTTAACAAACGATGGAGATATTGTGAATAAAATTTTAAGAGCGGGCAATGGACACGAAAAAGAATATATGGTAATGGTTGATAAACCCATCAACATCGATTTTATTAATAAGATGCGAAATGGTGTAAAAATTCCAGGAGCCATTACCAATAAATGTTTTGTGAAACAAGAGGGCGACAATCGCTTTCGCATCATACTAACACAAGGCCTTAATAGGCAAATAAGAAGAATGTGTGAGGCGCTTGGATACCGGGTTACTTCTTTGAAAAGAACTAGGATCATGAACATCAATGTAAGCGGGTTGCCACCTGGTAAATGGCGTTATTTTACCGATGCAGAATTACATGCTGTGAATGAAATGCTGAAAAATAGTAGTAAAACCGCTGATGCAGAAGGAATGGGAGAATAATGAAGTTTTTAGAGTTAGTGTATTGTATTTTTGATTAAAACCATCGTATCTTTTTTCTTAAATACATCGCTTAAAATTAAAATGGATGAAAAATGATCAAGTAAAAAAAATGTTGACGCAAGAAAACGAACATCTGCAAAAATTGCAAAATATCGTTAAAGAATCTATTGCAGCTGAAGAATTGATTATACAGAATTTATTGCACCCACCCGAAGAGCAATTAACTACTGGTCAGAAAATATCTGATAAAGTTGCTCGTTTTGGCGGTAGCTGGAGATTCATCATTTTCTTTATGATTTTTTTACTATTATGGATATTGTTCAATGTGGTTGCTTTGGGATATTGGAAGTTTGATCCTTATCCATTCATTTTAATGAACCTGATACTTTCTTCAATAGCTGCGCTGCAGGCGCCCATTATAATGATGAGCCAAAACCGCCAAGAAGAAAAAGACCGTAAACAAAATGAAAACGATTATCTTATAAATTTAAAAGCTGAAATGCAAATAAGAAGTTTACACCAAAAAATAGATTTACTAGAACAGGAACAAATAAAAACATTGTTTGAAAGCCAGGCTAAACAGTTTGAAATATTAAACCAGATCAATGATAAATTGAATAAGTTGCTGGCAAAAGCATAATCAGACGCTATTTACTAAGATCAATTTTTGAAAAAATACTTGGCAAAACGTTTTATTGTAAATTTGTAAGAATACTTTTAATACAGCCAGCTGATTTATATTGTATTAATGTTTTACCTCAAAGTAGAAGATGAAGCAAATTAAGATAAGCAAAAACACTAGAATAACATACACTTTAAACAACTGACTTGTTTTCTTTTGTAGAAAATATCGGCAACAGCAGCAAGGAAAGTAGGCAAGGTTTAATATCAAATACTGATGGGATTCCTAAATAAAATTTTGTACAGCTCGCTCAGCCAGCGCAATTATCTAAAGCTATTAAATAGTTGCTTTCTTATTCTGTACAAAACAGGGTTGTTGAAAAAAAATCCAAAATACAGGTATCATTATTTTGCCAAAAACTTAGTTCGGCCCGGCGACACGGTGATAGACTTAGGCGCTAACTTGGGTTATTACTCCAACCTATTTCAAGAGTGGGTTGGCAATTCCGGTAAATTATATGCCATAGAGCCTGTGATCCCATTTAATGAGATATTACAATGGCGTTTGGCAGATAAAAAACATGTAACCATTCTCCCCTATGCTTTGGGCATAGAAGAAAAGAACATCACGCTGGTGATACCCAAAAACCTAAGTTATTTAAGCACTGGTTTGCCCAATGTGTACAATAGTGAAACACATGGTAATTTGGAAGAATACGGATTTAAATTTGAGGCTAAGATGAAAAAGGGGAGTGTGTTGTTTAAAGATCTTGATCGATTAGATTTCTTAAAATGTGATATAGAAGGTTATGAGGAATTTGTATTTCCCGAAATGAAATCTGTTTTCGAAAAACACTTACCTATCATTCAGGTAGAAACCTGGGGGACCCATAAAAAAGTGGTAGAAGATTTTTTATTAGCAATCGGTTATCAACAATATCACCTATTTGAAAACAAGCTACAACTTACCACTGCCGGCCACGATGTGAGCGTTGTAGATTTTATTTTTATGCATCCCGATAATAAGGTGTCTATGACAAGATTGACTGGTGTACTCTAAAATTAAAATTATTTCTTCGTACCATTTAATTAACAAACTCTTTGGTAAGCGAGGGTTGATTTAACGCATATTTTGCAGTTAAAATCTGGATAAAAAAAAAGAAGGACACCCGTAGGAGTCCTTCTTAGTATTTTTATGAATCTAGAATGGTTATAAATATAATTAATTCATTCTAAACATTCCTTGCCTTCCTTGGCCACCACCCCTCATCATGTTCCTCATTTCACTCATTGGCTTAACGTCAAAATCTTTTGGAATATTAAATTCTTTGTCAGCTACTTCTTTTTCTATTTCTAATTTAGTAACTTCTGTGGTCATAATTCTATTTCTTCGCATTTTTGTTTCGAAGCGCATCACAAATCCTTCAATTTGCTCTAAACCAGCCATGGGGTTACTCGTAGGGGCTCCCATACTCATAATACTGCCCATACCTCCGCCTGTACTGCTTACATTGTTTATTTTTATATCTGGTGTAAACCAGGCTACTGAGGTATCTTTAATACCCAAAATACGGGTGGTAATTACATAGGCTTTTTTACAAGTGTAACCAGCTATTTTTTTTGTTTCATCCGTTACACTGATATTAATTTTTGGGGGTTCTGCCGGACGAGCCACTTTTATAGTAGTGTCGTTGGCTGCACCTGCACGCATCATACTGTCTATACTTTTTCTACCAGCTTCCATTTCTTCGTCTGTTGCATAAAAACCAGACATATTTCCCATGATTTCAAAAAGTGTAGTGGTTAATTTTTTTTGATTGTCTCTGATTGTGGTGGTTCTACCCGTTTCTGATTTACTCACCGATTTTACCATATTATTTTTTACATGGGTCACTGTTTTAGTTTCACCATCACCCGAAAACATACGAGCCATTCCACCGCCTTGGCCTTGCGATTGCACATTGGCTACGTCTTCTTCCTCAGGCGCTATAATGTTTGTAGTGGTATTAATGATAGCTTGATTTACCACTTTAGGCTGTGCGGTAGCAGTTGTTCCGCTGATTAAGGCGGCAAAAAAGAAAATTTGTTTCATCAGTTATTTAAATTTTTGCAAAAATAACGGCTTTCCACGAAAGAGTACTTATTTGATGGATATTGTATTTAATTTAACAGGCAATTATCCATTTTTACTTTGAAGAGCAGCTCCATACCAAATTAATTCTTCGATAAAAGTATTAGCTCTTTTATTAGTACTTTCTGGATCACTGGGCAATCCATTTTCGTCAAAGGTTTTTTCAACCGTTGCTACCGGAAACATTGCTGGAACTGTACAGGCACCCAATTTCCACATAACGTATTGTATAGATGTAATTACATTCATACCTGCAAATGAACCTGCACTAACTGTGGAAAATGCAACTGGTTTTCTATTCCATTCTTTGTAAAAAACATCAATCATATTTTTTAAAGCCGCAGGATATCCTCCATTGTATTCTGGTGTAACTATAATAACAATATTGGCTGATTTAATGGCATCTGCTAAATAAATTAGGTTGTCTGGTGCACTAGGAAGGTTACTCAATCTTTCATGAAACAAAGGGAAGTTACATTCGTGTAAATCAACAATAGTAGCAGTAGCATCCTTTCTATTATTAATTTGATTCATCAAATAACGTGCTACCCGGTCGCTTTTTCGCCCTGTGCGAATACTAGGCGAAATGATTAAAATTTGTTACATACTGTTTAAATGTTTTAAATTTTTTTAAGAAATAAATCCTTGAAAGTAGAATTCGTTATGTAGCGTACAAAAATCATGCAGGAATATTACTAGATTCACTTTTTAATTGAATATCAGCACTTACGCACACCTTCTTTACCAATAATACAAAACCTGCTTCCATAGCAGTATTGCACTGCCATTCAATACCCTTTCTGTTAATGTTTCCCTTTAATACTATATCTAACTTTTTCATTTCCTCAATCATCTTTTTCAATACAACAAAATTTTACAAACAATTTTTTTTAAGAAATAATGGTGATAGTTAAATTAATCTAAAGCATACATCGTCAGTTGCCTACCATCTTATAAAAGATGAGTTATTGGTAAACTATATTTGTAAAATGTTTTATTCATATAGGTAACTTTAAAGTATTTTATTTTGAATAAAATTTTCATCTTTATTGGGTTAAGCATCTATTTTTCGTTATAATAAGCAATTTATTTAATTTGTATAAAGTCTCCACTTGCCATTTTTGATGCTACATAACTGAGGTTCGTTAAGTATTAATTTTTAATATAACGGCTTGGTAAAATAATCGGTTTTGTGTAAAAACTGTTGATAAATAGGGTTTTTGGTAACAAACCCAATTACTTAAATAACTGACATTCAACTATATTTACCAACCGAAAAATATTTTTTTTACGGGTAAATTACGAAAGACCACCAAATATAGAAAGCTTATCTACTTTTTAAGCACAGTAGATATAAATGGGTTGTTTTTGTGTAGGTTTGTATCCTTACTTAAAATTAAGAAAACCGTGCGTTTAAAGAGT
Source organism: Ferruginibacter sp. (assembly GCA_040882445.1). Lineage (GTDB taxonomy): Bacteria > Bacteroidota > Bacteroidia > Chitinophagales > Chitinophagaceae > Ferruginibacter. The sequence continues at coordinate 10,955 of JBBEBH010000056.1, read as the reverse complement.
TTAGAAATCAAAGGATTTAAAAGTTTTGCCGATAAAACCGTACTCAATTTTGATGAAGGAATCACTGGTGTTATAGGCCCCAATGGTTGCGGTAAAAGCAATATCATTGACAGTATTCGCTGGGTAATTGGAGAGCACAAGATCAGTAACCTGCGAAGCGAAAATCTGGAAAGTCTTGTTTTTAATGGCAGCAAAACCAGAAGTGCTAGTGGATTGGCAGAAGTGAGTCTTACTTTTGAAAATACCAAAAACTTACTACCAACAGAGTTCAATACAGTTACAGTTACCCGAAAATATTATAAAAGTGGCGAAAGTGAATATCGTCTTAATGATGTGGCTTGCCGTTTGAAAGATATTCATAATCTGTTTATGGATACTGGTATTAGTACCGATAGTTATGCCATTATAGAATTGGGGATGGTAGATGATATCATCAAAGACAAAGAAAACAGTCGCCGCAAAATGTTGGAACAGGCTGCTGGTATCACCATTTACAAAACCCGTAAAAAAGAAGCCAAATTAAAGCTAGATGCTACTGAACAAGATTTAGCCCGTATCGAAGACCTTTTGTTTGAAATCAATAATCAACTGAAAAGTTTAGAAAGTCAGGCCAAAAAAGCCGAAAAGTATTACGAGATCAAAAAGGAATACAAGGATGTAAGCATTGAATTGGCCAAAGCTGCATTGGAAGGGTTTAACATTACCTATCGACATTTGAACGAGCAGCAACAACAAGAGGTAGACAAAAGGCTGGAACTAGAAGCCTCCATAGCTACTGAAGAAGCCGGGTTAGAAAAAGAAAAACTTGCTTTTGTAGAAAAAGAGAAAACACTACAACAAATGCAGCATTTATATAATGATATGCTGGATAAAGTGCGCTATAAAGAAAATGAAAAAAATCTTGGCAGTCAACGTCTGCAGCATTTGAAAGAAAGAAAAGCCAATCTGGATGAATTTTTAAATAAATCTGAAGGTCAATTAAAAGGATTGGTAGAGAGCATTGCATTTACTGGAGCTCAAATTCAAGAAGAATTGGCGAAGCTACAGGAGTTGGAAGAAAAGTTAGAAAGCCTAAAAGAAGCGGTTGAAGAAAAGCGTAGAATATTTGATGAGAAAAGGAGTAGTATTGATTTGCTTCGCAGAGAACACCAAACTATTCAACGCCATCAGTTTGATGCAGAAAAAAAAGTAGCTATCGCCGATACTTCAATTCAGAATCTACAAAGAACTATAACGCAAATTCAAGAAGAAAAATCGCAGCGACAGACGCAACTGCAACAACTTGAAATAGAGAAAAAAGTTAAAGAAGAAGCTCTAGAACTAAAGAAAACGGATTTGCAGCAACTGCAAGACCATCATGAGTTTACCAAAGAACAGATTCTTCAAACGCAAAACCAAATGGAAGGATTACGAAATCGTTTGGCAGAAGAAAGTCGCAAATTAGATTCGAAGAAAAATGAACATGATCTCTTGAAAAGTCTGGTAGACTCAATGGATGGGTACCCAGAAAGTGTAAAATTTTTGCATAAAAATGAAGGTTGGAATCATTCTGCTCCTTTGCTATCTGACATAATTTATGTAAAAGAACAATACCGTGCTGCTGTTGAAAATGTATTGGAGCCATATTTAAACTATTATGTGGTGAATAATTTGCAAGAGGGTTTGCAGGCAGTTCATTTGCTAAACAACAATAAAAAAGGAAAAGCCAACTTTTTTCTCTTAGATAAATTTGATGAGTTAGTTACTCAACATCAGCCAGTGGGTACTATTGCAGCACTAGAAGTAGTAGAGATAGATGCCCAGTATGCAAAACTCGCTTCTCATTTATTGGGTAATGTGTTTATTGCCGAAACAGAAGATGCTATTCATAATAGCAATGGAGCTGTGATACTCGAAAAATCGGGCAAATTTGTAAAAGGTAAATATTCACTTACAGGTGGTAGTGTAGGATTGTTTGAGGGTAAAAAAATAGGTAGAGCTAAAAATCTTGAAAAGTTACAGGAACAAATTGCTGAGCAAACTATAGTAGTAAGCAAACTAAAAGCGGAAATTCAAGTGCGCCATAACGAAGTGATCGCTTTTAACGAACAGCTAAAAGAAACTGCGATCAAACAAACGCAACAGGAAATTAATGAACTCACTAACTTGGTATTTTCATTGCAGAACAAAATTGAAAACCTCCATCACCTAGAGCAAACTAGTAGTGCAAGGGTAGAAGAACTGCAATTACAACTACAAAATAATCACCTTGCCATTGCGGCAACTAGAGAGGAGCTCGATAAATTTAACATACAGTTAGAAGAACTGGCAGATAAGTTACAAGTTATAGAACAAGATTATGCTATCGCTGAACAGGAATACAATTTTGCCACCATTACTTATAATGAAAGTAATTTACAATATACCAAACAACAAAGTAAAGTTGTTTCGTTAAAGCAAGAATTTGAATTCAAGTCGAACCAATTGGTAGATTTGAAACAGCAGGTAGAAAGCAGTGCATCACAGTTGAACGAAGCGGCTGAAAGTATAGATTTTACTGCGTTAGAGTTGCAAGAATTAGAAGCTTTGCTACTAACCATGTTGCAAAATAAAGAAGTAGAAGAGAAGCAACTTAATATTGCCGATCAGGAATATTACAATATCCGAAACATCCTCACCGAAAAGGAAAGTGAATTGCGGTTGAAACAAAAATCAAAAGAAGGCATTGATCATTTACTGAATGAGATTAAAGATCGTTTAACTGATCTAAAGTTGCAGTTAGCCGGAATGAAAGAAAGATTGAGCGTAGAGTTTAGGGTTGATCTAGATCAAATTATAGACGAGCCTCGAACTGGGGATGTTCCTTTAGAAGAATTAAAAGAGAAAAACGAACGCATGAAAAAGCGTTTAGAAAATATGGGTGAAATAAATCCCACATCCATTGAGGCTTATACTGAAATGAAAAAAAGGTATGAGTTCATTTTGGAACAAAAGAATGACTTGGTAACTGCCAAAGATAGCCTGATGCTCACCATTCAGGAAGTAGAAGCCACTGCCAATCAGCAGTTTTTAGAAACCTTCAACAAAGTGAGGGAGAATTTTCAAAAAGTATTCAAGGCATTGTTCACCGATGAAGATACTGCCGACATGGTATTGGTAGATCCTGAAAACTTAGCAGAAACGGGAATTGATATCGTAGCAAAACCAAAAGGTAAACGTCCTAGTAGTATTGGTCAATTAAGTGGAGGTGAAAAAACACTTACCGCTACCGCTTTGCTGTTTGCCATTTATTTGATTAAACCTGCACCGTTTTGTATTTTGGATGAGGTAGATGCGCCATTAGATGATGCGAATGTTAGTAAATTCACCAACATGATCAAACAGTTCAGCGAAAATTCACAGTTTATCATCGTTACACACAACAAACAGACGATGAGTGCGGTAGATGTTATTTACGGTGTAACTATGCAGGAAGCTGGAGTAAGCAAACTAGTGCCGGTAGATTTTAGGAGTTTAAATTAAATTGAAGATGTGTTTAAGTTTTAAATTATAATCATCAAAGAAATTTGAGGTATCAGCAATCAAAAAAAGTAGCAATCTATTTACTTAAAAAATTAACTTCCCAATTTTTCCCCCAGTACCTGCAAAAAAGATGGCTTTTCCTTTTTTAGCCTTGCGCACTACATGAAAACTACTTTTACTGATGTTCGTAAAAGTATTGCCGTTGTCATTGGTAATATCTACACCATTTAGTCCGCATGTAATCCATTGTTTTTTACCGATATACTCCACACAACTTCTATAACCAGTTGGTGCAGTGGTAGGCTTGATAAAAGTTTTACCACCGTTTTTTGTTAGCACAGCGTTTAAGGTAGTGCTATCCTTTGTAGTAAAGTCGCCACCTACAATCATCCAGGTGTTTTTATTTTTTACTGCAATAGAATTGGCACCCGTACTTTGTTTTCCGCCGATTAGTGGCAAAGGGATTTTGACGTTGCGCAGCATTACGGAACTCACTAATCCTCCTGTAATAAAAATAGCTTCTTTTTTATTTAATTTCCTGATATTGGTGCCGCTGCTAGCAAAACATGCTTCTTCCGAATCTGCCACTGGGCGGTTATTAGTTGGAATTCCTTGCCAGCTATTGCCTCCATCAAAAGTTCGTGCAATAAAAAAGCGACCATCTATCGGGTCTCCAATTACGATTCCACTTTGCTCATTCCAAAACTCCATCGCATCTAAAAACATTCCTTTATCTTGATTTTCAAATACTACCTGCCAATTATTGCCTCCATCATTTGTTCGAAGTATGTATGCTGGTTCACTGATACCCATAATGATAGCTTCGGTTTCGTTAAAGGCTTCTATGTCTCTAAAATCAATTTTTTCAAAACCCTTTACTACCATCCAAATAAAAGTTACACCACCATCCAAACTTCTTCCCACAGTGCCATTGCTTCCACTCACCCATATCGTTTTATCATCTACTACACTCAGTCCGCGAATACTAGTTGCGGTACCACTGCTCAGTACCTGAACAGTTTGAGACTGGCTACAGATAGAAATTAGCATCAAAAAAAGAAGTTGGTAATGTTTCATACAGTGTATTATTTATAAAGTTTTTTACATACTATGATCTAACAAAAGTACAAGATTGGGTTGGTGTAATGTATGCATTTGTTCCTTCCTGATCTGCCTCAAAAATCGCCTTCTTTTGCTTACATTTGTTGGTATTAACATCTTTCGATCAATTGCCTACTTTAACATGAGTTATAATTATTTACCATTAGATAGAAATCATACCACCTTCGAACAAGTGCGTCATTTGTTAGAATTTCAACAGTTGGTGTCCATCACCTCTGATGCACACGACCGAATTATTAAATGTCGTGAATACCTCGATCGTAAAATGAAACAATCCGATGCTTTATTTTATGGCATCAATACCGGTTTTGGTTATCTGCAAAACGTACGAATTGATGATCATCAGCTAGAAGAGCTGCAAAGCAATTTATTAAAATCGCATGCTTGTGGCATTGGAGAAGAAGTTCCCAGAGATATTATTAAACTCATGATTGCATTCAAAATAAAATCGTTGAGCTATGGAAATAGCGGTGTACAAATAGAAACGGTGATGCGATTGATAGATATGTACAACCATGATGTGCTTCCAGTAATTTATACACAAGGTTCTCTGGGTGCTTCAGGTGATTTGGCACCATTAAGCCATTTAAGTTTGCCAATGATTGGTTTGGGAGAGGTTTGGCATCGGGGAATCAAATATCCAACTGAAGTGGTGTTGGATGAATTGGATTGGCAACCCATTAAGCTTAAGAGTAAAGAAGGACTGGCGTTAATCAATGGCACCCAATTTATGTCGGCCTACGGTATGCACAACATTATACAAGCCGATCGTTTGCTTCATTGGGCCAATATCATTTCAGCCATCAGTTACGATGCATTTGATTGTGTAGATGATCCTTTAAATGAACATATACATGCTGTTCGCTCTCATAATGGGCAGGTGAGTGTTTCAGCTAAATTAAGATACTTACTAGCTGAAAGCCCTATCCGTAAACTGCCAAAACAGCAAGTGCAAGATCCATACAGTTTTAGGTGTATTCCGCAGGTACATGGTGCAACAATGGATACCATCGAATATGTAAAATCTGTTTTTATCAAAGAGATTAATTCTGTAACGGATAATCCCAATATATTTCCTGAAGAAGACCTCATCGTAAGTGGTGGCAATTTTCATGGGCAACCGTTGGCCTTGGCGCTCGACTTCCTCAGCATTGCAGTGGCAGAATTAGGTAGTATCAGTGAACGCAGAACGTATCAATTGATTGGCGGACAAAGAAATCTGCCTGCTTTTCTGGTAAAAAACCCAGGACTCAACAGCGGATTTATGATTCCACAATACACAGCCGCTGGTATTGTGAGTGAAAACAAACAATTGTGTACACCAGCAAGTGTAGACAGTATCCCTAGTAGCAATAATCAGGAAGATCATGTGAGCATGGGGGCCAATGCGGCTACTAAATGCAAAAGAGTGATCGACAATTTAGAAAAAATATTGGCCATCGAATTGCTATCTGCTGTACAGGCTCTAGAATTCAGACGTCCCGCAAAAACCTCACCTCAATTAGAAGAAGTGATTACTGCCTTTAGAAAAGAAATTCCATTTAATGAAGCTGATCGAGTGTTGCACAACGATTTAAAAATAGCTATTGAGTTTATAGGAAAAGATTGGAAAATGGATTAAATAAAGCAATTACACTTATTTTACAAAACACAATTGTTATGACACCAAAGTATGATCCTATAAAATATAAAACTCCCACTGGCACAAGCTTACAATGCAAGGGTTGGGTTCAAGAAGCAGCATTGAGAATGCTTCTCAATAATTTAGATCCTGAAGTAGCCGAACGCCCCGAAGATCTAATCGTTTATGGTGGAAGAGGCAAAGCTGCCAGAAACTTTGAAGCCCTGGATGCAATTATACATGCTTTAAAAATTTTGGAGAATGATGAAAGTTTACTCATTCAAAGTGGCAAACCAGTAGGGATTTTAAAAACACATAAAGATGCTCCAAGGGTATTGCTAAGCAACAGCCAACTGGTACCTAATTGGGCCAACTGGAAACATTTTACAGAGTTGGAACAAAAGGGCTTAATGATGTACGGTCAAATGACTGCTGGTTGTTGGATTTACATCGGTAGTCAAGGCATTGTACAAGGTACTTATGAAACTTATGCGGCAGCGGCCGACAAACATTTTTCCGGTACTTTACAACATACGCTCAATGTAACCGCTGGTTTGGGAGGTATGGGAGGGGCACAACCACTAGCTATTACCATGAATGAGGGTGTGGCTTTGGTGGCAGAAGTGGAAGAATGGCGAATTGACAAAAGATTGGAAACCCGCTACCTAGATGAAAAGTACATTGATATTGATGAAGCCATCAACAAAGCAATAGAATATAAAGAAGCAGGTATTGCAAAAAGCATCGGTGTATTGTGTAATGCCATCACCTTACTACAACGGCTACTCGAAAGAAATATCATCCCGGATACATTGACCGATCAAACCAGTGCGCACGATCCATTAATTGGTTACATTCCACAGCAGCTCAGCAATGATGTTGCTAATGAACTTCGTATAGCAGATCCTGAAAAATATTTGGCCATGAGTTATGCCAGTATGTACCTGCATGTACAGTTGATGCTTCAATTAAAAGACAAAGGTGCTATTACTTTTGATTACGGAAATAATATTAGGGCAAGAGCCAAAGAATACGAGGAAAAATTGCAACAACAAGGCGAGGCATTGGTATTTGCTGCCGGTAGAACTTTTGATTTTCCAGGTTTTGTGCCCGCTTATATACGTCCATTGTTTTGCGAAGGCAAAGGGCCTTTTCGTTGGGCAGCTTTAAGCGGAGATCCGAATGACATAGCAGTTACCGACAGCCTGATTATGAACATGTTTCCCGAAAATAAAGGAATGTTGCGCTGGATGAAAATGGCGAAAGAAAAAATTGCCTTCCAAGGGTTACCAGCACGTATTTGTTGGTTAGGTCAGGGTGAAAGAGAGCAGGCCGGACAGGCTTTTAATGAATTGGTTAGAACCGGAAAAGTAAAAGCACCGATTGTTATTGGAAGAGATCATCTCGACACTGGAAGCGTTGCTTCGCCCAATAGAGAAACAGAAGCCATGCTCGACGGGAGTGATGCAGTAGCCGATTGGCCGATCTTAAATGCACTGATGAATACCGCTGGCGGTGCAAGCTGGGTTTCTTTACACCATGGCGGTGGAGTAGGGATGGGTTTTAGCATTCACTCAGGAATGGTGATCGTAGCTGATGGAACTGCAGATGCGGCGGCACGGTTGGCTAGGGTATTGCGCAATGATCCGGGAATAGGAGTCATTCGTCACGCAGATGCTGGTTATGAACTCGCAAAAGAAACAGCGGTCATACATAACTTAGACTTACAACAAAAACTCAATAATTAAACCATCATTAATGTACAAAATTTAAAATACGATGCCCAACCTTAAAGATGTAATACCCAAAACATTGTTGCCGGGTATCATTGGATATTACGCACATGGAGCACAAGCAAGTATGGGTTTGGTAGAATTATCAGGAGGCACTATTATGCCAATTCATCAACATATTCATGAACAAATCACCTACATCATAGAAGGTCATTTAGATATGGTTATAAACGACAAACCTTACAGCCTCTTTGCAGGTAATTATTTTGTGATCCCATCAAACGTATGGCATGGTGCAAAAGCTATTACAGATTGTAAACTGATTGACGTATTTAGCCCTGTAAGAGAAGAATATAAATAGTAATGAAAATCCTAAAACGATTTCAGGATACTATTTCAACTTGATGAATGGCTTACCTCCAAACAGAATTCTCACAGAATCTTTAGCTCTTGCAGTGTCTGAAAGTGCCGTTTTAAATGGCATCAGTAACTGATAAGTGCCACTAACTTTCTGTTGTAAAAGTAGCTGATGTCCGTAGCTTGTAAGGATGTTGAAAGCCTTATCTGCATTGGCTTTTGTATCATATTCTTTAATTATAACTTCAAAAGTATAGTCATTAGAGCCGGGTACATCACTTGGTAGTGATGCCAGCATGCTATCTTTTACCAGCAATATATTGGAAAGCGAATCAGGAGTAATAGCACTCATGGTATTGTTAGTATCTAGCATGTTGCTAGGTAGAGTAAAAACAACGGTTTCGGTTGTAATAGGTGTTGTTTTATTTTTATTATACACTAAAAAATAATACAATGCTGCTGCTGTAAAGAGCAAAAATAAAGTGAACATCATCAGCTTCAATCTATTTTTGTTAGGGGTAGTTTTTCCTAAACTACTAAATGTAATATCATCTTGAATTTTTTCTTTTATTTCTTGTTTTTTAGAATCCAGTCGAGGGTTAACGATTGTGCCTTGTGTAAAATCATAAGTTCCTTGTTGGGTTTTTACCAATGTGCCTAATCCTGCAATTACAAGGGGCTTTCCAATATTTAAAAATTGGCGAGAGAGTATAATATAAGACTCTAAATCGGAGGTGGCCAGTGGACGCATTTTACCACTTTCGGTAACAATAAAATTAATTAAACCTTCATCAATTTCTGTTTGCGTTTTGTATTCAAATTCAATAGATCCGAGGGGTAGTGTATTGTCTTTACTATTTTCGTCGGGCATTAAGGTACCAGGAACAATACTAAAGATACCAACCTCAGGAATCGAAACTCTTTTGTTGTTGTATAAATACTGAACGATTAACTGTTCTACTTTCATCGGGGAATGTTGATATATACAACAAACGTACCCATAAATAAGAATATAGCCAAGCATAAGCCGTAATTGCATTAATTTTACAGTATGCTTTCAGAAAAGGAACTTGCGTTCATAGAAACCTGGGAAAAAAATCGGGATGATTACAGCACTTTTAGAAGCAAAATCACTCGTGGTTTACCGATGGCATTTGTATTCGGTCTTCCTATTTTACTGCTTATTTTGTCAGTTTATCTTTATTTTCCGGAATGGTACTATAGAATTTCTAACCGGCTTTCAGGTGCTTTTGTAACAATAGTTATTGCCGTTTTGATTGCTATATTTTTTTTCTCGTATTTTCGTATGCATTTTTTGTGGGAACAAAATGATCAACTATATAAAGAACTACTGCATAAACAAAAAAAAATGATGCAGCAGAATTATTAAAATTAGAGTCTTAAAAAAAAACTCGTTTGTTTATGAAAAAAATCTTTTTGAATTTATTGGTATGTGCCATTTTATTCTCTGCCTGTAAAAAAGAAGACGAGTGTCCGTATGATGTATCTACTGCCTCTGCTACAGTAGCAGAAAGAGCATCTCTGAGATCTTATTTAACAGGTGCTTCTTTACCCGCAACCGAACATTCAAGTGGTGTATTTTATAATATCACAGTACCAGGAACAGGTATAAATCCAGATGTTTGCTCAAATATTACTGTAAAATACACAGGATCCTTGGTATCTAATGGCAACATATTTGATTCCAATACTTCTACTGCCGGATCTACCTTTACACTTGGTGGATTAATAGCTGGCTGGCAACAAATTTTACCACTGTTAAAAGCAGGTGGAAAAGTAACAATGTATATCCCACCTTCTTTGGGCTATGGTGCACAAAACATTCGCAATAGTGCAGGGGAACTCATTATTCCGGGAAATTCTGAGCTAAAGTTTGAGATGGAACTACTGAACGTTCAATAATATTCACTAGAATCAACTAATTTGGGCTTTGAATTTTCAAAGCCTTTTTTATTAAATTTATTCAATGTGAGCCACGAAGCCATTTCTGTTTTTGATATGTTTAAGATTGGGGTGGGCCCCAGTAGTAGTCACACTTTGGGGCCATGGCGTGCAGCTCAAATATTTACGCAATCGTTAGAAAAAAAAGGGCTACTATACTCGGTCAAACGTATCGAAGTGTTGTTGTATGGCTCTCTTGCCAAAACGGGGGTTGGGCATGGTACCGATATCGCCGTGCAATTGGGTTTGAGCGGCGACGATCCGGTTACCTTCGACGTAAACAGCATTTCTGCCAAAATCGATGATATTTATCAGATGAAAAAATTACTGATAGCTGGTCGTCACGAAATTGATTTTGATGCCTTAGAAGATATTGAGTTTTTGTTTACCGAATCGCTTCCTCTTCATCCTAACGCTCTTACTTTTTTGGTAGAATTACAGAATGGTGAAACCATTGCAGAAACCTATTATTCGGTAGGTGGTGGATTTGTGCAACAGGAAGGCGAAATTAGATCAGGCAATGCTATGGTAGAGTTACCATTTCCAATTAATACTGCCAACGAATTATTGCACTGGTGTAGAAAAACGGGTATGTCTATTCACGAAGTGGTGATGGAAAACGAACATTCTTGGCGAACCGAAACAGCTACCAAAGAAGG
>JBBEBH010000055.1:0-13941 GCA_040882445.1 Ferruginibacter sp. | reverse complement strand
GTAGTAACGGTTTGATCCGTAAACTGAACCAGACTGCCAACGCACCCGTTGTGCACTTCTGTAAAACCAGCCACGGGGGGATTAGAAATTTGTAGCTCAAAGTCGATGATTTGTTCATTTCCACATCCGTCGTTGTTAGCCGTATAAGTGGTGATAGAAACTGGGAAAGTGCCTGCAACAGCAAAATTGTAAAAATTAGGAAGAGAGTACCAATAAATTGTTCTGCCATTTACCACCGTGGTGGAGTCTGCATCGGAAGGTACCGCAGGAATTGAATAATTGATCAGCACATTTGGCGGAGATCCCGGAAGACTGCTAAGGTTCCATCGGATAGAATCTGCTAGGTAAGGTAGCGACACTTTGAATTTAAATGGAGAACCTGCACAAACAGAGGGAGTATTTTCGATGCCGAGTGGTGAAGAAACCCCTACCTGCTGGTATAGGTCTTTAACATTGGTACCTGCAGAGTATGCATAAGATTCAAAATTTCCCAACCCATACGCAATGGCATTAAAGCCGCTATCTGCAGATAACCTAGCAGAAGTTGAAGTTCCTGGAGTTTGTGATGGTAATTGATACCTTAAATATGAATATCCGGGTAAGGTAGCCATGGGCAACCAGTTTGCGCCAATAGGAACCACATTGTTGATTCTAAAACTAGGAATGGCAACCGTTTTCAATAAAATATTCACAAATTGCTCTGAGATGGCTTGGCGGGAAGAAGAAAAAATAGTGATATCGCTGATATTTTGTTCTATAGGATTTAAGATCACCATATCAGGATCTCCTTGCGTACTTCCCCTACCAGAACAAGCATTTCGTTGCATGAACTGACTTATACAAATGGGCTTATCAGATGTAATATTAGTGGGTGAGCTTATAACGATGGGCGTAGAAGTGTAGGTATTTGGATAAATTTCACCAGCATTTAGCGTAGCCACTTGGGTGCCATTAAAAAATACGTTGGTATTGTTTTCACTAGCCATTACCCGATAAGGATTGCCATTAGGATAACCTTGAAAAGGTATAAAGCCAAAATTTTTACCCCAAGTAGATACAGGATATAATTGTTGAAACAAAGGATCATACGAATTACCAGTATTACAACCTGCAATACCAAAAGTAATATTGGAGGAACCAGAAAATACTGCAATCGGTAAACAGCCACTAGTGCCCGAAGCTATAGATTCTATAAACGTACCAGTGATATCTTGAATATTGGCCAATGCGTCTGTTGATTGGTATTGGTACATGTCACCCGCATTGGGCAAGTTAATAACAAATGGTGTTCCCAAAACACCATTTTTACGTGGGGTAATAGATACGTTGGTGTTTGGCTTCACGGCGATGATCTGAAATTGAGACCTTGCAATGTTGGTACTAAAATTACTACCGGATTGTGTAAAACTAGCAGCATAATATTTTCTGCCCAATACGTTTACTGGCAATAGCAAAGTGGCTGCGCTCCTCGCCCCTGCCCATTGTTGCGCATATGCTACTACCGCTGGCTGTCCGGCATTGGTTTGAATTCGAATTGATTTGTTGATTACAGTATTAGACTCTGCATTGCTGATATGAACAAGGGCATTCCAAGGAATTTGTATTTCCTGAATACCATTGGCCGCAATATTAAATGTTGAACTAAAAAAACCATTGCCCATTGTAATCGTTCCACTACTTGCCAAATTTGATGTAATAAAAATGCTCAAGGTAGCAAGGTTAGTAGCAGAGTTGGGTACGTGCTGAGGAAAACACAAATAAAAATCCTTTCCCTTGTTAGAAAAATCTTGTGCAGTAAGTTGAATAGAAAGCAACAAGAAAAGAGAAAATAATAATGTTCTCATTATTTTATATAATTAATTGAATGTCAGTGTAGTGTTAAGAATTTCAGAGAATATCTAATCAGGGCTCTAATTTACCAAAGAAAACCGAAACAGCGATAGATAGTGTACTATTTTTTAAAAACTAAATTACCAGTGGTAAAAAAGAAGGCACATTAAAAAAATAAAAGCTGCATAGAAATGCAGCTTTTGTTATGAACCGCTTGGTTCTGTAACCCCCAAAGAAAACATTGTTATTACTATATGCTATTAAAATAGCGTAAGTGATTTATTATTTTTAGATACCGATTGCCTCGCTGGCAATGGCTGTGTGAATTGTTAATTGTTGTAAAACCCTGAAGTGAAGCATACCTGGCTTTATTTTAGCAATTTGTTGTTTTAAACACAAATTTTGCAGTTGGAAATCTATTGTGGCCTCCCCTCCTTAACTTTAAATTACCTACAGTAAATAACCTATAGTGCTGTAATGCACAGCATCGTTACTTGCTTGTACCCCAAAATTGGTATCCATGTTTGTACCAGCAGTGTGCCAACTCATGTATAATTGGCCTTTTTCTATGTTGGCTTTTAAATGATAGTTAGCAGCAACAAGGTTAATTGTTTGTGCTTTTGCATTTATATTAAAAAAGGCGTAGGCTATTAAAATTAAAAAAAAGTGTTTCATTGTTTACATTGCTTTTAAAAATGTTGAATAATATAGATACCTAATGGCTGCCTATTTTTTTCAATGAATGATGAATTTGACGGGTTTTAATGATCATTGGAAAATGAACGAAAAACCTTTGCCCTTACTTTGTAAGAAAGATGGGCTGTAAATTATTTTTTTTCAGTATTAGATATCCCGCAAAAAAATACAATGTATTTGCATGAATCAGGTCGCTTACAAGAGCAGAAAGAAGGGTGTACAATTTTGTCATTACTTGTGGTTTAGTTTTGAATCATTACTGGTCATCAAACGATGCGTCTGTTCAGAAGACATTGGAGAGGTGAAGAAATTGAGCACAACAGAGGTGATGTTATAACTCGATCTGCAAACAAACATAGTGATTGTTTTTTAATATGACAAAAATATTACAGTATTTTCCGTATATTTTGAGTACTTATACCTTTAAGTGGCAGGTGTAAGTACATACAACAGAAATACAAATGAATCTTCACCATGTTTTAAAATTTTATTTTTATTCAAACAATACAATTTTACTTGAGGCATTAGATGATCTGAACAAAAAATAACAACCAGACTTTTTGTCTGCTACTTGCTCAATTTTTATTCAACCTCAAATAAGGCGATTTAAAGGCCTGGAAACTTTTGAGCTTTACATTACTTTATATTTAAAATAGTTGAATTAAACGGATGTTAAACACATTCTACTGGAATAATTTTATCATACATTTTTTTATATGAATTTATTATAAAGATATATCTTTTATATTATTGTATATCAATTATTTATAAGTTTATATTATTTTTATTAGATGTTTCATAAAGTTGAATGAAAAAATTGAAATTTTTGAGTAAATATTCATTTTTAATATAAATTATATAATTAGTTAAATTATATTTATACATTGTAATTCAATATTTTAAATTGTTTTTTTAAAACTAAATTTAATAGTACACATTTTCTACAATGCTAAGTTGTTTTTAAAGAAATTGACTACTTTATTTAGTACAACATTTTGAAATCTTAAAAGCCGAATTTTATGAATATCCACCAAAATCGTATATTGCAGTATTAAAAAAAAGTTTACATGCAACTACCCTCTTCTATAAAGCTATTATTTGTTTTGGCTATCCTATTTCTGTCATCTTGTCGTACACCTCAAGATTTGGTATTCCGCGATTTTAATAACCTAGCGCTAGATAAGTTGGGATTTTCTGCCAGTGTTTTGAAAGTTGACCTCATTTATTATAATCCAAACAATTTTGGAATGGAGTTAAAAAGAACAGAATTGGACATTTATGTTGATGGCACTTTTCTGGGGCACTCCAATCAGGAGCTACAAGTTGCTATTCCAAAAAGAGACGTTTTTACCATTCCTATAAAACTCGACTTAGATATGAAAAATTTGTTTAAAAATGGATTGACCTCACTTTTCAAAAAAACGGTCAACGTAAGAGCTGTAGGAAACATAAAAGTGGGAAAAGCTGGGGTTTATAAAAATTTCAACATCGATTATACCAGTCAACAACAAATTCCTCTCTTTTAAACCCATACTTTGTAGTTGGAAATGTATTGCGGCTTGCAAACACTGCACAGCTGATTAATTCATTAATTTCAAAACAAAAAAAGGGCCGCTTCAAAAGCGACCCTTAGTATGATCATCGTTCAATTAATTGTTTGTGCTGTCTTTAATTGTTACTGGTATCTTACAACTTGGAGGAAGTTTTTTATACGCTGTTTCTTCTTTGGTAACATCATCGGCATCGTATCCAACGGTTGCTATCGCGGCCTTTACTTCTTCTATATTAGTTCGATCGGGGTACCAGGTAACCAACACAGTTTTCTTTTTTACATCTACTTTCACAGAAGTAACTCCATACTGGCGTCGTAGATAGTTTTCGATCCTTGTTTTGCACAATTCGCAGTTCACACCGGGAGTAATGATGATAGCTTTTCCGGGTTTTATCTGTGCTGAAGCATGTTGTAATACCGAAAAAAATAACACCCAACAAAGAGCCATGTATTTCATACGCTTTTTATTTTTCATAAAGTTATTTTATCTCCCCCATTCTGAGGGATTGTTTCGCCAATTTAACAAGTCTTTTACCTGTTCGGGTAGTAACATATTTTTTTCCTCTGCCAATTGAACCAATACTGAGTAGTTGGTAAGCGATACAAAGGGAATACCTGCTTTTTCAAAAGCTGCAGTAGCTTCCGGAAACCCGTAATTAAAAATAGATACCATGCCTATCACTTCTACGCCGGCTTGGCGGAGTACTTCGCAAACCTGCAAACTACTTTTGCCCGTAGATATCAGGTCTTCTATCACCAACACTTTTTGTGCTTTAGTATAAGCCCCTTCAATTTGGTTACCCAGCCCATGTTCTTTGGGTTTGGGACGAACGTACATATAAGGTAATTTCAGTTGATCCGCTGCCATAGCGCCCCAAGCAATTCCAGCTGTTGCCACACCCGCCAAGGCTTCGGCGCCAGGAAACTGTTCAAAGATCACGCTACTAAGTTCGCTTTTCACAAAATCACGAACGTAAGGGTATGACAACACCTTTCTGTTGTCGCAATAAATTGGACTTTTCCATCCGCTGGCCCAGGTAAAAGGATGTTCAGCATTGAGCTGCACCGCTTTTACTTGTAATAATTTTTCTGCAACAGCAGCTTCGTTTGATGTCATTTGGAGTGGTTGTAAAAAGTGAAATCCTCTGGCGAATTGGCCTCAAAGATAGTATATGAGCCTTTTAATCTGATGACAATCCACTATTTTTACTATCGAAATAAAGCAATATGAAGATTAGTATTTATTTTGATGAGAAACCTGTTTATCTCTGTGATGCCCTCGACCCTGCATTACAGGAATTGGTGAAACATCCAGATGCTGTGCTAGTAGAAGAATGCTCTACTCCTGCCATCAACACTTTGCTGCATGAGATCAAAAAAGATCATTACCACGCAGGTGTACTTTGCTTTGAGAATTTTGATCAGCTAAAAAAAGCCTTCTTTAAACATTTTACCGCCATTGAAGCCTGTGGAGGCGTGGTACAAAACGATGAAAAAGAATTGCTTTTTATTTATAGAAGAAACAAATGGGACCTCCCAAAAGGAAAATTAGAAGTGGGAGAAACGGAACTTAATTGTGCTGAAAGAGAAATTGAAGAAGAAACAGGTGTGAAGAATCTTACCTTCAAAAATAAAATTGGTGAAACCTACCATACCTACAATGAGTATGGCAAACATTTTATAAAAACAACACACTGGTTTTATTTCACTAGCAGCAGCCAGCAGCAGCTACAACCCCAAACTGCAGAAGATATTACCATTGTTAAATGGGTACCAACCAAAGATATTCAGGAGCCCATGAACAATACTTATAAAAATATTAGAGCAATACTGCAGCGTTTTTTTGATGAACCTTGATAAACATTACTCCCCTTTTTTCTTCAAAATCGCCACTGTTAGTCTGCTTACACACACCAGCTTGCCAGCCTCATTGTGTATTTTAATATCCCACACATGTGTGGTGGCGCCTATATGCAAAGGTTTGGCCGTTGCAGATACATAGCCATTTCTCACAGCGCGAATATGATTTGCATTTATTTCGAGCCCAACGCACATGAACTTTTGTGTGTCTATCACCAATGCAGAAGCCACGCTCCCCACTGTTTCTGCTAGGGCACAACTTGCACCTCCATGCAACAGGCCATAAGGCTGAAGGGTACGATGATCGACCGGCATTTTCATTTTAAGAAAATCGGAACCAATATCCTCCCACTCCATGCCAAGATGTTGCCCGAGCGTTGCGGGTGATAGGGTATGTAAATCTGCTATGCTCAGCGTTGAATTAAACCAGATTGTTTTATTTTCCAAGGCTATTTTGTTTAATACTTTCATTTACCTCCGAAGGTAAAAATCGGGATACATCGCCTCCATTTTTAATAACATCTCTAACCAATGTACTAGCCACTGATGTGTATTGAGGAAGGCAGGTCAGAAAAATGGTTTCAATATCATCTTCCAAACTTCTATTCATGTCTGCAATCGCTTTTTCATATTCAAAGTCATTAACGTAACGAATACCTCTTAAGATAAAATTAGCACCCACCAACTTACAGCAATCAACTGTAAGCCCATCATACAGTACTGCAGTTACTTTGGGATTGTGTTTGTAGATATCGCGGAGCCATTGCAAACGTTGTTGTTCGGAAAACATCGGCACTTTATTGTTGTTGCGTCCAATTCCAATTATTAGTTTATCAAACAAAGGCAGTGCGCGGTTGATGATATCGGTATGACCTAATGTAACCGGATCGAAGGTTCCTGGAAATAAACAAACTCTTTGCATAAATTGATATATCAGATTTGATAATTAAGTGTGCAACTGCGTATAGCCGTTATAGTTACCCGTAAGCGGGTTTTTTAAGATCAACCATCTTTTTTACCAGCCAGTAAATACAACACCGCCATTCTTACTGCTACCCCGTTTTCAACTTGCTGCAATATAATAGATTCGTGGCCATTTGCCACATCGCTGTCTATTTCAACACCTCTGTTAATAGGTCCGGGATGCATAATAACGATCTCTTTTCCTATTGCGTCTAATAATTTTCGAGTAACCCCGTATGCTAAGTTGTATTCGCGCAGAGAGGAAAACAATACTTGATTTTGTCGCTCCAATTGTATGCGCAACACATTGGCCACATCGCACCAAGCCAATGCTTTTTTTAAATTGTATTCTACTTGTACGCCCAACGCTTCTTTTATATGAGTAGGAATTAAAGTTGGCGGACCAGCCACCATTACTTCCGCACCCATTTTTTTAAGCAAATAAATATTGCTCAATGCTACCCTAGAGTGCATGATATCGCCAATAAGTACTATTTTTTTACCTGCCAATTCCCCCATTTTTTCTTGAATAGAAAAGGCATCCAATAAAGCTTGGGTGGGGTGTTCGTTGATGCCATCTCCTGCATTAATGATAGCAGTTGCTGGCAAGTGCTTCGAAAGAAAATGAGGTGCTCCACTGGCACTGTGCCGTATCACCACCATATCTACCTTCATACTTAAGATATTGTTCACAGTATCTAAAAGTGTTTCTCCTTTACTCACAGAGGATGCAGATGCCGCAAAATTAATGGTATCGGCACTTAGCCTTTTTTCTGCCAGTTCAAACGAAATACGGGTTCTGGTGCTATTCTCATAAAAAAGATTCACAATCGTTACATCACGCAGTGAAGGCACTTTTTTGATGGGCCGCTGTAAAACTTCTTTGAACTGTGCTGCTGTTGTTAAAATAGTAGAGATATCTTCTGCCGGAAGATCCTTAATGCCTAGTAGATGTTTGGTAGATAGTTGCATTAAGGGTCAAAGCTAAGGGAAAATATTTATGTGCGCACTTCCTTTTTTAATTCAAAAATAGAGGGAGAAACATCTTTGTAGGTTGATATCTATCCAACTCACCCATTTAATACTTGGTGTTTACTTGCGCTCTGCAACAAACCTAGCAAAACCCTAATACATCATCACTTCTTCCCTATCCCACTCTACTTTTACTTTTTGAGTTACTACAGAATCAATTGCAATACCAAAATAGTCGGGCTGTATCGGCAATTCTCGATTAAAGCGCCTGTTGACCAACACACAAAGCTCTACTTTTTTTGGACGCCCAAAATCCTGCAGAGCGTCTAGCGCCGAACGGATGGTTCTACCAGTATATAATACATCGTCTATTAGCACCACCATTTTATCTTCGATAGAAAACGGCACTCTTGTTTCGCTGGCAACATGAAACTCTTCGCGGATATCATCTCTGTAAAAAGTAATGTCTAAGATCCCATATTGAATATTTTCGTTTGGACAAATCCGCTGAATTTCTTCAACAATCAATTCGCTTACACGAATACCTCTGGGTTGAATACCAATAAACACCACATCGTTTAATGAATGATAACTTTCGATTAGTTGATGCGAAAGACGTTTGATACTCAATTTCAGTTGTTCTGATGAAAGTAATAATTGCATGAGATGTAATGCATTAAATATTTACACGAATGTAGTTCCATTGTACCAATATAAAAAAGGCTTCCCAAGCTTTCTTTATTAAAGGGTTGTTGCTATTTTACTCCTTGGAGTGGTTACTGTGCTATTGTTAGTTGGCCAGCTTGCCTGCTGTGGGTAAGCGTTAAAAGGATATCCAGCTTTAAGAGAAGCAGTTTTTTTTGGGGTGATGGGTAACCGATCTGGTTAAAAAACATGTGAACAAACCAGGTATGTACCTTATTCGTAAGAGGCTGTAACAAGTACAGCCTCTTACTATAAAAATAAGTCGTTTATTTTTCTAATAGGAATGGATATTTGTAATCTACCGGCGGATTAAATGTTTCCTTAATAGTTCTTGCACTTAACCAACGATATAGGTTCAAAGCCGAACCCGCTTTATCATTTGTTCCGCTAGCCCTAGCACCCCCAAAAGGTTGTTGCCCCACTACGGCACCCGTAGGCTTATCGTTGATGTAAAAGTTACCTGCACTGTTGCGTAGCTTGTTGGTAGCTAGTTCTACGGCAAACCTGTCGTGAGCCAACACCGCACCTGTTAAAGCGTAAGGCGAAGTACTATCCACCAATTTGAGCGTTTCTTCGAATTTATTTTCGTCGTAAATATAAATGGTGAGCACAGGTCCAAACAATTCTTCACACATGGTTACATACATTGGATCAATAGCTTCGATAACGGTTGGCTCTATAAAATAGCCTGTTGTTTTATCGGTTTTTCCCCCCACCCATATTTTGGCGCCACTATTTCTCTTGCGCACATTTTTGATGTACCCTTCTAGTTTATCGAAACTTTTTTCATCTATCACTGCATTCACAAAATTGGTAAAATCTTCTACTGTTCCCATTTTCATCGATTTCACGGCTTCTATAAGTTGCTTCTTTACTGCAGCGGCCATATTAGAAGGAATATATGCCCTAGAGGCTGCCGAACATTTTTGTCCTTGGTATTCAAAAGCACCGCGAGCCAATGCGGTTACCACTGCGTTTACATCGGCAGATTTGTGAGCAATTACAAAATCTTTTCCGCCCGTTTCACCCACAATGCGGGGGTATGATTTATACATCCCCATATTTTTACCGATGGTTTCCCACATCTTATTAAATACACCGGTACTACCAGTAAAATGAATACCAGCAAAATCTGGATGGTTAAAAATTACATCGCCTGCGGTTACACCATCTACAAAAACCAAGTTAATAACACCGTTTGGTAACCCTGCTTCTTTGAGTATACGCATAAACATTTGCGCGCTGTATACTTGCGTATTGGCACATTTCCATACCACCACATTGCCACACATGGCAGCACTGGCCGGGAGATTGCCACCAATAGCGGTGAAGTTAAAGGGCGTTAATGCAAATACAAATCCTTCGAGCGGACGGTATTCTAAACGGTTATAAATGCCTGCACCGCTAATTGGCTGCTGTCGGTATATCTCACTTAAAAAATGAACATTGAATCGAAGGAAGTCGATCAACTCACAAGCACTATCGATTTCGGCCTGATACACATTTTTACTTTGCCCCAACATCGTAGTGCCGTTTATGTAAGGGCGGTATTTACTAGCCAATAAATCGGCTGCTTTTAAAAATATATTAGCTCTGTTTTCCCAACTTAGGTTGGCCCATTTGTCTTTTGCTTTGAGAGCTGCATTGATCGCTTTTTTAACATGCGATGCATCTCCGGCATGAAAT
Source organism: Ferruginibacter sp. (assembly GCA_040882445.1). Lineage (GTDB taxonomy): Bacteria > Bacteroidota > Bacteroidia > Chitinophagales > Chitinophagaceae > Ferruginibacter. Next base: position 3,677 of record JBBEBH010000055.1, on the reverse strand, counting down.
TGACCCAGCACATGTTGGCGTTCGTGCGGAGGTCGAATATCAACGGTTTTCCCAGTTCGTACCTCTTCAGCGCCAATATACATGGGCACATCTATCTTCACAGATTTTAGTTCTTTTAAAACATCCTTTAATCTTTTCTTTTCGGCAGATCCAGGTGCATAATTCAATACCGGCTCATTGGCAGGCAATGGATAATAAAAGTCTCCGTATTGCATAAATGTGTTGTTTAATTATGGATTGATAGCAAAAATTTTAAAGTTTGTCCCCTCCTGTGTTATCCAAGCCCGGCCTCCCGATGTCATCACCCCTTTAGAGTTTCTAAAAATCTGGTTGAAGTTAATAATGGCAAAAGAAAGTTTTACGTCTTTGGTAAAAACCTGGTCATAAGCAGCCATCAGATCTTCTTTGTGCTGAATGTTGTTAAGTGGATATTTTACCGCCAACGCTAGTTGTACCTTGTTATTTGTAATTACCCATTGTTGCACTTGTTTCAAAAATAGTTTAAGCCCTCTCACATCTGTGATACCAGCATTTTCCCATGAGGTGGGTATGCTGCCATCGGCAAAAACAGCATCATCTTTCATTTCAGAGGCAGATACATCGTTCACTGCCACAATCATGTCGGCGGCGGTGTTTGTGCTCTTAGCAACAGTGTCTGCCGTTTGTATTATAACAGTATTTTCCATTGTGTTGTTGCTGTTACATCCAATGGCCAGGCAAGTAGCTGATACACAGATAAAAAATATTTTTTTCATTCAAATTCCTTTAATCGTTGTTGTGTTGATTAAGATGCGTCTGTTTCTTTTTCACTCATCAAATAAGCTTTTATAAAACCATCTAAATCTCCATCCATCACAGGTGCTACGTTACCCACTTCATAATCGGTACGATGATCTTTAATCATTTTATAGGGATGAAAAACATAACTGCTAATCTGGCTGCCCCACTCTATTTTCTTTTTCTTACTGTTAGTGGCATTTTTAAGTTCGTTCCTTTTTTGTAATTCAATTTCGTAGAGCCTGCTTTTTAGCATTTGCATGGCTAGTTCTCGGTTGCCAAGTTGGCTTCTATCTTGCTGACAAACCACAACGATACCTGTAGGAATATGGGTAAGTTGCACTTTGGTTTCTACTTTGTTTACTTTTTGTCCACCCGCACCACCACTTCTGGAGGTTTCCATTTTTACGTCGGCTAAATTCACATCTATGGTAATAGTATCATCTACTAACGGGTACACATATACGCTGGCAAAAGAAGTGTGTCGTCTTGCATTACTGTCGAAGGGTGAAATGCGCACCAGTCGGTGTACGCCACTTTCTGCTTTTAAAAATCCAAATGCAAAAGGCCCGTCGAACTGATATGTGCAGGCTTTAATACCAGCCCCATCGCCCCATTGCCAATCCATTTCTGTTACCGTCCAGCCTTGTTTTTCTCCGTACATTCTATACATGCGCGAAAGTATTTCTGCCCAATCTTGACTTTCTGTACCACCCGCGCCACTGTTTATTTCCATCACAGCAGGTAGGGCATCTTCGGGTTCGTTGAGGGTGCTTTTGAACTCCGCTTCTTCAATAGCTTCGTTGGCATTGTTGAAGGCTTCACGTACTTCCTCTTCTGCGGCCTCTCCTTCTTTCCAGAATTGGAACAGCACAGCAAAGTCTTCTACTGCGGTAGTAACATTGTTAAACATGTTTACCCAATATTCATTTACTTTGATTTCTTTTAAAATAGAGGTAGCACGTGCATTATCGTCCCAAAAACCGGGCGAAAGCGAAAGTGTTTTGTCATTATTTATTTTAGCTTCTCTGTTAGCAACGTCAAAGAAACCTCCTCAAGACCACCAAACGGTCCCTCATATCTTTCAATAATTCTATAGTCATACGGCAAAGTTAACCCATCGGTATGGGAACAGCAAAGGATTATTGAAATAGTTTTAGAAACGGTATAACCTGGTAGGAAGCGAAATTTATTTTAACTTTTAACCCAATTAAAAACAACAATTTTATGAAAACAAATGATTAGCATTACAATATGAAAATAAATCATCTACTTGTTGGTTTTTGCTGCATGGTGGGTTTCATTACCTGTGCAGCAAATAAAGCCAATTTAAAAAAAGATACTTTGCAAACAGTTTTAAATGATAGCAGTTATGATGTGAGTGTGTATTTTGGAAGCAGGTGTTGCGGAACAGTGTCTAGCAAATTTTTAGATAAATTTTTAAAAACCTATCATGCAACAGCAACTATCAAAGTAAAGGCATACATAGCAGAAGGCTGCGGCAAAGAAGGTGAATTTTTTATTTTATTTAAAATAGACATCAAGGACAAAAAGCTATTTGTAGAGCAATTAGTAACCCTAGTAAACGAGCAAGAAATTAAGAATAGAACAGCAGATACCAATAGCGGCGACTTAGAAATAAAGTACGACGTAAACAAAAGCGATATCGATTATTGTAGAACGGGTATCCGTGTTTGGCAGCCTGGCACTTGATCTTTGGAAAAACAACTACCTCAAATAGATATATGCTGATATTTACAATGTTGTAACCAACACTTCCATTGATGTAAAATTTTTTCTAAATAAACAGTACACCACCATTTACAACAATTAAACTTTATTAAAAAGCTGTTGTACTTTCAAAATAATTATACTTATGAAATATATTTATATTTCGTAAGTATAAGACTAATAATACTTTGGCAATATCTAAACTAATTTAACCCTACTATTTTTTAAAAGATAGAAGATGTAAAAAAATAAATTTAAATTATTAGATAATATAAAAAGTTGTTTGCCGTTATTAGCACTGAGTTCAATTGATAAGTGCAATTTTTAGAAACAAATAACAAAATGCATTTAAGAACACTTTGTTATTTGACCAAGCTCCCCACTCCAAGTTGATTAACAGCATTTTAACTATGAAAAAAAATTTTATATGCAAGTTAAATCTACCTCTATTGCTGTAATGCTATTTACAGTATTTTGCTTTGTAAATTCTTTTAATAAAGTAACTGCGCAAACATCTTGTTCATACGTAACCGTTCTTTGGTCAGAAAGCTTTGGTAAAGGAACAACTTCTACGTCTCATCCCGACGTTTTAAACTTGGGTTTTAGTGAAACTGGCGCTTTGAACGATGGTTATTATCGCATCATCAACAACACCCAACAAAGGCCAGAATGGCACGCTGCACCCGACTATACCCCCGGAGATGTAGATGGCAAAATGCTGGTAGTAAATGGAGACGGGGAAAAATTTTACAATAAAGTACTAACAAACGGAGTAATTGGATTTTCACCAGGCACCTACACAGCCAGGATGTTTTTAATGAACGTAAATACCCAAGGAACCTGTGCTCCAAATGCATTGTTACCTACCATTAGCTTTAAATTAGAACATAGCGTAGATGCCAGCGGCGAAACTTGGGTTGAGGCACAAACAGTTACCGCCAATTCAGTACCTCAAAGCCTTACCCCTACTTGGATTCAATTGGCAGTGCTTTTCAACATCCCTACATCAGCATTAAGGTTGAGATTAAGTATGACAAATGGCACCACCAGAGGTTGTGGTAATGATTTTGCTATAGATGACATACAATTTGCTGTGTGCTCAGAAGTGGATCCCTTACCGGTTGATTTTATTAATATAAACGCTACTCAAAAAGGTGGGGCTGTAGCCA